>CAZHVS010000004.1:201467-207088 GCA_964536015.1 uncultured Ignavibacteriaceae bacterium
TTCAAAAGGGATTTACAATGAAAAAAAACATATTACTAATTACTTTCTTTCTTCTTTCATTCATTTCGTTGAATGCACAAACTGGCAGCGGAACTATAACTGATCCTTACCTCGTAAGTTCTGCTTCCGAGTTATACAACATTATGACTCACAGTTCTTACTGGTCTTCATATATTAAACTCACTAATCACATTGACATGAGTGGATTTAGTAATAGCCCACCAATAGGAAGAATAGACTCGATTCCCTTCTCAGGTAATTTTGATGGTAATGGTTTTGTTGTTTACAACTGTACAGTTACAAATACTTCCGCTACAGGAAATAATTACCTTGGTTTTTTTGGATACACATTAGGAGCTGTCATTAAAAATTTCAGATTAAAAAATATTGTTGTAACCGGGCAGACAACTTCAGGAGAAAATCGAATAGGTGGAATGATTGGTCATGCTACTAACACAGAATTAGAAAGATGTGGAATAATAAGTGGAAGCATTACGGGACTTGGTCCATCAAACATTTGTGAATATGTCGGCGGGTTAATTGGATTTGCACAGTACACTGGCGGCTTAAGAACTGTTTTTGAATGTTTTGCGAATGCAACTGTTTCTTCTGCTTCAAATGTGAATGATGCAGCATCCGGTGGTTTAATCGGAAGGACATCGGAATATATTATTGATAACTGCTATTCAGGAGGAAGCGTATCATTCCCGAACGCCACTACTTCAACTTACAGAGCAGGCGGTATAATTGGATTTGGTTATGGTGCTTCAATCAATCGGTCATACTCAAGAACAAATATTTTTGCTCCAAGCGGTGTTTTTGCATCTTCTGCTGCAGGTATTGCTGGAATGATTGACATTATGGGAATTTACAATTCCTTTGCACTAAACACATATGTCAATGGTGGATTTTCTGGATGGGGTTTTACATGGAGAATTGCTCATACTAATTCTGGTGGCTTAAGTAATAATTTTGGAAGCAACTCACTTTATAAAAACGGACTTATCTGGTATCATGAACCCTGGGCAACTGGCAGAGATGGTGCTGATATCGATATAAATAATGCTTCAAGTTATGCAGCTACTTCTCATTATTTTACCGATAATACTTGGGACGCTTCTACCTGGTTAATAGCTAATGGAATTTTCCCAAAACTTCCTAATGTTCCAGAAGATACAACAAAACCCCGCCTTATAGAATATGAATCATCTCCAACAGAAGGTAGTTTAATTCTTTCTTTTTCACAAAATGTCTATATCGGAGTAAATAGTTTTAAGAATATCAAAATTTATAAATCTTCAAACCATCAACTTGTATATTCGGGTACATCAAATTCAATCGATAGATATCAAAACAACATTTACGTTTCTCCTGAAGTGGGTGTCTTGCAAAGCAACACTTCTTATTATATGTTAATTGCCGATACTTCAATTTATAATGGAACGGCTAATGCTTTCCCGGGAGTCTTTGATAGCACTGTAATTAAATTCACAACTGGTTATTTAAGATTAGGGCTTTCTATTGATATTCCTATAGTAAACTCTGCAACATCTATGACATTAAATGGTAATATCGTTGGAAGCAATGATTCAATAACTTACCGTTTTGAATATGGAACAAACAAGGATAGTTTAAATCAGAGCACACCTTGGCAAAGCATCGTCATCCCAATTAGTGGAAGTATAGACGTAAGTGAAGTGTTAACAGGTCTTTCCCCTGAAACAGTTTATTATTTTAAACTTGTTGCCGGTGGAGATGAAAGTGATGTAATAACATTCTTTTTAAGTACGACTATTCCAATGGAAAACTTACGACTTCGCTGTAGAGCAGATTTAAACCTTAGTTCAACAAAATCACCTGTTTCTAACTGGGGCGATGTTTCCGGTTTTGGAAATGATGCTTCTCAATTTATGATCGCAAATCAACCTACATTAATTAATTCTTCAATTAATGGAAAACCCGCAGTACATTTCAATGGCTCTTCATCTTATTTAACCTGCTCAATGGACAATCTGAATATCCTTGGCAGACCTTATGAAATTTTTGTCGTTGCAAAATCAAGTTCACCAAATATTCAATTTCTATTTGGTGGAAGTTCTAATGAACAATTCGAATTCCATCTGAATGGGCTTGGTGCGCGCTTTATACCTGTTACTTCTGTATATCTGGACAAAGGTGTTAATGGAGAATTTACCGATGGTAATCCTCACGTATTCTCCGGATATGCTTCACAAACCGGCGGCGTTGTTCGAGTTGACGGAATAAACGGTGGAACTTCTTCTACTAATATAACTTCATCTAACAGCGGTTATTTAAGATTTGGAATGAGATGCGATAATAGTTTTGCGCTGGATGGTGACATTGCAGAAATCATTATTTACGATACTGTTTTATCTTCTGAAGACAGAACTGCTGTTGAACAATATCTTGCCAGCAGGTATGGCATTACTTCTGGTGCACTCCCTGTTGAATTAAGTTCTTTCTCGGCTAATTATAACAATGGAAAAGTAATTCTAAACTGGAAAACAGAAACTGAAGTTAACAACTTTGGTTTTGAGATTCAAAAAAGTGAGAACAATGGTAATTTTAACTGGCAAAAAATTGGATTTGTAAACGGTGCAGGTAATAGTAATTCCAAAAAAGATTATTACTTCTCAGACAATAACATTTCTAAAGGAAATTATATTTACAGGCTGAAACAATTAGACAATGATGGCAAGTTTAGTTATAGTAAGCAAATTGAAATAAATGTTGATGATATACCAAAAGTATTTGAACTTTTTCAGAATTATCCCAATCCTTTTAATCCATCTACAAGAATAAGATATGCGGTAAGTGATAAACAAAATATCAGCATTAAGTTGTATAACATTTTAGGAAAAGAATTAATTACCCTTGTTAACGAATTGAAAGAACCCGGTTACTATGAATTTGATTTCGATGCTTCTCAATTACCGGCAGGAGTTTATTTCTATGCTCTTAAAGCTGGTAACTTTTCAACTGTTAACAAAATGATTATTGCAAAATAATTTGGAAGTCATCGACTGATTAGTTTCAATGTTCGGGGAGAGTTGGATTAATTAACCATTGTAAGATTTCCTTGCAATGGTTTTTTATTTTTGGCAAAGAAATAACTCATTGCTATTTTTATATCCAAGAAAAATTTTTTCATTAATTATTAAATTTTTGTCAACAATTTATTAATTCATTCAGAGGAACTTCTATGTCCGAACATCATACTACTGCAGGAAAAGGTTTACCCGAAAATGCTTATACAGAACTAAAACCTGGCGAAGAATACAAACCAATAATGTCCCCTCATATTGATTTTCCCGAGGTTACTCCTTACTCAATAATTACAGGATTAGTAATGGCTGTTATTTTTTCTGCTGCCGCTGCTTATCTTGGCTTAAAGGTTGGTCAAGTATTTGAAGCCGCTATTCCTATTGCAATTCTTGCCGTTGGTTTAACTAATGTTCTCGGTAAGAAAAACGGTATGGGACAAAATGTAATTATTCAATCTATTGGCTCTTCTTCCGGTGCCGTAGTAGCTGGAGCTATTTTCACCTTGCCCGGCATTTATATCCTTGGATTACAAACTGCTTTCTTCCAAATGTTTTTTGCTTCACTGTTGGGTGGATTTTTAGGAATTTTATTTCTTATTCCTTTCAGAAAATATTTTGTCGCAGAAATGCATGGTAAACTTCCTTTCCCCGAAGGAACTGCTACTACTGAAATTCTTGTTGCAGGTGAAAAAGGCGGCAACCAGGCTGCCGTACTTGTCGTTAGCGGTTTAATTGGTGGTATTTATGATTTTGTCGTCGCTACTTTTGGTACTTGGGCTGAAGTCTTTACTACTAGAGTTATTGGCGCTGGACAGGTTCTTGCCGATAAATTTAAACTTGTTTTCAGACTAAACACAAGTGCTGCTGTTGTTGGACTTGGATTCGTAATCGGATTAAAATATTCAACCATCATTGTCGCAGGCTCTTTTCTTGCTTGGTTTGTGCTTGTTCCTCTTATATCATACTTCGGAGATAATCTTACTGTAACTCTTGGCTCAAATGTTTCTCTGCTAATAAAAGATATGTCCGCTGAAATGATTTTCAGAAATTATGTTAGACAAATCGGCATTGGTGCTATTGCTATGGCTGGTTTCATTGGCATTGTCAGGTCTTCCAAGGTAATTCGTTCTGCAGTCTCAATTGCTGTTAAAGAAATCTTTGGTGGCAAGTCAAATGAAAACGATTCTTTAAGAACTCACAAAGACCTTTCAATGAAAATTATCGTGCTCGGAATAATTTTCACAGCAATAGTAATTTTTATCTTCTTCCTGTTTGGTGTCGTTAATAACTTTACACACGCTATTGTCGGTTTGTTAATTGTTATGATTATGTCTTTCCTGTTCACTACGGTTGCTGCTAATGCTATTGCTATTACTGGTAATAACCCTGTGTCGGGTATGACTTTAATGACGCTTGTACTTTCTTCTATCATTCTCGTTTCATTTGGTTTATCAGGTGCTACAGGAATGGTCTCTGCATTAATAATTGGCGGTGTTGTCTGCACTGCTTTAT
Source organism: uncultured Ignavibacteriaceae bacterium (assembly GCA_964536015.1). Taxonomy (GTDB): domain Bacteria; phylum Bacteroidota; class Ignavibacteria; order Ignavibacteriales; family Ignavibacteriaceae; genus CAZHVS01. Next base: position 206,045 of record CAZHVS010000004.1, read on the forward strand.
CCGTTGCAGGTTCTTTTATTACAGATTTGAAAATTGGTTACTGGCTTGGCTCTTCTCCTTACAAACAGGAAAAATGGAAATTTGTCGGCGCAATTGTTTCAGCGGCTACAGTTGTTTGGATAATTTCTCTGCTCGATAAAATTTATGGATTTGCCGGTGGTGGTTTGCCTGCTCCTCAAGCCAATGCAATGGCTGCCATCATTCAACCTCTTATGTCTAATCAGCCAGCACCTTGGATGTTATACATTGCCGGTGCAATAATTTCTTTAATACTTGCAATGATAAATGTTCCCGTTCTTGCCTTTGCATTAGGTATGTATTTACCGCAGGAAATTAATACACCTTTATTAGTTGGCGGATTAATCTCTCATTACGTTTCCACAAGAAGCAAAGATGAAAAAATTAATAACGCAAGAAGAGAAAGAGGAACTTTAATAGCTTCAGGATTCATCGCAGGCGGTGCTTTAATGGGTGTAGTTAGTGTTATTATTCGTTCTACAGGTGCTAACTGGGTAATGTCTGAATGGGTTGAAAGTCACGCTGCTGAATTAGTAAGCATAGTTATGTTCATGGTAATTTGCGTTTATATGATCTGGGATTCCTTGCGTGCAAAAGAAAACTAATAATATCTTAATAAAATAATCATTAATAAAGGAGAAGCTATGAATGACTCAAGTTCACCAATGTTCCAGATGATAGTCAAAAAACTAACTGGAGATATGAATTTTGTTGGTCTCTTTAACATTATTATGGGGGCTTTATATTGTTTAACTATTGTCGGGGCTTTGTTTGGAGTCCCTTTAATTTTTATGGGTCTGCGTCTCCGTGAAGCATCCGAATCCCTTACTATGTACCTTATGAACAACGACTTTGCTTTACTCGAAAGAGCACTGGAAAAGCAAGAAAGATATTTCTTCATTCAAAAAGTACTGATGATTATTGCTCTTGTCTTAATAATTTTTTATATAATTATAATCATAGTATTCGGTGCTTATCTTTTTAATGAACTAAGAAGTGCAGGACTTGAAGGTTACGGAACTTAAA
>CAZHVS010000005.1:0-173751 GCA_964536015.1 uncultured Ignavibacteriaceae bacterium
ACAATAAAACAAAAAAAATCAGTTCAAATTCCACCATAACAAGGTGGAATTTTTTTAATAAACTAAATTTATTCTTAATCAACACGATAATAGAAATATAAATTAAAATGTTGGTTAAGATGTGTGTAATAAAAACCACCAGATATTTGAAAATTTGGATTAATTTTCTATTCATTATTCTATTTTCTAGTACAGGCTCAATAGCACAGATAAGTGGTATATCGGCTTCAAAGTTAATTGTTCCTAATACAGAAACAGTAAAAGTAGGAATTTTTGAGTTTGAACCTTCTTTTATAATTGCAAATTCTTCTAAATGCTTTAATTCAACAGGCAATGTTGAAAAAATTGGCGGCAGATATTTAAATTCTTCGCTAAATTTTAGAATAACATTTGGTTTGAGAGATAATATTGAACTTGGTACATCGTTTTCTTCAACTGTTGAGGAAATATGTGTTGGGGCAAAATACAGAATGGTAGATTTGGAAAAATATAGTTTTGGTTTAATTGCCGGAATAAATTTCCCTGCGGGGAATAAATTTCAACCTGACACTCTCACGGATAATGCATCTCATCAGCATTTTTCAATTGGTTCAATCTTTACTTATGATTTTTCAGAAAAATTTTCTCTGGATGCGGTTTATTCATTTACTTTTATTAAAGGAATTCAACACAGCGATTATTTAAATATTGCGGGGATTTCAACCGGATATAATCTGACAGAAAATTTTCAAGTTATTTTTGAAATAATTGATGAGTTTGGAAAGAATGATGGATTAAATCAATTAAGGACATCATCTATCGCTGGATTTACTTATACAGTAACAAATAATCTCATATTCGTATTGGGGGCGTCCTATGACATCTATGGAAAAAACACAGAACAAGTAAACAGTTATTTCTCTGCATTTACAATCACATTATAAAAAACAAAAAGAACCAATTAAAGAAATTATTAATCATTAAGTAGATAAACAGGAGATATAAAATGGCATTAATAAACTGGACAAATGACTTTTCAGTAAAAGTAAAAGAAATAGACGAACAACACAAAGTGCTGATTGGTTTTTTAAATGATCTTCACGATGCTATGAAAGTAGGCAAAGGAAAAAAAGTCATTGATGAAATTATTGATGGACTTGTTGAGTACACAGTATTTCATTTTGGGCATGAAGAAAATCTAATGAAAAAGACAGGATATTCTGAATGCTCACTGCATCTTCAGGAACACAAAAAATTAATAGAAAGTGTAACAAAATATAAAAGTGATCTAAAAAATGGAAATATGACAAGTTCAATTGAAATTATGAATTTCCTCAAAGACTGGTTAACCAACCATATATTAAAGACAGATAAAAAATACTCCGCACATCTAAACAGTAAAGGAATTCAATAATTTTATTCCACGTAGCAAGTCATTATCTTTTTATAAAAGCCCCAAGAATAGCCGGGGCTTTTTAGTAAAACAAAAAGATAAAACCTGTTAACTTTTTTTCTAAACAATCGATAATAAAATTGAAAGAGGAAAATTTCTTACAAAAATAATTTAAAGGATAAAAAAATGAATTGGTTTTATAATTTAAAACTAAAACTCAAACTCGTTGTGGGTTTTCTGGTTGTGGCAACAATAACTGGCATTGTTGGTTATGTCGGATATTCGGGTTTAAATTCGGTCATGACGAATATGGATAAAATAACCAAAGAAGCTACACCTGCATTGATGTATGTTAACCAAATTGAATCTATGCTGAATTTTGTAGTAGTTGCTGAACGAGGTTTGATAAATAGAAGAATGATGGATCCCGCAGTAAGACAGGCACAATATAAAGCTGTTGATGATGGTTTGGCTAAAATTGAAGAATTATGGCAAGCATATGATAAAATTGAAAAAGATGGAGAAGAAGCAACTCTCTGGAAAGAATTTATTTCTAATTATAATGAGTGGAAAAACAGGCATGATGTTGTGGTTAATTTGAGCAAAGAAAAAGATAATTTACTTTCTTCAGGTATAAGTGGTGATGCTCCTCAGATAGCTGAGCTTGATAACCGCACTATGGAGGAATATCTTTTAACAAGAGAATCATATCTTAATTCCAGAAATTTGCTGAGGAAATTAAATGACTACAATTGGCAGAATACCCAGAAATTGGATTTGGAAGCTGATGAACAAGCTTCTTCAGCAAGAGCTAATCTTTTAATATTTGCTTTAATCGGATTTGTTGTAGCAATGATAATAGGAGTATTCATTGCAAATTTGATTAACAAACCAGTTAATAAAGTTTTAGTTATGGCTCAGGAATTAGTAAAAGGACATGTAAAAGCGAGAGCAGATGTGAACTTAAAAGATGAAATTGGTGAAATGGCTGATGCCTGCAATCAGGTTGCAAAACGACTTGATGATTATGCAGATGCTATGCATAAAGTTTCTCAGGGCGATGTCTCAGTTGAAGTAAAAGCTTTTGATAATTCAGATGCACTTGCACCTGCTTTAAACGCAATTACTTCAACTTTAAGAGACCTTGTAGATGAAACCAATGTACTCACTGAAGCCGCAGTGGAAGGAAGATTATCGACTCGTGGAGACACGCACAAATTCCAAGGTGGTTATAGAGACATTGTAAGTGGAATTAATAGTACGTTAGACGAAGTAATTAATCCAGTAAACGAAGCACGTGAAGTTTTATCTGTAATGGCTGTTGGTGATATGACTGTAAGGATGAAAAAGAATTATAAAGGTGATCATCAATTGTTAAAAGATAGCATTAATCAGGTTGCTGAATCGTTACAGGAAGCTTTAAGTCGTGTAACAGAAGCCGTACAATCTACTGTAAGTGCAACAACTCAAATATCTTCATCAACCGAAGAGATGGCAGCGGGGGCACAGGAACAAAGTGCGCAGACAAGTGAAATAGCAGCAGCAGTAGAAGAAATGACAAAAACAATAATAGAGACATCAAGAAATGCAAGTACATCTGCTGAAAGCTCTAAAGTAGCAAGTGATAATGCAAAAAAAGGCGCAAAGAAAGTAGAAGAAACCAAGAGAGGAATGGAAAAAATAGTAGAGTCGGCAGAATCAACAGGAAAAATAATCTCATCGCTTGCAAACAAGACAGACCAGATAGGAGAGATCACTCAGGTGATAGATGATATAGCCGACCAGACAAACCTGTTAGCATTAAACGCCGCAATAGAAGCAGCCCGAGCAGGAGAACAGGGAAGAGGCTTTGCAGTAGTAGCAGATGAAGTTAGGAAGCTTGCTGAAAGAACAACCAAAGCAACAAAAGAGATAGCCGAGACAATCAAGACGATACAGAAGGAAGCTAAGGAAGCAGATGAATCGATGATGGAGGCAAAGAAATCAGTAGAAGAAGGAATGAGCTTAACAGAGGAAGTATCGTTAGTTCTGGATGAAATACTGAAAGTTAATGAAAAAGTCAGCGATATGGTAAACCAGGTAGCTGCAGCTAGTGAAGAACAGTCGAGCAGTGCAGAGCAGATAAGCAAGAACATAGAAAGCATAAGTAGTGTAACACAACAAAGTTCTGCTGGCATACAACAGGTAGCAAGAGCTGCAGAAGATTTAAACAGGCTTGCTATGACCTTACAGGATTTAACTAACAGATTCAAACTTGGGAACCACACAGGTTCGCTATCAGTAAGAAGTAATGGAAAACTTGTTAAAAGTTAATTTGAGGGAGGATTTCCCTCCCTTATGTTTCTTTAACAAGCTATAAAGCATTTAAATCAAAATACGATAATTAAAAAAGAAATAAAAGTTTCTTCATAAAATATCTTGAGGAGTTAAGAAAATGACAAATATTACGGAATCAAAAACTGAAAACACAGAATTACTTCAGCTAGTAAGTTTTAAAATTGAAAATGAAGAATTTGGTGTTGATATTCTGAGAGTTCAGGAAATAAATAAACTAACAAATATAACTAAGGTTCCCAACACATCTGATTTTATAGAGGGAGTAATAAATCTTCGGGGAAGAATTATACCGGTAGTAAATCTCAGAACAAGATTAGGTATTCCCAAAAAAGAAAACGATAAAAACACGAGAATAGTTGTGGTTGAATTGACAAATAATACGATTGGTTTTCTCGTTGATGCAGTTAGCGAAGTATTAAGAATTCCTAAAAATATAACCGAACAACCACCGGAATTAGTGACAGGTGTTGATACAAAATACATTACCTCTGTTGCAAAACTTGAAGACAGGTTACTTATTTTATTAGATCTTGAAAAACTTTTAACAGTTGATCAAACTCAGGCAGTTGAGAGTGTTTTGGAAAATATAGCAGCTTAAGCTTTAGGGCTTAAGTTCTATATTTTTTTTTCGACTATACCAACAGATTAAACCTATATCATGGATGAAAATTTATGCAGGATGCATATCTTGTCGAATCTTCCTTCGTTGAAGAGAAGAAGGAGGAAGACAAAATAAATTACAATGTGCTGGTTTCCAGGTTCCTTGGCTATGGAAAACAGTTGTTCAGAGATAACCTTGAAAACGAAGTTGCTTTTCCCCAGTTTTTAAAGAGTGTCTCTGAGCTTTTTGCATTTGATATCCCTCAGGAGTTGAAACAAATTTTCATCCCTCTGCGTTATGCTCCCCGTATCTGGGCAAATGAACTTCCGATTATTTACCAGTTTAATGAATTACTGAAGAATTATAAAAAATCAAACTTCGATATTTATGATCAATATGACGAAGTTAAAAGATATTTTATAAAATGGGCAACAGAACCTATTGATAAAGAAAAAGCTTATTATGCGCTTTCATCGCTTAATCTAATAGATAGAAATATCAATAGAGATAATTTTATAAAATATATCCTGGCCGGGACGATTTTCACTTTTGATTCGAAGTTTCGTTTGATAGATAAAGCAGACGATATGTTTAAGAAAGCAGAATCTACAGTGCTTGACCTGCAAACTGAAGCTTCGATTAAACCAGAGTTCTTGTACTATATAAATGTGTATCGTGGATTTAATGAATTAAAAGAAAATAATTTCTTAAAAGCAGAACAACATTTTAATGCTGCACTTACTTCAAAAGCAAATGGTATAACAGCACTTTTTTATAGTTCAATTTGTAAAAAACATCTTGAGGACATTCCACTTGCACTTGATGGCATTTCATCTCTTATTAAATATGATATTAAAAGATTGCAATATGCTAATAGCGTAAATAATTTAAATCTTTTTGGTTTTCTTTTGCGAAATTGTGTTACATACGAAATATTTCTTGAAACAGAATTTTCAGATATATATTCAGACATCAAATCAATTATTGATTCGTTCTGTACCCAGGAGTCTTCTGCAAAAGAAAATATAATAGAGAGACTGTCTATATTGAAAGAACTTAAAGTTGAAGAATTTTATGATGAAGAAATTCGAAAGGAAATTGAATACCTGGACAATTTTTTTACTACTTATAAATCAAACAGCAATGTAATGATTCAGATTGTCCTGGAGAATTTATTGGGTAAATTCAACAATATTATTGAAAAAATAAAAACTAAGATCAAAGAACATATAAATGCAAAAGTTGCCGTTGAACTTGAGCAATTTAATATGGGAATAGAAGAAGATACAGAGCTTATTGCTCAGCTTCATGAAGAACTTAGACATGTAAAAGAAACTACTTCAAAAACTTTGAACTCTTCTATACAACTAATTACTAAAAACAGTGATGCTGTTATAAAAAATTATGAAGATAAACTGGAACATATTGAAGCAACAAAAGAATTTGATGCAGCTGGTTCATTTAACAATAATATGGTATATAATTTAATCATCTCAATGATTGTTTTTCTTGCCGGTGGTTTTATAGGCAGCGTTGGAAATAGTTCAGATGTATCGTTAAAGTCTTCTGAGTTTATCACTTCTTTAATGGCAAATGGAATTAAGTGGGGCGGAATAATATTCTTTCTGGGAATGATAATTTCATTTATTAGTTACGTTTCAACAGTCATTGAAAGATCGAACCAGAAACAAAGACTTGCAAAAAAAATCACTTCACTTAAAGCACAAAAAGAAGTTGAAATAGAAAACGCCAAGAAAGAGGCTCAACGAAAACAGAAATCACTCGAAGATTCTCTTCAAAATAAAATTGCTGAAACGCAAAAACGGATTGAAAATCTGAAAATAGAAAAAAGCAAGCAGGAAACTATCTCAAGAGAGAAATTTGAAAAAGAACTGGAAACTCAAATTCTAAAACTCAACTCTATTTAACCACAAAATTGACTGGCTATTATTAGCCATCAGGGCACTATCAATCACAAGTTTACTCAATTTTATTACAAATTCATTAAATATTATTGGAATGGTTTTAGCATCAATCTGACGTTATTATGATATAAAATTTAATAGTAAAGATTTCTATTTGGACTAAGTTAAAAAACTGATTTACCAATTTCATTGTGGTTGTAATTAAAATATTATTGTTTGGTATAATGCGTAAAATTAAGATAAAAAATTGTTCAAGGCTTTTATGAGAGTTTTGGTAGGATATTCATATTTCCCCAAATTTTCAGTCGATATTAAACAAAGAAACGAAAATTGGCTGGGGCGATTAAGAAAAAAAGGATTTGAAGTTGAAGGTTTTTGTCTTACTCTTAATCCTCCTGGTCCAAGATTAAGCTGGAAAGAGCTTGATTATCTCTGGAAAACAAAGAATTCAACTCTTCTTTTAATGTATGAAAACTTACTGAGAAAACTTGAATCGTTTGATGTATTTCTGAACTATAATGGAATTAATATTCATCCGGAGTTTGTTAAACAAATTCCACAAGTTACTGCTTACGCTTGTTTTGATGACCCGGAATCTTCAGAAGATTTATCAAAGCCAGTTGCCGCTGCTTATGATTTAAGTCTTGTAGGAAATATTGCTGCTGTTGAAATGTATAAATCCTGGGGAGTAAAAAATGCCTTCTTTTGGCCAATTGGTTTTCGGGACTACGATTTCGATCCTTCATTAACTTATGATGCAATACTGAATAGTAAAAGACAACACGATGTTACCTTGCTTTGCGAAAGAACAAGTCCATGGCGAGCGGAACGACTTGATAAATTTGTAAATGCATTTCCCAAAGGTGTTTACTATGGACCCGGTTGGACTAATGGTTTTCTTCCGGAAGAAAAAAGAATTCCATTGTTGCAACAGACTAAAATTGGAATTAATATTCACAACTCAACAGGCCCAATTAATTTTAGGACTTATTATCTTCCAGCCAATGGTGTAATGCAAATTTGTGATAATAAATCTTATCTTGGTAAGATTTTCAAATTAGGAGAAGAGGTTATTGGATTTGATACGATTGAAGAAGCTATTGAATTAACAAAATTCTATATTGCCAATGATGAAGAAAGAAAAAGAATTGCTGCAAATGGATGGAAAAGAGTAATTAAAGATTATAATGAAGAAGCGGTCTTTGAATTGATGTTAAAGTATGTGGTAGAAATCAAAAGAAATCTCCCAAAGAAAAGAGAATCTGAAGTGAGAGAAAAAGTATTTAGTGGTTCGTTAAATATTTCAAAACAATCGAATATTGAATCAATAGCAAAACATCTTGAAGAGATACAGTGGAAATCAAAAGAAGAAATTGAAAAATTACAGTTTGAACGATTAAAAAATTTACTTATTCACGCTTTTGAAAATGTTGAGTATTATAATTTGTTATTTAAAAGGATAGGATTTAATCCATATTCTTTCTCAAGTCTGGAACAATTTACAGCCATTCCAGTGCTGACCAAAGAAGACATACAAAAAAATTTTGAGAAACTTCAGGCAAAAAATTTTTTGGCGCAGGATGTATTTCAAGATTCAACCGGCGGTTCAACCGGAAATCCAATGTCATTCCTGCGGGATAAATTATCTCAACTGTGGTTTGATCTTTCTGCTCATCGTTTCCGAAGGTGGATTGGTTATAATCCTTCTGATAAACTTGGTTTAATCTGGGGAGCAGACAGAGATGTTCCTTCAGCATTTCCGCCAAATGAAAGATGGTTAAATTCATTTAATCTTACTTCGGAAAAAATCGAGAGTTTTGTTGAAGAAATAAAAACCTTTAGGCCAAAAGCAATAAGAGGTTACGCTTCTTCACTATACTATGTTGCAAGTTACCTGAAAGAAATCGGATATAAATTTTCTTTTCCTTTAACAGAAGCAATCGAATCATCAGCAGAAAAAATGTGGGATTACCAGCGGCAAACAGTTGAAGATGTTTTTGGATGCAAAGTTTTTAATATGTATGGTTCAAGAGAAATTCCTTCTATTGCCTGTGAGTGCAGTGTTCATAATGGAATGCATATTTTTTCTGATTTGCGTTATCTTGAATTAATTAAAAACGGTCTTCCTGTTTCATATGGAGAAGAAGGAAGCATAGTAATTACTGATTTGATGAATTATGCTATGCCGCTAATCAGGTACGAAATTGGAGATGTAGGAGTGCTTTCCGATAAGCAATGTAAGTGCGGTAGAGGATTTCCTTTATTAACAGAAGTAAAAGGAAGAATAGCAAACACCATAATTACTCCCGACAATCGGATGGTACATGGAGAATTTTTTACTCATTTATTCTACAACGTGGAAGGAATTAGTTCTTTCCAGGTCAAACAGGATAAAGTTGATGAATTACAAATTTTAATTAAAGTATTAGACAAATTTAATCCAGACACATTGGAAGAAATTGTTGCTAAAATAAAAAATCATCTTGGTGGTGATATTTCTGTTTCCTGGTCAGTAGTTGATGAAATACCAAAAACAAAATCAGGGAAACATCATTTTGTTATCTCAAATGTTGAAAAAAATTTTTCAGGAAAGAGAACGCAATTGGTAGAAAATAATTCTGACAAAATTAAACTTCTTTTCTTTTATGATGAAGAAGGCTGGGCTTGGTGGTTAAAGATTAATTATATAAAAAAATATATCTCACCACGTTTTATAGTTGAAGCAAAAAAACTTGGCGAAGATTTTAATCATAATGATTACGACTTCATAGTTTATTTTGGAGGAGAAGTAGTAAATGGAATAGAGAATGTTCCCGCAAATAAAGTTGTTGTTGGCTGCTCCGCACCGGTTCATCTTGATAAAACAATAAGATTAATTGAAGAAAAAAAATATCTTGCCGGTTTTGTAAACAGTTATGAAATGTATCAATCGGTTAGCGATAAAAACAATTTTTTCCTTTGTCAGAATGGTGTTGATGAGGAATTATTTTATCCTGCTAAGAAAAAACCAAAAAGTTTAACTGCTTGCTGGGTCGGACACTCGGGTTCAATCGGCAATAAAGGACTTGATATAGTAAGGCAGGTTTGTAAACAACTTAACATTAAATTGGTAACACTTGACAGATATGCAGTAAAACAGAAGTCTGAACTTTTTACAAGAGAACAGGTTAGAGATGAAATTTATCACAAATCATCATTTTATCTTTGTGCTTCTGAAACTGAAGGAACTCCAAATCCCGCACTTGAATCTTTTGCTTGCGGGTTGCCGGTAATATCAACTAGAGTTGGCAATATGCCGGAGATAATTGTTGATGGATACAATGGTTTTCTTGTTGATAGAACTGTTGAAAGCTTTGCAGAAGCAATAAGAAAATTAAAAAAACTAAATTTATCGCAGTTATCTGATAACGCGCGTAAATCAATTTTGCAAGAATGGACGTGGAAGAGCAAAGTAAAAAATTATGAACAGATGTTCCTTGAATTGAAAGAAAGAGAAAATCAAAAAATTGTACTCAAAGAAAATAAAGACATACCGATTTCGTTTTGTATAATCACTAATGGTAAAAAGCTTAAAGAACTTAAAACAGTTATTAGAAGTATTAAGTATCAAAAAATACCAGAATATGAAATTATTGTTGTTGGGAAATATAATGATAGAGAAAATGTAAAATACATTCCGGCAATTGAAGAAGCAGAAGGTGGAAATCTCTCTGCATTAAGGAATAAAGCTGTTGAGAATTGTAAATATGATTTCATTACAATTCTTGATGACGATATCATTCTTTCAAAAGATTGGTATAATAGTTTAAAAAACTACAATGAGAATTTTGACATACTTACTTCACAAGTAAGATTGCCTGATGGCTCAAGGTACTGGGACTATGCAACAATAAATGGTCCTCGTGGACATATAATTCTTGAAGAATGGGAAAAGGATGATTACACCTATATGACTGGCGGCGGCGGCTGGATCATCAGAAAAGATGCTGCAAAACAAGTTAAATGGGATGAGGAAAGAAAATTTTATCAATCTGAAGACAGCGACTTTTCTCAAAGGTGTCGTAACGCTGGTTTCAAAATTAAACATAATCATAAAATGGTTGTCTTTCATGCCGATCCGACTTACACTCTTATTGGACGAAGTATTGTAAGAAGAAAAGATGGTAGAACACAAAACTGGGTTAATGCCAAATTAAATGGAATGAACCCGGAGGCAATCAAAGAGTTATTTATCAATCTCATTAATAATGACCTTGTAGCCGAAGCATCTGATGCATTACGATATGGATTATTAATTTTTAAAGATAATGCCTTGCTGCAAGAACAATGGAATTTTATTCTAAGTAATTTCAATGGTCAAATATCTGACTCACATTGGTATTGTACAAATTATCCTGAATATATTTCATCCTTGTCAGAATATTTGAGTACAGAAGAATTAATAAGTTTTCTTAAGACAAAAGAGATAGAAAGAAAAGTTATTTGGGCTTCGCCTATATTTAATCCAAGCGGTTACGCAAGCGAGGCAATTGGTTATGCTCTTGGGCTGGATAAGTACGTTAACCTGGAGATAATTCATGATAATAATCTTTACTCACAAAATTTTGTAGATAACATGCCCGTTCATTGGAAAGAAAAACTTTTCTTCCAGTGTAATTATCAACCAAAAAATAAATCAGTGCAGGCGGATTCGAAGGCAATACTCATCTCACATCAACCGGCACCAGGTTTTAAGCGATTCGAAAAATTAGCTTATAACATTGGCAGAACTATGTTTGAGACAGATAGTGTTCCGGCAAGCTGGATTCCATATTGTCTAGATATGGATGAAATTTGGGTACCAAGCGAATTTAATATTGAAACATTTTCTCAGGCTGGAATTCCTAAAGAAAAATTATTTGTAATTCCCGAAGCAATTGATACAGATGTTTTCGATCCCGGGAAATTCCAACCACTTGAATTGACTAATAAAGCTAAATTCAATTTCCTTTCAATCTTTGAATGGACAGAAAGAAAGGGAGCAGAAATTTTGCTTCGCGCATATTTCGAATCTTTCTCTAACAAAGATGACGTTTGTCTTTATATTAGAACCTATTTGCTTGGACATTATGATGGTGATACAAGTTCATTTATTCAGAAGAAGATTGACGAAATAATTACTCGGAATGGTTACAACAAAAATACTTTACCTCGATATGTGCTGTTATCAGAGCAGCTTCCATTTGAAGATATGATTCGTTTGTATAAATCTGTTGATTGTTTTGTGCTTCCATCAAGAGGAGAAGGCTGGGGAAGACCTTACCAGGAAGCAATGGCAATGGGCTTACCTGTTATTGGAACTAACTGGAGTGGCAATACTGCTTTTATGACAAATGAAAATTCATATCTGATAGATATTGATGGGCTTGTGGAAATCAATGGAATGGAAATTCCTTTTTATAATGGACAAAAGTGGGCGCACCCAAGCATTAAACATTTAAAAAAACTTATGAAAGAAGTACATTCCAATCCTGAAAGAGCAAAAGAGGTTGGTAACAAAGCAAGAAAAGAAATAATTGAAAAATACAGCATTGATGCAGTTGCAAAAATTGTTGTAGATAGATTAAAAATCATAGAAGAAAAATTGGATAAAGGTGAAACACCAGTAAAAATTAATTCGATAAAAACTGATAAGATAGTTGTCAGATGGGAGGGTTCACAATTTGCAAATCATTCTCTTGCAGTGGTTAACAGAGAAATTTGTTCAGAAATATCTGATGATATAGAATTGAATCTTGTTCCTAATGAGAAAAATAAATTTCTTCCATCTCCTTCAGAAAAAGCATATAGACTGACAAATAAGTTTTATAAAAATTTTGATCATACAGATATAACACTAAGACATTATTGGCCGCCAAATCTTATCCCTCCAAAAGATGGCAGATGGGTTGTAATTCAACCCTGGGAGTTTGGTTCACTTCCTGCTTCCTGGGCTAACGTATTTTTAAATTATGTTGATGAGATGTGGGTACCAAGCAATTATGTAAGACAGGTTTATATTGATAGTGGAATTCCTGCAGAAAGAGTATTTGTGGTCCCAAACGGTTATAATCCCGAAAAGTTTCATCCTGATGTTAAACCGTATAAGTTAAAAACAAAAAAGAAATTCAAATTCCTCTTCCTTGGCGGAACAATTTACAGAAAAGGAATTGATGTCTTGATAGAAGCATATACAAAAACATTTTCAAAAATGGATGATGTTTGTCTGGTTATAAAAGATATGTGCGGAGATTCATTCTATAAAGGACAAACTTATAAAGAGCAAATATCTAAAGCTATGAGAAGATATAATGCTCCTGAGATAGAATATATAGATGAAATACTAAGCGAACAGGATTTGGTTAGTCTATACACAGCTTGTGATGCACTTGTTCATCCCTACAGGGGAGAAGGCTTTGGTCTGCCAATTTTAGAAGCAATGGCATGCGGGCTTCCGGTAATTGTAACAAGAGGAGGAGCCTGTCTTGATTTTTGTAATGAAGATAATAGTCTGTTTGTTGATGCATATAAAAAACCTTTGCCCGAGAAAAAAGTTAGCGATATGCCAACCGTTGGTCAACCTTGGTTGTTTGAACCTGTTATGGAAAGCTTATCAAGGGAAATGAAATATGCTGTGGAAAACAAACAAGAAATTAAAAGGCTCGGTGAAAATGGTGCGAAACACGCACTTGAAAACTGGACATGGAAACATTCGGCATTAAGAGCAGAAGAAAGAATAAAAGAAATTGTAAAAAAACCAATTCTAAGATTTGCTCCTTCGGATGAGGTTATTGTCCAGATGTTTAATGAAATGCAGGATAATTTCAATAATCAAAATTTTCAGAAAACAATTCAACAGGCAATCAATATTGAAAATATATTTAAAGCACATCCAATACTTAAGTCGAAAGAAAAACTGCTTCACGATGTTTTATTGCTTAAAGGTTATGGAGCTCTGGGATTGTCAGATTATGAAAAAGCAAAAATATCTTTTGAACAGGCATTAAATTTAAATCCTACTTCATTTAGAGCTTGTGCGGGTTTGGGTAAAATTTTTTATAACCTTGAAATGTATGAAGCTTCAAAAACAATGATTGAATGGGCTTTGAAATATTCGGACAATGACCCGCTACTTTTAGAAAATCTGAAAGAGATAAACAAAAAACTTGGATTTGAAGATCAACACAATGGACTAGCTGGAGCAATGCAGCAAAAAATAATTGAAGCGGAAAATTTGATTGAACAAAAAGATTTCGATGCGGCAGAAAATCTGCTTCTTGAAGCACTATCATATGATGAGAAAAACATCGATGCTTTGAATGATCTTTCGGTTGTAAAGATTTTGAAGAATGAATATCAAGATGCTTCCGATATTATTCTAAAAGTCATTGAAATTGATTCTACAAATGAAGTAGCAATAGAAAATTTAGATTATCTGCAAAAAATTATTGAAAGCAAAATAAATGTCTGAAAACAATAAAACATATAATTGTACTTTAAGTATGATTGTTAAAAACGAAGAAAAATATCTTCGCGATTGTCTTGAATCCGTAAAAGATGTGGTGGATGAAATTGTTATTGTAGATACAGGCTCTACAGATCTAACTCTGGAAATAGCTAAAGAATATGATGCAAAGATATTTCATTTTGAATGGATAAATGACTTTTCTGCAGCCAGGAATTATGCTTTAAGCAAAACATCAGGAAGATGGGTACTTTATCTTGATGCAGATGAAAGATTGTCAAATGATTCAAAAAAAGAATTAAAAGAAATAGTTTTTAATAATGATAATGCCGCGTATAAATGTATTGTGTCAAGTATTGATACGCACAATTCCAAACCAAATGTATTTAAATATCCGAGACTATTCAAATATAACCCTAAGCTAAAATTTGTTGGCTCCATTCACGAGCAAATATATGATTCGTTGTTAAAAGAAAAATATAAAATAAAAGAATCAACAATTGAAATTATTCATGTTGGTTATGATATTGGTAAAGAAGAGATGAATAAAAAAGCAGAAAGAAATTTATCTCTGTTGCTTAATGAGTACAATAAATGTAAGTCGGATTATATTACCTTCCAACTTGCACAAACCTATGGTGTGCTTGATGATAAAGTGAATGCTAAAAAATATTTTGATGAAATTATTTCTTTAAAAAATTGTCCGGCTTTTTATAAAGCATACGCGTACCGTTATCTAGCAGCTATTGAATTGCATGAAAATCAACTTGAGACAGCGCTTGATTATGCAAACAAAGGATTGAAGTATGATAAAGAGCAGCCTTTATTAAATATGGTCATGTCTAAAATTTATCTTGCAATGAATCTTTATAACCAAGCCCTGCAGCATTGCAAGACTGCAATTGAAAATAATAGTAAATCTTCTACAAAAGAATTTGAAATAATTGTTGATGAGAAGCAGTTAATTTATCTTGGTTTGCAAGAATCAACATTAGCAGGGGATAAAACTTTTTTTAATTATTTTTTTAACAAATTGTTAGAGAAAGATAAAAATGCTGCAGAGTCAAACGCTTTTGTTAGGTTTGTAAAAATTCTTTTTAACGGAGAAGCAATAACCGAAGAGGAAGAAGAAATATTTCCATCATATATTGATTCTGTTACAGCTGAATTGTTTTTATCACTTATTGATAAGTATCCGCAGATATCTTCCAGAATTAATTTATTAAATAATGTTTCGGAAGAAGTTAAACGGTTAACATTGTATAAGGCGTCGCTGGGACTTGCTCTCTATGAGGCAAACAGACTTGATGAAGCAGCAAAAATGTTTGATGCATTATTAAATGAAAATTATTCAGATCCATCAGTTGGATTTTATCTTGTTTCCATTTATTTATTGTTAGAAAAATATGAGTTGATAGTTGATGCTATAAAAAAAATAGAAACGAAGTACCAACATATTCCAGCCGTTAAAGAAAAGTTGAATATATTAAAGCAAAAATTTAGTGGATTACTTTAGCCTTTATTATCAGGCAAAATATTATTTCACATTTAAACTAAACTTTTAAAAACAGATAACGATAATACAATTGAGATTTGATTAATTAATTGTACTTCAAATCTTCTCAAGCAAGGATGCTTGGGTAAATTAATAACAAATTACATGGAGGTATTCCTATGTCTACTTTTAAAATCAACACAAACATTGGCGCTTTAAACGCCTACAACGCATTAGCAAAAGCTAACGCAGAAACTTATGATGCACAACTTCGTCTTGCTACACGCAAAAGAATAAACAACGTGGCTGACGATACATCCGGATTTAACGTTGGAAAATCACTTGACACCAAAGTTAAATTGATGACAGCAGCTCAGGGTAACATTGCTTCTGCAAAGAACATGTTATCAACTGGTGAAACAGCTTTATTGCAAATTAAAGATAACATAACTGCTATCAGGCAAAAAATTTCTGACGCAACAGATCCTACGAAAGACAGAACATCTATTGCAAAAGATATTAAAGCTCTTGCCGAAGAAGTTAAAAATTTCTTTAAGACCACTAAATTCAACGATACAGAACTATTAGTTGGAACAATCGCAGCTCAGAGTGCTTCTGGTGTTGCTTCTGGTTCAGTTTTAAGTTCTATTGCTAATTCTTTCACTTTCCAAACCGGCGCAGATGTATCAGATAGATTAACACTCGACTTCGCATCTTCATTAGCATCAACCGGAGTAACTTCAACAGCTACCGGTGCATCTGATTTGAGAGTTGAAAGTAATATTGCAAATGCATTAAGCAGCTTCCTGAACGTTTCTACAACTTCAGATTCTGAGGCAGCTTTAGCTATTGCTTCTATTGGTAGCAGCAGCGTTGGTAGTTATACAATTAATAGCGCAAGCGTATCTGCTATTGAATATGTTGAGAAAAAAGTAAACGAAGCTCTTGGCAAAATTGGTAACCTGGTTCAGAGACTTGATATGAAAGACGATTACCTGACCAGCGCAATTGCAAATGCTACATCGACTGTTAGTAGGTTGTTTGATGCAGATGTTGCTATGGAGCAGCTCAATGCTACGAAGGGTCAGATCGGTTCTCAGCTTGCAACTTCAATGTTAGCTCAGTTGAACACAGCCCCTCAAAACGTTCTTAGTTTATTTAGATAATAAATTAATCAACATCCCGGGGGATTTATCCCCCGGCTTTTTTTAACAACAGGAAATTTTATGTACAGAGGGAACTACTCTTTTAATCATCAATCTGCAGCAAATCAATATCTTATTAGAGATATTTTAGATGCATCTCCCCAGAAGTTGTTAATTAAAGTTTACGACTTCGCTCTTGTAAATATTCAAAAACATGATTTTGTAAAAACCAATAACGCACTACAGGTGCTTATTGATGCTCTTCGCTTTGATGATGAAAAAGCAAAAGAAGTTTCCGTTGGTTTATTAAAACTTTATAAATTTTGCCAGGATCAGATGAGATTGAAAAACTATGAAATAGTTTATAAAATTATTTCTGAACTTAAAACATCCTGGGTGGAAGCATTTCATAATAATAATATTGCAATATAATGGCTTATGATGCTCTTACAACTTCTGGAATAAATTCACTTGTCTCTGCTTATATAACAAGTGAACAAAATAAACTTATTACTCCTTTAAATTCGCAGAAGACAAAATATTCTAATTTAAGTAATGCATGGAATGGTGTTACTTCACGATTGACAGCATTAAAATCAATTGTCGCTGATCTGAAGAAGACCGGATCAGATTCGGTTTTTATCCCTACTTCATCCGCTTCTTCATCCAACACAAGTTTTGTTACTGTATCTTCAACCAATACTGCGTCTGTTGGAACCTTTAATATAAGAGTAAATCAATTAGCCAAAACCGATGCAGTGCTTTCTTCAACTTTAACGTCTGCTTCAACTAATTCCATATCTGCAGGTGTAAGAAGTTTGAGAATTAGAAGTGGTGATTTTGAAACTAATTTTAATGTGGAATTTTCTTCATCTGAAACCAATCTAAGTGTTATGGAAAAAATCCGTGATGCTGTAAATTCTAATTCAAAAGCAGATGTGTTTTCTTCAAAGTTTTTGAAAACAGATTCTTTCACAATGGATCAAAACAACAGTACTTTTGATATAAATTTAAATGGTACTACTACTTCAATAAGTTTTACAGAAGCGGAAAGAAATACAATAACCAATTACGATACTCTTTTCGATGCAATGGTTAGCAAACTCTCAAATAGCGTTAGCGGGATAACTGTTGAAAAAATTTCTTTTTCAGATACAAACCAGATTCAGTTAAAAATTAGGTCTAATAATACTTCGGACTATATTACCATTAATAGTTCAGGACTGGATGGTAGTGGCAATAAAATTTCCACATCAAATGCTCTTATGGATTCACTTGGGATTATAGCTTATAAAGAAAAAGCTGCTGCAACATTAATGTCGGCTTCAGTTTTTAGTCCTTCGACAGATACTTCGAAAATTACTTTTGCTGCAAAAAACTCAGGCTATGCTAATCGTTTAATTATAACTTCGGATGATGCTTTTACTCAAATAGGGCTTACACAAGAGATTTTGATAAACAGATATAAAAATTCTGATAATGGAACCACAACCAATGATTTAAAGGCGGGGTTCACTTACGGGACAAGGTGGATTGAAGCAGATGGAACAACAATCAGCGGAAGCGCAGAATCTTCTTCAAACAACTCCTTAAATTCTAAGTTTACTTTTAATGGTTTAACCATTCAAAGAGAATCAAATACAATATCAGATCTTTCTTTGGGTTTAACAATCAATTTAAAATCTGTAATGAAAGAGACCGATGATGACGTAACCGTTGCAATTACAAGTTCAACTTCTAACGTCAGAAGCAAAATAGATTCCTTTATTAGTAAATTTAATGATCTTTATACTTATATAAAATCGCGTACTTATTCCACAAAAGGCAGCCGAGGAGTTTTTACCGGAGATTCAGCGGCTCTGGGTCTTCTTAGTACACTTAGCTCCAATGCAACATCTGCAGTTAATGGAATCTCATCAGACAGCTTGAACATTTTAAATAAATTGGGTATTTCTTTTAACGCAACAAACGGATTATCTGTTACAAATAGTGAGTTGCTGGAAGATAGATTGTCCCAAAAATTAAGCGAAGTAGAGACGCTTTTCAATTCTTCACAAGGAATTGCCTCAAGATTTTATTCTTCACTTTCAACTCTAGAGGGAACCGAAGGTTCTGTTAGTAAAATGATTAATTCATATAATTCTAATATTACCTCAATTAATGATAAAATAACAGCTACCAATTCCCGGATTGATAAAAGTGCGGAAGTTTTGAGAAGCAAATATGAAAAGTTGCAATTACAATTAGCTACTTTGTTAAATGTACAAAGTTTTTATACCAGTTCAACTTCATCTTCGGAATAAAATGGAAAACAAAAACGAAGAAATTTTACTTTTAGAAAGCCATTATAGGGAATTATATAGTTTACTTATCAATTTAAATGATGAGAATTTTGATAATTCACTGGAAAAAGTGAAAATTTCGGTTGAAAACATAAACGCCATACAAAAAAATTCAGAAGTTTTGGAAAAAACAAAAAATAATCCAAGTATTAAAAAAATTGCTAAACTAATTGAAGAAAGTTTCGATAATGCAGTAGCCAGGAAGAAAGAAGAAATAAATCTTACTGGTGCGAGATTATTCGCTTTGCAAAATCAAAAAAAATTAACAACATATTTCAGATAACAATGAAAATAAACAACACAAATCTTGCAGCTAACTACATAAAAGATGTTAAAACAACATATTCTCATGAAGTTAGCAAACAATCAGATGCATCCAAACAGAAGCTCGGTTCGGATAAACTTGAAATATCTAATGAGGCAAAGTCTATGTTAAATCAAACTGCAAACGTAAAGGACTTAGCTGCAATCAAACAAAAAATTGATAACGGGTTTTACAACTCGGAAGAAGTTATTCAGAAAGTTGCATCAGCAATTCTGAAAGAGATTAATAAGGCATAGTTCAAGCAAATATGACCCTGAAAGATTTGGTCTTTCAGGGCTGTATCCTATTGACATTTTCCCACTTTTTTTTTATTTACTTCCTGAAATTTGATAAGTTTAAGTATCATTATTTAATTTTTTTTCACTTTTCAGGTTTGTAAATCCTTTGAGCCAGGCTGAACAAGAAAATAAACTTATACTTTTAGGCAAACTTGCCGCAACGCTTTCGCATGAAATAAGAAATCCTCTTTCAGCGTTAAAGCTTAATTTAAATTATTTACAAATGATAGCTGGTGAAACCTCATGCGAAGTGAAAGATTCGGTTAATTCCTGCCTTGAAGTTGTTGATAGAATACAAAGCTTAATAGAAACAATTCTCGAATTTTCCCGTAGATCTTCTTTTGATCTTGAAATTACCTCATTAAATATTGTGGTTGAAAAGGCTATAAATCTATTGCAGGGAACCGCAAATAAATTATCTGTAAAAATCTCTAAAAAACTGGACATGCATATTCCGGAACTTCCATTGAACAACAATAAAATTCTTCAGGTGGTTATTAATCTTATTACCAACGCTATGGAAGCAAGTGAAAAAGGTAGTAACGTAATAGTTAAGACCTATACCGAAGAGACAACTCTTTTTAAGTATGTTATTCTTGAGGTTGAAGATTTTGGTACAGGTATGAGCGAAGAAGATAAAAATCAGATATTCAAAGATTTCTTTACAAAGAAAAAAACCGGAACTGGACTTGGATTAAGTGTTTGCAAAACTATATTGGATGAATTTAATGCCGAACTATATTTTGAAAGTACTGCGGGTGAAGGTACTAGATTCTTTGTAAAATTTCCAATTAACTTAAATGAGAACACAAATGAATGTTAAAATTTTAATTATTGATGATGATAATCTTGTCGCCATTTCATTACAGAAGGTACTTGTTAAATTAGGTTACGAAGCAGAGATATGTCTTGATGCCTCGAAAGTTTTTGATGTTGTACAAAATAGTACACCGGATATTATTTTACTTGATATTTATCTGACAACTCACGATGGTTTAGAAATTCTTAAAGAGTTGCAAAAAAAATATTTTCATATTCCGGTAATAATGATAACCGGATACGCTGATGTTAAAATTGCTGTAAAAGCAATGAAGCTTGGTGCTTTCGATTTCTTATTAAAACCAATAGACCTTGAACAATTAAAAATAATTTTAAATAAGTGCATAGAGAATCTTAATCTAAAATCCGAAGTTGAAAAACTTCACTCCATTTATTCTGACGACAAACTAACAAGAGACTTTTTTGGCAAGAGTAAAGCAATAATAAGAACAGCAAATATTGTTGAAAAGTTATCAAAAAGTCCGGACACAACTATTCTTCTTGAAGGAGAAAGCGGAACCGGAAAGGAAGTATTTGCAAAGTTCATTCATCAACAAAGCCCCCGTAAAGATAAAGTATTTATTGCTGTTAATTGTGCAACCATTCCAAAAGAACTTGCCGAAAGCGAATTATTCGGACACGAGAAAGGGGCTTTTACCGGTGCTTCGCAAAAAACAAAACTAGGTAAATTTGAACTTGCTGATGGAGGAACTATTTTACTTGATGAAATTGGTGAATTAAATCTCGATATGCAGGTAAAATTACTTCGCGTTCTTCAGGAGAAAAAGTTTTATCGTGTTGGTGGCGAAAGGGAAATATCTGTTAATGTGCGTGTTATTGCAGCAACAAACAGAAATCTTGAAGATGAAATTCAAAAAGGACGTTTTAGAGAAGACTTGTATTATAGACTTAATGTAGCAAAAGTTACTATTCCTCCTTTAAGAGAACGAAAAGAAGATATCGCTATTCTTGCGTATGGTTTTATGAAAGAGTATTCTCAGAAATTTGGAAAACAGGTTAAAGGAATTGACAAAGAAGCTCTTCGTTTGCTGGAAGCTCAATACTGGAAAGGGAATGTTAGGGAATTGAGAAATGTTATTGAGCGCGCAACATTAATGATTGAAGGAGACGAATTAAAGGAAGCGAATTTTCATTTTCTTCTAACCGATGATAAAAAACAATTGACTGATGAAAATAAATTTGTCCTGAAAGTTCCAAAGAACGGAGTTAAAATAGATACGGTTTTAAAATCACTGATATTACAAACGCTTGAACTTACAAATGGAAACCAAGTTAAAGCTGCAAAAGTACTCGGGCTTTCCCGTTCAAAATTAAGATACAGAATGGAACAGTTGAAAATAGAAGTTACTAAAAAAATTGAAGGGGAATAACCAGAAGAAAATCTTTCCTGCATTACTACTTGATAAACTGTTATCTTGATCTTGCCATTATTCGCCAGGTGCAGAATATTGTGCAATCTCACTTTCAGAAAACTTCTCTTGTAGCGTAAAAATAAACGGCATTTAGTTTGCCATAATAGTTAAAGTAATTGATTTCAATCACGATAATAAAGTGAAGAAATTTCTTTCTTTGAAAAAAAATCCATTAACGGGAGAAAATTTGAAAGATAAAAAATTAATTTTGCAGGAACTTGAATCAACAGATTCTTCGATAAGACGAGCTGTTGTTGAAGAGTTAATTTCAGAGGAGCTTGATAATAAGCTTATCGATATTATTTGTAAAAAATTATATGATGAGGACAAGGGTGTCAGAGATGCAGTAAGTCAGACTCTCATCTTCAACCAAAGCGAGCAAATTCCGGAGATTCTTATACCATATATTGCTTCAGAAGATATCGCTGTAAGAAATCTTGCGGGAGATATACTACTTAAAAAAGGAATTGCATCAGTTCCGGCATTAGTTAATTATTTGCCAAATGGGAATGCAGATGATAAAAAATTTATAATCGACATTCTGGGATTAATAGGTGATCAATCCGTTGCACCGCAGATAAGTCAGGTGCTTAAAGAAACAAATAATGATAATCTTATTCTTGCTTGTGTTGAGGCGCTTGGCAATTTGAAATGTGATCAATGTTTTGATGAATTAGTTAAAGTTTATTCGCAAAACGAATTATTTAAACCAACCGTTATAGAAGCTTTTGGAAAAATGGAAAGCGTCGCAGCTCTAGATTTTGTGCTGAATAACTTTCAAAATGAAGATGAGCTTACAAAATTTTCAATGTTGGAAACTCTTGGAAAAATAGGAAACGAAGAAACTTTCTTTCTTTTACTTTCAGAATTAAAACTTTCGTCTCCACCTTTAAATTGGGCAATAATTGAATCATTAAAAAACTTAAAAGACAAACTACAGATTGATATTCCTTTTGATGAAAGCTCCAAAAATTCTTTACTCAATACTCTAAAAGAAGGAGAGTTGAATTATAAAAGAGCCGCTTCACATCTCATCAATTATTTTCTTGATAGAGATATTGTTGATACATGTCTGGAAGTTTATGGAGACGATTACGAAATTGATGAAAATATTAAAATGAATTATCATCAGGAACCGATACCTTTTTATAATCAACTAGCAGGACATCTTAAAAGCGAGTTTCCTAATCTTCGCAATGTGCTTGAGTTAACAAAAGAGGTTCTTGAAACAGACCCTTATGAATCAATTAAACAATTGAATGACCTTGCTTATCATAATATTTGTGATGCTTTAACAGAATTACTTTCAAATGCAGATGAAGAAATAAGAAGAATTGCTATGGAATTGCTCTTTTATTTAAACACTTCAATTGCTATTATGTTTATAGATGTTATGACCAGTGATAATAATATGTGGAACAGATTGAGATTGATTGAACTAATAGAAAACGAAAATGACGAAAGAGTAAAAGAATCGTTAAAAATTCTTTCCTCTGACGAAGAAGAAATGGTTCGCGAAAAAGCAATCAGTGTTTTAAGTCAACGAGAATTAACAGAAAAAAACAGGACAAATTAAATGTTTGTATCAAACGCAACACCATTTAATCAGAATACCGAGAACAAGGATGGTCTTCTTTTTAAACCAAAGGTTCTGCCGAAATTTTCTGATAGCAGCTTTAATGAATTCAGAAACTTCATTTATCAGCTGTGTGGAATTTATTTCCAAGACAATAAAAAATATCTTCTTGAAAGCAGGCTTGCTAAAAGATTAACTTATTTAGGGCTTGCTTCATACGAGGAATATTTTAATTATTTGAAATTTGGAAGCACCAGAAATGATGAGTTAAAATATCTTTATGAAGTAATAACCATCAACGAGACGTTCTTTTTCAGAAATCAGCCGCAACTTGATGCTCTGGTTTCTTCCGTTATCCCCGATATTATGAGTAATAAAAACCGAACTTCAAATAAATTTCGTATCTGGAGTGCGGCATCTTCATCTGGCGAAGAAGCGTATTCCATTGCAATGACAATAACTGAGATGGTTAAACCAAAATATCCCGGAATCGAATTTGAAATCGTTGGTACAGATATAAGCCATACAGTAATTCAAACAGCTACAGCAGGAATATACCGCGATTATTCTATTAGAAATGCACCGGCATATTATTTAAAGAAATATTTTAAAAATAACGGCTCGGGTTATGCAATTGATCCCGCTATAAAGAAAATGGTTACATTCAAACTTCTGAACCTTTATGATGAAATTGGTATGAAGGCGATGTTCGGTTTTGATGTAATTTACTGTGCCAATGTACTTATTTATTTTGATGTTGCTTCCAAAATTAAAGTTGTATCGAACCTGTACAATGCTTTAAATAAAAACGGATACCTGTTTATTGGCTATGCTGAAACTTTACAGGGCATTTCAAAAGCATTCAGATTAATAAGCTATCCCAAAACAATCGGTTATAAAAAGGAGTAGAAATGAAAAAAACGATATTGATAGCAGATGATTCTCCCACAATCAGAAAATTTGTTTCGGTGTCATTAAGTATGCACGGGTTCGAAGTGATCTCCGCTTCTGATGGAATGGAAGCTGCTGAAAAATTACCATTGCATAGATTCGATTTAATTATAACCGATCTTAATATGCCTAATATGGATGGTTTTGAATTAATAAAGACAATCCGCACGAATGATCTTTATAAAGATGTTCCAATAATTATTCTTTCATCTCTTACTGGCAATACCGAAATAGAAAGAGGTCTTACTTGTGGAGCTAATTCATACATAGTCAAACCTTTTGACCCAAAACGTATTCAGTACGAAGTATCAAAATATTTAAATTAATTCAGAGGGAAAAATGAACTTAAAATTTTTAATTGTTGATGATTCTGTAACTATGAGAAGAATAGTAATTAACTCACTTAAAAATCTGGGTTATCAGGATTACGTTGAAGCAGCAGATGGACAGGAAGCATTGCAAAAACTTGTTAATGATTCGTTAATTAATTTTGTAATAACAGACTGGAATATGCCTGTTATGTCTGGACTTGAGTTGACAAAGGGAATTCGTAGTAATCCACAGACAGAAAAAATTCCGATTTTAATGGTTACAACCCGTGGAGTTAAAGAAGATATTATTGAAGCACTTCAGGCAAAGGTATCCAATTATGTTGTAAAACCTTTTACTCCGCAGGTATTAAAAGAAAAAATTGATCAGATACTTGCTGTTAATAATTAGGAGAAATTTATGAAAGATCTTTCACAGAACATGAGTAATGTATTCGACAAATTAAATGATTTAAAAAACATTTTTAAATTTGGCGAAAAAATTGTACCGATTATTCAAAGTTTAATAGAATTTATGAGGGAAATAGTTCCCTTGCTTGAGAACATAAATGTTTCTATAGCTGACAGCACAAAAAAAATGCCCCAGGCGCAGAACCAGATATCAAATGTTACAAATGCTACCGAGTTAGCTACTACAGAAATTTTAGACCTTGCCGATAAGATTACTTCAAATCTTTTTGAGTCAGAGGAATTATTGAAAAACATAAAGTCAAAAAGAAATTCCAAAATTGAAATTACTAAAAAGATAAAAGACTTTTTGAAAAATAATCCGGAAGCATTAGAGTTAATAAATGAACTTGAAAGAGTTGATGATTTTGAAAATGAGTTCCAAAAGGCTTCAAATATTTTAAATTCAATTAAAGATGATGTTTACCAGATTACTCTTTCCCTGCAGGTTCAGGATATTACTGCCCAGCAGCTTGCATCCGTAAATCATCTTATTGAATCTGTTCAACAAAGATTGACCTCTCTTGTTGCTGATATACAGGAATCAGATCTTAATGAGGAAATTAAAAATTTAAAGATAGATGTTCCCGAAGGCGTTACTTTTGATCCGAATGCTTCTTATACAAACAAAGCAGAGCATCAGAAGAAAATTGATGCAATAATCAGTGAAAGAACATCTCAAGAAGAAATAGATAAACTTTTTGCATAATACTATGGATAACGAACAAACATACGCACTGCTTCGCGACCCCGATATGAAAGAAATTTTTGAGAGTTTTATTGTTGAAACTAAGGAAATTCTTGAGGGTCTTGACCTCGACTTAGTAGAATTAGAAAATCATTCTGATGATGCTGATTTATTAAATAAAATATTTCGGGCTTTTCATACAGTAAAGGGGACCTCGGGTTTTCTTGGATTAAATAAAATGACAAAGCTGACACACCGATGCGAAGATATTCTGAATAAACTTCGAAAAGGGGAAGCTCATCTTAATGAAGAAATCATGGAAGGCATTCTTCATTCATACGACAACCTTAAAGCATTGTTAAATGTAATTGAAACTCAATTGAATGAAGATTATGATGTTGAAGGGGTTATCGTTGAACTTGAAAGAATAATTCAAACTCTCGATAAAAAAGAAACAAAAACAGAAACAGTCCCTGAAGCACAAAAAACTGAACCCATTACAGTATCGGAACCTCAGGAACTAATTCAAACTGTTGATATTCCAAATGAAACAGTTTCGATTGACATCCCTTCGGCCATACAAGCAACGGAGCAGACTCAAGCACAACAGCAAAAAACACAAGTTCAAAATGTTAATAAAAAAGGAGATAACACGATCAGAGTTGATGTAGATCGGCTTGATGAACTCGTTAATATTGTCTCTGAACTTGTGCTGGGAAGAAACCGTTTAATGCAGGTTTATATTGATGCTGCTATGCAGCACGAAGGGACTAAACTTGTTAAGGACTTGGCTGAAACTTCAAGGCAGATTGATTTGATGACAACAGAACTTCAGCTTGCAGTGATGAAAACAAGAATGATTAAAATTGCAAAAGTTTTTAATAAGTATCCCCGTTTGGTAAGGGATTTAAGCAAAGAATCAGGAAAAGAAATTGATTTATTTATTTCTGGCGAGGAAACTGAACTTGACAAAACGTTAATTGAAGAAATAAATGACCCGCTTGTACATCTTATTAGAAATTCGATTGATCATGGGATTGAAACTCCTGAAGTACGAGTGAAAAAAGGGAAAAATCCACGAGGAAAAATTTCTCTTTCTGCCGAACATGAAGGAAATAATATTTTAATTACAATTGAAGATGATGGAAAAGGTATTGACCCGGATGTAATTAAAGAAAAAGCAATCAGTAAGGGATTAATTTCAAGAGAAAGAGCGAATGATTTATCGCGACAGGAAGTATATAATTTATTGTTCTTGCCAGGTTTTTCGACCGCTGAAAAAGTGACAAATATTTCTGGACGTGGTGTAGGAATGGATGTTGTAAAAACCAATGTCATGAAATTGCGGGGAATAATTAATATTGAATCAGCGGTTAATCAGGGTACTAAAATTATTATAAAACTACCGCTCACTCTTGCAATCATTCAGGGTTTGCTTGTTGGCGTTGGTGAAGAAGTAGTAATAATTCCTCTTAATTCAGTTATTGAAGTTGTTCGTGTTCATCGTGAACAAATTTCTACAATTAACCAGAAAGAAGTTATAAAACTAAGAGATTCTGTGCTGCCGTTGCTGGATATTGATTCGCTGCTGTATCGTAAATATAGTGAAGAAGAAAATTCTATTTGGCAATATGTTGTAATTGTTGGTATAGCTGAAAAAACATTTGGAATAAAAGTAGATAATTTACTTGGTCAACGTGAGGTAGTTATTAAATCACTTGGCAATTATCTTGGAACAATTGAAGGAATAGCAGGCTCAACTATTATGGGTGATGGAAGAGTTCTTGTAATTCTTGACCTGGCTGGATTATTAAATAAAATCAGAGCAATGCAGTGAGTAAAATAAGAGTATTAATTGTCGATGATTCTGCTTTCATGCGGAAGTCTCTTTCTATTATGCTTACTTCGGATCCCGAAATTGAAATAATCGGAACGGCAAAAGATGGAGAAGAAGGAATTGAACTTGTAAAGAAACTTCAACCAGATTTGGTTACTCTCGATATTGAAATGCCGAAGTTAGATGGACTTTCAGCACTAAAGAGGATAATGAGCGAATGCCCCACCGATGTAATAATGGTAAGCTCTCTTACTTCAGAAGGTGCTGAGGCAACGATGAAAGCACTGGAACTTGGTGCTGTTGATTTTATTCCAAAAGAAATGTCTTTTGTTAATGTAAACATTGTAAAAATAAAAGAAGACTTAATAAAAAAAGTTAAAACAATTGTTAAGCAGAAAACTTTAAAATCGCGGCTTAGCAGAATACTTTCTTACACTAATAAATTAACTGCTGACCAGGCAAAGAAAATAACTTTTGTTTCTACTCCACTTAAAATACCGACATTAAATTTCAGAGCAATTGCACTTGGTATTTCTACTGGCGGACCTTTATCTCTTCAAAAAGTTATTCCCAAAATAAGCCCTAAGATAAGCTGTCCGATGTTTATAGTTCAGCATATGCCACCAAAGTTTACAAAATCTTTAGCAGAAAGATTGAATGGAATGAGTTCAGTTGAAGTTAAAGAAGCTGAAGATGGTGAACAGGTAAAACAGGGAGTCGTTTATATTGCTCCAGGCGGATATCATATGTTTGTTGAAAATAAGTCAATAGGAAATATTCGTATAAGAATTTCTGAAGAACCTTCGAACACTTTGCATCGTCCCGCTGTTGATGTTATGATGAAATCTGTAATCAATGTCTATGGCAAAAATACTCTTGGGGTAATTATGACGGGTATGGGAAAAGATGGTTATGAAGCTATAAAAGACCTCAAACTACTGGGTGGATATTCGATAGCCCAGGATGAGGAGACCTGCGTTGTTTACGGTATGCCAAAAGCAGTTGTAGATGCAGGGCTTGCAGATGCAGTATTGCCCCTGGAAAAAATTTCTGAATCAATAAACAGGTTAGTTCTAAATGAAAGATAATTTTAATCCTATACTTTATTCTGAAGTTTCTTACCGAGATAATGGTAAAAAGAAAAATGTAATTAAAGCAAAACAGGCAAATCTTAAAGATTCTGTCAGTATTGCGGTTGAAGAAGAAAGCGTAGAAGGAGTAAAAATAATCCTAAAAAAAGATAAAGATGAGAACATTAAAGAAATCAAATTTGTTTGCTCTTGCGGAGAAACAAAATCAATTATTCTGGATTACAATGAATGAAGAATAATTACCAACTGCACAATTTTAGCCACTAATTTCTTCAAATTACTTCCACTCTGTTCAAAAATCAATAAAAAGCTTATGGCATTGCATTTGAAATTCTTTTGTAAAAAAAGAATTAAAAATAATGCCGCAATCAACAATAAATGTACTTGAAAAACTTATCGGCTATACTTCGCTTAGGCAGAAAGTAATAGCTAAGAACATTGCTAATGTCAATACTGTTGGATACCAGAAAGAAGATGTGAAATTTAACGAACTTCTTCAACAGGGATTGAATGTCAATATGCAGGTTACCAATACAAAACATTTTAACCGCGGTCTTGATGCTGACGAGACCTCATCTGAATTTACTGTTGTTAAAGATCAAAGCCAGGATATGGTTTCCGGGTTTAATAATGTAGAAATAGACAAAGAAATGGCAGACCTTGCAGAAAATGCAATATTATTCAAGTTTGCTGCTCGTAAATTAAACTCATATTTCAAGAACCTTCAGGATGTAATTAGAGGAGGAGGAAGATCATGAAAATTGGAGATAACTTTTTAAGTTTCCAGATCAGCTCTAAAGGAATGAGCGTGCAGAGGAAAAAAATGGATCTTATTGCAGAGAATATTGCAAATACAGAAACCACAAAAATGCCTGATGGACTTCCATACAGAAGAAAAACCCTGCAGGTTTCTTCAACTCAAGGGGCAAACAATGGAATTCAGGAAGTCAGCAACCAGCTTCAGTTAAAAACCACAAGCGAAAATCATTTTTCAACAGAAATGGCAAATTTTTTAGGTAATAAGAAAGTTGACTACGGAATTAATTCCAAAGAAGTAATTGACGAAACAATGGGACAAAAAGTTTATATGCCCGATCATCCGGATGCCGATGAAAAAGGATTTGTTCAAATGCCTAATGTTAATGTTGTTACAGAAATGGTTGATATGATTACTGCAACAAGAAGTTATGAGGCAAATCTTACCGCTTTCAATTCTGCAAAACAAATAGCAAAAGATTCACTGGATATATAATATGAAAATAACAAACAATAGTATCGGAAATTATTCACTTTATTCTATTAACAAACCTTTAGAAACGACAAGCAATTCTACTGAAGCAGTTTCTAAAGAGGAAAAAAATTTTTTTGTAAAAATGTATCCACAAAATAAAACTGAAATTATGGATTATCATTTTTATCAACGTACCGGAAAAATGTCCGGCGTTGGTTTAGGTTCAATGTTTGATAAGAGAGGTTAGAATGAATATTAATGAAATAGGAAAATCATTCGTTTCAATTTTTCCGCAAAAAGAAGTGGAAAAACCCAGCCAGACTCCTTTTGGAGAAGTTTTTACTGATTTTGTAAAACAGGTTAACGCTGATCAACAGCAATCTAATCTTATGTTAAATGATTTTGTTGAAGGCAAGGGTGTTGAAATGCACGAAGTTATGATTGCTGGTGAAAAAGCAAAAACAAGTCTTGATCTTCTTATGGAAATAAGAAATAAAACAATTGATATGTACAAAGAATTAACGAGAATGCAATAACCGTGGAACCAAATAAAAATTATATTAAAAGTGTAGTTGAATTATTTAACCGCCTGACAATTAAACAAAGAATGTTAATTGGCGGAATCATTGTTGGCAGCATTGTCTTTTTAATTTTTATAATGTTTATATTAAATGAACCAAGTTATGCTGTCCTGTATTCAAATCTATCTCAGGAAGATGCTTCAAAAGTAGTTGAACAACTTACCGCACAAAAAATTCCTTATAAAATTGAAGACAATGGTCAATCAATTAGAATTCCTAAAGACAAAGTTTATGAAATGAGACTTTCTTTAGCTGG
The DNA here is from genome assembly GCA_964536015.1 of uncultured Ignavibacteriaceae bacterium. Lineage (GTDB taxonomy): Bacteria > Bacteroidota > Ignavibacteria > Ignavibacteriales > Ignavibacteriaceae > CAZHVS01. Next base: position 30,543 of record CAZHVS010000005.1, read on the forward strand.
CAAGGGAATTCCAAATTCGGGTGTGGTCGGTTACGAAATCTTTGATAAGAACACAATGGGTATGTCAGAGTTCATGCAAAAACTTAGCTACAAAAGAGCTCTGGAAGGTGAACTTGCAAGAACCATTATGGAACAAAAAGGAATTGAAGTTGCAAGGGTTCATATTGTTGTTCCGCAGAAATCTGTATTTAAAGATGAGCAAAAAGAACCAACGGCTTCTGTTGTATTAAAACTTTCCGGCAATTACGATTTGACTCAGGGAAATGTAACTGCAATTGCTAATCTTGTAGCAAGCAGTGTAGAGGGTTTGAAACCATCAAAGGTTACCATAGTTGATTCCAAAGGAAAATTGCTTTCACAAAATTCTGAAGAAAATTCTCTTGGTGTAATTACCTCAAAGCAATATGAATTAAAAAATAATGTTGAAAATTACCTGGCAAATAAAGCTCAAAGTCTTCTTGATAATGTGCTTGGATTTGGCAATGCTATGGTTAAAGTAAATGTTGATTTAAATTTTAACCAGGTTGAAAAACAGATTGAAAGCTTTGATCCGGAATCACAGGTTGCTATAAGTGAGCAGACCAATAAATCTGAAAGTAGTGGAAAGAATTTAAGCGACTCAAACGGTGTTGCAAATGAAAACTCAATTACGAATTATGAAGTTAGCAAAACATTAGAAAAAGTAATTGAAGGCACCGGTAATATTAAAAGGATAACAGTTGCAGCTGTTATTAATGGAATTACAAAAGAAATTAAAAAAGGTGATAAGACAGAAAAAGTTGTTGAACAAAGAACAGATGAACAATTACAAAAACTTGATCAAATAATCAGACAGGCTGTTGGCATAGATCAGGATCGAAACGACCAGGTATCGGTTGTTTGTATGCCTTTTGAATCTTCAAATCTTGAACAGACTCTTGAAGAAGAAGGCTCTCCGTTAAATAAAATGGATAAGTGGATGAACCTTGTTGGAATTGTTGCAGCAATTATTGCAGCAATGTTTGTTCTTAAACAATTGCTTAACAGATTAAAGAATGAGAAAATAATTATTGGAACAGTGCAAACAGCCGGTGCACCTCAATTTGATCTTGCGATTCCTCAACCTGTTCAAACAGAAACAAAAACAAAACCTCTATCATCAAAAAATAAACGCCCTGCTCTTGAAGTTGGTGATATTGAAGATGAAATAAGTGATGAAGCGGTTAATAAGAAAATTAAACATGAAAAAATAGTAAACTATGTTGCCCAGAATCCTTCTGAAGCAGCAAAACTAATAAATCTCTGGTTAAAAGAAGATGAGTTCTAATACACAAATACAAAAAAAAGAAGCGGTACAGGAATTATCCGGACTGCAAAAAGCAGCTTTAATGATGATTGCTTTTGATGTTGATACTGCTGCTCAGGTATTAAAATATGTTGATCCACAGGATATTGAATTAATCTCTGCTGAAATATCTAAAGTAAAAAACATTCCTTCTAATGTTGTAGAAGGAGTAATGGATGATTATTACAATATGATTACAGCAAGAGAATATGTGCTTGAGGGTGGAATCGAGTTTGCTCAACAGGTGCTTGAAAAATCTTTTGGTTTATCAAAAGCAATGGAGATAATAGAGAAAGTAAAAAGTATTACTACATTGCACGGGTTTGATGTTCTAAAGAAAGCAGATAGTACTCAGCTTGTAAATTTTTTAAGTAAAGAACATCCCCAAACAATTGCTCTTATTCTTTCTCATCTTAGTCCTGATCAAACAGCAAGTGCACTAAAGGAATTACCACAGGATTTGCGGGTTGATGTTGCATATAGAATTGCTTCACTTGGAAAAATTTCTCCGCATACTTTAAAACAAATTGAGCGTGTGGTTGATGAACTTGCAGGGATTTCCATAAGTCAATCTGTAAGGCAAATTGGTGGACCAAAAAGTCTTGCCACAATTCTTAACCGCACAAATGTTGGAGTCAGTAAAGAAATACTATCTCAAATGGAACAGATTGATTCTGAAGTTGCATTTGAAGTAAAAAGATTAATGTTTCTGTTTGAAGATGTGATTCACATTCCTAACAAAGATATTCAAAGAATTTTAAAAGAAATTGATCGTAAGGATCTGGCGCTTGCTCTTAAAGCAGTTGATGATAAGCTTCGTGATAAAATATTTTCTAATATGTCCGAGAGAGCTGCAGATTTGTTGAAAGAAGAGCTGCAATACATGGGACCGATAAAATTAAAAGAAGTAGAAGCTGCTCAGGCACGAATTGTTGATGTTATTAAAGTTCTTGAGGAACAGGGAGAAATCAGTCTAAATCTTCGTGGAGGACCTGAAGAAGTATATGTCTAATGTAATTAAATTAAAAAACAAGCCAAGAATCTTAAAAACTGATTTTGGTTTTGAGGCAGATAATCAAAATGAAATTAACCAGAATTTAGATGCTGAACTTCAGTATAAAAAAGAACTTGAAAATCAGTACAACATTGGTTTTGGGGATGGTTTTGCAACCGCTAAAGAAAAACTTGAAAATGATTTCAACTCTGAATTAATAAGTAAGTCAGAAGAGTTCTATAAAATTCTTTCAAGTTTTGAAGAAAAGTTATTTACATATGAAACTGCATTTAATGAAATTATATCAACTCTTTCAATAAAAATTGCAGAAAAAATTATTAAAAGTCAGATTACTTTTAAAACAAATATAGAAGAAACAATTAGGGAATCAGCAAGAAAAATAATAGGGGCAAATGAAATCTTAATACGTTTACATCCAACAGATTATGAAGTGCTTGTAAATGACAGTTCTAAAAATCTTATTGAGAATTCTTTTACTAAAATAAAGTTTGAAATAAATGATACAATTGAGCCTGGCGGTTGTTACATCGAGTCTGAAATAGGTAATGTTGACGCAAGGATTAAAACTCAACTTGAAGAAATTGAAAAAACTTTTGATGCTTACAAATCAAACTTGAACGAGCAGGATGGAAATAACTGATTACTATATTAACAAGTATTCATCTCTTATTGATAGAACTGATACAATAAAACTTCATGGTAAAATTTCAGATGTTATTGGATGTGTTGTTGTATCGAACGGTCCGAGTGTAGTTCTTGGTGAGATTTGTGAGATAATTGACAAGAGCGGAAAAGAAGTTTGCAAAGCGGAGGTTGTTGGGTTCAAGGAAGGGAAAATTCTATCTATTGCAGTGGGAGAAGTTCATAATCTTTCTCCCCTCTGCGAGATAGTTGCAACGGGAAAAAGTTTTCGTGTTGGAGTAGGTCCCAATTTGTTAGGGAGGGTGCTTGATGGTCTGGGAAATCCTATTGATGGCAAAGGAGAAATTGAAGTTACTTCATATCGCGATAGTCATCGTGAACCACCAAATCCACTTGAACGTAAAAGAATTAATGAAGCTCTTCAAACAGGAGTAAGAACAATAGATGGGTTGCTTACATGTGGTAAAGGACAAAGGGTGGGAATTTTTGCAGGAAGCGGCGTGGGGAAAAGCGTATTACTTGGAATGATAGCAAGAAATACAAATGCAGATGTTAATGTTATAGTGCTTGTTGGGGAACGCGGAAGAGAAGTACGTGAATTTATAGAAAAAGATCTTGGAGAAGAAGGATTAAAACGTTCGGTAATAGTAGTTGCAACTAGTGATAAGCCGGCTTTATTAAGAATTAAAGCCGCCTTTATTGGAACAACTATTGCAGAATATTTTCGCGATCTTGGTCGTGATGTTGTGCTAATGATGGATTCAGTTACAAGATTTGCTATGGCTCAACGAGAGATTGGTTTAACTATTGGTGAACCGCCAACTACTAAAGGATATACTCCATCAGTGTTTGCATTATTACCAAAACTATTAGAAAGAGCAGGGACATCAAGTGTCGGTTCCATAACTGGTTTTTATACTACGCTTGTTGATGGTGATGATATGACCGAACCTATTGCAGACGCTGTCAGATCAATATTGGACGGACATATTGTTTTATCGCGAAAGATTGCTAATAAAGGACAATTTCCCGCAATTGATCCATTGCAGAGTGTTAGTCGTGTTATGCCTGATATTGTAACAAATGATCATTTGCAGAGAGCTATGAGTTTCAACGAAATTCTTTCAACTTATAATGAAGCAGAAGATCTTATAAATATTGGTGCATATGTAAGAGGAAGTAATTTACAGATTGATCATGCTTTGTCAAAAATAAATTCTTTAAGAAGTTTTCTGAAACAACATTTTAAAGATGAAGCAAAATATGAAGATACTATCAATCGTTTGAATAATATTATTGAGCAGCCGTTAGTGTAACAGTTTATGGCAAAATTTAATTATAAATTTGAATCAATTAAGAATGTAAAAGAAACCTTAAAGAAAAAGGCGCAAAAAGAATTATCTGAAGTTCAGTTGCAGATTGAAATGGTTAAAAAAGAAATTGAAAATATTCTTGCAGAGAAAAAACATCTTAAACAACAATTCTGGAATAATCCAAAAGTGATAGCATCAGAAATTCAATCAAGATTATATTACGAAAACTTTCTTGATGGGCTGGTGAAATCACTTAATGAAAAATTAAATGATCTGGAATCTTTGAAAAATGAGAAACTGAACTTGCTTTCTCAAAAAAGTAAAGAACACAAAATTTTTGAAACTCTTGAAAGTAAACATTACGAAGCTTTCTTGTTGAAGGAAAACAAAGATGAACAAATTCAAATAGATGAAATAGCTTCAAAGAGATTTGTAAGAGGAAAGAATTGAAATCGACAATTATTATTGCTTTAAGTTTTATTGTTACTTTTGTTGCCATTACAGGAGCTATCCTTATTGGTATAGAAAAATATGAAAATATTTTCGCTTTTGATTTTAGACCAAAACAAAAAGCAATTGTTACTCCAAAGAAAATGGATAACTTGCAAACTAAAGTGTCTGACAATCCTTTTAAGAAAATTGCAGAGGAAATTCAGGATAGTCTTAAACAGGATTCATTAAAAAAGAAATTGACATTGGATTCTCTTAACAAAAAGAATGATGTTATTGAAGAGATAAAACCCGTTACAAACCCGCAATCAATCGTAAAAAATTCTAAAGACACAACCAGTAAAAAAAATAACGATGTTGTCGAAATTCAAAAACCTATTGTAAGAGATAGCAGCTATAATAGCTGGAAAAAAGCTACGGTTAAATTGTATGAATCGATGGACTCTAAAAGAGTTGCTAAAATAATTCAAACATTCTCCGATAATGTAGCCAGAGATTTGATTTACTCTATGAAAAAGAAAAAAGCAGCAGAAATTTTAACAAATCTATCTCCGGAGACAGCGTGGAGACTAACGAAACAGGAAAGATGATTTACAATCCACTTTTTTTAAAACAATTTAATAGCGGGGACTCTTCGCAATTAGCACAAAATAAATTTGCTAATGCAAGTTATTTGTTTGCTGATATAGTTCAGGTTTTGATGAGCAGCGATGTAAAAGAAATTTCCAGCAATGTAAAAGCTAATTCGCCCACTATTTTTCCTTTACAGGATATTATTAAAAATAATCAACCGGTAGAGAAAAAAGATGAGCCGAACGGAAGTTTATCGGCTATCTTTTCATCCATTAATGAGGTGTTTAAAATAAATGAAGCTCAATCTTCCTTAAAGACGGGGCAATCTTCCTCAAAGACAGTTAATAGTGAACAAATTCTTGCTATTATTAACTCATTTTTAAGTAAAATAAATTCAAATGAAGAACAGGTGTGTTTAATTATACCACAGTCTTCCTCATTTCTTGGCAATTCTTTTTATTTGGAAGGCGATAGGAATGATTTCTTCGACGTTTTAGATCAAAGTAAGGGCGTTCTAACTCATTTGGACGACGTTTACAATTTATTGGAGCTCAATAAACATTTTTTCTTGCAAATATCAAACGATAATGGCTCTGTTTTTTTAAATTTTGAGCCATGTACAAAAAATTCTGATGAAAATTTATACAATGTGTCCTTGTTTTCAAGTAAAAATGGCGAGATTTTTAAAAATTTGGCTTCAGTTGACAATATTTTTGCCTCAGTTGATAACAATTTAGGCATTAATTATAAATTTTCTGACTTAAATACATCCATTTCTAACAATTTTGAGTATAAAACAGCCAATAATCAGAATGTTTTAGAGGAAAATAGTTCAGTTAATCAAATAAATGATATTAATGTTGTTAAAAATTCGAAAGAATTAAGCAAAATTTTGTCTAATCAAGCTTCTGACAAAAATGAGTTATCAATAATTAAAAATACTTTCCAGATTAAGGAAGTTAATCAGCAGGCAAAAAATATATTGTTTCAGGAATTTGAACAAAATATTCAGAATTCTGAAAAAAGTATAAATATTTTTGAGCAATTGTTTAATAATGATTCTAAACAATCAAAAAATATTGCAAATCAGGGAATCACAATTCCAATTGATGGCGAAATTAAATCATTCTTAAATCAAAATGTAGATAATGATATAAAAATTTCACCATCTCGAACTTTAGATAAAGAATCTATCATTAAAAATATTATTACAGATGCATCCAAAGAATTAAATGTGAAGAATTATTTAGGTAATGAGATAAAATCCGAAAATAAATCATCTGCTTATAATAGAATTGATAACAATTTTTCTAATAATGATGAAGTTAAAGTTTTAAATCTTATAAAAAATAATTCTTCTGATGATAATGTTAAAACTTTAGAAAATTTTTCTTCTGTTAATAAAGCATTTGTAAAAACAGAAGAAATTAAAAATTTATTGAATGTAAATAAAAGCAATATTGTTGCAGAAAAATTACAAGCAGATAATAATCATACACAAGTTGATGATATAAAAAATAAAGCAGCTTTTAATGATACGACTATTAAAGAGAATATTGTAAAAGAGACAATCAAAAAAGAAAATATTAAGCTTGATTCATTTGATTCGATTAAAGAAAAAATTGTAATTAATAAAATTGAAAATAAAGAAATTCATATTAAAGATAATCTTGATAAACCCGTAGAAAAGATTGAAAAAAATTTCTTTACTCAAAGAGAAAATGAAAATAACAAAGAAGAAATTGAAAAAACATTAAATAAAAATGTTAATCTGGATGAAAAACCAAAACCATCGGAAGATATTTTACGGGCAACAAAGATAGATAAAGAAGAAGAGCCAATTACAAGGACAGAAAAGGTCAAAGCTGAAGTTGTACGAGAAGAAGTTCAGAATAAAGAAGAGAGAAAAATATCATTACAAGAAGATGGGAAAATAAATTCATCTAATGAAAAGAAAAATAAAAAGGATGATAACCAAATCCATCTTACTGAAAAAGAAAAGATTATAGTTAAAGAGCATATTGGAGAAAAAGAGAAAGAACTTATTGTAAAAATAAATAAGAAGGTTAATCAATTAAGTGAAGAAGTAAAAAATATTTCCCCTAAGACTGAAGAAACAAATAAAACAAACCAGAATTCATCTGCATTGATAGATAAAGAAGAAAAGACAGTAGAAACAAAATCTTCTACGGCAGATAGTTCATTTAATAATGAAGAAAATACGAATAAACATTCAGATATAGAAAAAGAAAATGTAAATCATTCAAATGTAAAGGTTGAAAATAACTTTAAGAATATTATAAATCATATAAACACAGAAGAGATTAAATCGGAAGCCAAAGAAACTATTAGAACACTGAAGATTATAGAAATAGTTAAAGAGATTGAAAAATATATTGAGAAAAAAGAAAGTGGAACAATTACATTTAATGTAAATCCAGAACAATTGGGAAAAGTTAAGATAGAAATAGAAGTAATTGACAACGTTGCAAAAGCAATAGTGCAAGTAGAAAATACAGAAGCAAAAAAATTGATAGAAAGTAACTTAAATCAATTAACAAATAACCTTCTGAACTCGGGAGTGCAGCTAAATTCATTTAAAGTAACCACCGGAAACAATGAACAAAGAACCGGAAAAAATAATTATTCAACAAAAACCCGTACTTCAAAAAGAGAAACAACAGTTGAAGAAGTTTCTGATGAGTATAAGAAGCAAATGGGTTATAACACATATGAATATTTAATGTAAGGGATAAAATTATGGCAGGATTATCAACAATTTCAGGAATTACATCTGGTACAACAACAAGTGCGAATAAATCCGTTCTTGGTAAAGATGATTTTCTAAAAATGATGCTTGCACAATTAAAAAATCAGGATCCATTAAATCCAATGGACGGGACAGAATATGCATCGCAGCTTGCACAGTTCAGTTCACTCGAACAATTGTCCAATATGAACAGTGCATTAAATACAAGCATCAATGCAAACTACCAGTTAACGCAATCTATAAATAATACAATGACAGCAGCATTAATTGGCAAAGAAGTAAAACTGGATGGCGATAGTTTAACATATAAAGGTCAATCTAATGTTACAATCGGCTATGAATTACCAAGTCAGGCAGGAAGTGTAACAATAAAAATCTCTGATCAATATGGGAACGTGGTAAAAACAATAGAAAGTAATCAACTTGAAACCGGAGACCATAAACTTTCTTGGGATTTTACCGATAATAATGGTAATAAAATTCCGGAAGGTAGTTATACTTTCTCGGTAGATGCCAAAAGTCTTAATGGTAACAGTATAACAGTACAAAAATTCAAATATGGAAAAATTGATTCAATCCGATTTACAGAAAATGGCGCTCAGCTGGTTGTCAATGGCGTTGAATATTCAATATCGGATATACTTGAAATTATTAATCCTTCTGAATCGTCATCAAACGGAGTTAAAGAATGGAAAATGTAATTAACGGAGTAAAAGTACCTTTTATTCCAATATTACCGGGTAATGATTTTAACCCCGGAAATATTAAAAGTGGGAAAGAAAGCTTTGGCGATGTCTTTAACCACGAACTTGAGAAATTGAAATTTTCAAGTCACGCATCAAAACGACTTGAATCAAGAAATATACAACTTAACGAAACAGCAATCGACAGGTTAAACACAGCAGTAGAAAAAGCCGAAGCAAAAGGCGCAAAAGATTCATTAATTATGATGGATGACACTGCATTCATAGTTAATGTACCAAATAGAACAGTAGTAACAGCGATGGATGTTTCGAACAGCAATGAAAATGTTTTTACAAATATAGACAGTGTAGTTTTTATTTAATTAATTAATCACTGGAGCGGGACCTTTTGAGGACGCTCCGATCTGGTGGAACGACAGAAGCCAGGTCAATTTTAACATAATCCTTAGGAGGCATAAATGTCACTTATTAATTCTCTTTTCGCCGGAGTTTCCGGATTACGCAATCACCAATCAATGCTTGATGTTATTGGAAATAACATTGCAAACGTAAACACACTTGGTTTCAAAGGTTCAAGAATAACTTTCAGCGATACTTTTAATCAGTTCTTAAGATTTGGAACAAATCCAACCGAAAGTGCTGGAGGAACTAACGCTTATCAGGTAGGCCTTGGAATGAAAGTTAACTCTATTGATAGAAACTGGAATCAGGGAACATTTGAAAGAACAGGTATTCTTACCGATTTAGCATTGCAGGGAGATGGTTTATTTGTACTAAAAAGCAATGGTCAAACATTTTATTCACGTGCAGGTTCATTCACATTTGATGCAGATGGAAAACTTGTTAATCCACAAAGTGGTGCAATTGTTCAGGGTAAAGTTGCAACTTCTGAAGGAGTTATTCCTCCTGGAAATAATCTGCAGGACATAGTAATTGATCCTAACTTGAAACTTCCTGCAATTGCAACAACAAAAATGAGCTGGGGAGGAAATCTTAGCAGCAGTTCATCATTAACACGTTCAGAAGAATTTGTTGAATCTGGAAATATTAACGCAAGTTTGCCTATTGGTGGAACAGCAAGTGAATCAAATACAATTTACGATGATAATGGAAATGAATACAGATTAACCACTACTTACACAAAAACTGCAGCTAACACTTATGATTTGACATATAGTCTTATTGATAAAGCAAATCCAACTGTTCCTGTGTTGACCGGTGGACCAGTATCTGTTGTTTTTGATCCAGCAAACGGAAAAATGTTAACGATGAATGGAAATCCTCCTGCACCTATTCAAATTCAAAGTGCAGCACTTGGTATTAATTTTAATTATGATCCAACTGCTGTAACAGAAAGCTCAAATGCTACAACAATTAGTTCAACAGTTGATGATAACAGAAAGCCAACTATTGTTACCGGTACATTAACAATCTTTGATTCTTTGGGTGCATCACACACATTAACTTTAAAATTTACAAAAACCTCTGCAAATAACTGGAACTGGAATGCATCTGTGCCAAGTTCAAGCGGAACATTATCGGGTAATTCCGGTACGATTTCCTTTAACACAGATGGGTCTGTAAACACAATTTATCCGAATCCACCTTTGATGAATTTTGCTCCTACTGGTGGAGCAAGTGCAGCCAATATCGAAATGGATTTTGGTTCTGGATTCGGTGGAATTACACAGACTTCTTCAAACTCAGTAATCAGTGCATTAAGTCAGAATGGTTCTGCTTCAGCAGTTCTTTCTAATTTAAGTATTGATCAATACGGTTACATAGTTGGAGTATTTTCAAATGGTGCTTCAAGAAATCTTGCACAGATTCTGGTTGCAACATTTCCCAACCTTAATGCTTTAACAAGTGTTGGAGATAATTTATTTACAGTATCGGCAAATTCAGGAGCTCCATTTATCGGCTCGCCGGGAGAATTAACTCAAACAACAATTCAATCCGGAGCTTTAGAGCAATCCAATGTAGATTTATCAGAAGAATTTACAAGAATGATAATTTCTCAAAGAGGATTCCAGGCTAATGCAAGAGTAGTATCTGTATCAGATCAAATGCTGCAGGAAACCACAAATCTTGTAAGATAAAAACTTAAATAAACTCTGTTTTTAAATCTCCCTGAAAAGGGAGATTTTTATTTTAAATTGAAATTCCATTATTCCTCACCTGAACAATATTAACCACTTATTGAAAATGATTATAGGGAAAAATCATTAAATCGAATAGAAAAGGAATTTTTTAAAATTTTCATTAATGGCACATTGGTTGAATGTTAAGAATCAAAAAAAGCGGAAATAAAATATGGATGAGCAAAAAACAGATATAAAAACCAATACCGACACCCCAAAAGGTGGCTTCAATATGAAATATCTTTATATTGGTTTACCACTATTTATAGTTCAGCTTGTAGCAGTTTATTTTATAACTGCAACAGTTCTTGTTCCTAAAATGAATAATCCTCAACCAAATAATCAAGTAAATACAGAGCATAAGGAAGAAGTAAAAGGAGAGAACGAGTCATCATCACATTCCAGCGGAGAAATTGGAAAATATATTCATTCATTTGAAGATGTGATAATTAATCCTGCAGGAACGAATGGACAAAAATTAATGCTTGCTTCAGTTAGTTTTGATGTAGAAAATGAAAAATCGCAGAAAATTTTACAGGAAAAAGAAATGGTTGTAAAGGACGTGATAATCAATACTCTGTCCGGCAAGACTTTAATGGAACTAAGTCAGGTTGGTTATAAAGACACGTTAAAATTAGAACTTGCAAAAAATTTAATGACAAAATTGACAGATGTAAAAGTTCAGAATGTTTATTTCACTAAATATATAATTCAATAATACTATGGCAGAAGTTTTATCACAACAAGAGATTGATCAGCTCCTAAATAATATTAAAACCGGGGGAGAAAAGACAACCGTAAGGGAACCGGAAAGAGATGCAGTGCCATACGATTTCCGGCTTCCCAATAGAATTTCAAAAAATCAGCTTAGAACGATAAGAAGCTTTCACGAAAACTTTGCTGAAGGTTTAAGTTCGTTTCTTATGACCAAGTTGCAATCAATAATTAATATAAATGTAGTGTCGGTAGATCAGATTTATTATTCGGAATATGTGCTTTCGGTTTCAAATCCAGCCTGCCTTTTTACTTTTGATATAAGAGGTACGGATATAAAGGGTATTCTCGAATTGAGTCCGGAACTTGCTATTATTCTTGTAGATAAATTTCTTGGAGGAAATGGCAAAGGTACAAAACATTCAAAAGTAATAACACCCATTGAACAAAAAGTGCTTTACATCTTTGTTGAAAAAGTGATGCAGGAATTAAAAAAAGCTTGGCATGTAATTGGCAATTATGATTTTGCAGTTGAAAGATTTGAATCGGATATAGATTTTGCACAAATAACTTCTCAAAGTGAAAGTGTGCTTATAGTATCGTTTGAAGTAAACATTGCAGAATCTCCATGTTTAATGAATGTTTGTTTTGCTACTTATGCTTTTGATACAATTCTTACAAAACTTTCTTCACAAAATTTTACAGCAATTCGTCCGTTAAAATATTCAGGTACAACTGCAAAAAACATTATTGCAGAGCAATTAAAAGATGCTGAAGTAGTAGTGAAGGCAGAATTTGGTTCTGCAAATATTTCAGTTGAAGAGATGATGAATCTTGAAATTGGAGACATTATTCTTACAACAAAAAAGATAGGGGAAGAAATTATTGTAAAATATGATAACCGGGTTTTGTTTTGCGGTCAACCCGGCATTGTCAATGGTCATAAAGCAATCAAAGTAACAAAAGATCCGGAATTACTAAAGTAAATACAGAAGGAGATAAAATGAGTTCAGAAAATTTAGAATCTTTACCACAGGAAAATGAAAATAATATTCAGTCAGATGGAACAATAGCAGCAGGAAAAGCTGAGTTTCCACGCTTTGATGAATCCACTCGCAGAGGAATGTTTAATGATGATAAACTGGAATTTCTTAAAGACCTTGCATTAACAATTTACATTGAGCTTGGAAGAACTAAGATGAAAATAAAAGATATTCTTGAACTTGAACGTGGATACATAATTGAACTGGAAAAACTCGCCAGTGAACCGGTTGACGTTTTTGTTAACAATAAAAAAATTGCAGAAGGTGAAGTGGTTGTAATGGATAAACATTTTGGTATAAGAATAACAAACCTTGTAGACTCCTCCGAACGGATTAAGGGGATAAATTAATGACATTCTGGGATATTTTTAAAATATTTCTTGTGCTCGGTATTCTTTCCGGGCTATTTTATTTTCTTATGCTCGTGTTGAAGAAATACGTTTTTCTTAACAACACCAAAAATGCAAAACTGATTAATATAAAAGTTTTATCTACGCAACTTATAATGCCTAAAAAATATATCTCTGTTATTAAAATTAGAAATAAAGTATACACAGTAGGGGTGTGTGATACATCCATAACATTACTCGATAAAACAGAAGATGAAAAAAATGAATTTGATTTTAACGAGAATGAAAAGAGCGTTTCTTCAAATTTCTGGAATCAATTAAAAAAGAATCTGATAGTGAAATGAAAAATTTATTAACAATAAGTCTATTCGCTATTATACTAATGATTCTTTCTCCCGAAAGTATTGAAGCCCAACAAAACCCGGCAATACCTTTACCTAAAATTGGAATCAATGTAGGCACCGCAGATAATCCGAAGGATGTTTCTTCAACTTTACAAATTTTACTTTTACTGACAATTTTGTCGTTAGCTCCTTCAATTATGATTATGACCACCTCTTACCTGCGAATCATAATTGTATTTCATTTTTTACGGAATGCTCTTGGAACAATGCAAATGCCTCCAAACCAGTTGCTGGCGGGAATTGCGTTATTTATTACGTTTTTTATTATGACTCCTACCTGGAGCCGAGTGAATAATGATGCGTTAAAACCTTATATGGATGGTAAAATGAGTCTTGATTCTGCATACAATAAAGGAGTAGAACCATTAAGAGAATTTATGTTTCGTAATGTAAGGGATGAAGATCTTGAACTTTTTGTATCGTTAAGTGGAATGAACAGACCTCAAACAAGAACGGATTTACCAACACATGTGCTAATTCCTGCATTCGTTTTAAGCGAATTAAGAGCTGGTTTTGTTATAGGATTTTTCCTTTTTATTCCTTTTTTAATTGTTGATATGATTGTATCCAGCATATTAATGTCAATGGGCATGATGATGTTGCCACCAATGCTGGTTTCTCTTCCGTTTAAGATTCTTCTTTTTGTTCTTGTAGATGGATGGAATCTTATTGTAAGTTCATTAATAAGGAGTTTTAACTAATGACCGTCGAACTTGTAACTGAACTTTTAACAGAAACATTTTTAACCACAATGATGATTTTACTTCCTATTCTTGGAACTTCTCTTGTGGTTGGAATTATAATAACAATCTTCCAGGCAGCAACCTCAATTAATGAAATGACGTTGACCTTTGTTCCCAAAATTATTGTAACTGCGATTGTAGTTATTCTTTTACTTCCGTTTATTACAGACAAGTTGATAAGTCTTACTATAAAATATTTTAATATGTTTTCAACTGTGCTTAAATGACCAATATCTTAGTTAATGATTTTGTAACGGTTTTATTAGTTTTTTTAAGAGTGATTGCTTTGCTATTTACAGCTCCTTTTTTTTCGAATAACTCAATCCAATCAACTGCAAAAATATTTTTTGCAATAGTAACTGCTTACATTGTTTTTTTTTCAGTAAAGGGATTTCAGTTCAATATAGAAAGCGGACTTGGAACTTTGGTGTTATATGGAGTAAAAGAAATTTTAACGGGGATGATAATCGGTTTTGCTTTTAATTTTATTTTTTGGGGGATTTCATATGCCGGTTTAATTATGGGTGTTGATATTGGTTTTGGTATGGCTTCGGTTATGAATCCAGCAGTTGATTTTGAAAACAATATTATAGGAGATGTGTTTTTTCTTTTTGGCGTGTTAATTTTTATAATCCTTAACGGGCATCATCATTTAATAAGAGGAATTACAGCCTCTTTTCAGTTGATACCAATAGGCACTTATCCAATTAATGATTCAATTTTACAACTGTTAATTAAATATTCGGCAGGAGTATTTGTACTTGCAATTAAACTTGCTTCTCCAATTATTATTTCCTTTTTTCTGATACATATAGCAATGGGAGTAATTTCAAGAATAATTCCGCAAATGCATGTTTTCTTTATTATTCAACCATTACAAATATGGGTTGGTTTATTTCTTCTTGCTACCTCTGCACCGGTATTTTTATATGTTATAAAAAACATTCTGTCCGGTTCAGAAGAAATGATGTACGAACTTATTAGATCAATGAGCAGATAATATGGCTGAAGTTGACGGACAAGAAAAAACTGAAGAAGCCAGTGGTAAGCGGCTTGAAGACAGCAGAGAAAAAGGACAGGTTGCTAAAAGTATTGAAATAAATTCTTTTGCAATTCTTCTTTCGGGAACAGTTATAATTTATTTTACACAGGGAATGATTGGAAACAGACTTAAAGAAATGACAATCTTTGTTTTCAGTTCGCTTGGTTCTCTTAAATTAAATTCAGACTTATTACAGGTCTATGCAGTAAAAGGTGCTGAGTTTTTTCTTCTTGTAGTTTCTCCTGTTATGATTGGATTGATGATAGTTTCACTTGCAGCAGGATACGGGCAGGTCGGGTTTAAAATTACTCCCAAGGCTTTAGTTCCAAAGTTTTCTAAATTAAATCCTATAACGGGAATTAAAAATCATCTTTTTTCCAGCAGGGCAGTTGTTGAACTGTTAAAATCCTTAGTAAAACTTATCCTTGTTGGACTTTTTTCATACTGGGTTTTAAATAGCACAATACTCAGTAGTTCTAACCTGATGGATTATTCGATTGAAGAGTTATTAGGTTTTATGGCAGGAACTACATTTGGATTTATCTGGAAAATTTCTGTTGTGTTTGCAATAATAGCGGGAGCCGATTTTGCTTATCAAAAATATAAGCACAAAGAAAATTTAAAAATGACTAAACAGGAAGTAAAAGAAGAGTTCAAACAAATGGAGGGTGATCCTCAAATAAAAGGAAAAATTCGCAGCAAACAATTAATGATGGCTCGAAGCAGAATGATGAGAGAAATTCCCAAAGCTGATGTTGTAATTACAAACCCAACTCACTTTGCTGTTGCACTAAAATATGAGGCAACTAAAAAGAATGCACCGAAAGTAATTGCTAAAGGCGTTGATGCAGTTGCTCAGAGAATTAAGAAAGTTGCACAAGAAAATAACATCCCTTTGTATGAAGACAAGGCATTGGCAAGAGCCTTATTCAAAACCTGTGAAATAGGAGATGAAATACCTTCTAATTTATACAGAGCAGTTGCACAGGTTCTTGCATATATCTATAAACTAAAAAATAAAGTAAAGAAAAAGCAAATTATTTAAGGATGAGAAATCTGCTAAAACATACAGATATAATTCTTGCGATTGGAATAATTTTAATCCTCGGGTTGATGATTATTCCACTGCCGGCAATTATGCTCGACTTCTTCTTGGCTTTGAGCATTTCTCTTTCTATTCTGATTTTAATAGTTTCCCTTTACATTACATCACCTTTGGATATTTCCGTTTTTCCTGGTTTACTGCTTATGCTGACTCTTTTCAGGTTATCATTAAATATAAGTTCAACTAGATTAATTCTGCTTGATGGATATGCTGGTAAAGTTATAGAAACTTTTGGAATGTTTGTAGTTGGTGGAAGTTATGTAGTAGGATTTATAATTTTTATTATCTTGGTTTTAATACAATTTATAGTAATTGTAAAAGGTTCAGGAAGAATATCAGAAGTCTCTGCGCGCTTTACTTTGGATGCAATGCCCGGCAAACAAATGGCGATTGATGCTGATTTAAACTCGGGTTTAATTAATGAATCAGAAGCAAAGCAAAGAAGAGAATCTATTTCAAGAGAAGCCGAATTTTACGGAGCAATGGATGGGGCAAGTAAATTTGTAAAAGGAGATGCAATTGCAGGACTTCTTGTAAACTCTATAAATATTATTGGTGGAATTATAATCGGCGTTCTGCAAAGAGGTATGGACATTAGTGATGCGTTAAAAACTTATACCATATTAACAATAGGTGATGGTCTGGTTTCTCAGGTGCCCGCATTACTTGTAGCAACAGCGGCGGGTATGGTGGTTACACGAAGTGCTTCGGGAGATGCACTTGATACACAAATGAGAACGCAATTATTTTCTAACCCACGCGTACTAGGAACAGTTTCAGGTGTAGTCACCTTATTTTCAATTATTCCCGGTATGCCAACAATACCTTTTTTATTCATTGCAATAGCCGCCGGAGCACTTGCTTTTGTAATGAAAAAACAAAAGCGACTTGAAAAAATTCAGGAAAAATCTCCCGAAGTTATTCAAGCAGAACCGGCAGAAGAAAAAGTAGAAGAATATCTTACTGTTGATCCAATTGAAATTGAAATCGGATATGGATTAATTTCTCTTGTTGATGAAAATCAAGGGGGCAACCTTTTTCAGAAGATATCTTCAACTAGAAAATACATTGCACTTGAATATGGTATTCTGGTACCACCTGTAAGAGTAAGAGATAATTTACAACTAAATCCGAATGAATATCTGATAAAAATTAAAGGAAATGTTGTTGCACATTATGAAATTTATAGCGATCATTACCTTGCAATGAATCCAGGTGGAATAACCGAATCAGTAAATGGAATTCCGACTATAGATCCGGCCTTTAAACTTGAAGCTTTTTGGATTAATGACAGTGAAAAAGAAAAAGCTGAATTACTTGGTTATACTGTTGTTGATGCAATTTCTGTTTTATCAACGCATCTGCAGGAAACAATAAAGAAAAATTTTGATAAAATTCTTTCACGACAATCAGTTAAACAACTTCTGGAAAATCTGAAGAAGGATTATCCTGCAGTGGTTGAAGATATTAATCCAGATCTGTTGCCGCTCGGAACTATTCAAAAAGTATTGCAAAATTTACTCAAAGAACTTATTCCAATTAAAGATCTAGTTCAGATTGTTGAATCATTGATTGATTATTCAAAAGTAACAAAGAATGTTGATGTTTTAACAGAATACGTAAGACATTCGCTTGGTGAAACAATAGCAAATTTATATAAGGATCAGCACGGAGTGCTACATGTAGTTGCACTTGGAGATTCTCTTGAAGAAAGAATTGTTACTGCATTGCAAAAACAAAAAGAATCTGTTTCAACTCTCGGTCTTAATCCCGAAACATTACTGACTATAAATAACCAGATGAAAGCATTCTTAGAAAAATTCAAATCTCTTGGATTTGTACCAATACTTATTACGTCAGCAACAATTCGTCCTTACTTATTTAAATTATTAAATTCAAGTTTTCCTGATTTTACAGTTTTATCATTCACAGAGCTTCCATCGAATGTTGAGATGGAGTTTATCGGTAAATTAGAGGTATAGAGATGCAAATAAAAAAATTTATTAAACCAACTTTAAAAGAAGCAATTGAACAGGTTAAAACTGAGCTTGGTGAAGAAGCCATTGTTCTTAGCACAAGAATAATTCCTGCAAAAGATAAAACTTCTCCGGTTAAAATGTTTGAGGTGGTTGCAAGTGTCGAAGAAGATCATAGGGTTAAAATGACTTCCAAAGCCACACAGAAAATAAAAGAAGATGTTAAAAAAGGTGCTGAAGACGAATTACAAAAACTGAAAGAAAAAATCTTCTCTGCAAAACAACAGGCAAATATTAAATCACCTCTTACAAAACACTCACAAGTTGATTTTGCAGAGTTGAATAAAAAACTTGATAGTATAAAACTCAACTTGTTACAAAGCGAAATTCAACCATCGATAGCGAACAACATAATTGATCAACTGAAAAAACAAGCATCTCTTATAAAGCAAACAGATATTAATAATTATCTGCAAGCTGTGATTTCATCTCTAATTCCAACATCAAGATTTGAAGTTGAAAAGAAAAAAAATTCTAAACTTGTTGCGGTAGTTGGTCCTACAGGAGTAGGCAAAACTACCTGTATTGCAAAGCTGGCAGTAATATCAAAAATACTTCATAAACTAGAGGTTGGTTTAATTACGCTTGATACTTATCGGCTTGGCGCTCTTGATCAGTTAAAAATATTCTCCGAAGTAAGTAAAATAGATTTCCTGGTTGCTTATGATGCTGCGGATCTTTCTAAAGCAATAAATAAATTCAGAAAAAAAGATATTGTATTTATTGATACTGCGGGAAGAAGTCAAAACAACTTAAAAATGTTGGCTAATACAAAGGAAATTCTTAACTCGGTTAATGTAGATGAAATTTTACTTGCTGTAAGCAGTACCGGGACAACTCAAAATTTGTTAGATGTAGCAAAGAAATTTAAAATTCTAAATTACAAGGGTTTTATTTTTACAAAACTTGATGAAGCGGTAGCGTTTGGAAACATTTTGAATGTAATAAGTAAATTCAATGTTCCTGTTAAGTTTTTAACAAACGGACAGGTAATTCCCGATGACATAATTGCTGCGGATTCAGATTTTATAGCAAAAATGATATTAACAGGCAAGTATTCATAATTATATGGTTGGACAAGCTGAAAGAGTTGCTGAATTAATTAACTTGACACAAAAAGTGTCGGAGAAAAATAATTCCGCTTTAACCATTGCTTTTGCTTCTGGTAAAGGAGGAACAGGCAAATCTTTTCTTGCATTGAATATTGGTTATGCTCTTGCAAGGTTAAACAAAAAAGTTCTTATAGTTGATCTTGATTTTAATTTTTCAAGTATCAACATTATGATTAACCAGATTCCTGAAAATAATCTCTCAAATTTTTTTAAGTATGAAGTTCTTTTAAAGGAAATAGTTCACACATATACGAGCAATATTCATTTTATTTTTAATGATAACGGGAAGACGGATTTTCCTGATTTGAGTAATAACGATCTGAAATATTTTTTTGATCAGCTTCAAAATCTTAAAGAAGATTATGATTTTATTTTGCTTGATACTTCTTCAGGATTTAATGAATTTCTTATTACAATACTTATCAATTCAAATATGAATATAATTGTTGCTAATCCTGAACCTACTTCTGTAATGGATGCTTATTCAATTATTAAATTATCCTTAATGAATAATGTAACTACTCCGTCAAAAATTATTTTTAATAAATGCCGTGGTGAGGAAGAAGGATTTTTAGCTTTTAGTAATCTTATAAAAGCGACTTCGCATTTCTTAAAAGAAAAACCATCTTTGCTGGGCATAATAGAACTAAGTGCGGAAGTCGGAGATTCAATAAGGAACCAGGAAATTCTTTGCAAACAAAATTCACAATCAGTTCTGTTTCCTAAAATAACCAAAATTGCCGGTGAAATTATTAAAGTTCAACAAGTGGCTAATAATAACCAGCAATCGAAATTAAGGTAACCTTAATTCCTTAAAAACCACTCAAATTATTCTAAAAAGCAAGCATCTTTATTCTTTTTAATTGGTATAGTCTTTGAACTTTTAATACCAAAGAGAAAGAAAATGAATAAAATAATAGTACAATTTGGTTTATTAATGTTTTTACTGTCGATAGTCTTCTTCCTTTACCAGGGATTATCGATAGAGTTAGTAATTGTACGTGCATTAATAGTTTTTGTTGTGGTATCTATCTCCGGGGCAGTTCTTGCAATTGCTTTTATGAAAGCAATAAATAATGCTGCTAATAGGGAGAAGAAAATTTAATTAGTAAATAAGGAAAAACTTATGGAAAACGAATTACTCTGGAAAGAATATAAAAATAATCCAACGGTTAATCTGAAAAGAAAGATTATCATAAAATACCAGAACCTAGTTCATTATGTAATTCAGAATTCAAAATTTCAAAAGTGTGATGTTGTGGATGAAAGAGATTATTTTCAATTTGGTGTTGAAGGATTAAGTGAAGCTATAGATCGCTTTGATCCTGACTATGGGACCAAATTTGAAACTTATGCAATACAGAGAATTCGTGGGAAAATTATTGATGAATTAAGAAAAATTCAGGTTAAACCACGCCCAATTAATCCTGGTGATCCACGCTACTCAACAGTATCGCTAAATGATACTTATGATGATGAGGGTGGTTATATGCTTTATGAAACTATTCCTGCCGATGTTCCTAAACCCGATGAAGTGTTTGAAGTAAGTGAAGAAAAAGCCGTACTGATTGCAGCAATAAAAGACTTGAATGAAAGGGACAGAACAATAATAAGTTTGTATTACTATGAAAATCTTGATTATAAAGAAATTGCTGGATTGATGAACATTACTGTATCCCGTGTTTCACAGATTCATACAAGAATAATAAATGATCTTAAAAAGAAAATTCAATTAAAATATGATAGAGTTGCAGTTGCATAACACTAAAAGAGAAAAAGTAGAGTCTGTACTTTCAAGAGTATATAGTCTTCCTTCTCTTCCAATGATCATATCGGAAGTAAGTAAACTGGTTGAAAATCCATCGTCTTCTGCTTCACAATTGAGTGCCTTAATAAGTAAGGACCAGGCATTGTCAACAAAAATACTTTCAGTTGCTAACTCTCCTTTATATGGTTTCCCTCGCAGGGTTTCCACAATTGATTTTGCAATCGTTATACTTGGATTTACTCATATTAAAAATATAACTATTGCTTTTTCAATTATTGACCGACTTAGCAATTTCAGAAATAAATATTTTGACCCGAATGAATTCTGGATTCACTCATTGATGACGGCAACAGCAGCACGAAGGTTAACAATGGATCTTGGTTATCAATTCAGCGGCGAGGCTTTTACAGCAGGTCTTCTGCACGATTTGGGAATACCTGTTATATGTAAATATTTTCCGGAAGATTTTATAAAAATAAACCGACTTGTAAACGAAGATGGATTATCCTGTTTTGAAGCCGAAGAAGCAGTACTTGGAATAACTCACGGAGAGGTTGGTTTTAAACTGGTTGAAAGATGGAATCTCCCTCTAACGCTTGGCGAGGTAATTAATTATCATCACAAACCATCGTGTGCAGAAGAAAATAAAATTCTTGCATCCATAGTGCACTTAGCAGATCATTTAACTAAAGTATTTAATCTAGGAAACTATGCTCTTGATTGTAACGGACAATTCGATAGAGAGATAATATCAATATTAAAACTTGGCAATGAAGAATATTTACAAAAATTAGTTTTAAGTTATGAAGATTTATTTAAGCAGCAGCTTTCTTCACTAATAAATTAGGGAAATAATATGACAACAGAACAAGATCTTGTAATTAAAAAAGAAAAAACTATTAAAGTTTTGGAAAATGTAAACAACCTTCCGACAATTTCGGCAGTTATGCTCGAAACCGCAAGGATGCTTGAAGATCCAACGACTTCTACCACATTACTTTCAAAAATAATTGGAAGAGACCAGGGTCTTGCAACAAAACTGCTGGCTATTTCTAATTCACCTTTGTATGGTTTACCAAGAAAAGTTTCCACAATAGATTTTGCAATACTTGTTATTGGGTATCACGACGTAAAGAATATTATTGTAGCTCTTTCAATGATGGATGCTTTTAAGAATATGAACGATGCAAACCTGAATTACAAAGATTTGTGGCTGCATTCTTTTCTTGTTGGTACCTTTGCCAGAAGAGTTGCTATCGATATGGAATTGCGCATTAGTGGAGAAGTATTTATTTCGGGTTTGTTGCACGATATGGGTATAGCGGTTATTCACAAATATTTTCACTCAGCTTTTGTTAAAATTATCGATTCTGTAAAAACCGATGAAAATTTTTTAGAAGCGGAAATTGAAAATCTGGGAGTATCACACCAGGTAATAGGACATTATCTTACAGAGAAATGGAATTTACCGATTCAACTTTGTCAGACAATATTAAATCATCACATGCCTTCAAAGGCGAATGATAAATCAGAAATTAGCTGTATTGTTCATCTTGCCGACTATATGATTAAAAGGTGGGAAATCGGTTCAGCATATTGGGATAAAGATCTTGTCCTTGATGAATACGTCCTTCATTCACTTGGATTTAAAGATGAAGAAAACATGATAGAACGTTTAAGTAAATATAAATCAACTTTAGAAGAAGAAGCAAAATTAATTAAATTCTAATGGTAGCATTAAAACAAAATAACGCAGAATACATTCCTTTTTATAATTACTTGCAGAGTCTGCCGGCAAATAATGTATATAACAGTTTTATTGATTCTTTTTCTGTAAAAAAAGTTACGGATGAAGAAGCAAATAATGCAGGACAAATGCCATTCTTTTTTGACATCCTTTTTTCATTCGAGGCTGAAATATCGGAGGTAAAAGATGCTTATAAGATGAATGAAATTTTTTGCAAATCCATTAAAAAAATTATTCCTGTTAAAGAACAGAATCTTTTGTTTCTTGATGAAAAGAAACTAACATTTGTCCCGGTAGAAAAAGAATACAATGCCAAAACAGTTGGAGAAATAAATAATTATTATAAAGAAGGAGTTATTCAGTTATTGTTTGAAAAAAAATCTCCACAGATTTTTCCCGTATTGAACGAGTATACTTCTAACGGGAGCAAATTAAATTTTTTGCTTTACCCGATTTTTGACGATAACAAACCACGTGGAATTCTTTCTTTACTTACTCCTTCAAGCAGCGAAACAATAACAGCAGCAGAGAAAAATATTGTGGGCATTTTACTTAATATCTTTCTCAACAAAGCTGACAAAATTTTACTAAAGAATCAATTAAGTTCGGCATATAATGAGTTGCAGACTTATCAGGCAAAATTAGCGAACGACTTCCGTCTTTCAGCAATTGGTGAAATGACTCATGGAATTGTTGAAGACATTATATCTCCATTGCAAGTTATTACCAGCCAGGTTGATTTTCTTAAATCAAAAGTTGAAGATGATGAGGAAATAAACAGACTAAAAGCGCAGATAAAAAAAATAGCGATGGTTGTAAGTCGCGTAGTTAAATTTTCTAATATTGGTAAAACCAGTATAAGCATTGAGCCATGTAATATTAACGACCTTATTAATGAATATTACAACCTGATGAAAACTTCTTTAACAAACTCCAATTATGAATTGGTCTTGGATCTTGAAAAAGATATTCCTTCAATTTTAACTCATCCAAATTATGTGTTCCAGATGTTAACAAATCTTTTTGAGTTATTAAAAGATGAAAATAAAGAAAAAGTTGGAATAATTGTCCAGACAAGATTTGTAACAGATAAAGTAATTCTAAAAATATTGTCCACTGGAAGTGTCAGAAAAGACAGGAAAGGTAAAAGTATTAATAACATTAATTTACGAATGCTTGAAAATCTTGTAAAAAAACATGAAGGCGTAATGAGAATAGAATCTCATCAGCAGGATGGAACAAACATTTCAGTCTCATTCCCATTAAAAAGAAAGATAAGAGAATGAATAACTTAAATACAACAGATTTTTTATTTGCCGGAAGTTTAATACTGCTTTCTTCAATCCTTCTTTTATCAACATATAAAATATTGTTCGGTAGAAAGAAAAAATCCAGGAATGAATTTAAAAGAAACATTCAGAATCTTCGGCAGGAAAAAATCGCCGTTAAATGCAGTGACAAATCAAGAAAAATAAGAAGAAGAATTTTAAACAGAACTAAAAAATCATTACCGGAAGAGTTGCAATTAAAACAAGCAAGAAAATATAATATTTCTGTTGGCGAATTTGAACTTGCATCAAAATTAAATTTAATGAAAATGAATTAATGGTTAACCTGGTTACAAATAATATTTCATTTACAGCAGGAAGTATTGAATCATCTGTTCAAAGAACAATTAAACTTCCTGCAGAGAATTCTATTGTGAATATTAAAATACTTGATAAAATCAATTCAGGTTATAAATTGTTAATTGACGGAAGTGTTTTTCAATCCAAACTTCCTGTGAATTTTAAGATTGGTGATGAAGTATTAGCTGCTGTTATCAGCACAAAACCTTTCAGACTTTCTTTGAATAATCTGAACGGAAATCCGGCGTTAATTCTTAATGCAATGAATTTGAATGAAAGTAAAATTACCAAAGAGTTTATAAAAGAGTTGGTAATTAAAAACAAACCGATTGAAAAGAAAAAGTTACTTCGGTTTATTGAACACATAGAAAATGCAGAATATAAAATCGATGAATTGCAGATTGCACTCCTAGCACAAATGTATATTACGTTTCCTGAATATCTCTCCC
Source organism: uncultured Ignavibacteriaceae bacterium (assembly GCA_964536015.1). Lineage (GTDB taxonomy): Bacteria > Bacteroidota > Ignavibacteria > Ignavibacteriales > Ignavibacteriaceae > CAZHVS01. The sequence continues at coordinate 55,616 of CAZHVS010000005.1, forward strand.
AGTTCAAGGACGAAGCGAATGATTTATTTAAATTATCATTTGAAGAAATAGTTGACAAAATATTTTCAGTCGTTCTTCAATTGATGGCGGAACCAAACAACAATGAAATTGACAAAGTCATCTATTCTCTTCTTACTGTAACTGAAGAACAGCTTACAGACAAAGAGAAATTTAAAAATAAAGATTCTGAAATTATGCAGCTTGTTCAACTTATTCATTCGAATCATAGTAAAGGAAATCAATTATTCGATGAATTGAAAAACAATTTGCTTTATTATCTGCTGCAAAAATCCGTTTATAATTTTTTTAGTATCTATCCGGATTTTATAATTCTGAAGAACGATAAAGTCGAGTTAATACATACTTATGCAGCAAAGAATGAATCTAATAATTACGATTTACGATTAAAATTTAATTCTTTAACTGCAAGTGTAGAAATAATAAAAGCCGTCCTTTCAAAGAATAGAATTTTTATTGAGGTTTATTCAGAACAAGAACTAAACAAGCAAAATATTTTTGAGAAGAAAAATATTCTAGAACAAATGGAACAAAAACTTTTGCTTACACCGTATTTGTTTTTCCGTAAACTGGAAGCAGAACAGGTTAAAAACAAGTATTCAGAAAATTTACAGTATGTTGGACAGCAATAATAATAGCGCAATAATGATTAACAGAATTTTAACAATGTCAAAAGACGCAAAATTAATCTCTAAAGAATATAGTTTTTTTCAGGAGTCATTAAACAAAATGCTTAAAAATCAGAACGTTTATAAGCTGAATAAGATCAGTCTGTTTCTTGTTAGCCTTGCTGAAAACTTAAATCAAAGAGAGGAGAAGTAAGAAATGATAAAAGGAATTTTTTATGCCGCAAAAAATTTGGAAGCCAAATTTAAAGACGCAGAAATAATTGCCAACAATCTGGCAAACATTAACACTACCGGTTTCAAAAGGCAGCTTCCTTTTTCTGATATTCTTATGCGATATACCAATGGCGAATACAAACAATTAACAGATTTTACAGAAGGAAGTTTTTTGAATACAGGAAACTCATCAGACCTTGCAATTAAAGGTGATGGCTTTTTTGTAATTCAAACTCAAAATGGCTTGGAGCTTACAAAAAATGGAAGATTCGCAGTTTCGGATGAAGGTTTTTTAGTTGATCAAAGCGGAAATAAAGTCATTGGACAAAAAGGCGGAATTAATCTTCAAGCTTTTTTAATTGATGGAAAAGATACGTTTACAGTAACAAAAGATGGTGAAATTCGCGTTGGCGATGTTTTTGTGGATAAGTTAATGATAGGCAGATTAAATGATCAGCAGTTTTTATTAAGAACTCCTAACGGTGGTTTTGCCTATGAAAACAGTGATTTTGAAGCTGCAGATGAAATTAATTATGAAGTTCTTCAAAATACAATTGAAGAAGCCAATATTAATCCTGTTACTGAAATGCAGCAAATGATACAAATGAATAAAGATTATGAAGCGACTCAAAAAGTTGTAAATATTTTTGATACTCATTTATCAAGAGTAAATGAAATAGGAAGAGTATAAGAAAGGAAAAATTTATGCCAACAAGAGCTTTAAGAACAGCAGCTTCAGGAATGTTCGCACAACAAATAAACATTCAGGTTATTTCAAATAACATTGCAAATATTAATACTACAGGTTTTAAACGCAACCGTGCAGAATTTGAAGATATGATGTACCAGGAAGTAAATACAAATCCCCGAAACTCCGAAATTCCCGGTGTTATTGAAAAAACTTCCAATACCTTACAAATTGGAAATGGTGTTCAGTTATCTTCAACTCAAAAACAATTTACCCAGGGTGATCTTCAGGCAACTAATAACCAGTATGATCTTGGAATTTATGGTGAAGGATTTTTTCAGGTAAGAAGACCTGATGGAACTTTTGCTTATACCCGGGATGGTTCTTTTAAAGTATCGGGTGATGGAAGTATTGTGAATTCGGGAGGATACATACTTGAACCTGGTTTTACTATCGATAGTGATGTTGCTGGAGTAGAAATATCAAAAGATGGAGTGGTTTCTGTGTTGGAAATTGGTGGCGAAAGAGTAGAACTTGGAACCATTGAGCTTGCAAAGTTTGTAAATCCCGGGGGGCTTCAATCGCTTGGAGATAATCTTTATGCTGAAACCGAAGCATCAGGTGTTCCTATTCTTGGCAACCCCGGGTCCAAAGGTTATGGTGAAATTCAACAAGGATATCTTGAATCTTCCAATGTTGATATTGTAGAAGAAATGGTTGCGATGATTACAGCGCAAAGAGCATATGAAATTAATTCTAAAACTGTAAAGACAGTTGAAGATATGATGTCAATGGCTAATAACCTTAAGAGAACTTAATAAAATGATTTTGAATTTCATTGTTTCATTTTTTGTGTTGTTCAATTTAAGCGAGGGTAAATATTCTGTCCTGGATAAATACCTGGAAGAAAAATTGAAATCATATGTTAAGTGGGAATACGAACTTGTATCTGTTCCGGAAAATATTAACAAGGAAGGTTATTCATTTGTTATTGACAACACAAGAGAATTCAAGCAAGCAAAATCATATGCACATATTCCGATTGTTATTATTGATAAGTTTAATAAAAGAGTTAACTCAGTATTAACAATTAAATTAAAATTATTTAGCAAAGTAATGGTTGCGGTAAAACAAATAAAAAAAGGTGACCAATTAGATTTAAGTTTTTTTGAGGAGGCAGTTGTGGAAACTCAGAATATGCAGGAAGAAGCATTTATTTATTCAATGGATATGGAAAATTACAGAGCTAAAATGAATATAGCTCGTGGAAGGATATTAACTAAAAACAGTGTGGAAAAAATTCCTCTTGTAAAATCAGGTGATAATCTTTCAGCTACATTGGTTAAAGGACTAATAAGCGTATCATTTGATGCAATCTCAAGAGATGAAGGGTATAAGGGAGATATAATTCGTATCGTTGGACTCGATAAAAGATTGTTCAAAGCCAAAATAGAAGATTCTAAAAGTGTTTTAATTGTAGAGTAAATTATGAAAAAGATTTTTGTTTTTATTGTTTTGTTAAGCATCATTTCATTTGCACAGGATATGCGGATGAATGCGATGAGTTCATTGTTCTCAGACTTTAAAGCAAACCGGATTGGTGATGCAGTTACTATAATTGTACTGGAATCATCCCAGGCTTCAAATAATGCTAAAACTGAAACAGGAACTGAAAGTGATCTTGGATTTAATGGTTCTGCCGGTTTAGATGGAAAAAACTATAATGCGGGAGTAAATATTGGTTCAAAAAATAATTTTTCGGGAAAAGGTTCAACTCAGGCTGGTGGGCTGGTTAAAACTAAAATCAGTGCAACAATTGACTCGGTTCTTGCAAATGGAAATATGAGAATAAAAGGTTTGAGAAAAATTGTAATCAATGGTGAAGAACAAACAATTAAAATAAGCGGAATAGTTCGCCCTTCGGATATTCAATCTGACAACTCGGTTTTTTCTCATAATATTTCTGAAGCTGAAATTGTTTTTGAAGGAAACGGGATGATAGAAAAAGCTCAGGGACCGGGTTGGTTAACAAAATTATTCCACTGGCTTTTTTAAGGTGATGGTATGAAAAAAATAATTTTTTCTGTTTTGATATTAGTGTTAGTTATTAATCTTCAGTCACAAAGGATAAAAGATATTTCTTATTTCAAAGGGATTAATACGGAGCAATTAATAGGTTATGGTCTGGTTGTTGGACTTGCAGGAACAGGTGATAGCCAAAGGTCTTTGTTCACCATTCAATCGGTAACAAGTATGTTAAAACGTTTTGGAATAACTGTTCCGGATGTGAATTTAAGAACAAAAAATGTCGCCGCTGTAATGGTTACTGCAAGAGTGTATAATCTACTGAAAAGTGGAGCAGAATTCGATATAAGCGTTTCTTCAATGGGTGATGCTACAAGTCTCATGGGGGGAACTTTACTGATGACTCCGCTTTCTGCAAAAGACGGAAATGTTTATGCATTAGCTCAGGGTTCGGTTTCAATTGGCGGTTATGATATAAATACTTCAACCGGCGGAAGAGTGGTAAAAAATCATTCACTTAGTGGAAGAATACCTGGTGGTGGAATATTACAGTTAGATATTCCGGGGACAGAATTAGACCCAACAACTTTAAGTATTGCTCTTAAAACTCCTGATTTTACAACTGCAAATAATATTGTAAAAGTAGTTAATCAAAAATTTGGAGATAATGTGGCAATTGCTCTTGATGCGGTAGAAATAAAAATTAATGTTCCAGCTGAAAGACAGACAAATATTACAGCTTTTATTGCAGAGCTTGAAGCCCTTGAAGTACAAACCGATGCCATTGCAAAGGTTGTTCTGAACGAAAAAACGGGAACAGTTGTTGCGGGCAGCAATGTCAAAATTTTGCCTGTAACTATTTCGCATGGAAGTTTAAAAATAAATATTCGTTCCTATCCTATCGTCTCACAACCTAATGCTTTTTCTAATGGCAATACAGTTGTGTTTAATAATCTTGTTCCCACAGTTGAAGATGAAGGGAATAATACAGTATCAATAAATGGTGCTTCTAATGTTAATGAAGTTGCTTCTGCTTTAAATTCGTTAAAAGTTTCTCCGAGAGACATAATAGCAATTTTCCAAGCATTAAAGGAAGCTGGAGCATTACAGGCAGAGTTAATAATTATTTAGTTATGAATGAACTTAACCTTAAAATAACAAACGATCAGCATTTTGTTAAGACGCAGGATATTAATTCAAAATATACTCCTGAGAAAAAAGAAAAGTTAGCAAAAGCCGCAAAAGATTTTGAAAGTTTGCTTACATCAATGATGATGAAAAGCATGACCCAAACAACTGAAGGTATGTTCGGAGGAGAAGAAAGTTTTGGAGGTGGAGTTCTTGATACTTTATTCGAATCAGAAATTTCTAAATATATGACGAATTCCCGCGGGCTGGGTATTGCAGAAATGCTGTATAAAAAAGTTACCGGTGAAGATTTTCCCGAAGAATTTATGAAGAGATTCAGCATTACAACACCTAAAATAAGTACAAATAATAACGAGTCGTTGGATGTAATTACTCCAAGTAAACAATCTCTTGAAAGATTAAAAAAGTACGAAGATATAATCAGTAAAGCTTCTGATTATTATGGAGTGGACAAAGAGATAATTAAATCAGTGATTCTTGCAGAGTCATCAGCAAATGAAAAAGCGCTGTCCAAGGCAAATGCAAAGGGTTTAATGCAATTAATTGATTCTACCGCAAAAGACATGGGAGTTACAAATGTTTGGGATGCTTCGCAAAATATTCATGGAGGCACTAAATATTTGTCTCAATTGCTTCGACAATATAATGGCAATTTGAAACTTGCTTTAGCCGGATATAACGCCGGTCCGCTTAATGTTCAAAAATATGGAGGAGTTCCTCCATTTGAAGAAACCAAGTCCTATATAACAAGAGTTTTAGGATATTTAAAATACCTGGAGAGCTAAATGATTAATGTAGAAAATGTTATTGAAACATTAAAAAAACATATGTTTTTATTAGATAAACTGGCAAATGTTTGCGTAAGAAAACAAAATGCTTTAATTAATAATAATCGTGATGAGCTTGAACAGGTAATTCAAAATGAATCTGAAATAATTGCAGCTTTGCTTCAGTTAAAAAAGCAGCATACAAAATTACTGAATGAAATTTATGAAGATGAATCTGTAAAAATAAAAGAGACAGTTTCAGTTAAACTTAGTGTGTTGCTTAAAGAAATATGTTCAGAAAAGGAAATTGCTGAAATCCAGTTGCTGGAAAAAAGAATTAGAGAAAAGATTAAAGAAGTGGATGAATTAAATGTCAAAAATCATTTTCTGCTTCAGCAGGCTCGCAATTTTATTAATGAAGTAATTAATGTCCTTATTGGAAGTAAAAAAATCCTGGTTGATAGAAAAGTATAATTATGGCACTTAGTAGAATATTTGGAATTTCATCAAGAAGTTTATCTGCATACCAGTATGCGCTGAACGTAACAGCTCATAATATTTCTAATGCTAATAATACAAATTATACGCGTCAGAAAGTTGTGCTTGGTGAAGAAAAATCGGATCGTCTGAACAATTTTACTTTTGGTTCAGGTGTAAAGGTTGATGATATTGTAAGAGTTAAAAACCAGATTACCGAAACACAGATTAGGAATTATAACCAAAGCTATTCTTTTTCTGAAAAACAAGCAGCAATACTTGGCAACCTTGAATCACTTTTATCAGAACCATCAGACCTTGGATTGTCGGGAATGATGAATTCTTTTTTTAATTCATGGAGCGAACTTGCAGTTAATCCAACTTCAATGCAGTTAAGGACAAATGTAGTTCAATCTGCACAGAAGATGACTGAAAAATTAAGAAGCATTTACCAGGATTTAAATAATGCGAAGACAGATCTCAAATCAGAAGCAACAGAGAACGTTAAGCAAATAAATTCTCTTGTTGCACAAATTCAGAGAATGAATAAAGATATTTTTGAAGCCAAGGTAAGTGGTGATAAGCCAAACGACCTTATGGACGAAAGAGATGCAGCGATAAACGAGTTAAGTAAACTTGCAAACATCAATGTTTCTTTCGATCAGAATGGTTCAGCGAACATAACAATCGGTGGTGTTTTTGCAGTTGATCAGATTCACTATACTCAGTTTAAAGTAGAAGAAGAAGATGGAGAACTGACAGTAAAAACAAGTGATGGTGCTGTTAAATTAAACATTACAAATGGTGCAATTGGTGCTGTCGTAAAATCTTTTTCTGAAAATATTCCCAAATATCTTTCCAAATTAGATACAATTGCCACCGCAATTTTTACATCGGTAAATTCTTTTCACGTTAATGGAAGCACAACACATGTTCCCCCTCAAACCAATGTAAAGTTTTTTGAGAGTTATGAAAACGGGAATCTGAAAATAAACAGCGATATTATAAATGATCCAAATTATATTGCTATTTCTCAGGATGGGACTAATGGCAACAGTTATTTTGCTTTGAAAATAGCGGAACTAAAAGATGCAAGGTTAATTGATAATCAAACTTTATCTGAAGTATATGCCGGATTTGCAAGCGATATAGGTAACGAAGTAAGTTTCAGCGAACAGAATACTGAATCATATGGATTGGTTTTAACACAGTTGGAAAATCAGAAGGCTTCTTATTCTGGTGTTTCTATTGATGAAGAAATGACAAATGTAATTAAATATCAACGCTCTTTTGATGCGGCAGCTAAATTAATAAAAATTGCTGATGAAATTACTCAAACAATTATTAGTATTGTAGGTTAATTATGCGTGTAACAGATAACCTAATTCAAAACTCATTTCTAAAAAACTTTAACTCGGTTAAAGAGGAAATAAATAAACTACAGAACCAGATTTCCTCTGGAAGTAAAATTAACAAACCTTCTGATTCGCCACTTGGTACAACACGAGTTATTAAGTTTAATGAACAATTAAGCAGCATAGCAACTTTCATAAAAAACATAGATAATGCTTCTGCATTTGTAGGTGAAACAATTAATTCACTTCAGGGCATTCAGGACCAGATTACGGCAATGACTGTTGATCTGGTAAATCTTAATAACACTGCAAATATGGATTCGTTTGAAAGCTATTCACAAAAGATGGACAATTATCTCTCTTCTATTCTTGATTTTGCAAATTCACAATATGAAGGTCAATACCTTTTTAGCGGAAGTGATTTTTCCTCGAAGCCTTTTGGATATAATTCTTCCGGAGATTCTATTGATGTTAAACTTAAAGATATTGGTGCAGAAAGAAAAGTTAAAATATCTAATGGCATCGATCAGAAAATAAATATTAACGGAGAAGAGCTGTTTAATTCAGTGCTTAAACAAAGCGGAAACTTTGATGTTAATGCTGCGGCGGGTTCGCAGGTTAATAAACAAGTTGAAATATTGGATGCTGAAGGAAATAAATACAAACTGAATTTAGTTTATACTAAAACCGCGGATCATTCTTATGACCTTCAATATAATATAGTCGATACTTCTAACAATACTGTTTTTCAGGATACAAAGCAATTAGTCTTTAACAGTACCACAGGAGCCTTACAGTCGATTGACGGCAACACTCCTGCAAAGATTAATGTTGATATCCCTGCAAATAAAATCAAAATTGTATTTAATGTTTTAAGTTTAAACGAAAGCACAAATTCAACTTCAATAAATTCTTCGTTAAATCAAAAGGCGGATGTTTTAAATACAATTTTAACTATAAAAAATAACCTTAAGAATGGTATCAAACCAAACGATAATCAGACGGCTATTATAAATGATTTTAATAAGCATTTGTTAGATAAGCTTTCTGAAATTGGCATAATTAGCAACAAGCTTAGCGACACCAACGATATACTTAAAAATCAGGAACTCCAAGTGAAGGGATTACGATCTAAAGTAAAAGATACAGATGTTGCTGAAGCAATAATCGATTTACAAAATCAACAAAACATGCTTGACATTTCATATAAAATGTCTTCAAAAATATTTCAAAAATCTTTAATTGATTTCCTGTGATGAAAAAATTTGGCACAATAAACGGTTTATTTCTAGGATTAATTTCTATTTTCGGTGCTTTTTTAGTCGAAGGTGGATCATTCAAAGCATTGTTTCTTCTGCCGGCAATGTTAATTGTTTTTGGTGGAACATTTTCTGCTGTAATAATTGGATTTGGTCTCGATAATTTCTTAAGGATTTTTAAGCTTATTAAAAAAGCATATTTCCCGGCTTCGTATAATCTTACTAAAATGATTAACGACTTTACGGAAATAGCAATAGAATTAAGAAAGAATGGTATTCTGGCAATTGAAAAAGAACTAGACCGGTTTGATCATTATTTCCCTAAAAAGATTTTAAAAATGTTAATAGATGGTTCCGAACCCGAAGAAATAGAGAGTCTTTCTCAAACAGAAATTTCTTCAATGCAGGAAAGACATTTTGCAAATGTTTTCATATTTACTAAAATGGGTGGATATGCACCAACCATGGGCATAATAGGAACTGTAATGGGTTTAATAATGTCCCTTGCAAATGCAGGCGGTAATCCCGAAGAATTAATCAGAAATATTGCTTCGGCTTTTATTGCTACTTTGTGGGGAATTTTTTCAGCAAATATTATTTGGCTTCCAATAGGAGATAAACTTAAACAATGTCATTTAGAAGAGAAACATATGATGGAAATGGCGTCGGAAGGAGTCCTGGCTCTAAGGAACGGGGAAATCCCTTCGGTAATAAAGATGCGATTGACAAGTATGCTGTCTCAAAGAGACCAGGAAAGAATTTTAAACGCCGTTTAAAAAGCGAAGAAAATCCTTTTACCGAAGAAGGCGATAGAGACCGTTATATTATTACATACTCAGACTTGATAACCTTGTTGCTGGGTTTGTTTATTCTACTATATGCTTCTTCAAATGTTGATGAAGGAAAATACACTAAAGTTGTTACAGCATTTGGAACTCTTTTTGGTTCAGGCAATCCTATGGGAATGTTAGGCACAGGTATGCTTCCTGCAAATGAAAAAGCTTTTAAAAGTTTAAACGAACAATTAACAGATATTGTGAAAGATAACAATCTGGATAGTAGTGTAAAGTTGATACAGAATGACAGAGGAGTTACGATTCGTATACTCGATGACATTCTCTTTTCTTCTGGAAGCGCAACTTTAAATGATTATTCAAAAGTGATATTAAAAAAACTTGCAGAGGTTATAAAAAAAATACCGAATGATATTCGGATTGAAGGACATACAGATAATATTCCAATAAGTTCTGGGGCATTCCCTTCAAACTGGCATCTATCTGTTGCAAGAGCAACCAACACAGCATACTATTTAATGAATGATGAAAATGTTAGTCAAGCTCGCGTGTCGGTTGTTGGTTATGCAGAATTTCAACCTGTGGATTCAAATGAAACTCCGCAGGGAAGAGCTAATAATAGAAGAGTAGATATAGTAATTTTAAAGTAATGGAAAGAAAAATGAAGATAAACACCAGTCAATTTGGAGAACTCGATTTTGATGAAACCAAGATAATTAATTTTAACGAGGGAGTAATTGGATTCGAAAATTTAAAAAATTTTATTTTACTAAATCCCGAAGATGGCTTATTTTTATGGTTGACTTCTGTAGATGAACCAGAAATTGTATTTCCGTTGTTTCCGGTCGGAGCTCTTTATAACAATTATCCGCAAGCAGAAGGTTATGAAGCCTTTGTTGTAGTGAAGCTTGATAAAGATCCCGCCAATATAACAGTTAACCTGGTTTCGCCGGTTTATATAAACCAGCAGAAAAAAGAAGGATATCAAACAATATTGGATAATGATGAATATTCTATTAATTATAAACTTTTTAAACGGGATTAGGTAATTTATGTTAGTTCTATCAAGAAAACCTGATGAAAAAATCAGGATTGGTCCTGATATTGTAATTAGTATTATTGCAATATCAGATGGACAGGTTAGAATTGGAATTGAAGCTCCTTCGCACTTAAAAATTTACCGCGAAGAGTTATATGAAAAATTAAAAGAAAGTAATGTTATTGCTTCTGCTTCAAGTAAGATTCTGCCTGAAGATATATCTAAATTCAAAATTGAAGATGTAAATAAAAAAGATTGATATGCTTAATACAGATAAAAAACTTCGTATTGTTATTATAGATGATTCGGATACTATTCTTGCCGCCCTAAAAGCTTTTTTTGAAGGTTATGATTTTGAAGTTCACACTACGCTTGATGGATTAGGAGGAATACAACTTTGTTCGGAGGTTAAACCTGACCTAGTATTTCTTGACCTTATGATGCCTAACTTTGATGGAATAAAATTTCTTCAGGTAAAAAGTGTATTGAAAGACATTAAAGATATTCCTGTGATTGTAATTAGTGCAAACACAAATAAAAGAAATGTTCTTTCAGCTATTGAACTTGGTGCCAGCAAAGTAATTTCAAAACCTCTTCAAAAAGATGTAATAATCAAAACACTGAAAGAAGTTTTAAATAAAGAAGTTCAATCGCCAACAAATTTTAAAACCACAATGGCTGATGCTCCTGAAGAGAAAGTAAGAGAATCAATTCATCAGAATTTAAATATTGAAATGAGAAGTCATTTAAAAAAAATATTTTTGGATAACTTCAAAATACAAAAACAACAAATTGAATATTCTCTTCATACAAGAAACAAAGCTGAACTTGACAGAAATCTTCATGAAATAAAAGGAGCTGGTGGAACAATTGGTTATAATGAAATTACTAAATGTGTTAAAGAAATTGAAGACCGTGCAGTAAAAACGGACCTGGACTGGTTCTTTATTCAAGTCAGGTGGGAACAAATATTAAAAACAGTTAAAGAAATAGAAACATCAATTGTAGCAGGTAATTAAATTTATGTTTATTGTAGTTGGAATAGTTATAGTGATGGCAGCAGTAGTTGTTGGGTTCACAATGGCTGGCGGAGACCTTGTTCTGCTTATTCAAATATCAGAATTTGTTACAATTGGTGGAGCAGCAATAGGAAGCTTATTAATATCGGCACCTTTACCTGTTTTAAAAAAAATTATTGCTGCAATTCCTAAAGCAATTACTCATAAAGATTATGCCAAACAGGATTATCTTGATCTATTGAAATCTTTTTATGATTTATTTCTGGTTGCCCAAAGAGACGGTTTACTTTCTATCGAAAAACATATTGAAAATCCAGCGGAAAGTGAAATACTTAAAAACAATTCAAAGTTTTTGCACAATAAAGTGGCTGTTTCGTTTTTCTCAGACACTCTTAAAGTTATTTTGACAGGTGGAATTCCTCCTCATGAAATTGAAGAGCTAATGGAAAAAGAAATTGAAACATTTGAGGCTGAAAATAAACCAGTCCCGCATCTTATTTCCAAAGTTGGTGATGCATTACCGGGTCTTGGTATTGTTGCTGCTGTGCTTGGAATTATTGTTACTATGGGTAGCATTGACAAAGGAGCTGCCGAAGTTGGTCATCACGTAGCTGCAGCTCTTGTAGGAACATTTCTTGGAGTACTTTTAAGCTATGGCTTTGTAAATCCTTTAGCCACAAACATTGAACATGGAGTTGAAAAAGAAGTACAATATCTGAATACAATTAAATCAAGTATTGTATCTTATACCAAAGGAAATCCTCCAATTGTTGCGGTGGAAATAGCCAGAAGAACTATCGAATCAGATAATCGTCCTACTTTTCAGGAACTGGAATCTTACTTAAGAGGAAAGAAAGAATAGAATGTCTGAGATAAATGGACAACCTCCGATAATAAAAAAAATTAAAAAAGGCGGCGGTGGTCATCATGGCGGAGCATGGAAAGTTGCTTATGCGGATTTTGTTACGGCAATGATGGCTCTGTTTATTGTACTATGGGTTCTAAGTTCGGGTGATAAAGTTAAAAAAGCAGTTGCAGAATATTTCAGAGATCCAAGAGGTATAGATTTAGGTAAAGGGAAAAGCTTTCTACCTAACCAGAATAATATTGTTAGTTCACCTGAAATTGCTACAGAAATTATGAAGCAGGAAAAAGAAAAAGAGCAGTTTGAGAAAATGGGACAGGAAATTCTAAATTATCTTAAAGAGGATAAGCAATTAGAAAAAGTTTTAGATCAGGTAAAGATTGAATATACAAAAGAAGGAATGAGAATTGAACTTTCTGAGTCAATCCATGAAGCTTTTTTTGAAGTTGGAACCGCACAACTGAATCCGCAAGCATTCAACTTTTTAAAATACCTTGGTGCAAAACTTTCTTCAATTAATAATGGAATAATTATCGAAGGACACACAGATTCACGTCCTTATGAAGGTAAAGGGATTGGTTATACCAACTATGAGTTGAGTTCAGATAGAGCTAATTCTGCTCGCAGAGCAATGGTTTTAGGCGGACTTCTTGAATCACAAATTATGGAAATACGTGGTTATGCTGATAAAAAACTTCGTAACGCAGAAAACCCAAATGATATTGTGAATCGCAGAGTTAGTATTATTGTAAAGTATTCGGAGAAAAAATGAGTAGAAATATTTTGATAATGGAAGACGACCCTTTTACACAGGAATTTTACAGATTCCTGTTTCAAAGGAAAGGATATAATTTTGTAATTACTGATGACGGCGATGAGTTTGTTGAACAGATGAATAAACAGACTATTTCATTAATTATTCTTGATATTAACTTAAAAAATACTTTTATTAACAACGAAAAAGTAGATGGTTTATTTTTTGCGTCTTACATTAAAAACAATGAGAAATATAAATCGATTCCAGTAATAATTGTAACTGCTTATCAAAACAATATTAATGGTAAAGACTTGCTTAAAGAAAGTCTTGCAGATGATTTTATAATTAAGCCGATAATCGATTTTAATGATTTACTAAAAAAAATAGATAATCTAATAGATAACAATGGATAAAGAAAAACACAAAATCCTGATTGTCGAAGATGATCCCGATACAATGTTTATTTTAAATAGAATTCTGACAACGAATAATTTTGAAGTTAGAACAGCAGAAAATGGCACAGATGCTTTGACCATTCTGGAAGAATTTTTTCCAAAAGTTATAGTAGCTGACTGGACAATGCCCGAACTTGATGGCTTGCAGTTATGCAAAATTTTAAAAGAAAATGACAGAACGAAATTAATTTATTTTGTAATCTTAACAGCCAGGTCATCTTTGCAGGACAGAGTGATTGGACTGGATTCAGGCGCAGATGATTTTCTAATTAAGCCTATTGAAAACCAGGAATTACTTGCAAGAATTCGTTCAGGTGTAAGAATCCATAACCTTCAGAATGAACTTAAAGAAGTTGAACATAAAAAAGCTATAATAGAACTTGCGTGTACAATAGGTCATCAATTTAATAATCCACTTAGCAGCCTCATCCTTTCAACGCAGAATATTACTGAAGAATGTGCCGGGTGTAAAAATGTTAATATAAATCAGGATATTGAGATAATTAATAAATCACTTGAGCGTATTCAAAATCTGGTTAACACTTTAATAAATCTCCAAAACACCGAAAGAATTAATTATTCAGATGATCAGCAAATGATTAAGCTGGATTAAACAATTCAACTTCTTTAAATCTCGATTTTAATTATAGCCGAAAATACTCACTTCGGTATAAATTTTTTCATAAAAATTTCGATAATACAACTGGATTAGTGTTATGCTAGAAAAAATTGTAAATATTAATTCAAATTTTGGACTAAATAAGGAAAGAAAAAGTTCCGGTTTTAGTCTTGAAGGCAAATCTAACTCTGAATATCATGAACAGGGAGTTGATTCCATAGTCGTTTCTCCGGGGACTGCTTATCTTATTGGAATTGGTTGGAAACTTAAAGGTTTAAAATCACAACCAGGTGAAAAGACTTTAATAAATTTTATCTATGATGGCTTTGAATTTAAAACTGAATTGGACCTTTTTTATAGCAGAAAGTTAAATAGGAGAAGTATAACTATCATTAAAGAAAAACAAATCAGTCCGATTGGATTTAAAATTCTTATTTCTATTTCAATTCATAAAGACCTTTTCTTCAATGATCATGAATTTCGTCAGATAAAGATGGAATCTCTTGACGAATTATTTTTCAAAATTGCAGAAAAAAATCTGGAGAAAAACTTCACAGTTTTTGATGATTTAGTGATTCAAGAAATGCTTCTTCCATTAAACGACGACCTTCTGTTCGAATTGACCAACATAAATACAGCACTAATTAATTACATAGAAAAATTAAATAGTGCTAAATCAATTTATCCTTTGCACGATTCTAATGGTTTAAATGAATTAAAAATTGAAAAAATTATAACCACCAGATTGGTTAGTTGATTGTAATAGCAAATGAATTCAGAAACAAAATCCTTTAAATCAATCTCAGAATTTCAAAAGCTTGAAGAACTGCCGGATACTAAGCCTTTAATGCTTGCTGATGTTGATGGAAAAATAATTTACTTTAATAATTCTTTACAGAGATTATTTCCTGAATCGCAAAAAATGGTTCTTTCCGCACTAAGTTGCGAGCCAGACCTTGCTGATTTAGTCACTACTTTTGTTAATAGTAAATACTCCAGTTTACACTTCGATATTACAATGCGAAATGAAACCAAAGATGAGTTAAATGATTTCCTGGTTGATCTTGAGCGTGTACTTGTAGAAAATGAAGAATATTGTCTGCTTATCTTTACTTCAACCGAAGAGAGAAAAAGGTTTGAAGAAAAATTAAATAATCTGCACAATGCAATTGATTATGGAAATGTTGCAGTAATGATTGCCGACTCTAAAGGAATTATTAATTACACTTCCAGGGATTTCGAAAAGATAATTGATAAATCAATTGAACAATTATATGCTCACCCGCTTGAAGCCGCGCTTGAATCATTCTTAAATGTTGAAGATATTAAACAATTAAAGAATGCGATCGAAGAAAAAACTGAATGGGTAAAAGTAATATCTAGTAATTCATCGGCAGGAAGTACTTGGTTTAAAGAATTAAAGTTAAATCCTGTATTGGGGACAGGAAAATCCTATTCAAATTTTATACTAACTGCAAACGATATTACACATTATATACTTCGCAACAGGTTTATTAAAAAGTCCGAAGAGAAACAAAAGTCAATAATTAATAATATTTCGGATTTATTATTGATTGTAAAAAGCGAGCGAAATGAAATAATATTTGAAAATGCAAATGAAAATTTCATAAAAAACTTTTCACTAAAAAGAGAAAACGCTTCCAATCAACCGTTGAAGTCAATTGTTCCGCAAGAACTTTATGAAATAATTTTTGATAAAATAATGGAGTTGAATCTTTTTAATAAGAACAGAATGGAATTCCATTATTCGAATCAGGGAAAAGAATTCGTAGTAAAAATTACTTATACTGATGATAACTATGACCAATCAAGAATTTTTATAATAAATTTTCAGGACATTACTGAACAGGTTAACAACGAGAAAAAATTAAAAGAGGCTTATAAAAAAGAATTGCAATTGAATAAACTTAAAAGTGCATTTCTTGAAAACATGTCACACGAAATAAGAACTCCTGCAACTGCAATTCTTGGATATGCAAACTTTTTAGAGGAAGATTTAGAAGCCGGGAATTATGATACCGCAGGAGAAATTATTCATTCTTTAAGAGATGGGGTTTCCCGTTTAATGCATTTGATAGAACGCATTGTTGAACTTTCTATGCTTGAAGCCGGCGAATATACTCTCGATGAAACTGTTGTAAATATAAATCATTTAATTAAAGAGTGTATTAACGAAAACTCGCAGATTGCATCCAAAAACAAAATAACAATGGAATTAGAACTTGATAGCAGGCCATTGTTCTTAACTATCGATGATGCTAAAATGAAAAAAGTAATTAATGCAATTATTGATAATGCAATTAAGTATAATAAACACAACGGTAAAGTATTTATAAAAAGTTGTTTGAAAGAAGATCATATCATTGTATCTATAGAAGATACAGGGCGTGGTATTGATGAAAAAAAAATAGAAGCAATATTACAACCTTTTGTACAGGAAGAATATGAAGGTCATAAAAGAACTTTTGAAGGAGCGGGTCTGGGTTTAACTCTTGCCAGTAAGTTAATGAAAGTTCTTAGAGGTGAACTAGAAATTAAAAGTGAAAAGACTGTGGGGACAAAAATAATTCTGAAATTTAATAGTAATGAACATTCGGTAAAGGAGATGTTATGATTCTTGTTAGTATCACCACTAAAGAAGGCAAATGCAAGTTTCAGCTTCAGCATAAAATGGAATATTTTGTTGAGAAAACTTTTAAGAAGAAGAAACCAAATAGCATTAGTGCAATTAATGTAATTATAAGCTTAATCTTTTATTCAATGAAATTATTTTTTATAGAGATGAGAAGTAAAATCAACAATATTGTTACCAAATTTTAATTTTTATTACTAATTATTTATTTCCTTTCACAATTCTTTATTCCATGATATTTTTGCTAATAAATTATCATTAGTATTAAATAAAATGGAATCACATGAAATCTGATAGTCATCCCTGGCATGGGGTAAGTCCGGGTAGTGAAACCCCTCTTTTTGTAAATAGCATAATAGAAATTCCAAAAGGATCAAAAGGCAAATATGAACTTCACAAAGCGAGTGGTTTGCTTAGGCTAGACCGTGTTCTTTTTTCATCTGTACACTATCCGGCAAATTATGGATTCATTCCACAAACTTATTGTGATGATAAAGATCCGCTGGATATTCTTGTTATATGCTCTATTGATGTTTTTCCAATGTGTATAATTGAATCTAAAGTTATTGGTGCAATGGAAATGATCGATAATAATGAAAAAGATGACAAAATTATTGCGGTTGCCAAGAATGATATGTCTGTGAATTACATAAATGATATTACTGAATTACCTCCGCATACTTTAGTTGAACTGAAACGATTCTTTGAAGATTATAAAAAACTTGAGCATAAAAGTGTTGTAGTAGAACAATTTATGAATCGTGAAAAAGCATTCGAAATTGTAGATGAAGGTTTAAAACTCTATGAAAGGAACAGGGATTTATTATTAGCAGGAGTTATTAAGTAGTTTTAAAAAACTTAAACAATAAGTATTTTGCACAACAAAAATTATTCGCCCCGGTAGCTCAGTAGGATAGAGCAGCAGTTTCCTAAACTGTTGGTCGGAGGTTCGACTCCTCTCCGGGGTACTACCAAAATTGGGAATTAATACTCCTTATATTTAAAACAGCAATCAGTACTTAAATATGTGCGATTGCCATCCACCAAGCTCGATAAATAATCCCAGATGATAAACTTCTTCCGATGAACGGATATATTCTTTGTTGTTAAGTAAATCAAAAATTTTGAACTCATCAGGAAAATTTTTCACATCCAGTTTTAATCGGCATTGAGAGATGGAGTTTGAGTAATTAACTACTATTAGCCGATGATCTGAATTTAAAGTCCATGTGTAAGCAATAATATTTTCTGAAGAGTAATTTTTCTCCCATACTTTCAATGCTTCAACGAGTTCCCATTTACCGTTATGAAAAACTTCTGACTTAGTAATACTGTTTAATTTTTCATAAAACTTAACTGTAGCTTGATTTATATGTTCTTTGGGTTCTCTTCCAAGTTGAAGTGGAAGTTTGATTCGTTTTCCTTCATATTGTCCATCATTAAATAATCGCATTCCAATTGTGGTAGAAATAATAATTGCAGCAGCGAGAGATCTTTCGAATCCAAGAGAGGTAATAGCTCTGTCTTCATCATGATTTTCAATAAATCGCATGGATTTTCCCTGGAATTCTAATTCCGCTTTAAGGTGATCAACAACTGTTTTGGGAGTTCCGTCTTTTAAGCGGTCCAGAAGTCTTTTATCATAAGTATAATCAAATCCAAGCTGCTGAAGATCCCATTCGAGATTCCAGTATGCCTCTGCAATAAAAATAAAATCGGGAGTATTCTTTTTTATATTTTCTATAGCAAGTTTCCAAAATTCATCTTTTGGATATGGAAACTTTTCCTCATCAATTACTCCTCGCCATGTATTGTTGAATACATTATTCATTACAAGCATTGCCATATCGCAGCGAACACCATCAGCTATAGCAGAAATTTGTTCAAGTTTTTTAATCATAAAATTACGGGCTTCATTACTGAAGTAATTTACCTGCACAGTATCAGTCCACGCGGGGAAAAATGGATCTCTGCCATGAGCAAATATTATATCTTTATGAAATTTTGAACGGAAAAATGTATGTGGCTCCTGCAAAAGAAATTCTTCTTTACATTGTAAAAAAACTTCGGGATTATTTTTTTTCACTTTAGAATCGGCAGAAAAATGATTAGGAATGAAATCAAGAATTAATTTCATGCCTAAATGATTTAAAGTTAATCTTAATTGCTTAAGTTCATCCGAAGTTCCTATTGTCGGATTTATTTCATAATCATCAACTGCATATGGAGAGCCTATAATATCTTCTTTGTGCCAGTCTTTCAAAGCTTTGTTGTAAGAATTAACCAGCGATTCCTGGAAACAACATCTATCAATTAAAGAATCGCAGGTTTTCCAGATGCCCATTAACCAGATAAAGTGTATACCATTGTCTGATAATTGTTTCCAGTATTCTAAAGGGACATCAGATAAAGTTGCCTTCTTGGATTCTTTATCAAAGCGGCGCAGCCATACTCTTGTATTAATTTCATATATATGAGGATTCTTAATCATAAAAACTCCAGGTTAAAACTGTGTAAGTAAATTTAATCCTTCCAGCAGATTTCCTTTAATGTTTAATTTCATTGCTCTTCTTTTTCGGCCAGTTAAAGCTTTAAAGTCACCCTGTGCTTGTGCGTTTATTAAAGTACCAAAACTATATCCTTTGCCCGGTACGTTAATATCATCAGTTATCTCATTTGTAATTTGAATAAATAATCCGTTGTTTGTTCCTCCTTTGTGAAGTTGTCCTGTGGAATGCAAAAATCTTGGACCATACCCAATTGTTACCGCAACTTTGTATTTATCTCTTATTACTTTTTTGAAATTGTTTAATGCTTCGTTGACTTTGTCATCATATTGAATGAATGCGTTAATAGCTACATAATCACTGGGTTTAATTAATTTAAAAAATTCTTTCAATGTCTCTTTAAGCTCTTTTATCTGAGCAGTATAAAAAATTTCAATATTACTTTCAACAAAATCAGGAATGTCGATGGGAAGCGAGCCATTTGATTTAAATGCAGAAAGACTTTCATTAGCAAGAGTTTTTGCCAGTTGTACATCGGGTTGGTCGAATGGATTAATTTTTAGCACTGCACCTGCAAATGCTGTTGCAATCTCCCATAAATAAAATTGCTGTGAGAGCTCATAAAGATTTTCCATCTCAATTGAGATAACAGGGAAATGATTTTTAATAAGTTGTTGTTTAAGTTCGGAATGTTGTTGTTCTTCTTTTAAAGTAAGGAATACAAACACCCTGTCACTAGAAAAATATTTTATATCAACTTCATTTTCATCAGTTATTGGAATTATTCCTTTGTTTTCTTTGCCGGTGCTTTCTGCAACAAGCTGTTCTATCCATGAAGGGAAAGTCTCAATTTTTTTTGAAGAAAAGAAGGTAAGTTTATCTTTTTTATCAAGAGCAAGTTCACCAAGTGTGCAGCCCAGTTTTATTCCCGGGTTTTCAATGCTTGAAATATTTTTTCCACAGGTATCTGCATAAGAAGAGGCATTATTAATAAATGATTCAATGTCCATTCCAATTAAAGCTGCAGGTACCATTCCAAAATACGTAAGAGCGGAATATCTGCCTCCGACATCAGGTGGTGTGCTGAAAATTTTTCTGAACTTTTTTTCAATCGCAAGTTTTTCTAATCCCGAATCCGGATCTGTAATTGCAATAAATTGATCACCTGCATCTTTATTAAACTTTGAAACTGCTTCAAAAAAAGTATAATAAAAAGACATCGTTTCAGCGGTTCCGCCTGATTTACTTGCAACGATAAATAGAGTTTTACTTAAATCGAACTGGCTGAAAATTTTTTTGATGACCTCTGGGTGAGTGCTATCAAGAATAGATAACGATGGAAAACCATCTTTAGAACCAAATGTTTTTGCAAATACTTCGGGGGCAAGACTGCTTCCCCCCATACCAAGAAGAAGCACATCCGAAAAAATATTTTTTATTTCGTTTGCAAATAGTATAAGCTCATTAATTTTTTCTCGCATAGTGTATGGTAGTACAAGCCAACCAAGCCTATCTCCAAGCTCAACGTTTTCTTCCGGTTTTTCTTTCCATATAGTTGGATCATAATGCCATAAACGGGTTGAAACGTTTTCTTGCTGCCAATCTATTAACCTGCTTTGAATTCTTTTTTGCAATTCAACTGATAAAAAGTACTTGATTTCAGTCATTTTTAATCCTGATTTTAATAAAGTAAATTTTCAACTATCATTAACTTAATAAAAAAATACTTTGTTTAGTCAATGATTATTAAATTATATTTGAAAAAAGAATAACAATGTTTAATTCAGAAAAGCGAATGAAATTAGCTACACTTTGCTATGTAAAAGATGAAAAAGAAAAAAAGACATTAATGATTCATCGTGTAAAAAAAGAGAATGATATGCACGAAGGGAAATGGAATGGATTGGGAGGAAAAGTTGAATTAGGAGAGACACCCGAAGAGTGTGTTATTCGTGAAGTCAAAGAAGAATCTGGGCTTATGATTATTAATCCCGAGTTTAAGGGTTTTATTACTTTTCCCGCTTTCGACGATATTGAAGATTGGTATGTTTTTGTTTTTGTTGCAAAAAAATTTTCAGGAGAACTAATTGATTCTTCCGAGGGAAATCTTGAATGGATTTCTGATGAAAATTTGTCTGAGCTACCTTTATGGGAAGGAGATAAAATTTTTCTTCCCTGGCTGAACGAGAAAAAATTTTTCTCAGCTAAATTTATTTATGATAAAGGAAATTTTGTTAAACACAGTGTGATTTTTTATTAAGTTTATCTTGGAGACTTTAGGATTTTAATATGAAGAAAATTTCTCTCTTTTTTTTGATACAATTAATTTTATCCACTTCATTAATTGCACAGGTAAGTAAGTCAGCTATAATTAAAAACGGAGACGTATATTATCTTTCAAATGAATTGATAATAAAGCTAAAATATCAACCGGTTTGTGATTCAAAAGGGTTAGTTAAATTATCAACTCAATTAGAGAAGAAATTGTCATTCCTTGAGATAATTGAAGTCAAAAAAAATATTCCCGATTTGAAAGATGCTTCGATTCATGGATTAGATCGCATTATAAATGTAAAATATAATTCACAAATTGATCCTTTTGTAGTTTCTTCTAAAATTAAAAACTATGATGACATTGATTGGGTTGAACCAAGATTTGCTTATCCTGTTGAATTTATCCCCAATGATCCGAATTATTCTACTCAATGGAATCTTACAAAGATTCAGGCAAATCTTGCATGGGATATAAATCAGGGGGATACTAATGTGGTTATTGGAATAGTCGATACAGGTGTTGATTGGGATCATCCTGATATTATGGATAATCTTTTTATAAACGGAAATGAAAATCCAACAAATGGAATTGATGACGATAACAACGGTTACATTGATGATTATATTGGTTGGGACTTTGGAGGACTTTCGGGAGTGCCCGATAACAATCCGATGGAAGACAGACCAGATCATGGAACGCATGTCGCGGGTATTGCTTCTGCTGTAACTAATAATGGAATTGGTGTAGCTTCCATTGGGTACAAATGCAAACTGATGTGTATAAAAACTACTCAGGATAATTACCGCGATCCCACTTCCGGTTTACCTTATATTGTTTTTGGATATGAAGGGATAATTTATGCGGCAAATAATGGTGCTAAAATCATTAATTGCAGTTGGGGTGGTGGGGGTTTTTCTATGTATGGAAGAGATGCTATTAACTTTGCAAACTCCAAAGGTGCTTTAGTTGTAGCTGCCGCAGGCAATGAAAACTCTTCTTCAAAACATTACCCTTCTGATTACAATTATGTTCTATCTGTCGCTTCAACCGATCAAGGTGATATGAAGTCTTCTTTTTCTAATTATGGTACTTCGGTAGATGTAAGTGCGCCCGGAAGCGGTATTTATAGTACTTGGCAAAACAACACTTATAGTTATGCAAGCGGAACTTCAATGGCTTCACCTTTAGCAGCTGGGCTTGCTGGATTGGTAAAATCAAGATTTCCAAATTATTCTCCATTGCAGGTTGGTGAACAAATTAGAGTAAATTGTGATGATATTTATAACGTAAACGGTTCATATATAGATATGCTTGGCAAAGGAAGAATTAACGCTTATAAATCATTGAATGAAACAAACGCAAAATCTGTTCGAGCAGTGCTCTATTATTTTTCTGATGTTGAAGGTGGAAACGGTAATGGTGTGGTTGAGCCAGGAGAGACAATTTATATAGGAATCAAATATATGAATTATCTTCAATCAGTTTCGGGATTAACTATTCAACTTGAAAGTAAAACCCAGTATGCAACTGTTCAAAATGGATTCTATAACGCAGGAACAATTGCAGCGGGAGATTCTTTTAATAATTATTCATCAAGATTTTCCTTCACTGTTTCTTCGTCAATTCCGGCGAATACAGAATTATCATTTAAATTAATTTTTTCAAATGGAAGCAGTTATAACGACTTTCAGTATATCTCTGTGATTGGAAAACCCACTTATGCTACTCAATCAGGTAATGATGTGTCTCTTACTCTTACAAGCAAGGGGAATCTTGGGTTTAATGATTATCCAGATAATTTACAGGGTAATGGATTTTCGTATTTATCGACCGGCAACCTTATGTTTGAAGGAGGATTAATTCTTGCAACTTCTTCAACTAAAGTTTCTGATTGTGTGAGAAGTTCAAGTCAAAATGTACAGAGTGCTGATTTTACAGTTATTCAACCTGTTACTCTTAGTTATCCCGGTACGTTTGCTGATGTTGAGGGGACGACAATTTTTTCGGATGATGCTGCTGGAACAAATAAAATTGGTATTAAAACAACATTGAAAACTTTTTCATTTACAAATTCTCAGTATAAAAATTTTATTATTCTTCGCTATAATTTGGAAAATACTTCAGCATCCGCTGTTTCCAATCTTTATGCTGGATTGTTTATAGATTGGGATTTAACAGACGGTTCAGATGATATTGCTAATTATAATTCAACATCAAATTTTGGTTATACTTATCATTTTGGTTCTGGTTTCAATTATTATATTGGAACTGCATTATTGTCTTCAACAAATTACGGGTGTTATTCAATTCTGAATCCTGGGGGTGATGGTGGTTTTTCAATTTATGATGGATTTACTGATTTAGAAAAATGGACATCTCTTTCAAGCGGACTAACAAAAACTCAAGCAGGTGCCGGAGATGTGTCGCAAGTAATTTCTGCCGGTCCTTTTACTATTCCAGCTTCTGGAAATGTTAATGTTGCTTTTGTTATAGCAGCTGCAAACAACTTAAATGAGTTAAATTCTGCAATAACCAACGCAAGAAATCTCTATCCTACCATTCCAAGTTCGGTGAAAGAAATTTTAACAGATGAAATTCCTCTTCAGTATGAGTTGATGCAAAACTATCCTAATCCATTTAATCCTACAACAAAAATTAGATTTTCAGTTCCAGTAGTGAATGGATTAACAAAACAAAATGTATTGTTAAAAGTATATAACTTGCTTGGAGATGAAGTTGCAACATTAGTAAATGAAAGTCTAAATTCTGGAAATTATGAAACTGAATTTGATGCAAAGAATTTACCTTCAGGGATTTATGTGATTCAACTTTGTACTGGTTATAAAATTCTTTCCAGAAAAATTTCATTAATTAAATAAATATCGTTTACCGGTGTAAGAATAAAAACAATGTCATATTTTTGGAATGAAGATTTAAATTAACAACAATATAAAATGAATTTAACAGAAAAAATTTTTAATGCAGGAGTGGTTGGAGCTGGTGGTGGCGGTTTTCCAACTCATATAAAAGCAAATTCCAAAGTTGAGTTTGTGCTTGCAAACGGAGCAGAATGCGAACCTTTGATTCATAAAGATTATGAAATCATGTGTAACTTCCCTGAAGAAATTGTCAGAGGAATGGAATTGGTAATTGAAAAAACGGATGCAAAAAAAGGTTACTTCGGAATTAAATCGAAAAACGCAAAAGCGATTGAATCTATAAAACCGCATCTTGACAACACAAAAATAGAAATGACCGAACTTGGAGATTTTTATCCTTCAGGTGATGAATATGAACTTGTTTATGAAGCTACTAAAAGATTAATTCCTCCTGCAGGAATTCCTTTGCAGGTTGGTTGCCTGGTAAATAACGTTGAAACATTTTATAATATTAATAACGCTTCAAAAGATATTCCTGTAACAGAAAAATTTATTTGTGTAACAGGAGAAGTTAAAAATCCATCTTCCTTTTTTGCTCCAATTGGAATGACTTACCGTGAAGCAATTCAATTTTCTGGTGGGACAAAAGTAAAAGATTTTGCTTTATTTATTGGTGGCGTAATGATGGGGCAATTTACAATTAATCTTGATGATGTTATTACAAAAACAACCGCGGGAATAATTGTTCTGCCGATAGATCATTATCTTGTTAAAAGAAAAAATCAACCCGAACATAACTGGCATCGTATTGGTAAATCTGCCTGCGATCAATGTAGTTATTGCACAGAGTTCTGTCCAAGATATCTATTGGGTTACAATGTTCAGCCTCATAAAGTAATGCGATCGTTAGGTTTTACCAGAACAGGGGCTGGAATGTGGAACCAGATGGCTGAACTTTGCTGTGCTTGTGGATTGTGTACTCTTTATTCCTGTCCCGAAGACCTATATCCAAAGGAAGCGTGTGACAAAGCAAAAAAAGAAATGAGAGTAGCAGGAATAAGATACGTTCAACCAGTCCCTCCTAAAGTTCATCCTATAAAAAACGGAAGAAGAGTTCCCTTAAAAATGTTAATGCGAAAATTGCAATTAGAAAAATATAACACTCACACACCATTCAATTCAGAGAAACCAAAAACTGATAATGTGAAGATTTTGCTTAAACAACATTTTGGAGAAAAATCAGTTGCTGTTATTAGCATTGGTGATGTTGTTGAAAAAAATCAATTAATTGCAAAAGTTACCGAAGGAAAAACAGGGGCTAATATTCACGCTTCAATTTCCGGAAAAATAACTCAGGTAACAGAAGATTATATAAGAATATCAACACAGTAATAAGCAAACTTTATTGAACAGGAAAATTTATGATTGAGATGAATTCAATTGGAATAGTAGAACTTGGAAGCATTGCATCGGGTATGCAGGCTGCAGATATTATGTTAAAAACTTCAAATGTAGAGTTGATATTATCAAGAACAATATGCTCGGGTAAATACATTACTTTAATAGGTGGAGAAGTTGCCGCAGTAAATGCCGCTGTTAATGCAGCGGTTGAAATAATTGGTTTTGGTGTAATTGATAACATGATTATTCCAAATGTTCATAGAGAAATTTTTCCTGCTTTATCAGGTCATACAAATGTGGATATGCTTGAAGCTCTTGGAATTATTGAATCTTTTTCTGTTTCATCTTTAATTGAAGCTGCTGATGCAGCAGTAAAAGCGGCAAGTGTAAAACTAATTGAAGTTAGACTTGCAATGGCATTGGGAGGTAAAGCATTCTGCACTTTAACAGGTGAAGTCGCTGCGGTTCGGAGCGCTGTTGACGCAGGTGCTAAAGTAATTGAAGATAAAGGTTTGCTTGTAAATAAAGTTGTAATTCCTCAGCCAAGGCAGGAATTATTGAATGAAATGATTTAGTTTCTTACAAACCTTTAATGAAAAAAGAATTGAATAAACCCGAGTTGATGTCGCCAGCTGGTGATTGGGTCATGCTTAGATCTGCTATTAAATCAGGTGCAAATGCAGTGTACTTCGGTATAGAAAATCTCAATATGCGTGTTAAAGCTGAAAACTTTAAACTTTTCGAGCTAAAAGAGATAGTTAAATTCTGTAAAAAAAATAAAGTCAAAACCTATCTTACTGTAAACACAATAATTAAAGAAAACAAAACCGAATCTGTTGACCGAATCATTAAAGAAGCAAAACAGGCAGGTGTTGACATGATTATATGCTGGGATTTTGCCGTAATTGAAAAATGCCGTGAATATAAAATTCCTTTTTGTATTTCAACTCAGGCTTCAATATCAAACTTATCTTCTGTAAAATTCTATCAAGAACTTGGGGCAAAAAGAATTGTTCTTGCTCGTGAATGCACTTTAGAAGAGATAAAAAAAATAAGGAAATCAACAACAATTGAAATAGAATGCTTCATACATGGAGCAATGTGTGTGGCTGTTAGTGGTCGTTGTTTTATGAGTCATGAAATTTTTAATAAAAGTGCTAACGAGGGAGATTGTCTTCAACCCTGCAGAAGAGAGTACTTAATAAAAGATGTCCAGATTGATTCCGAGTTAATTCTTGGTGAAGATTATGTAATGTCCGCTAAAGATTTATGTGCTATTGATTTTTTAGACCAGCTTATCGATGCAGGAATAAATTCTTTTAAAATTGAAGGAAGAAAAAGAAGTCCAGAATATGTAGCAAAAGTTACTTCGGTTTATCGAAAAGCAATAGACCTTTATTTCAATAACGAATTAACTGATACAAAAAAAGCAGAATTTATAAAAGAACTTTCAAAAGTCTATAACCGTGGATTTTCAAGTGGATTTTATTTTGGCACTCCGGGGAAAGAAGGATTTTCATCAACAGAAGGCAGTATTGCAACCACCCATAAAGAATACATTGGCAGAGTTATAAATTATTATAAAAAACCGAAAGCTGTCTATATCGATATAAAGACAAAATCTATAAAACAGGGAGAAGCTGTTTATATAATTGGAAAAACGACAGGACTTGTCGAAGTGATTGTTGACAAATTATTAGATGAAGGAAAGGAAATTTCTAAAGCAACCAAGGGGATGAAAGTAACATTCGAATGTAAAGAACTTGTCCGTGAAGGAGACCAGGTTTATGTTGTTAAAAACAGGTTGCTTACTTAAAATATGATAACAATTTAACTGTTATTGTATTATTTTTTCTCAATAAAATTGAATATTTTGGAAATGGAGTATGATATGAAAAATCATTTAATGTTTAAATGTTTATTTTGGTTGATGCTGGTAATTTCTTTTTCAGGTTGCGATAAAAAAGATGATTTAAATCCTGTCAGTCCAGGAACAAATACTGGAAATTCAAATCCAAGCGGACAACCAATTCCAACAATTCCCGGAGTTAATGGCGTTCTTGCTACAATACAATTTGGTTATACCATCTCAGGTTTTGGTACAATTGATTACGCAATGGGTTTTGCACAATTTGGGACAACTTCAGGGGTTGATGCTGGAGCCGTTTCCGTGAATAATAATAACATAAACAAAATGACTTCGGGTAGTTCGGTTTATTATTCGTCATTTAGTCAATCTAATCCACAGACTTTACAAAATGTTAATTTTAATGGCTCGAATCATACATGGAGTGTCGCTGGAGGAAACGGAGTTCCGCAATTTCAGGCTTCAGTTTCCAGTCCTTCTGATTTTAATATTATAAGTCCGGCAACTAATTCAACTATTTCAAATCAGAATGCATTACAGGTTCAGTGGTCAACGGGTTCATCTGGTTCACAAGACTCTGTAATAGTTTTATTAACTTCTGCTTCCAGTCAGCAAACAACTCCTTATATTAGCAGCATTGTGGGAAATACTGGAAGTTATACCATTCCTTCAAATTCAGTTAAGACTTTCTCTGGAAGTGTGATTCTCCATGTTGTGAAATTCAGGTATAATGTGCATAATGCATCCAGTAAATACTATGCTTTGATTTCAGAAATAGTACGATTTGTGAATCTAACTTTACAATAGTCTAATAAGAAGAAAAAGAGTATTTTATTCTGTAGAGGAAGTAATCTTAAGTAAGATTTAACAGAAAGATATTACTTGCTTATTCGATAAAAAAGCATTAGTTTTGGCGTGAGGATTTCGCCCATTTTGGGCGATTTTTGTTTATATGAATCAAAACGACTCTGCAATATATAATCTCTGTAAACAGGTAGTTTATCAAAATAATTATATGCTGATTGATGTTGCTTTTAGAGGACAAAAAAACTCTAAAGTAATTGAGGTATATATAGATAGAAAAGAAAAACTATCGGTGGAAGATTGTGCTCTGATTAGCAGAGAAATAAATGAACTTATTGAAAAAGAAAATTTAATTTCGGAGTCTTATCGGCTTGATGTTTCATCTCCGGGAACAGATAAACCTTTGAAGTACTTAGATCAATATTATAAACATATAGGCAGAAATTTTGAATTCTCTTATAAAGAAGAAAATGAAGACAAGAAAACAAAATTAAAAGCAAAACTTGTCAAAATTGATGGTGAGGACTTGTACTTCATCATAAATAACCAAGAAACAATAATAAATTTTAAAAACCTGATAACCGCAAAGGTTATCCCCAGCTTTTCCTGATGGAGGTTGATTTTTTATGAATTCTGAAATAGTTGAATCTTTTGCACAAATGGTGCGTGAAAAAGGTATCGATAAAGATGTTCTTGCGGGCATCATTGAAGATATCTTTGGGCTTCTTATTAAAAAGAAGTATGGCGAAGATGCAAATTACGATATAGTTGTAAATATGGACAGAGGCGATATTGAAATATACCTGGTCAGGGAAATTGTAGAAGAAGTAGAAAACCCGGCAACACAAATAAGCATTGATGAAGTGAATGCAAAGGGCAATGAAGATGAACTTGAGGTTGGTGAAGAATATGTAGAACAACTTCGATTAATAAATTTTGGAAGAAGATTAATTAATCTTGCAAAACAAAGTTTAAATCAAAAAATCCGCGAACTTGAAAAAGACCTTGTTTATAATGAATATAAAGAACTGACAGGTGAAATAGTAATTGGTGATATTTACCAGATAAGAAAAAATGACATACTTGTAAATCATAATAAAAACGAATTACTTCTCCCGCGAAACGAACAAATCCCTTTTGAAAAATATCGCAAAGGCGAAACAATTCGCTCTATTGTTAAGGAAGTTAGAAAAACAGGAAGTGGGCCTCAAATCATAATCTCACGTGCAGACAATTTGTTTTTACAACGCTTATTTGAAATAGAAATTCCAGAGATTTATGATGGTGTTATAGAGATAAAAGCTATTGCCAGAGAACCCGGTGAAAGAGCAAAAGTTTCTGTTGAATCACAGGATAAAAGAATTGATGCCGTTGGTGCCTGCGTTGGAATGAAAGGAGTTCGTATACACGCGATTGTAAGAGAACTTAATAATGAAAACATTGACGTAATAAATCATTCACCTGATCCGAGAGTTCTGATTCAAAAAGCTCTTGCCCCGGGAAAGATTAAAAAAGTAGATGTGGATACAGAAACTAAAAAAGCTGTTGTTTATGCTGATAGTGATCAGGCTTCATTAATTGTTGGAAGAAATGGAGTTAATATACGACTCGCTTCTAAATTAACCGGGTACGAAATTGAACTTATCAGAGAAGAAAAACCACTTGAAGAGTATGAAGAAGATATTGAACTGGTGGATTTACGCGAAGAACTTGGCGAAGATGTTGTTGCACTACTTATAGAAAACAGGTATGATACAGCTCTTGAAGTATTGCAAGCAGGCGAAGAAAAACTTCTTGAAATTGAAGGAGTTGACTCCGAAAAAGCAAACTGGATAATTACTACAATTAAAGATCAATTTGAAGAAGAATAGAGTTAACTAAGGTCTGAATATGGACGAAGTAAAAGAAAAAAAAATCAGGATAACTAAAGTTGCGGCAGAATATAGTCTTTCTGCTGATTACCTGATTGAATTCCTGAAAAAAAAGGGTTATGAGGTTAAGACACATAATTCTGTTGTAACCGATGATATGCTTGCAGAAATTAATGCTCATTTTAAAAAAGATATTGATAAAGCTGTAAAGCATAAAGAAAAGATTACAAAATTTAAAGAAAAAATGGCTCAAAAAGCCAGTGAAGAAAAACCAGCGAAGAAAACCACAAAATCTGATAAAGCTGAGATTGTAGAAAAAACAGAGAAGCCAGAAAAAGAAGAAGTTGTTCAAATACCTTCCAAACAAGAAGAAGTTAAAGCTGAACCAGAGATAATTCCAGTTATGGAAAAACCTTTAGAAGTTAGCTCAGAACCAATTGTGGAAATTCAACCAGAGCCGATTGTGGTTGAAAAAGAAATTCAACCCGAAGTCGTTCCAATTGAAATAGAAACGGAAGCACCAAAAGTTGAAGATGTTAAGGCTGTTGTAGAAGAACAGCCGCAAACAGAGACATTCAAGACTGAAACCCAGGAAGAAATCAAGAAGATGAAAGGGCTTACAGTACTTGGAAAAATAGACCTTGGCAAAAAGGAAGATGAAAAAGTTGTCGAACCTTCAACAGCCGAACTGGAAGTAGAAGAAAAAGGAAAGCCAGTAAAAAAGAAACGTAAAAAGCCAAAGGCAAAGAAAAAAGCAGAAACAACAGTTGAAGAAACTGTTACTTCAAAGAAAAAACAAAAAGTTAAAAAATTTGAAATCGATGACAGGGAAGTCAAAGAAACAATTCGCAAGACGCTTTTAAGTATGGATGATTCTGCGATGATGGGTAGGGCATCTATACGAAGAAAAAAGAAAAAAGAACGTCTTGAAGAAGAAATAAAAAGACAGGAAATAAAAGAACTCGAAAAAAATAAGTTGGTTGTTACCGAGTTTATAGCCGTTAGTGAGCTTGCAAATCTGATGGAAGTTCCCGTAAGTGAAGTAATTACAAAATGTATTTCGCTTGGTTTAATGGTATCAATCAATCAACGACTTGATGTAGAAACAATTACCCTTGTTGCTGATGAATTTGGTTTTGAAATTGAATTTGCAAAAGAATATACTTCTGAAGTTCTTGAAGATGATGTTGATCCTGAAGAAACTTTAAAACATCGTTCGCCGGTTGTTACTATAATGGGTCATGTTGATCATGGTAAAACATCTTTACTTGATTATATTAGAAGTACTAATGTTGTTGCCGGCGAATCCGGCGGAATTACACAGCATATAGGAGCTTATAAAGTAGATGTCGGAGAAGGAAAATACATTACTTTTCTTGACACTCCCGGTCATGAAGCTTTCACTGCGATGAGAGCTAGAGGAGCACAGGTAACGGATATTGTTGTGCTTGTTGTTGCCGCTGATGATGCTGTGATGCCTCAGACGGTCGAAGCAATAAGTCATGCTCTTGCTGCTAATGTACCGATAATTGTTGCAATAAATAAAATAGATAAGCCCGGTGTTAATATAGAAAAAATTAAACAGCAACTTGCTGATAGAAAAGTTTTGGTAGAAGATTGGGGAGGTAAGTATCAGTGTGTTGAACTCTCCGCTAAAACAGGGAAAAATGTTGACGTTCTTCTTGAAAAAATTCTTCTTGAAGCAGATGTACTTGACCTAAAAGCAAATCCCGATCGACTCGCAAGAGGTGTCGTTATTGAGTCAGAACTGGATAAAGGTCGTGGAATAACTGCTACTGTTCTTGTGCAAAAAGGAACTTTGAAAATTGGCGATCCTTTTATTGCGGGAATTTATTATGGCAAAGTGCGAGCAATGTTTGACGAAAGAGGAAAGAAAGTATTCAGAGCTGAACCTTCAACACCGGTTTTAGTGTTAGGATTAGACGGAGCTCCTCAGGCGGGTGATATATTTATTGCTGTTGCAAATGAAAGAGATGCACATGAAATTGCAATCAAACGTCAGCAGCTTAAACGAGAACAGGATCAAAAACAAGTACATCATTTAACTCTTGATGATATCTCCAGGCAAATTAGTATTGGTGGAGTTAAAGAACTTCCAATAATTGTTAAAGGAGATGTTGATGGCTCTGTTGAAGCTTTATCTGATTCTTTAATGAAACTATCTAAAGAAGAAGTGAAAGTTAAGGTAATTCATCGTGGAGTTGGCGGAATATCTGAAAGCGATGTACTCCTTGCCGCTGCTTCAGATGCAATTATAATTGGATTTCATGTAAGACCAAATCTTAATGCCCGCAAACTTGCAGAGACACAACAAGTTGATATACGTCTTTATAACATTATTTATGATGCAATTAATGAAGTTAAATCTGCCCTTGAAGGATTGCTTTCACCTGTTATTAGCGAGTCGGTAACATCAACAATTGAAGTAAGAGATGTGTTCAAAATTTCGAAAGTTGGAACAGTTGCCGGTTGTTATGTCCAGGAAGGAAAAATTCAGAGAAATAATAAGGTCAGATTAGTGCGAGACGGAATTGTGATTTATGATGGCGAAATACTTGCTCTGAAACGATTTAAAGACGATGTTAGAGAAGTGGATTCAGGTTATGAATGTGGATTAAGTCTATCTAATTTCAATGATATTAAAACAGGCGATATTATTGAAGGCTATAAGATTGTTGAAACCAAAAAGAAATTCGATTAATTTTGCCGTATCGACTTGAAAAAATATCGCATTTAATTAAAGAAGAGATAAGTTTAATATTTCTTCAAAAATTACAGGACCCGGCTTTTGGATTGGTAACTATAACGAATGTTAAAGTTAGCGCTGATCTGAAAATTGCAAAAATATACATCTCTGTGATGGAAAAAGAAAAAAGAGATGTAGTTATGGAAAAAGTTAATTCAATTAATGGCTTAATAAGAAATCAGCTTGCTCAAAGAATTAAAATTAAATTTGTACCCGAGCTTAAGTTTTTTATTGATGATACATTAGATTATGTTGAAAAAATTAATTATTTAATAAAAAAAATTCACGAAACAGATGATAACAAAACATGAAACTAATCTTGCTAATTACAACTTCGATCATGGAGAAATGATCCTGGTTGATAAGCCTTTTGGCTGGTCATCATTTAAAGTTGTATATAAAGTTAAACAAGCTTTACATGTAAAAAAAGTAGGACATTCGGGGACTCTTGATCCTTACGCTACCGGTTTGTTGATTCTTGCTACCGGTAAAAAAACCCGGGAACTTACCCAGTTCCTGTTAATGGATAAGACCTATATGGGCACTATCACTCTTGGTAAAACTACCATTTCAATGGATGCTGAAACAGATGTAATACTTGAAAGACCGATTGATGGTATAACAGAAGAAGATATTAACAGGGTTAAAGAAGAATTTCTCGGGCAGATAACTCAAGTACCGCCAATGCATTCAGCAGTTAGTGTTAAAGGCAAAAAGTTATATGAACTTGCACGCAAAGGTGAAACTGTGCCAAGACCACCAAGAACAGTTACAGTTTATGATTTTAAAATAATCAAAGTTGAATTACCGGAAATTCATTTTGAAATCAGATGTTCAAAAGGCACATACATTCGCGTTATTGCAAATGATTTTGGTGAAAAGCTTGGTTGCGGTGCTTATTTAAGCAGTCTTAGAAGAACTAAAGTCGGTTTCTTCTCGGTCGATGATGCTTTCTCTACGGAGCTTTTTGTGCAGGAAGCAAAAAAAGCATTTGCTCATTTGAAAAAACCGGAAGTAAAAAAGAAACCTTTCGTTAAAAAGAAAGCAGGATTTAAACCAAAGAAAAAAATGAATCCGAAATTTGAAAAGAAAAATGGCGAGTATAAACCGCACGGAGAATTTAAACCTAAATTTAGACCTAAACCAAAATTCAGAAAAGGACCAGGACAACCAGGGCAAGGTAATTCTGATAAAAAATGGTAGTTGTAAATAACATTGAAGGGATAAATAAAGAACCGAATACCGTCTTAACTGTTGGAACTTTTGATGGTGTTCATCTTGGGCATAAAAAAATTATTGAATTTCTTGTTGATAGCGCAAAGAAAAATTCATCAAGAAGTGTAATAGTAACTTTTGAGCCTCATCCAAGGATGGTTCTTCTTGATAGAAAATCAATCGGCATACTTACCACCCTTGAGGAAAAGCTTTCGCTCTTTGAAAATCTTGGTGTTAATATTGTCCTTGTAATTAATTTTAATAAAGATTTTGCATCTTTATCTTCTGATGAATTTTTACAAAATTTTTTATTAAATAAAATTGGTCTTAAAGAAATAATTATTGGACATGACCACAAATTTGGAAAAGACAGAGATGGAGATGAAGCGAAAGTTAAACATTTCGCTGTAATGAATAATTTTAAAGTTACTCCAATTGAACCAGTGCAGATTGATGGAGTTACGGTTAGTAGCACAATAATAAGAAATTATTTGTTGAGCGGGGAAGTCGCCTCAGCAAATAAATTGCTTGGTAGAAATTATTCCTTTTCGGGAGAAGTAGTTGTAGGCGATAAAAGAGGCAGAACAATCGGATTTCCAACCATAAATATTGAAGTTGGAAACGCAGGTAAAATTTTACCTTCAATAGGTGTTTATGCTGTTAAGGTTTTCTGGAATAAACACATTTTTAATGGCGTAATGAATATCGGAAGAAGACCGACATTTAAAAACTCCGACAATGTAATTACAGAGATAAATTTATTTAATTTCGATAAAGATATTTATGGAGAAAAAGTTTCGGTTGAGGTAGTTGAAAAAATTAGGGAAGAAAAAAAATTTTCTTCAATAAAAGACTTGGTAGAACAAATAAATAAAGACAAAGAAAAAAGTTTAAAAATTTTAATTAATTAATCCCGGTTTTTCTGGGGTTATATTGTACATAATAAACAGGAGAAAAAAATGACAAAAGAAGAAAAACTTGAAATAATCAAGAAATTTGGAGTTAACGAAAAAGACAGCGGTAAAACTGAAGTTCAGGTTGCGTTATTAACAAAACGTATCAATGATTTAACTGAACATTTTACTGCTCATAAAAAAGATCATCATTCCCGCCGCGGATTAATGATGATGGTTGGTAAAAGAAGAAAACTTCTTGATTATTTAAAAGACAAAGATATTAATCGTTATAGAACGATTATTAAAGAATTGAATATAAGAAAGTAAAGGTTTTGCAATGGTAGTTACAAAAAGTATAGAAATTGGCGGTAAAATTTTATCAATTGAAACTGGTAGATACGCCAAACAAGCAAATGGTTCTGTTATGGTTAGGTATGGAGATACGATGGTTCTTGTAACTGCCGTTGCTGCCGAAACTCCCGCAGAAGGACAAGATTTTTTCCCTCTTCAGGTTGAGTACAGGGAAAAAGCTTCAGCTGCAGGAAAATTTCCAGGCGGATTTATTAAAAGAGAAGGCAAGCCTTCTGAAAAAGAAGTACTAAGTGCTCGCTTAATAGATCGCCCTATTCGTCCCTTGTTCCCTGAATCGTTCTTCAATGAAACACAGATTGTAGCATCAGTTTTTTCTTATGATGGAGAAAATGACCCTGATGTTCTTGGGGCTGTTGGTGCTTCTGCTGCTCTGGCTATCTCAAATATTCCTTTTGAAGGACCAATTGGAGAAGTTAGAGTTGGAAGAGTTAATGGGGCTTGGGTTGTAAATCCCACTCACCAGCAATTAAATGAAAGCGATATTGAACTGGTTGTTGCAGGAACAGATGATTCAATTATGATGGTTGAAGGCGAAGCCAGAGAAGCGTCAGAAAATGATATGTTAGAAGCTCTTCGTTTTGCTCATCAGGAAATCAAAAAAATTGTTGCTCTCCAAAATGAATTAACTACCGAAATAGCTAAACCTAAAATGATAATTGAACCCGCAGTATTTGTTGAAGGTTTGGAAAATGAAGTCCTTGAACTTGCAAAAGAAAAATTTAGTGAAATAGTTGCAACAGTTCTTACAAAGGATGAAAGAAAATTGAAAAACAAAGAGTTGTATGAATTTGTAAAAACAACTCTTGCTGAAAAATATCCCGAGCAGGAAAAATCAATTGAAAAAATTCTTCATGACCTTGAAAAAGATTTAATGCGAAAAAGAATTCTGAGTGAAGGTTTAAGACTTGACGGTAGAAACACAAAACAGATTAGACCTATTACTATAGAACTTGGAGTTCTTCCAAGAACTCACAGTTCGGCATTATTTACGAGAGGCGAAACTCAAAGTCTTGCAACCATTACACTTGGGACTAAAAATGATGAGCAGATAATTGATGGACTAATGAGTGAGTACACAAAAAGATTTATGCTTCATTACAATTTCCCGCCATTCAGTGTTGGAGAAGTTGGAAGAATGACTGGGGTTGGAAGAAGAGAAATTGGACATGGCAACCTTGCCGAGCGTTCACTAAAAAATCTTATTCCTGCAGAAAAAGATTTTCCTTACACAATAAGAGTTATTTCAGATATTCTTGAATCCAATGGTTCTTCATCAATGGCAACAGTCTGCTCGGGTTCGCTTGCTTTAATGGAAGCCGGTGTTCCTTTTAATAAACACGTTGCTGGAATTGCGATGGGTCTTATTAAAGAAGGTGAACAATATGCAATCCTTTCTGATATTCTTGGTAATGAAGATCATCTTGGCGATATGGACTTTAAAGTTGCCGGAACAAAAGATGGAATTACAGGTTTTCAGATGGATATTAAAATAAGAGGAATTTCTTTTGAAATAATGGAAGCTGCTTTACATCAGGCAAAAGAAGGAAGAATGCATATTCTTGGAATAATGAATGAAGCCATTAGCGAACCAAGAACATCGCTTTCACCTTACGCTCCAAGTTTGATGCAAATTAAAATTGACACTGAATATATCGGGATGATTATAGGTCCTGGTGGAAAAACTGTTCAGGGTATGCAGAGAGAATATGGTGTTGAAATAGCAATTGAAGATGATGGAACTGTTAACATTGCTTCCCCAAACAAAGCTGCAGCTGAAAAATGCAAAGAACATATAAAAAGACTCACAGCTACACCTGAAGTTGGTGAAGTTTATGATGGGGTTGTTACAAAAATTTTGGACTTTGGTGCCGTTGTTGAAATTTTACCTGGTAAAGATGGGTTGTTGCATATTTCACAAATTGATCACAAACGGGTGAATAAAGTTACTGATTACTTTAAAGAAGGTGATCAGGTTACCGTAAAATTAATCAAAATGGAAAACGGGAAATTAAGTCTCAGTCGTAAAGAACTCCTGAAAAGAGAACATAAAGAGCGTCCTCATAAAAAGTCAGAAGAACCTGCTAATGGTGAACAAACTTTACCACCAGCTTCTGACGATACTTCTTTTGATTTCAGAGAAGTACCGGGGCAGGATTAAGGTTTTGAAGAGGAAGTTAATAACCTCCTCTTTAATTTTTTAAGTTTTGTTTTTATCAACGCACTAATTCGTTCTGCGTTAAGAATATTTTTATTGAACGGATGTTAATTCAGAATAGTAAAATTTGCTTAATCGAATTACAAATATTGTATTAAACATAGTTTCTCTGTTTGAAGAGAGCATATATTTTTTTATCACGGAAAATATTTTTTCTTCTGTGCGTGATTGCTCTGCTTATTGTACAAATACGGGAAACTTTAATAAACACGAAACATTCGTAACAAAGGGTTTTAACTATTATGTTAAAAGAAATTATTATCAATTCGTCCTCTACCCAGACACGGGTAGCTATAACAGAAGACGGAAATTTAACCGACTTCTTTGTAGATTACCCAGAGAATCGAAGAATGGTTGGGGACATCTATCTTGGCAGAGTTGCAAGAGTACTACCAGGAATTAAAGCCGCTTTCATCGATATTGGGATGAAGCATGACGCTTTTCTCCATTTCTCAGATATTGGAGAAAAGACAAAAGAATTTCAATCTATCATCGGGGATGATTCTGATGTTGATGATGAAGATGAAGATTCAGTTTCTAAATCAGATGAAGAAGTTTCCCGTCCTGTTGAAATTCCGGAAATGATTAATGGAATTCCTAAACTTCAAAAGGGACAAAATATTATTGTCCAGATTACAAAAGAACCTGTCAGCAATAAAGGTGTAAGAGTTTCCACATCTGTTTCCATTCCCGGAAGATTTTGCGTACTTCTTCCATTTGACAATAAGATTGGTATATCTAAAAAAATTTATGATTTTAAAGAACGAAGAAGACTCCGTTCAATAGCAAGAAGCATTCTTCCCAAAAATTGCGGTTTAATAATAAGAACTGTAGCCCGCAACCAAAGCGAAGAATCATTAACTGAAGATCTTAAAATTCTTAAAAAAACTTGGGAAAGAATTGAATCTGAAGTTAAAACAGAAAAACCACCATATCTTTTGCACCAGGATTTATCAACAACCATAAGTGTAATCAGAGATTTCTTTACTCCGGATATTTCAAAAGCATATATTGATTCCAAAAAAGTTTATAAACAGGTTAAAGATTACATCTCTTTAATACAACCGGCACTTACAGATAAAATTGAACTTCACAAAGGAGGAAAATCAATTTTTGAAGCTTTTAAAATCGAAGAACAAATAAAAATTTTGTTTGGAAGAAAAGTGCCAATGAAAAGCGGTGGACACCTTGTGATTGAACACACTGAAGCAATGGTTGTGATTGATGTTAACAGCGGAAGATACGCTGCAAGTAAAGATCAGGAACAAAATTCACTTAAAACTGACCTTGAAGCCTCAAGAGAAATTGCAAGACAACTACGTTTGCGAGATATTGGCGGTTTGATTGTAGTGGATTTTATTGATCTTGAAGATGAAAAGAACAGAAAAAAAATATACGATGAATTGAAAAAAGAATTCAGAAAAGACAGAGCTAAAGTTTCTGTACTTCCAATGTCCGATTTTGGTCTGGTTGAAATTACTCGCCAAAGAATCAGACACAATATTATTCAGGCTATGTTTGAACCGTGTCCACATTGTGATGGAACCGGACTTCTTACAAAAAGATCTCATACTCTTTTTGATGTTGAAGAGTGGTTGAAAAAGTTTAAAGCTGGTTCCAGGGAGAAATCTTTAATTTTAAGATGTCATCCGACAATTGCTTCTAAACTTAAAGAAGGACGCATAAAACAGATTACAAAATTACAATTCAGATATTTTGTTAGAATTAAACTTGTTGAAGATGAGAAACTGAATGTAAGTCAGTTTAAATTTTTATTGAAGAAAACTGAAAAAGATATTACTTCTGAATTTATTTAATAAATTTTATTAGAATTAAAAATTTCTTAGTTTTCGATAGTTCATATTTCACTCAAATTTTTTCAAAAGGACACTCATGAAAATCTTTATTGATACAGCAAATATTCAGGAAATAAAAGAAGCAGCCGCTTTAGGATTGCTTGATGGAGTTACAACAAATCCTTCTCTTGTTGCAAAAGAAAAGCGTAACTTCAAAGAACTGTTGAATGAAATAGTTCAGATTGTTGATGGACCAATTAGTGCTGAAGTTATAGCAACCGATTATAATGGAATTCTTAAAGAAGCAAGAGAGCTTGCTAAAATTCATAAAAACATTGTTATTAAAGTTCCATTAATCAGAGAAGGGCTTAAAGCTGTTAAAACTTTAAGTGCTGAAGGAATTAAGACAAATGTTACTTTATGTTTTTCACCATCGCAGGCAGTGCTTGCCGCTAAAGCCGGTGCAACTTTTATCAGTCCTTTTGTTGGAAGACTTGATGATATAAGTACAAACGGTATGGAACTGATAGACCAGATTGTACAAATTTATCGCAATTACGATTACGAAACCGAAGTACTTGTTGCAAGCATCAGACATCCGCTTCATTTTGTTGAAGCCTGTTTAATTGGTGCAGATGTTTGCACAATTCCTTTTGCTGTAATTGACAAACTTTTTAATCATCCTTTAACTGATCTTGGTATTGAAAAGTTTTTAAGCGATTGGAAAAAATCTCAAAAATAATTATCAACCATTTTTTAATAACTATCGGATAGAAAATGAAAAAGACTAATTTTTATAACTGCCACTTAAAACATAATGCTAAAATAGTTGAATTCGCAGGTTACCATATGCCTATTCAATATTCTTCTATTATTGCTGAACATAAAACCGTAAGACAATCTGTGGGTGTATTCGATGTTTCACATATGGGTGAAGTTTTTGTAAAAGGGGAAAAAGCTCTTGATTTTGTTCAGCATATAACTGTTAATGACGCTTCCAAACTTTTCCCGGGAAGAGTGCAATACTCTGCTATGTGTTATGAAGACGGTGGAATAGTTGATGACCTGCTGGTTTATAAAATTTCCGAAATTGAATTTATGCTTGTCATTAATGCATCAAACATTGCTAAAGATTTCGAGTGGATGAAAAAGAATAATCATTTTAATGTTGAGCTTGTTAATAAAAGTGATGATTATACTTTGCTTGCAGTTCAGGGTCCAAAATCAAATGATGTACTTCAAAAACTTTTAGACTTCAAATTAGATTTGGAATACTATCACTTTACAACCGGTAAAATGCTTGGAATTGATATGATTATTTCAAGGACAGGTTATACTGGTGAACTTGGATATGAATTATATTTTCAAGGCTCGGTAGAGCAGGCAGAAAAATTATGGAATGAAATTTTTAAAGCTGGTGAAGAATTTAATATTCAGCCGGCAGGACTCGGTGCAAGAGATTCATTAAGACTTGAAATGGGTTTCTGCCTTTATGGTAATGATATAGATCAAACAACAAATCCTCTTGAAGCCGGTTTGGGTTGGATTACAAAATTGAATAAACCGGAATTCATAGGGAAAGAAATTCTTCTTGGAGTAAAAGCAGAAGGCTTGAAAAGAAAACTTACTCCAATAATAACAGACGAAAAAGCATTTCCACGTCACGGTTATGATGTAAATGCAAATGGAAAAAAAGTTGGCTTTATTACAAGCGGTACAGTTAGTCCAATTCTTGAAAAAGGAATTGCTCTTGCTTATCTGGAGCCTGATTATTCAAATGAAGGAACCGATGTAAGTTTTGTGATAAGAGGAAAGGAAGTTCCTGCAAAAGTTACAAAATTACCATTTGTAAAAAAGTAAATACGATCATATCCAGATGAAAATAAATGTAATACTTACCCCGGCATCAGTTGATGAATTATATTTTACAGGCAAGACAGTTGTTGTAATTGATGTGCTTCGCGCAACGTCAACAATTGTTGCTGCATTGATGAATGGTGCTAAAGAGTTTATTCCCGTTGGTTCGGTTGAGTTTGCTATGAAAGCCTCAGCTAGTATGTTTGGTGGACAAACATTGCTTGCCGGTGAACGCAATACTAAAAAAATCGATGGATTTAATCTTGGAAATTCCCCGCTTGAATATAATTCGGAAACTATTGCGGGAAAATCTGTAGTGTTATTTACAACAAATGGTTCTAAAGCAATTGTTAAGACAAAATTCTCCGGCAGTACTTTAATTTGTTCTTTCTTAAACTTAAGCGCAGTTTCAAACCATTTAATTGATTTAAATGTTGATTTTGAAATACTCTGTTCAGGAAGAAATGGATTCTTTAGTCTTGAAGATACTGTTTGTGCAGGTAAACTGATTTCAGAAATAACAAGCGTAATCACTGATGCAGAATTAACTGACTCTTCTTTGGCTTCCATTTCGATTGCAAAATCAAGTGGAAAGAATATGAAAAAACTATTACAATCCACGGATCATGGTAAGATATTGATTGAAAATGGTTTTTCTGAGGATTTAATATTTTGCAGTAAGATGAACATTACTGATATAATTCCCGTTTTTTCATCTAGCTCGATTAAAATGCTTGTAAATATAAAA
This sequence comes from uncultured Ignavibacteriaceae bacterium, assembly GCA_964536015.1. GTDB lineage: Bacteria > Bacteroidota > Ignavibacteria > Ignavibacteriales > Ignavibacteriaceae > CAZHVS01. The sequence goes on from CAZHVS010000005.1 coordinate 97,867, forward strand.
CAGGATCCAAGCCAACAGAATGTTGCGAATTAATTATGACCAGGCAGTATAAGCAACAAAAAACTAATGATAAAAACTCTTCGCAGATAAACGGAGACAAAAAGAAAAAAATCTGGGGAATAGTCTTATTGACATTCTCTCTAATTCTTTTTCTTAGCATTGTATCGTATTCGTGGGAAGATGAATATCTAAGTAATTACTCTTTGTTGGAATTTTCAAAAAAAATTTTTTCTAATGATCCTCAAGTTAAAACTTACGGAAACTGGCTTGGTCTATTTGGTGGATACATCTCTTCGATTTTTGTAAATCTTACTATTGGATATTTTTCCTTAATTTTTCCGTTAATTGGTTTGGTAATCGGTTATTCTTTTTTCAGAAAAATTGAATTTTCAAGATTAATCACACTTCTCAACTTCTCTATCATTATGGTTGTTCTTACTGTTACTCTTGGTGGGGTCTTGGGTACTACAGTTGGTTATGTGTTTGAAAATAGAGCGGTTTATGGCAATGTTGGAAAATTTCTTGGTTCAGGACTCGTCTCGCTCCTTGGTGGCATAGGCAGTTTAATTTTACTTGTTGCTGCTATTTTGATAATGCTGATAATCTATTTTGATTTGAAGGTTGAAAAGCTTTTTCATTGGCTTGAATCATTATTTGGAAAGTCAGTTGACCTTGCCAAAGAAAAAATAAATGATATAAAAATTTCAGAACAGCCCGAATCTTCAAAAAATCTGGAAAAAATTAAAAAACTTAGAGAACAAAACAATAAAAATCTTCCGCAGATTGAAATAGAAGAAGAAAGTGAACAAGAAGTTGAACAACCAAAAGAAGAAACAACAATCAGGATAATAAGAAAAGAAGAACCACCTGTAAAAACTTCTATTGAAAAAGAAATAAAAGCAGATAAAGTAAAATCGACAGAAAAGAAAAAAGAGGAAAAACAGGAATCTGCCGCGAATGATTTATCTGAAATAAGAGAACAGGAACAATTGTTACCGGAACCTTGGGAAGAAAACATTAAATATGTCAGACCTTCGCTTGATTTATTAAATGCAATTCCTGCTAATGATTATAAAGTAGCTGAAGAAGAACTTAAACGAAATGCTGAATTATTAAAAGATAAACTTTTACTTTTTGATATAGAAATACAGGATATTTCTGTAACTCCGGGACCAGTCGTTACGTTGTACGAAATTGTTCCAGCTCCGGGAGTAAAGATAAGTAAGATTGTAAGCCTTGAACATGATATTGCTCTCGCCCTCGCAGCAAAAGGAATTCGTATAATTGCTCCTATTCCGGGCAAAAGTGCAATTGGCGTAGAGATACCAAATGCAGAACCTTCTATGGTTGTTGCTAAAGCAGTTTTAGGACAGATTGAAAAATCAAAAGCTGAGCTTCCGCTTGCACTTGGAAAAACTATCTCCGGCGATGTATATATTACTGATCTTGCAAAAATGCCTCACTTGTTAATTGCAGGTTCTACTGGCTCCGGTAAAAGCGTTGGAATAAATATGATTATTTCCAGTTTACTTTATTCCAAACATCCCTCTGAGGTGAAACTTGCAATAATAGATCCAAAGAAAATAGAACTCTCTTTTTATAATAATCTGAGAAAACATTTTCTTGCCGTATCACCGGATCTTGATGAAGAGATAATTACTGTTCCGCAGAATGCCGTAATTTTACTTAAAGCTGCAGAGTTTGAAATGGAACAACGCTATGACAGGCTTGCTAAAGCTGGCGTAAGGAACATTGTGGATTATAATCAGAAGATTCTTGATCCCAAAAGAGCTCCAAAAGATACTGATACCATTAAACATCATTTTCTCCCTTACATAGTTGTCATAATAGATGAACTTGCTGATCTTATGATAACTGCCGGCAAAGAAGTAGAAGAACCAATTGCAAGACTTGCACAACTTGCCCGCGCTGTAGGAATTCATCTTGTTCTTGCTACTCAAAGACCTTCTGTAAATGTTATAACAGGAGTTATTAAAGCTAATTTTGGTTCACGAATAGCTTACCAGGTTGCAACTAAAATTGATTCGCGTACTATTCTTGATATGAATGGTGCGGAACAACTTTTAGGAAGAGGTGATATGTTGTTTACTCCAGGAGGTGTTCCGAAACCTATAAGAATTCAAAATGCTTTTATTTCAACTGAAGAAGTTGAAAGAGTTACAGATTTTATTTATCATCAATCTGGCTTTTCAAAACCATATTATTTGCCCTCGTTATATGATAAGAAAAAACAAGCAGGGGCAAGATTAATTGATGATTTAGATCCATTGTTCGAGGAAGCTGCAAAAGTGGTTGTCAGGCATCAGCAAGGTTCGGTTTCACTTTTGCAGAGACGATTAAAGTTGGGGTATTCTCGTGCTGCTCGTATTGTTGATCAGCTTGAAGAAGCGGGAATTGTTGGTCCTGGCGAAGGAAGTAAAGCAAGAGAAGTAATTGTAGAAAACGAAGAACAGCTGGAATCAATTTTGAGAGCATTATAAAATTTAATTTTAATTATGAAAACATTAGCAATACTTAACATCATTATTTTTTTTATTGCGACTGATGTTATCTGCCAAGACAGTCAGTTGTTAAAATCATTACAGACGAAGTATAATTCAATTGAAGACATTACAGCAAGTTTCTCTCAATCAAGTGCTAATTCACCTTCATTTACACCAGGGAAATTTTATTATAAAAAGGGAGATAAAATCAGGATAGAATTAAAAAATCTGGTCTTAATCTCTGATCGAAAAACAACATGGAATTATTCTGCAAAAAAGAACAAAGTGATTATAAGTAATTATGATGAAGGCGATCCATTTATGTTTTCGCTTGATAAATTTATTTATGATTATCCATCTAAGTGTGATATTTCAGAAGGAACTGATGCGGCTTATAGAACTCTTATCCTTAAAGCAAAAAACACTAAGCTGAATTTTAAAGAAGTTGTTTTGTGGGTTAGTGAAAAAAGTATTGTAAACAAAATTAAAATTGTCGATCAGAATGACCAGCAAACTGTAATTGAATTTTTTAATGTAAAACTAAATCGAAATCTTCCTGATTCGAAATTTACATTCACACCAAGTAAAGAAGTACAAGTTATTGATCTCAGGTAGTAAAACAAAAATAACAGTCAGAGAAATCATCAGCTATGTGATTTCACTTAGTCTTGCTTTATTGTTTCTTTACTTCGCTTTCAGAGGAGAAAATATTCCTGATTTATTGCTCACGATCAGTAGTGCTTCTTTTATATGGATAACAGTTTTTATCTTGCTGACAATAGTTGGTCATTATTTAAGAGCAATAAGATGGAAGTATCTTATTGGGTCGGTTAAAAAAAATTGTTCTGTTAATCACCTTTTCGGTTCTCTAATGATTGGGTATGGTGTAAATAATGTCATTCCACGTCTTGGTGAAGTTTCAAGAGCTGTTGCTGTTGGTAAACTGGAAACCATTTCACGCTCTTCTGTATTTGGAACAATTATAGTTGAAAGAGTAATTGACATTATATTTTTTGGAGTTGCTTTAATTCTTAGTGCTTTTCTTTATGAGGGTGATATTTACAGTGAATTTTCGTGGCTAAAGCCAACAATATATTTGGGTACAGCCATCATCACAGTAATAATTGTAGTTCTAATTTTTGCTATAAAATATAAAGAGAAATTTTACAAGGATATAATTAAAATTGTCAATAAATTTTCTGAAAGTTTTGCACATAAACTTGCAACAATTTTTGATAAACTTATTAACGGCTTTTCCAGTTTAAAAGGTATAAAAAACTATTTTGTCGTTCTTCTTCACAGTGTATTAATTATTTTTTCTTACTGGTTAAATACTTATGTTGGTTTAACAATGCTTGGAATGCACAATCACGCAGGGATGGACTTCTACCAATCGCTTGTTATTATGAGTATAAGTTCAATCGGGGTAATGATTCCGACTCCTGGTGGAATTGGTTCTTATCATACAATAACCAAATCAGTTTTAATTTCATTGTATGGTTATAGTGGAAGTATAGGTATCGCTTATGCAACATTGACTCATGGAATCTCTTATGCGATACATACTCTTCTTGCAGCAGGATATTTTATCTTGTATAAAAATAAAATTATTTCTATTCAAAAAGATTTATTTAAGCTGGATGAAAAACCTTAGTAAAATATTTTTTGTTGTCTTATTCTTTTCATACTCGCTTTTTGCTCAGTGGGATTTAAGAGCAAGTATGGGTTTAAATTTTACGAATATGCCTGGACTTAGAGATTATCTAAATCAAAACTATGCAAATAGCAATGAACAACTTTCTGCTTTTAGCTCTGCGGTTGAGTTTAGTGTTGAAGCCGGTTATCTAATTAACGCAAATTACCAACTCGGTTTAGAACTTGCTTATGAATTGAATTCATATACATTTGCCGGTTTTGCAAGTAATTTTAATTTTGATTACAATCTTTATATGCCCAGTCTGTCAGGATATTATGTTGTCCCTGGTGAAGGATATAAACTAAAATTCGGAGCAGGTGCTGGTCCCAGATTTTTAATGGTAAAGCAGAATTCAGGTTTTACAAATGTCAAACAAAATTATTCTTCTGCAGGATTTGGTTTTTTGTTAAAAGCTGATGGGTGCACTGCGCTTTCTAAAAATCTTTATGCGTACATTGCAGGAGATTTACGATATAATTTTAATGGTAAACCAAAAGATGGAAATGGAAAAACCATTATGGTTAATACATATGGAGATGAGTTAAAAATGAATTCCCTTTCGGTTGGACTTAAACTTGGAATAGCATATTTTTTTTAAGGAGTAACAGTGAATTTAATTGAAGCTATTATTTTAGGAATTATTCAAGGTGTAACAGAATTTTTACCGATTAGCAGTACGGGTCATCTCACGCTTGCGGGTAAGTTTATGAATTTAATTTCAGATAAAAATCCTGAACAGTGGACAGCATTTATTGCGGTTATTCAGCTTGGTACTATGTTATCGATTTTGATTTACTTCTGGAAAGATATCATTGAAATTATCAAAGCATTCTTTAGTGAAAATTTAATGAACAGGAAAAAATATTCTCAACAATCGTTACACTCAAAACTTGGTTGGCTGGTTATTATAGGTACAGTGCCTGTAGTATTAATTGGAATGGGATTTAAAGATATTATTGAAGGAACACTAACGAAAAATCTTTATGTTATTTCCGGGAGTTTAATCATCCTTGCTGTAATTCTTGCGATAGCAGAAAAGATAGCTGTTCATAAAAAAGAGATGAAAGATGTCAGAATTATTGATGCGATTGTAGTTGGTATTGCTCAGGCACTTGCATTAATTCCAGGTTCTTCTCGTTCTGGAACTACAATTACGGGAGGTTTATTTATGGGTTTAACAAGAGAAACTGCTGCAAGATTTTCTTTTTTGTTGAGCATTCCAGCGATTTTTGCAAGCGGAATTTTACAGCTTTACCAGGCTTTAAAATATCTTGATTTTACCGGTGTTGAAAACTTGATTGTTTCTACAATTGTTTCTGCAATATCAGGTTATCTTGCAATTGATTTTCTTTTAAAATATTTGCGAAAAAATTCAACTTTTATTTTCATATTTTATAGAATAGCTATTGGATTAGTTATTTTAATCCTGTTATATTTTAACATAATAAAATCATAGGAGAAAGAATGAAAAACTTTTTTGTTTTATTGTTTACAATCGTTTTACTATTCGGCTGCAACAAATCCGAATCATCTGATAAACAAACTGAAAATCAACAAACGGAAGAGAGTACTTTTATGACACCTGATTCCTTATTAAACTTTGATGAAAATCTTGGAGACTCAACATTAATTGCTGTTATAAAAACAAATATGGGCACAATTGAAATTGAACTCCTCAAAAAACAAGCCCCCAGGACAGTGAAAAATTTTGTAGGACTTGCACTTAAAGGTTACTACAATAATATAATTTTCCACAGGGTGATTGACAATTTTATGATTCAGGGAGGAGATCCAAATGGAAATGGAACTGGAGGAGAAAGTGTTTGGGGTGGTTACTTTGAAGATGAGTTTGATCCTTCATTGAAACATGATAAACCAGGTATCCTATCAATGGCTAACCGTGGTCCAAACACGAATGGAAGCCAGTTTTTTATAACACTTGTTCCAACTCCGTGGCTTGATGGAAAACATTCAATTTTTGGAAAAGTAGTAAAAGGAATGGATGTTGTTCAAAAAATTGGCAAAGTAAAAACAACAAAACCTTACGATAGACCAGAACAACCGGTAGTAATGGAAACAGTTACTGTTGAAAAAAGATTATTAAAAAAGTAGTTTTTAAATAACGCCTTCCTTTACAAATGAAGGCGTTTTATCATTTTATGGAAAAAGAAAAAATTAGTTCTGTTTCAGAGATTAAAAAACAATTGAAGCAAAAAAAATTGCTTCCTATATATTTTTTATTTGGCGAAGATGAATTTGCATTAAAAGAAACAGTTGACTTAATTACCAAATATGTTTCTCCATTAGTTACTATTGAATTCGATAAACAAATATTTTTTGGAAATAGTAATACAATTGATGAGGTAATTGGCTTCTCTCTTGCCTTCCCTTTTGGCTCAGAAAAAAAACTTGCAATTGTAAAAGAGTTTGAAAAAATTAAAGAGCCGGAAAGGTTGTTGAGTTATATTCAAAAGCCTGTTGATTTTACAGTACTTCTGCTTGTTTACAGTGAGACTATTAAAAAATTTGAAAACGAATTATTTAAACTTTTAATTCAAAAAGGTTACATTTTTGAAGCAAAAGAGTTGAGAGATGAACAACTTGTTTCCTGGCTCAAAGATTATTGTAGCGAAAAAGGAAAAACACTTTCCGATGAAAATGCAGTCTATTTTATTGAATTGGCCGGTAGCGATAGAAATCTTATTGAAATGCAGATTAACAAAATCATAAGTTTCATGAAAGATGAAAAAGTTATTTCTTATGAAATAATCAAAGAACAGATAATATCAAGCAGAGAATATTCAATATTTGATTTGTTTAATGCAATTGGAAACAGTGATAAATCGAAAGCATTTACAGTGGCAAATAAAATTCTTGAGCAGGAAGAAATTACAATGATAATTGCAATGTTAAATAAATATTTTTCAGGAATTGCACAGGTTCCTGAAATGACCAAAACAAATGTTCCTGATCAGACCGCCGCAAGAGTTGTTGGTTCTCATCCATATTATTATAAAGACTATAAAAATGCTGCAAATAAATTTACTTCAAAAAAATTAATAAAGATTTCCAGGGCATTATTACAATCAGATATTGAGGTAAAAACATCCTCTATAGATCACAAAACAATCCTTAATATTCTTTTAACAAAAATCTTTAACGCATAATATTTTAAGATTTAATCACTAAAATTATTGTGTTAAAATGGTTATAATTATTATTTTCGAGCAAATTTATTCATCTTTTTTGAAACAAATCTTTAATAATTAAGTAAAACAAAGTTGAACGAAAGAAGAATTGAAGAATGGACTGACGAAGAACTAATATTCGAATTTCAACAGAATGACACAATTCGTGCATTTGAAATTCTTGTTCAACGTTATAAAAATCCTTTAATGAATTTTGTATTCAGGTTCCTTGGTGATTATGAAACCTGTTGTGATGTTGTTCAGGAGACAATGATTAAAGTTTACAGGAATAAGCATTCTTATAAATCCATTGCCAGGTTTTCTACATGGATTTATACTATTGCCGGAAATCTTGCAAAGACTGAATTACAAAAACGCGCACGAAAGAAATCCTTTTCAATTAATTCTTACGGTGAAGATGAAGAAACATTTGAAATACCTGATGAAACTTATCGACCGGATGTTATTACCGATAGTGGAATTAAAGAAAAAATTATTCAGGATGCTTTGTTAAAAATTCCAGAAGTGTATCGTGAAATGGTGATTTTAAGAGATATTCAGGAAATGACTTATGAAGAAATTGCAGAAATAACTGGTGTGGAAATTGGGACTGTAAAATCAAGAATAAACAGGGGTCGCGCAAAATTGCAAGAATTACTTAAACACATCTATAATAAATAGGTGGCAGTATGAATGAATTATTACCAGAAGAAAAAGAATTTAAAGATGTTATAGATTCATTAAAAAGTCTTCAGAAAATAGAAGCTCCTTCTAATTTTGAAGCAGATTTAATGAGAAAAATTAATCAGCAAAACTTTCCTGCTGAAAAGAGAAAATTTTGGGACATTGTTTTTTCCCGATTAGTACTTATTCCATCTGCAGGTGTTTTAACTGCAGCGGTAGTTTTAATCTTTATATTAACGAACAAACATAAAGAAGAATTTCAAGTTGCTTTTAATGATGGATTTTCAAGTGAATATGTGGTGTACATTCCTTCAAAGAAAGTCTCTATAAGTAAAGATTCTTTTACTCGCTCAGAGAGTCAAAGTCATCAAGAAAGTAATTCAATATTGCAAAACAAAGAATCTTTTGAATCACCAAAAGCATTAATTCCTAATGCTGAAGAATACAAAACAGCAATTCCAAATTCGTTAGGCACGAGCGGGGATAAAGTAAAAAAGTCTGTTGAAACGTTAAAAGAAGAAAAAGATACAGTAAAACCAAAATGAATGTTTTTTTCTGAATTTTTAGTAGAAAAGCAGTACAAATCTTTGTAAAATATGAGCTTATTTGATATATTTGCCAACAAAATTTTGAAAGTTTTTGATTTAGTTAAAGGTTGATTTAATGAAAAAAGGTATTCATCCGCAGTATAGACCAGTTGTGTTCAAGGATTTTTCTTGCGATTTTGCAATTTTAACCCGTTCAACGATAAAAAGTACAGAAACTATTGAATGGGAAGACGGAAAAACTTATCCTTTGATAAGACTTGATATTTCAAGCGGTTCGCATCCGTTCTTTACCGGTAAACAAAAATTACTTGATACTACCGGTAGAGTTGAAAAGTTTATGAAAAAATATTCAAAAACAAAGTAATTATTTTTTCGGTCGGATTTGTAAAGCTATTCACTTTCGTGCAATAGCTTTTTTTATTTTTAGAATATTCTATTGATTAACTAATTTGCATTCAAATTTCTTTTTGATTTCTAAACAAGATGAATCAGCAAAATAAAACTATTGAAATAAGTGAACATAAAATTCAAGACCTTTTCCTGGGAGTTAGAGGACTTGCTGTAAAAATATTGAACCGCGTTGAAAGAACTGACGCTTATCTCGAAAAACTTCTTGATAATGAAATTAAAAGTGTTGAATTATGCGGACCTGATAAAGCATTGTTATATGAAATTGTTCACGGTGTTGTCAGATGGCAGGGAAGGCTTGATTGGATATTGAGCGGATTTTACAAAGGTCAATTTTCAAAAGCAATTCCAATTCTGAAAAATGCTTTGCGTGTTGCTTTATATCAAATCCTGTTTTTAGATAGAGTTCCCGAATATGCTGCTGTTAATGAAGCTGTTGAATTTGTAAAAAAACTTCAAGGACAAAAACAAGCCGATATAAGTAATGCTATTCTTCGTAACATAATTAAAAACAAAAACTCAATTCGTTATCCCGATCCCGAGCAGGATTTAATAGGTTACCTGGCAGCATATTATTCTCATCCTTCGTGGATAATAAAAAGGTGGCTAAACAAATTTGGCAGACAAGCCACCGAGGATCTTCTCTTTGCTAATAATGAAAGACCCTTCATTACTTTAAGAATAAATAAATTGAAAACGGATAATGAGATTTTTTATAAGTTACTGGAAGAAGTAAATCTCAGATATTCTCAATGCAAATACAACAATAACTTTGTTAGATTGCATAATCTATCCAATATTTCACAGTGGCAGTATTATTCACAGGGATACTTTAATATTCAGGATGAAAGTACAGGTTTTGCAGTTAAAATTCTTGATGCAAAACCGGGCATGAGAATTCTTGACCTTTGTGCCGCTCCTGGGGGTAAGTCATCCTATATTGCCGAGTTGATAAATAATGATGGAGAAATAATTGCCATCGATCGTTTTGAAAGTCGCTTGAGTAATTTAGAAAAAAATATGGCAAGGCTTGGCATTAACTGTGTAAAAACCATTTGTGTTGATGCTCTGGAATATTCTGACGAAAAACTTTTCGATAGAATTCTTGCAGATGTTCCTTGTTCAGGTCTGGGAACACTTTCAAAAAAGCCTGATATAAAATGGAAAAAAGAACTAATTGATATTCACCAGATAAATGTTTTGCAATCCCAACTTATTGAAAAGGCCTCGACATTAATTAAGCCCGGTGGAATAATTGTGTATAGCACCTGCACAATTGAACCGGAAGAAAACTTTGGTATAGTTGAAGAATTCCTGAAAAGAAATCCCAATTTTGTTTTAGAATCATTGTTGGGAATTGTTCCTGATGAAATGATCGATGAAAATGGTTGCTTACAGACTTTACCACATTTACATAAGATGGATGGAGCATTTGCAGCAAAACTAAAAAGAATTTATTAATAATGGATATTTATGTTTGATAAATTAGCTGAAGAGTTAAAGCAGGCAAGGGAAAATGCATCGCTTACTCCCGAACAAGTCGCAGCAAAAATAAAAATTGATTTGAAGTTTCTTCATCAAATGGAAAAAGGAGATTTCTCTTTTCTTCCGGATATTTATTTGCGTGCATTTATTAAAGAATATGCAAGAATGGTTGGACTTAATGAAGAATTGATAGTTAAAAAATACGTACTTGCAAAAGAAGGTAAACCAATAGATCAACCTGAAGAACCGGAGCCAGTAAAAATTCAGGAACAGGTTTCAGTTGTTCAAAAACCAGCATATCATTCAAAAACCATTTCAGTAGAAGAACCTTATAATCCGGAAATAAAACGTTCTTCAATATTTAAATCCAATCCGATTCTGCTGGCTATGATTGGCGTAGCTGGTATTGCTTCAGTCATTTTAATAATTTACTTTGTGTTTTTTAAATCAGGGGCAGAAGATATTGTAACTGAAACACCCATTGAGGAAGTAATAAAGGAAAACAAACAAAGATTTGTAGAAGAACCGGTTGTTGATACAATTGGTAATCAGGTTTTACCTTCAGATAGTCTTACTCTGTTTTTTAAAGCTAATGATTCTTCCTGGCTTAAAGTTACTTTTGATGGAATAGATACAAGGGAATTTTATTTATATAAAAATAAAGAGCTTGAAATAAAAGCAGCCAATACTTTTAACCTTATTATTGGTAATGCAGGTGGATTAAATGTAAAGCTAAACAATCAACCTATAGAGGTGAATCAAAAAGGGAAAAAAGTTACCCGTGCAGTTATTGATAAAAACGGTGTGAAATATTTAGAACAAGTATCAACTTCTGTAAGAGATTCAAGTGAACGAGTCCGTTGAAAAAAAAATTTCCGAATTAAGAGAAATTATTAATCAGCACGACTATAATTATTATGTGCTTGCAGAACCTACTATAAGCGATAGGGAATATGATGAATTATACAAAGAACTTGAAAAGCTTGAGCAAGAAAATCCCGAATTAATTTCAGCTGATTCACCAACGCAAAGAGTAGGAAAAGATTTAACAAAAGAGTTTAAACCAGTTAAGCATCATTTCCCAATGCTAAGCCTGTCCAACACTTACAGTGAAAAAGAATTAATAGATTTTGATAGACGGGTAAGAGAAGGGCTCTCTGTTGATGAAGAGGTAGAGTATGTGGTTGAATACAAAATTGATGGTGTATCGGTAAGCTTAAATTATGTCAATGGAAAATTAAAAACCGCTGCAACGCGTGGAGATGGAAATATTGGTGAGGAAGTTACAAATAATATTAAAACAATTCGTTCAATTCCATTAACATTGAAAAATTTACAAAAATATCCCTATGATTTTTCTGATATTGAGGTTCGCGGAGAGATATATATTACATTAGAAGATTTTAGAAAACTTAATCTTCAGCAAGAAAAAAAAGGAGAAAAAATTTTTGCCAATCCACGCAACACTGCTGCTGGAACAATAAAGCTTCAGGATCCTAAAATAATTTCGCAAAGACCACTAAATATTTTTGTTTACTATTTGCTTACGGAAAAAGAAGAGTTTCAAACGCATTTTGAAAATCTTGAAATTCTTTCGGATTTAGGTTTTCGTGTTAATAAAGAATATAACCTTTGTAAAGGAATTAACGAGGTGCTTCAGGTTTGTAGAAAATTTGAAAGTGAAAGAGATAACCTTCCTTTTGAAGTTGATGGTGCTGTTATAAAAGTAAATTCAATTAAGTATCAGAAAATGCTTGGGAACATTGCAAAGTCTCCTCGCTGGGCTGTTGCTTTTAAGTTTAAAGCAAAACAGGAAATTACAACAATAAACAATATTACCTGGCAAGTTGGTAGAACCGGAGCTGTTACTCCTGTCGCAGAGTTAGAACCAGTTTTTCTCGCAGGCTCAACTATAAGCAGGGCAACACTGCACAATTATGATGAAATAAAAAGAAAAGACATCCGAATAGGTGATAAAGTTGTAATTGAAAAGGGTGGAGATGTAATTCCGAAAATTGTTTCAGTAGTAATTCAAGAAAGAAAAACAAATTCGGTTATTGTATTACCACCAGAAAAATGTCCGGTTTGTAAGGCGACTTTATTTAAACCTTCTGAAGAAGTTGCCTATTATTGCGAGAATTGTGAATGTCCGGGTCAATTAAAAGGAAGAATAGAACATTTTGCATCTCGTGGTGCAATGGATATTGAGGGATTAGGAGAATCATTAGTTAATCTTTTTGTAGAGTTACAATATCTAAAAACTTATGCAGATATTTATGAATTAAAAAAGCATAGAGATGAGTTAATTAAGATTGAAAGACTTGGAGAAAAAAGTATTGATAATCTGTTAGCTGCCATTGAAAAAAGCAAAAATCAACCATTTGAAAAAGTATTATTTGCTCTTGGTATAAGATATGTTGGATCTGGTGTATCAAAAAAGCTTACTGAGCATTTTAATTCTATTGATGATTTAATAACGGCTACCGAAGAAGAAATTCAATCAGTTCATGAAATTGGTGAGAGCATTAGCAGAAGCATAAAAAATTTTTTTAATGAAAAAAATAATCTGTTGCTTATAGAAAAACTAAAATCTACTGGACTAAATTTTACTTCATCAAAAAAAGAAATTCAAGAGAATTTCTTTTACAATAAGACTTTTGTTTTAACCGGTACATTAGAAAGATATTCGCGAGAGGATGCTTCGGATATCATAAAAAATTTTGGTGGAAAAGTTACATCATCAGTTACAAAAAAAACTGATTTTGTAATTGCAGGAGAATCTGCCGGTTCTAAATTGAAAAAAGCTCAAGAACTCAATATAAAAGTTCTTTCTGAAAACGAATTTACCAGACTTATTGAAAATACGCCTGAATGATAGACGAAATAAAATACAAAGTAATTTCTAAACTGCTTAAGAGGAATAAATCAGTAAAAGTTTTTAATGGCCTTCTGGGGCATTCTAAAAAAATATTGGTAATTATGCCTGAAGTTGAACAGGATTTTAAATCTGCTATAAAAATTGCAGAATATCTTTCTTCATTACACAAAGATGTTACTTTGTTTTTAAATAATTCGGTGCTCCATCTTTTTTACAACACTTTTAATATAAAAATTGAAGAATATTTCTCTTCAGACAAAAGTAAGCTGGGAATACCAAAACAAAATCTTAAAATAAAGTTAAAGAAAAATAATTATGATGTGCTGATTGATCTTAATAAAGAAGAAAATTTATTTCTTTCAATATGCACAAAATATGTAAACGCAACATATTTTATTGGATTTAACAAAAAGCACTCAGATTTATTTTATGATATTCAGTTTTCTTCTAGAGATAATACTGAAAATTCTTATAAAAATTTCTTAAATTACTTACAAATGTTTTTATAATTATGTATTATGAATTTTGAAACAAAACATATCAACAACATCATTATCTTCAAGTTGAACGAGAAAAAACTTGATGCTAATATTTCAGGTCTGGTAAAAGCTGAATTCACTTTATTGCTTAAAGTTGAAGGCGAGACGAAATTAATAATCGATCTTACCGAGGTTGAGTCCTGTGATAGTTCCGGTTTAAGTGCTTTGCTGGTTGCAAATCGTTTAATAAACGGAAACGGAGGCGACCTGAGAGTTATTTCTCCTTCCGAGAAAATTAGACAACTTATCAGTATTACGCAGCTTGATAGAGTGTTAACGCTGTCAGATTCCGTTGAAGATGCCATAAAAGAATTACAAGAAAATTAGTAGTGAACAGCTCTTTTATTGATTATCTTATCATTATTGTTTATCTCGTTGGTGTAACAGTAAGTGGAATAGTAATAGGAAAAAGACAACGAACAGCAAAGGACTATTTCCTTGGTGGGAAAGAAATGAGCTGGTGGTCAGTTGGTTTTTCTATTGTTGCAAGTGAGACAAGTACGCTTACTTTTATCAGCATTCCGGGACTTGCGTATAAAAGCAATATGGCTTTTTTGCAGGTTGCAATAGGTTATTTTATTGGAAGACTTCTGGTAAGTATAATTTTCATTCCGGCATACTACAAAGGAAATCTTGAAACGGCATATGACTTTTTAGGTAAAAGATTCGGGCTTTCTCTTCGTAAATTTACTTCAACTGTTTTTATAACCACAAGAGTTCTTGCAAGCGGTGTAAGATTGTTTGCCACTGCTATTCCCGTTCACATAATTACAGGATTTGATTATCCAACAAGTATTTTGATAATTGGAGTTTTTACTCTCGTTTATACTTACGTGGGTGGACTTAAAGCGGTTGTTGCGATGGATGTAGTTCAGTTGTTTATTTATCTTGGTGGTGCTTTCATTTCGATGATGTTAATTCTTAATCACCTTCCAAATGGCATTAACGACGTCTATAATTATGCTTTTATGAATGGAGAAAATAAATTCCAGATTTTTAATTTTTTCATCGGAAACAGTTTTTATGAGTTTCTATCTTCACCTTATACTTTAGCTGGTGGATTGCTTGGTGGAACTTTTCTTACAATGGCTTCACATGGGACTGATCAACTATTGGTGCAAAGATTACTTGGTTGCAAATCCAAAAAGGAAAGTCAAAAAGCTTTAATGCTTGATGCTACATTTATTGTGATTCAATTTGCTTTCTTTTTATTCTTAGGACTTTGTCTTTACGCTTTCTACAATGGAGTTCCTTTTAAAGAACTTGGACTTACAACTTCAGATGAAATTTTTCCAAAATTTATTATTGAAAATTTACCTGTTGGTTTAACGGGATTAGTAATTGCTGGTGTACTTGCATCTGCAATGGGAACATTGTCTTCTTCAATCAGTTCCCTCGCATCATCCACTTATCTTGACCTTTTTAAGTCTTCATCAAGAGGAAAAAATATTGATGCTAAAAAAGAAATCTGGTGGTCAAGAGCATTTACTCTTTTTTGGGGTATTGTTCTTATTGGTGGCGCAATGTTGTTTACAGATACTAAAAACCCCGTGGTTGAACTGGGATTGAAGATCGCATCTGTTACTTATGGCGGATTGTTAGGAACTTTCTTCCTTGGTTTAATTTTCAAAAAGACAAACCAGATGAATGCTTATACTGGTTTTATTGCAGGATTACTTGCAATGGTAATTGTGCTTATATTTACAAAAATTGATTTTACATGGCATACTCTTATAGGGTGTGCTACAACTATTTTAGTGGGAAATATTTCCCGTATTATCTTTAATAAATAAACCTCAGCTTTCTTTATAACTTGTTACCGGAGTTCTTATTATGCAGTTAACTTTAATTGATTGGATTGTAATTGCACTTTATTTTGTATTTAATCTTGGTGTTGGACTTTACTTAAGGAAGAGAGCCACACAAAGTGTAAGCGATTTTTTTGTTTCCGGCAGGAATGTTACCTGGTGGCTGGCGGGAACCTCTATGGTTGCCACTACTTTTGCTGCTGATACTCCACTTGTTGTTACCGGACTAGTTGCCAAAAATGGTATTGCTGGTAACTGGATTTGGTGGAGTATGGTTTTCAGTGGAATGTTAACTGTGTTTTTTTATGCTAAACTATGGCGGCGTGCTGGAGTTCTTACTGATGTTGAATTTGCAGAAATTCGTTATAGTGGTAAACCAGCTGCATTCCTTAGAATCTTCAGGGCTTTGTATCTAGGACTTCCAATCAATCTTATTATCATGGGATGGGTTAATCTTGCCATTGTAAAAATTATGATGTCTGTTCTGGGAATTGGAAAATTTGAAGCTCTTTTAATCGCTATTGCCATTATGTTTATTACTGCTTCTATTTCAACTTTGTCCGGTTTATGGGGGGT
Source organism: uncultured Ignavibacteriaceae bacterium (assembly GCA_964536015.1). Classification (GTDB taxonomy): domain Bacteria; phylum Bacteroidota; class Ignavibacteria; order Ignavibacteriales; family Ignavibacteriaceae; genus CAZHVS01. Next base: position 114,181 of record CAZHVS010000005.1, read on the forward strand.
TCTCTGGACAGACCTTTTTCAATTTGTTTTAAAGATGGGAATGGTAATTTTACTTGCTGTATTTGCAGTTAATGCAAGTGGAGGAATGGGTTCCTTGTTATCGGGGTTAAATGAAATAGATAAAACAAGAGACCCTTCAAGTTCTATTCTTTCATTTGTTCCGGATGTAAATTCGACATGGATGCCAATGATTACTTTTTTTGTTTTCATTGCAGTAAACTGGTGGGCATCTTGGTATCCTGGTGCTGAACCGGGTGGTGGCGGTTATGTTGCTCAAAGAATTTTTTGTGCTAAAAATGAAAAGCATTCACTTCTTGCAACTCTCTGGTTTAATGTTGCTCATTATGCTGTTCGTCCCTGGCCATGGATTATTGTAGCGCTTGTCGCAGTTTTAAGATTTAATAATGATCCTCAATTCCAAGCAGATCCTGAATCGGGATATATAAGAATTTTAATTTCGGATCTTCCTGCTTATCTAAGAGGTTTAATGCTTGCCGCTTTTGCTGCTGCTTATATGTCAACCATTGGAACACAATTAAATTGGGGTGCAAGTTATATTATTAATGATGTTTATAAGAGATATGTAAAACAGAAGAATGAAAAACATTACGTAAATATGTCTCAGCTGGTTACAATGGTTTTAATGATTCTTTCTGCAATAGTTACTTTTTATATGGATTCAATTGCCAGTGCCTGGAAATTTTTAATGGCACTTGGAGCAGGAACAGGGTTGGTATATATTCTACGTTGGTTTTGGTGGAGGATTAATGCCTGGAGTGAAATATCTGCAATGATTGCCGCTTTTGTTACTTCTCTTGTTCTTCAATTTGGATTTAATTATAAAGAAGAAAACCCGGTTGATTTTGCTCATCTTCTTTTGATAACGGTATTAGTTACTACATTCGTCTGGCTTTTAGTTACAATGTTTACTCGCCCAGAGCCGACAGAAAAACTATTATCATTTTATAGAAGAGTTAAACCAAATCCTAAACTTTGGGGACCAATTGCAAAAGAAGCAACAGACATTATTCCCCAGAAAGATGGCTTGTTTAATATAGTTAACTGGTTTTGTGGTGTATTAATGATTTATGCTTTCTTGTTTGGATTTGGAAAGATAATTTTAGGCGATTTATTAATCGGAGTTGTTTTCTTAGTAGCCGGAAGCGTTTTTGGTTTTATTATTTATTATGGTATGAATAAACGCGGCTGGGAAACTTTAGGAAATTAAAATGATCAGCAAGGATATCTTAAAAAAAATTAAACTTATAGTCTTCGATCTTGATGGAACGTTGTTAAATGAATACGGTGAAGTTGGGCAAGCGTCATTTAAATTAATTAAAGAATTAAGAAAATTAGGAGTTCGTTTTTCGTTTGCAACAGGCAGGTTACATTCTGCAATTATAAAATATGCTGAACAATTAGATATCATTACTCCACTAATTTCATTAGATGGCACATTAATAAAAAACTATCCAGATGGAGAAGTCCTTTTCGAATCGTTTATTAATGAAAAACACGTTCGGAAAGCGCTAATGTATGCTGACAAATATCTGCTGAAAATAGCTCTCTGTCATGCTGATGCAATTTATTATACGGAAGATAATTCTGTAGTTCCAGATCTTACTGATAAATTTGGAGCAAGATTTGAGCAGGTTAATAGATATGAGAATTATTTTTCCAATACATTGGAAATAGTAATGATGAGTGATTACAAGGATAATCTTAAATTTGTTAATGAAAGACTTAATTTTCCTTACACTCTTGGTTTAAATACAAATTATTATAAATCTCATTCTAACGAAGGAATTTATTATCTTGAGGTTAGAAAAAAAGGCTCTACAAAAGCTACGGGATTATTAAGATTAATTAAATATCTTAAGATCAATATAAAAGAAACTGTTGTGATTGGAGATTGGTATAACGATAAATCGATGTTTGAAACCAAAGCAATTAAAATTGCTCTTGATAATGCTGTTGCTGAATTAAAATATTCTGCAGATCTGGTTACAACAAAAGGAAATAATGAAGATGGAGTAGCTGAATTTCTTGAGATGGTGTTAAAAGCAAAACGAAATTAATTATATGAATATGAATAAATTAAAAACAAGTTTGAGAGTGAAAATAATTACTCTTATCATAACAACTTTGTTGATTGTATTCATGTTTCCAAAAGGAGAATCTCTTGAAGCTGATGTTGCAGTTGGTACAATCTGGATTATGGATGATCTTATTGCTCCATTTAGTTTTCCGGTAATGAAAGATAATGAACAATACAGAAAAGAATTAGAACTTGCTAGGGAAAGCGTATATCCAATATTTCAAAGAGACAATAAACTTACCAGTTACAATCTTGATTCATTAAAAAAATATAATAATTTTATTATCGCATTAATTGATAGTGATCTTGCTGCCGGAAAACAAGGCTTTGAAAATCCAACTTTCCTTTCTAAAAACACCTATAATCTTTTAAGAGAGCTAAGACAAAAAGGAAATAAAAATTCGCCTCAAAATGATTTAAGAAATTTTTTAGAAGAAATTCTTAGAGCAGTTACTGTTATTTACGATCAAGGAATTTTAAATATTTCTTATGAGCAAATATCAAAAGATAGTATTGCAGTACGCAAAGGGAATATTGACATCATTGAACCAAAGACAAATTATCTTGATTATTCTGCTTCCAAAGAAAAACTAAACAATCTTTTTATGAGAGAAATGACCGGAGAAGAAATCATCAAATCTGCTCTGGAATATGCAGTTCATTTTATCAGTCCTAACATAAAATATAATTCTGATTTAACCCGCGAAGAAATTATTATTACTCAGAATAAGGTTTCAAAATATATTGGAATAGTAAATGAGAATGAAAGAATCATTGCCAAACACGACAGAGTTACAGGTGAAATTAAACAAAAAATTGAATCATACCAGCTTGCAAAAGGTGAAAATTTAGGCTCCGGCGAATTAATTTTACAGGGTATTGGAAAATTTTTCCATATTCTTTCTTTGTTGCTGTTATTAAGCATTTACATATATCTCTTCAGAAAGAAGATTTATCAAAATAATTTTAAACTTCTTGTCTTTGCACTATTAATATTATTAATCTGCTTTGTTACATATTTTATTTACAAACTTGAATTAAATGATTCTTTACGTTTCCTGATATTTATTCCAACAGCGGTAATGTTAATTACAATTATTTTTGATTCGAGAATAGGTTTTTATACAACTGTAATACTATCATTAATAACCGGTGCATTAAGAGGGAACGATTATAGCTTTGTGGTAATGAATCTTGTGGCAGGTGCTTTTTCTGTTTATACTGTTAGAGATATAAAAAACAGAACACAGATCTTTCGTTCCTTTCTTTTTATTCTAGTCGGATATGGAATCACTATTCTGGCTTTTGGACTTGAAAGATTTGAAACATGGAATAAAATATTTATGGATTTATCCACAGCCGCTATTAATGCACTTATAAGTCCTGTCCTTACGTATGGATTACTGATATTTTTTGAAAAGATTTTTAATTTAACAACAGATTTAACTTTACTAGAACTATCAAACTTTGACCGAAAGCTAATGAGAGAACTTGCACGGAAAGCGCCAGGTACATTTAATCATTCCTTAACTATGGGAAACCTTGCAGAAAGTGCAGCCGAAGCGATTGGTGCAAATGCTTTACTTGCAAGAGTTGGGGCTTATTATCATGATGTTGGTAAAACAATAACTCCACAGTACTTTGTAGAAAATCAACTTGATGAAGAAAATCTTCACGAAAAATTGCTTCCTCAGGATAGCGTTAAAATAATTGGAGATCACGTTCGCAAAGGAATTGAATTAGCAAAAGAGTATAAACTTCCACAGGAAATTATAGATTTTATTCCAATGCACCATGGGACTACTGTTATAAGTTATTTTTATGAAAAAGCGAAGAAACTCTACGGTGAAGATAAAGTTAGTAAAGATGATTTTAGATATCCTGGACCAAAACCACAAACAAAGGAAACCGCCATAGTAATGCTTGCTGATACATGTGAATCAGCAGTTAGATCAATTGAAGAGCCGGATTTTGAAAAGGTTGAAAACCTTATTACTAATCTTATCAATCTTAGAATTGATGATGGTCAGCTTGATGAATCACCAATGACGTTTAATGATATCAATAGGGTTAAAGAAACTTTTATAAGCATTTTACTTGGACATCATCATAGAAGGATAAGATATCCGAAACAAGACGAAATGGAAAAAAGCGATTGAGAGAAATTGATGAAAGCTTTATTGTTTTTCTCAAAGAATATCTTTCGTTACTTAAACTTGAAAGAAATTTGTCTGATAACACAATAAATGCTTATAAAAATGATATAACAGCTTTATTTTCATATCTTGTAAAGGAACAGGTATATGATTTAAATAATATTACCCATATTCATTTGGCTGGATTTTTTAAATTACTTAAAGAAATTGGGCTGACCGATACATCTGCCGCAAGATATTATTCTTCAATTAAAAGTTTTTTTAATTTCCTTTTATTGTCTGCTTATATTCAGATAAATCCAATTGAAAAAATTTCTCCTCCAAAACTATCCAAAAAAATTCCAGAAGTTTTATCTGTAAATGAAATAGATGAAATTTTTGCAAAGCCAAATACAGGTGATAAATATGGTATCAGGGATCGTGCTATACTTGAAGTGCTTTATGCGTGCGGGTTAAGAGTCTCGGAATTAATAAATATCAAGTTATCTGATTTGTATCTTGATGATGAAGCAATCAGAGTCTTCGGAAAAGGCTCGAAAGAAAGAATTGTCCCAATTGGACGAAGTGCAATTAATTCGGTTAACGATTACTTGCTTCAAAGCCGTCCTTTTTTTGATAAAGGAAAAAGTTTAAACTATCTTTTTCTTAATACACGCGGCACAAAATTTTCAAGAATGGGTTTATGGTTCATAATTGACAAATATGTTAAAGAGGCAGGAATTGTTAAAGCAGTTCATCCACATACTTTCAGGCATACATTTGCAACGCATCTGCTTGAAGGTGGAGCTGATTTAAGAGCTGTTCAGGAAATGCTTGGCCATGCAGATATTTCAACAACACAAATTTATACACATATTGACAGAGACTTTATTAAGCAGGAACATAAAATGCACCATCCAAGAGGTTAAATGGGAAATATTCATGTTAATGAAAGACTTATAATCTTCCTGTGCTTTCTGCCTTTGTTTTTGATTTCGATAGCAGTACATGAATTCGCACACGCATTCTCTGCTTTTAAATTTGGAGATGATACTGCAAAAAAAGAAGGAAGATTATCATTGAACCCTTTTAAACATATAGATTTGATTGGTTCAGTAATAATGCCTATCGCGGCTTTTGCTTCTGGATTTGCAATTATTGGCTGGGCAAAACCTGTGCCTGTTAACAGAAATAATTTTAAAGATAAATTAAAAGATGATGCTTTGGTTTCTGTTGCAGGACCATTATCAAACCTTATTCTTGCAGGAATAATAGTTTTAATCTTATCAGTTTTTGTTAAATCAGGAAATCAAACTATAACAAGTCATTATTCTATTAGAGTTTTGTGGTTTGCTGTTTATTTAAATGTTTTTCTTTTTGCTTTTAACCTTTTGCCAATTCCTCCTCTAGATGGCTCTCATATTTTATTTGATTTATTCCCAAATAAATTTACTGCATCACTGCAAAACTTAGGTATATATGGCTCTTTTATTTTATTAATATTTATTTACAGTCCACTGTGGAATTACTTTGCAAAATTTGTCAACTTGGTGCTAAGTTTATTATTAAAATTTGTAGGATTATAGAATGTTCAAATCGTTTTTTCAATTAACTACTATAACTGTTTTTATTATTTCAGTATTTATTGGCTGCAATCGAGCGAAAGAAAGTAATGTCATAAAAAAGGAGACCAAAGAAATTAATGAAAAGCCTTCTGGAAATTTACTTTTTGTTGGAATGATTAATAACAGACCAGGTTTATACGTGTATAATTTTAACGAAAAAAAATCCGAGGTGTTCTGGTCTAACAAAGTAGAGTCAGTCATTAACTTGTCTTATTCAGAAGATAAAAATAAAATTTTCTTTCTTACTGCCACCGCTTATGGTAAGAAAGGAGTCTTTCCTTTTGTCGATAATGTTAAATTATACGTTGTCGAGGATTCATTCAGGGTACGTTTTATTCAGAAAATTGGAAGCGGCTTACAGGTGTTTTCAAACTGGACAGATGCAGATACTTACCAGGTTTTATATAATAAAATAGATAAAACAATTGCACAGTACATTGAACAAAATGTTTTACTTTTTAGTAAAGATGGAAAACTATTATTGTCAGAAAAGAAAACTTACGATCTGACCAAAGATGGATATCCAAACTTACCAGTCGAAAAGAATAATCTTTATTCGCTGTCAGGAAAATATTTTATTTCTACCAATGAACAGGAAGAAAAGCAAATCTATTTTCAGGACAAGGAGCATAATACAAAAAATCTAATATGTACATTAAAATTTAAACTCAACCAGGTTGGTTGGACATCTGATGAAAATTATTTACTTATTTCATCTTTAGATGTTTCTCCAAACAACGAATCTCTGTATGAACAAAACCCGCAAACCTCATCATTAATTATTTATTCAATTAAAGAAGAAAAGATTGTTAAAGAATTCTTTGGGGCTGGTTATAAGAATTTTTCGCTTATAAATAATTTGTTGATATTTGATGATAATTTTGGAAAGAAATCAGAAATTATTATCTATGATTTAAATAAACAGACAGAAACAAATAGAATATCTATTCAAGGCGGCTGTGGATTGAAAAAGATACCGGAAATTCCAAATTATGAAGCATAAATAATGGAAAAAATTTCTGCAATAATTATTACGAAGAATGAACAGGAAAACATTCATCAATGTCTTGAAAGCATTAAATGGGTTGACGAAATTATAATTGTTGATTCCGGAAGCAGTGATAAGACACTTGAAATTGCAGCTAATTACACCGATAAAATATTTTTTCATGAATGGCAAGGTTATGCAATTCAAAAACGATATGCTTTAAGTCTGGCATCAAATGAATGGGTGTTAAGCGTGGATGCAGATGAGATAATTTCGGAAGAATTGAAAATAGAAATATCATCTAATGATTTTACTTTAGCAGATGGATTCTATATTAGAAGAAATAATTTTTTCCTTGGCAAGTTGATTAATTCATGTGGATGGGATGCCGATTACCAATTAAGATTGTTTAAAAAATTAAAAACAACAGTAACAGATGCACTTGTTCATGAAGGTTTTCATGTTGATGGAAAAACTGTCAGGTTAAATTTTCCAATGTTTCATTATACTAACAAAAATCTTTTTCAATCAATTGAAAAAAGTAATTATTATTCATCACTGAATTCTCTTGAAAAAGTGAATGGAAAAAAAATCAATGCGTTGATAATAATGCTGCATACACTTTCTGCCTTTTTAAGATATTATTTTTCTCTTAAAGGATTTAAAGATGGAATTCATGGTCTACTTATTTCCTGGTTAAACTCTTTAACAACATTTCAAGCATACGCAAAGACCTGGGAAAAACAAAATCAAAAAAGTATTTAAAATATAACGATGAAAACATATTTCAGATTATTAACATATGTAAAACCTTACTGGAAGTACTTAACAGTATCAATTATTTGTACAATTTTATATGCTCTTATGAATGGATTAAGCGTATATCTGTCAATTCCTTTACTTGATTCATTATTCCAGGAAACAGCGAGTAAAAAAGAAATTATTACTCATCCTGCAGGAAAAACAACTTCAGTATTTCCGGAATTTGTTCAAAATATTATAAATGATTTTTCTGAATGGTTTCGGCATTTTATTTTTACAGGAGATAAACTTGAATCACTGCTGAGAATTTGTTTTATAGTCCTTTTTGCTTTTCTTGCAAAAAATGTATTTGGATATATGCAGGGATATTTCCTTGCACATGTTGAACAGGGAGTGATGAAAGATTTACGCAACCAGGCTTATCGTCGTTTACACGAACTGCCAATGAGTTATTTTAAGAACGAGAGAATTGGAAATCTTATTTCACGTTTAACTAATGATGTAAATGTTGTTTTAACGAGTATCTCGCTCACCTTTTTTAATCTTATTAGAGAACCTTTATCCATCATTGTTTTTCTGGGGATTGCAATTTCAATTAGCTGGAAGATGACTTTATTTGCTTTTCTTATTCTTCCATTTTCGATGATAATAATTGGTTGGATTGGAATTAAATTAAGAGCTCAGAGTGCGATTATTCAGGAAAAAATGGCTGACATAACAAGCGTTATACAAGAAACAACTTCAGGTGTTAAAGTTGTTAAAGCTTTTGGTATGGAGGAGTTTGAAAATTCAAAGTTTGAAAAAGAAACGTCATCATTCATGAAACTAATGCTAAAAATTACACGAATAAGAAATTTTTCCTCCCCAATTACTGAATTTTTAAGTGTAATTGTTGGAGTAATAATAATCTACATCGGTGGACGATTAGTGCTGATTGAACACACATTAAAAGCAAGTGAGTTTCTTGGATTCCTTTTTGCAATATTTCAATTGATGCCTCCAATAAAAGAATTGAGCAGTGCAAATAATCGGGTTCAGGAATCAAGTGCTGCTGGCGATAGAATATTTGAAATACTTGATACTGAATCGGAAATTAAAGAAGTTGAGAATCCTTTGCCTTTATCTTCTTTTAATAATAAGATTAAATTCGAAAATGTTAGTTTTCGTTATTCTGACTCCGATGAGGAAATTTTAGATAATGTTAGTTTTGAAGTAAAAAGGGGAGAAATAATTGCCTTTGTTGGTCCAAGTGGGGCAGGAAAAACTACTCTTGTTGATTTGCTTCCTCGCTTTTATGATCCAGTAGCAGGAAGAATAACAATTGACGAAGTTGATATTAAAAATGTAAGAATAAAAGATTTAAGAAAACTAATGGGCATTGTTACACAGGAAACATTACTCTTTAATGAAACTATTAAAAATAATATCGCTTATGGTCTTGGAGATTTTCCAGTAGAAAAAATAATTGAAGCCGCTAAAATGGCAAATGCTCATAAATTTATTATGGAATCACCTAATGGTTATGATACAATGATAGGTGAAAGGGGATTGAAAATTTCTGGTGGACAACGTCAGAGACTTGCTATTGCAAGGGCGTTACTTAAGAATCCACAAATAATGATTTTTGATGAAGCAACTTCCTCACTTGATAATGAATCTGAAATTCTTGTGCAGGAAGCAATTGAAAGATTGATGAAAGACAGAACTACATTTGTAATTGCTCATCGTCTCAGTACAATTAGAAATGCAACTCGTATTGTTGTTCTTAATAAAGGAAAGATTGTACAGGTTGGTACTCATGATGAATTAATTAAAGAAGAAAAAGGACTTTATAAAAAATTCTATGAAATGCAGTTCAGAGATTAACTTTTATGATTAAGCAAAATAAAAATTACGAATGGGTTGACAGATTAATTTATTTTTTTGTTATAATGTTCCTTACGACATTAACAAACTCAATCTTTTTCAATCAGCTTGGTTATTATGGATCTCTGATATTAATTTTAATAAAGTATTATCTTAGCCGTCAGAATCCGTTTACTAAAACCGGACTTGAGATATTTATTCTTTTTTATCTGCTTGCCTTAATTCTGTCAACGATTTTTTCTCATAACCAGCCGCAATCATTCAATAATTTATTAAAAAGAATTTTGCTTATTCCAATTATATATACAATTCCTGCTGCTGTAACAGATATTAAAAGAGTAAAACAATTTTTTATGGTTTATATTGGCGTTGCACTTCTCTCAGTTGGAATATATTTATACTTTTCAGCAAAACATCTGATATTAAATCTTTATCAAATTCAGCAGTCCGGGCCAGGGGTTTTTCAATATCCAATTACGTCAAGCGAAATAATGAGTTTTACAATAATATTTTTGTTTTCGTTTCTGATAAATGAAAAACATAATTGGAAAGTAAAAATATTTATTGGTATTGGTTTTCTTCTTTCTTCGTTGGCTCTTTTTGCAACGTATAAAAGAACTGGCTGGATTGGAACAATGGCCGGAATATTTACAATATTATTAGTAAAAAAGAGATGGTCTGTTTTAATACCAGCATTGATGCTTCTTTTAATGGCGATTATTATAGAAAAAGATAAAAGTGAAATTTATGTTTATAATACAAATGGAAGTAATGTTATAAAAGAAGATTCATTTCCTACAGATGGAAAAGCTTTTCAGTTATACCCGCATAATAATTTTTTATTAATTTCTGATTTTGATAAAGGCATTATTAAGTATGATGGCAATAAAATAATATCAAAGTCGGCTTTACCTTTTCCTGTTACTGAAGTTATAGATTTTGACAGCAGTTATTATATTGCCACCCTGTTGGGGTCCCGCTATGTTTTAATTAAAGAAGAAAATAATAACTTCAAAGTTATTAATGAGTTTATTTCCCCAGGGTTAACTTACTCATCTGCTGTTTTTAATAATGAATTATTCTTACTGGATAAAGATAGTGGATTGACCGTTTATAAAAATATAAAAACCGCACCAAATATTAGTCGGTTTAAAAATATTTTGTCTTATGAAAGAATGTCCATCAATCAGGATTATCTTGTCTTGTATTCTCCTGAAAAAGGACTTGATATATTTAAGAATGATGTACTTTTTTCACCGATTTATAACTATAAAGAGAAAGAAAAAGTGCTTTCTCTCATATTGATTGATAATACTGTCTTGATTGGTACAGAGAAAAAGTTAATTTCGTTTACAATTGATTCCAGCAAAAATATTCAACTTAAGCAAAGCGAATCATTAAAGAGAATATTTATGTTCGCTAATAATGATAAAAAATTACTTGCCGCAAACGTTAATGGTGAAGTTTTTAGAATAAATCCTGCTGACTTGCAAATTGAAAATAAATTTAATGTAGGATTTACACCACAAAGCATTTGTTTTTTTAATGATAGACTTTATGTGAGTAAAATTAAATTTAGTCGCTTTGGAAGTATTTTTGACCAATATAATCTTACAAATCTTCAAAGAATTGGATTGTGGCTTGCGGGGTGGAAGATATTTCTGGATCATCCATTTTTGGGAGTAGGCGATATCGACCTTGCAGTATTATTTGTAAAATACAAACGTCCATTTGATAAAGAAATTCAAGGACATCTTCATAATAATTATATCCATTTTCTTGCAACTCTTGGTGTATTTGGATTTATTGCAGTGATGATGCTTTTAGGAAAAGTTTTTTTGATTGATTTAAAAATATATAAATTGTTAAAAGACATTCCTTTTGCTTCTTCATATTCGCTGGGAGTAATTGGTGGGTTTGTTGCGTTTTTATTCGCGGGGTTAACCGAATGGAATTTTGGGGACCACGAAATCATTACAATTATCTGGTTTACGCTTGGTCTTAATCTCGCTTTGCTAAAAATATTTAATGATCAGACTAATTAATGATAAATTCAATTTTATCTGGACGAAATTTATCATATACTCTTCTTAGAGAATTATAGGCATAACGACTTCCCCTGTAAGCTGATCTTCTATAAAGTTCAATTGCTTTAGGTATGTTTTTCTCAACTCCAATTCCCATCTCATAACAATATGCTAAAGTTGTTTGTGCAAGGATAGAATTTTTTTCTACAAAAATTTTAAGACGATTGATATCAATATTATTAGTTCCTTCGGAAATTTTACTCATCATTAATCTTATTTCAGCCTCAACGTTTCCAAGCTGCATAGCTTTTTCCCAGAGTCTGATTGCCCTGTATTTGTCGGTTTGAAGAATATTTCCGAAAAAGTAACAAAGTCCAAGTTCCGTCATTGCAACAGTATAGTTGTTGTCAGTTGATTCAAGTAAAAATTTTACTACATCGTTATTAGTTATTTGATAATCAAAACCAATGATGTATAATCCACTCCAAACAAATTTTGCAGAAAGATTTCCTTTGTTAATAGCTTCTCGTAACAACGAAAAATAGTTCTTGGTTTTAATTAAATCCCATAATAATCTTGGTGCACGTGGAGATTCTAATCTTATTGCTCTAAGATAATACTCGCTGGCAACAATAACATCTTTTTTTACGCCGATACCTTGTTCGAACATTTTGCCAAGCAATACAAGTGATTCCGGATTTCCAAATTCAGCCTGTTCTTTAATTTTATCAATTACGGGAAGAAATGCAAACAGATCTTTTCTCTTTATTTCACTGGAAGAATTATTTTTTACTTCAATCAGTGATTCTCTATTCATATCTTCAATAATTACAGAATCAGAAACAGCAGTAATAGTGTCAGTTGTAAAATCAATAAAAAGCAGAGCGCTATTAATTTTTTCTGTTTCTACTTTTGCTGTAAACCCGTTTAATGCAGAAATAGAATCGCTTGTGGTTATTCCTCTTTTTTCAAGTTCTGCAATAGTTTCTTTTGCTGGTTCAAAACCTGATTGTAATGACTTTTTTATCCAGTAATAAGCAGCATTTAAATTTCTTTGAATCACCAAATTTTCTGTAAAGATTAATCCAACGTTATACTGTGCCTGTTCCATTCCTTGTTTTGCAGCTCTTAAAAAATAAGTGAATGCTTCAAATGGATTCCATTCGGTTCCCCATCCGTTAAAATAAAAGATACCAAGATTATATTCGGCAAGAACAAATTTTTGATCAGCTGCTTTTTTAATCCATTGAAAGCTAAGTGAAGTATCAGGCTCAAATCCCTCGCCGGTCAAATATCTTAGTCCAATTTCATGTTGTGCGTAAGCATCACCAGCATTTGCATTTTTAATTAACATAAAATTATCATAAAGCTGGTATGCAGGATCGTAATATTTAAAAATTAAAATTGGTGGAGCAAAACGGTTTTGTTTTTTAAAAGCAAGACTTTTAGTAGTATCCTGTGCTTCTGCTAATGATACAAGAAAAACGAAAACAACTGCGAAATAAAAAAATCTTCTCTGTGAAAAATGTATCAATTAATGTAAGTTATGTTTATTAATAATGTTATATGTTACAAAAATAAATAGTCTTTAATTATCTATTAAACCAAAATATTTCTCTTAACATTGTTCTGATTAAATTTTAGAATTAATTTTTTAGACGGAATAACTCAATAATTCCATTCGTTTGTCAGATTACATATAATGTATTGTCATCCAGAAAGTTTTATCAATAGAAGAGGTATACTCCACTCTATGCCTTTTATGTGCGGGGATAGTGATATAATCTCCCGGAGATAATTCGATGGTTTCATCTTCAAATTGTATCTTTGCTTCTCCGGAAAGCAGCAATACAAATTCATTTGTCTCCTGGTCATACCAGAAATCTTTTCCCGAAGAATGTCCATTTGAAATTATTCTTTCAACTTTAAATGAATCATTTCGATGAATTTCCTCAACATATTCTTTCTCCAATGAGACTTTATCTAATTCGAAAAAATTTTTCTTTAACATAATGTTCAATAAATTTTTGGTGGCAAGTTAATTTTATTTCCTTTTATACTTTCCTATTAATTCGCCTTTTGCAATTATACAGTCTTTAATGGCATCTAGCAATTCATACTTGGTTAAACCAGGCTGAAGATTTAACATTTTATCTAATGCATAAATTTTGAAAAAATATCTGTGAGTACCTGAAGGAGGACAGGGTCCTCCATATCCTATTTTCCCCCAGCTATTTTTCCCATGAGTTATTCCATTGGGAAATATTTCCAAAGAAGATATATTTTCTTTAAGCTCAAGAACAAGAGGAATGTTGTAAACAACCCAGTGAACCCAATCTCCATTGGGTGCGTCGGGATCATCACAAATAATTGCAAAACTTTGGGTTCTGTATGGATAAAAAGTCCATTTAAGATTTGGAGAAATATTTTCGCCGTCACAAGTGAATTTAACAGGAATTAATTTATTATTACGAAAATCAGGACTGCTTATTTTAATTGGGGTTTTGCTAACCTGTCCAACAACAAAAGACATATTTAAAATTATTACTAAGAAGACAGAAATTAATTTTTTCATGATTGGAAAAGGATTTATGATTTACGAGCCAAACATATTTAAAAATTTTTTCATTAACAAGAAAAGAAAAATTATTAAGTTTGAAATAAAAATAATGAAGTAAAAGGGAATCCCTTTGCTTAATTAAAACATCCCCAAAATAAAAAGGAGAAATTATGGCAACAAAAACGGCTTTTATAAAACAATTGAAAGGAATTACATTTGTCGGAAAATCTGATTCAAATCATTGGATTACAATGGATGGTCCAGAAGATTTTGGAGGAAGCAATTCAGGAGTTCGACCAAAAGAATTATTGCTAATCGGTCTTGGAGGTTGTACTGGTAGTGATGTGATTTCTATTTTGTCCAAAAAGAAAATTAAAGTTGATGGTTTTGAAATGAATATTACTTCAGAAGTTTCTGATGAACATCCGCAGATATTTACTAAGATAAATATTGAGTTTCTGTTTTTCGGAAAAAATATTCCTTCCGATGCAGTTGAAAGAGCAATAGAACTATCGCAAACAAAATATTGTTCTGTTACAAAGATGCTTGAAAAAGCAGCTGAAATAACGCATAGCTATAAAATTATTGAAAACTGATATCACAAAAAGATTTATTAAATATGAAAAGAACAATATGGTTTTGGATTTTTGCAATTTTAATAACAATTGCATCTGCAGTTTATCAAAGAATAACCGGACCGACTTATCCTGTATCCGGCAAAAAAGTAATTTATGAAAGAGAAATATCTTTTAAGTTAGACCGCTCTCATTCCGGGAATTCAAATCATCAAGTTAAGATTCAAACTAATGATCCTTCTTTTAGAGGAGTAATATTCTGGAAGAGATATAAAACAAATGACAACTGGACTAAAGTCGAGATGCACTACTCAGATGGATATTTAGTTGGTGAATTACCGTGGCAGCCACCAGCAGGTAAATTAATTTATAATGTGAACTTGAAAAAAGAAAATTTGACAGTAAGGTTAAATGAAAATCCTGTTGTCATTAGATTTCGTGGTGATGTTCCTATGTTGATTTTAATACTGCACATCATTTTTATTTTTTCAGCTATGCTTCTATCAACAAGAACAGGATTTGAAGTTTTTAGTTTACAGCCGAAATTAAAAAAATATACATTATTGACAGTGGTAATCATGTTTATTGGTGGTTTGGTTTTGGGCCCGATAGTGCAGAATTATTCATTTGGTGCATACTGGACAGGATTTCCTTTCGGTTATGATTTAACCGACAATAAAACTCTTATTGCTTTTATTGGATGGCTGGTTGCTTTAATTGCTATCTATAAATTTTCCAAACCAAGGTGGTGGATACTGTTTGCATCTATAATGACTTTTATTATTTTCTTAATTCCACATAGTGTGCTTGGTAGCGAACTCGATTACAATAAAATTGATAAAGAAAAAAGTAAAATCGAAAGCATCAAATAAATATTGTTTGCAAAGTGTAAAACAAAAATTTAATTTTGTTGCGTAATTAAATTAGAATCAAGGAGAAAAATTATATGACCCAGCAAGTAATTGGACATGTTGAAATACCTGTAACAGAACTTGAAATTTCAGCACAATTTTTTAATAAAATTTTTAATTGGGATTTAAAATCATTTGGAAGAAATTATTTTTTGTACAATACACATAAAGGAATGACTATCGGGCTGCGAAAGGTTGATAAACCCGTTAATGGTGATTGTACAATTTTTCACATCCAAGTTGAAGATATTGATTCAACTCTTGATAAAGTTAAAGCGTGCGGCGGAAAAGTTGTAAGAGAAAAAACCATTATTCCCGTATATGGATATTATGCTCTGTTGAGCGATCCAGATGGTAATACAATAGGGTTATATCAATCTAATTTTTAACAGGTTTCTAATTCCGTCTTAAAAGACGGAATTTTTTTTACATATTTTCTTTGTCGTTTAATAAATTAATGGCAGTTATCATGAAAAAAATTATTCTTTTTGTTGTCGTATTATTTTTCACAACAATTTCATACTCACAAGTTGATGAAAAAGTAATAGATGGGTTGGTAGAACTGACTCTTCCTGTTAATGGTCCTGGTGGTGCTTTATTAATTTGTAAAGATGGAAAAGTCATTTATAAAAAAGCCTTTGGTTATGCTGATATAGAAAACAAAATTCCTAATACTACAGAAACTATCTTCCAGATAGGCTCTATTTCCAAAATGATGACTGCTGCCGGAATACTTCTTCTAATTAATGAAGGCAGACTTAGTTTAAGTGATACATTAACAAAATTTATTCCTGATTTCATTGCTCCTGCAAATAAAGTTACAATAGAAAATTTACTTTTGCATAATTCTGGTATAAAAAATTACACAAGTATTCCTGAATGGAACCCCAACTGGGAATCCAAACGTACTCTTGAAGAAACAATAGAACTTGTAAAAAACAAACAATTTGATTTTATGCCGGGTGAAAAATTTCAATATAATAATTCCGGATATGTAATCCTTGCATTCATTATTGAAAAAGTATCTGGGGTAAGCTTTGATGAATACATGAAAAAAAATGTCTTCATTCCTCTTAATATGAATAATACCCGTCATGGTGGAAGCGAAGATAATATTGGGCAAAGAGCAAAAGGACATACATTCAATCAGGATGAAAAGAAAATGCTAAAAGCTGTTTTTACTGAATTTCCTCAACTATCTGGTGCTGGTTCAATAATTTCTAAGGTTAATGATTTAATGAAATTGAATTTAGCAATGAAAAATTATTTACTCCTTCCAAAAGAATTATGGATTAAAGCTACGTCCCCCAATGTAAGGACTAATTTTGGAGATTCTGTATATTATGGATATGGATGGGTTATACAAAATTATGGAGGACATAAACTTCTATGGCACAATGGAGGAATGGCTGGATTCCTTTCATCCAATTACTTCTTTACTGACGACGACTTACAAATAATATTTCTGAGCAATAATGATTTCGTAAGTGCTGATGCAATAGTAAAACAGGTGGCGAATTATATTTTTAATATTAATGCAGATAAAAGAAAACCTATTAATTTGCCTGAAGAAAAGTTAAAAAAATTCGAAGGAAAATTCATAGCAGGTGAATCTCAATTACTAATCAGTATTAAAGAAAATAAAATTATTGTTGATTTAATAGGGTTACCTTTCTTGCCGTTGGGGTTAGTGCCCACTTCAGATAGTACTTTTTTTGTAGAAGGTAAATATGATTCATATGTAACAATCAAACGGGAAAATGACGGAACAGTTAATAGTGGTATTTACTACAACGGTGGACAAATAACAAAATTTTTCAGAGAAGGTTTTCAACCGAAATCCGATGTAATAGATTTAAAGGAAGATGAGTTAAAAATATATGTTGGTGTTTTTGAGTTTGTTCCTGGAGTTGAAGCAGAGATATACATTAAAGAAGGTTACTTGCGGGCATTCATTAAAGGACAGCCAGAGTATACGCTAATACCTGTTGGTAATAACACATTTTTATTGCAAGGTCTTGATGGATTCAAATTTGTTTTTGAAACTGATGCTGACAAGAATGTTACTTATTTAATTTCCAGTCAACCTAATGGTGATTTTAAAGCAAAGAAAAAATAATCCGGAATCTTCCTATGATCCTAGTTTTCATTTTATATAGTTAATTTGACTTCCATTCCATCTTTCAACTCATTTGATTATCTTAGCTCACAAATTTTTTTATTTATGTAGGAAACAATTTCAAAATGTTTTTTAAACAGAGAACACATACTTGTGGTGAATTAAGAGAAGAGCATATTGGTCAAAGTGTAATTCTTAATGGTTGGGTTGATGCGAGAAGAGATCTTGGTGGTGTAATATTTATTGAAATGCGGGATCGTTATGGAATTACACAGGTTGTTTTTGAACCTGGATTTAATCACGAAGCTCATTCTGCCGGAAAAGATTTGCGGAATGAATTTGTCATTTCAGTTGAAGGTATTGTTCGCAAACGTCCTGAAGGTACAGAAAATCCTGAACTTGCAACTGGACTGGTTGATGTAATGGTAAACAGGCTCATAATTCTTAATGAAGCAAAAACTCCTCCATTTCCAATAAAAGATGAAATTGATGTTTCAGAAGATTTAAGATTAAAATATCGTTATCTTGATTTACGAAGACCAAAACTTCAAAAAAATCTTTTATTAAGACATAAGATGTACCAGGTTGCAAGAAAATATCTGGATACAAATAATTTTGTTGAAATAGAAACTCCAGTGCTTATGAAAAGCACCCCTGAAGGAGCAAGAGATTTTTTAGTCCCAAGCAGATTACATAAGGGAAAGTTTTATGCACTGCCGCAATCTCCTCAACAATATAAGCAAATATTGATGGTTTCCGGTTTTGATCGATATTTTCAGATTGTAAAATGTTTTCGCGATGAAGATTTGAGAGCAGACAGGCAGCCAGAATTTACACAGATTGATATTGAAATGTCTTTTGTTGATCAACAGGATATATTTGTTGTTATGGAAGGATTGATGAAAGAATTATACAAAGAAATCTGGAATAAAGAACTTCAAATTCCAATTCCCAAATTAACGTTTGATGAAGCTATGGAAAAGTATGGAAGTGATAAACCCGATCTCCGCTTTGGATTAGAAATGATTACACTTAATAATGTTTTTGCCAATTCAGAGTTTAAAGTTTTCAGAGATGCTGTTGATAAAAAAGGGATTGTTTCTGGTTTGCTTGCAAAAGGCTGTGGTGATTATACACGCAATCAGCTTGATGTTCTGACTGACTTTATCAAGAAACTTGGCGCGGGTGGATTAATATGGATTCGTGTTAAAGATGATGGACTTGAATCCCCAACTATGAAGTTCCTTTCAGAAGATGAGAAGAAAAATCTTGTTGAAGCTATGAATGCTGAACCAGGAGATTTAATTTTAATTTTATCCGGCACAAGATATAAAACTCTTAATCTTATGGGTTATATGCGGCTTGAAATGGCAAAACGTTTAAACTTGATTAAAGAAAACGCTGAACCTAAACTTTTATGGGTTACGGATTTTCCATTGTTCGAATGGGATGAAGAGACAAGACGTTATTATGCAATGCATCATCCATTTACTTCTCCAAGAATTGAAGATATTGATAAGATGGAAACCGAACCCGGTGAAGTAAAAGCAAGAGCTTATGATCTTGTTTTAAACGGAAGTGAAATAGCTGGTGGTAGCATAAGAATTCATAATTCGGAACTACAGAAAAAAATGTTTAAATCTTTAGGAATTAGCAATGAAGAGGCTGAATACAAATTTGGTTTTCTTATGAATGCGTTCAAATATGGTGCTCCTCCACACGGTGGAATTGCTTTTGGGTTTGATCGTCTTGCAATGATTTTTGCAGGTGAAAAATCAATTAGAGATGTTATGGCTTTTCCTAAAACAGCAAGCGGAATCTCTTTAATGGATGACGCTCCTTCTTATGTTGATGAAGCACAATTAACTGAACTTCATATTAAAGTAAGAGGAGTTAATTAAAATTTAATTTTAATAAAAAAGCCGTGATGTTGAGTCACGGCTTTTTTTATGAAACATTATTAATGTTGATAAAGTTAATTTGTCCCAAATCTCTTATCGCCAACAGTTTGATTATATCTGTAACTAACAATTACCCATCTATCGGGATCGGATGGTCCGGTTGCTCCACCATAGGACGTGCATTTTAATTTAACATAATTTCCACTCTTTGTATAGAGGAAACTATAAGTTGTTGAACTTCTTGCTTTTGATTTTGTCCATGAAGTTGATGAGAAGGTATTGGAAGCAACACCATCAAGTAAGTTTGTAGCTGTTGGAGAATTATCAAAATAAGTTACATTAGGATTTGTTACAACAGGAGATCTTTGATCCTGACTCTTCAAATCTGTTGTTTCTAAGAAAATATCTGCGTCAGGGCCACTGGAGGAAACTCTTGTGCCGGTTGATAATTTTAATCCGCTAAAGCTGGAAGAAGATTGTTCATATAATTGAATGTTGGAATAAGTAACTTCAACTATTGGAACCATCGTCATTTGAACAAATCGGTTAACATACATACTATCAATTGTTACACTGATTGTTGTATCTCTGTAATTTGTTAAGGATAATGTAACCTGGTAAGTTCCTGCAGAAAGGTCTTTCAAAGAATCCGGAGTAACTTTTCCGGTTGCAGAGCCATTCAATTTAATAGTTGCACCTGCTGGAGCAGATGTAATTATTATTCCACCTTTTTTAGTGGGCGTTGGTGTAACGGGATTATCAGTTGTTTCATCGCAAGAAACAAAAATAAAAATTGCTGACAGAGTTAAAATTGATAAAATAAATTTTTTCATAATTCTTCTCCTTGATGATTATTGTAATGACAATTTAACATCGAATTTTCTTCCGCCGCTATTCAATGTAAATTTGCCTGTGAAAGTTTTTAAATCCGCAGAAAGAGTTCCTTCATAGGAACCAGCATCTTTTGAAGTAGATTGATCAACAAACTTCATTGTAAGTTCCTTAGGATCGAAAGAACCTTTAATTTTCATAGTTAAAGGTTTTGCCCAATTTACAGTAGTTTCTCCTGTAAAATCTTTGCCCTCTTGCTTTGCAACCAGCATAGTCATTGATTTATTATAGAAAGTTCCTTTCCAGATACCTTCAATACTCGGAACTTTTTCTTCTTTTGGTTCTTCAACTTTTGGTGGCTCTTCAGCTTTGGGCTGAGTTTGTTCAACCTGTTGAGGTGATTTTGGTTCAGGTTGTTCTTCTTTTTTCTTACAACCACTTACAAGAATTACCAGAGCAAGTAAAATAATGCTAAGACTAAAAGGTCCAAACATTTTTTTGATATTTGTCATATTTTCTCCTTAATTATAATTGATTAATAAACGTTCGTACTTATATTCATAAATTAACCGAACAAAGTTATTAAATAGATATTAAAAACAAAAATCTCAAAACATAAAAAAACAGGACTTATTAAGTCCTGCTTTTCAAATTTTTATTTTACAGTTTGTTTATTCATACCAGGAAATAATTTCAAATCCAGATGTTGTTGGAAATTTTGGGGGTGCTGAAAATAAAAATCGTTTATCAAATTTATGAATAAAACGATAACCTTTGACTGGATTCCCTCCAGAATAGGAAGCCGTTGGATAAGAATCATTACCAATTATTCCTCCAAAAATTCTCATATTATTTATGGTTGAGTAACCGCTATAATTATCTACAACAAGCCCGGAGTTTTGTGAATACATTGTGGCGCAAATATCTATATTACCTCGGGAATTATTATAAGTTACTGTAATAGATTCATCTGCGACCAACCCAAGCATATCTGTTGAATTGGGATTTGTTCTTGGGTCACTATTATAAGTTATACTGTTTTCAATGTAGACATTGCCCATACCATCACCACCTTGCTTGCCTGTAACGAGAGTAACTTGACCATTCAACACTCCTTTTACTCTTACATTCCCTTTTCCAACGTAGATAATTCCATTTGGGGCAAAAGAATTAAGAGATTCAGTTGTTGGGGCAGACCATCCGTCCCAGCTATTTTTGTTTAGTCCAATTTTTGTTTTATATGTCACTGTTCCGTCATTGTTAAATGTCAAATCAACTTCCATAAAAGACTTTGCCGCATTACTGCTTTCAAATAATTTCCCACCAGAAGTTGCAAGAGTTTTGTAATCATTTGTATTCAAGTTTAAGGGTATATTAACCCCTGTTTCATATCCACCATTAAAAACAGGATTACTTGGATTATAATATTTAACAAGACTTTTTTTAGAAGTAGTCTTTCCCAGAAAGACTGGATTTCCATAAACACCAAGATTGTCATTTGTATGAAATGGTCCATCAAAGGTGTCCCCTGTTGCAGGATATGCAGTCAATTTAGAATAATAATTTCCAAACTTTGCAAAGCTGCTTGGTTGTATCATTACTTTTACAGTGTCTCTGAAACCGTTATAAAGCGAGATGGAAGTGATTAGCTTTCTGTCTTTAGGTAAATCAGAAACGGTTACATTAATTGTCCCACCAGAAAAAGGAATATTAGTATAACCCGCACTCCAACCAGGTGTTTGATAGACTGCATTACAGCCAATATTTGCCCCACTTAATGCAATGTTATTTGACATTGTGCTTGAATAATATCTTGTATAAACATCTAATGAAGATGTGCTGTAGTTCAATAGTTGCATAGCGTAAAACATAAGTATTGAACTCATTCCTAGTACTAATAAAACTGATCCTTTTCCAAACATAACTTTTACTCCTTTTTATCTTGAAGTTAAATTTCTTGAAGCAAGTCTTACTTGTCGCCAGTAAGCTGTTGAATAATTCTGAGCGTATGCGTCTGGATTTTCAACCATTATAGAAACCTGCATGGTTGTTATTGCTGCGGGAGATGTAATTGGGTATGTAAGTTCATTTCCCAAGGCACCAAAATATCTTAATTGAAATACTGTTACATAGCCAACACCTGAGGTAGATGTTGGGCTTCCATTAATGTATCTGTATAAAATTTTATCCCTGGGATTTGTCGTTCCGGACAGCTCAGATATAGGGCCGCAAACAAAATAAACAGTATCCATCTGCCCATTCAAGTCAACATCGCTAAGAAAACGTAATGAAGTTGAATCTGCAGAAATAATTCCTTTTGTTGGATCGGGGAAATTATCTGGATTTGCACAATAACCTATTCTTCTTAAATCTCCTTCGACAGTTTCAATTACGTCAAGTAAGTTAGATTGAAGAATTAAATCTGAATTGTAATAGAAAAAATTACTTATAGTATTATCCTGGATTCTAAACAAAGTCAGAAGAAGAATTCCACCAATAATCATAGCACCAAGTATATCTATTAGAGTAGTAAAACCCATAGTTCCTCCTCTTTACCTGAATTTCCAATAACTGTAAATGGTATTAACTTTTATTGTGTCTTTCATCGAAATACTTGAAACTTGTACTGTTAATCTTTTGTGAAAAGTTTTAGAGGTCGTTGTAACATCAGGTGTTCCGGGGTTAACATAATTAACATTACATTTAAGTCTGTAATGGGCAGACATTAACGTTGTATCTAGAATTTGAAAATTATTCCAATCATCAAAGTCGTCAAATAAATTCTTATTGGTTTCACCAGCCTCGGGACCTAATGCAGTTGAAGCTGTGAGTCCACTCGGAGTAATAAGCATACTATCTATGCTTTCTTCATCAAAAGCTTCTTTACTAGCTTCTTCAATTACGGAAGTTGCTAGAGAAATAGCAGCCAAACCAAACTTGGAGTTTTGCATTACATCCTGCGTTTGCAGTATTGTAAAATTTATTTTTGAAGCAGTCATTGTTAATATCATCAATGCTGCTAAAGTCAATAAAGATTGCCCCATATTCATAATGTTTCATCTCTTTTTATTATGTTTTTCAAAGATAATGCCAAAGTGTAAATAAAATCCTAACAAATTTATAAATAAAGAATGAAAAAAAATACTATTACTAACATATATTGTATTCGGTTTAAAAGACTTTGTAACAAAAGGGACTACCTTTCGGTAAATCCCTTTGCATAAGGAGCTACTATAGTTGGAAAAAACAACCTTAAGGTGTAACCAATGTAGGAGCCGCAGTTGTAATATCATTTGGAGTAACGGTTGTAACGACCTGGTAAACTTTTCCATCCGAATCCTGAACATTCCCTTTCCCTGTTATAGTAACAGAGTTAGCCGCTACTACTGCCGTATAAGTTCCATTTGGATTTGAACTAAAATCTGAAGGAATTTCAAATCCGGTAAAGCTTCCATTACCTCCGGCAAGAGCAGAGGGTTTTTTAAAATATTGTTGAGCAAGTGAAGCAATATTCATGTTGTCTGCAACAAGCGCATCTTTATTAGCTTCAACAGAACTGGCTGTAAATAAATTTATTCCTACAACTATAGCTATTCCAACTATAATCACACCAAGAACAATTAAAAGAAGTTGCTGTTGGCCCATACATAATCCTTTTTTAATTTGATCAACGCATAAACCGTGCCCTAAAAACTGGTTGAAATTTTGGAACTTAGATTAAAAATTATTGAAGTAAAAAATGTTGTGACAATTATGACGTCAAATTTGTCGTTGATGTCAGTTTTTGTTTTTTTGTTTCCTTAGTGATTGCAATCGTCTCTGCAAAGTTCTTTCACTTATGCCAAGTATCGAAGCTGCCTTCTGAATATTTCCATTTACTTCATTTAATACAAAACTTATATGTTTTTGTATAGCGTCTTCAATTGTAGATAATTCGTTTTGATGGTTTATGGAGAGAAGGATTTTTGCTTTATTACTTTCTGGTAAATAAAAAGTTGAGATAGAATCGTTATCTTTTGTTTTAGCAACAGAATTGTAAACAATGTTTTCAAGTTCGCGTATATTGCCGGGGAAAGAATAGTTTTCAAGCTCAATTAATGCATGTTCTGCAAAACCGGTTATTGATTTATTAAATTTCTTTGATGCTTGTTCAAGAAAATATTCGGCCAATAATTTAATGTCACCTTTTCTTTGATGTAATGGCGGAAGCTGAATATAACCTCTGTTTAAACGATAAAACAAATCTGCTCTAAATTCATTTTTATCAACAGCAACAGAAAGATCTTTATTTGTAGCTGCAATAATTCTTGTATTTAACTTAATTGGTTTCGTGCTGCCGATTCTATAAATCTCACTGTATTGAATAACTCTTAAAAGTTTTCCCTGCAATTCTCTTGGCAGTTCACCAATTTCGTCTAAAAAAATTGTTCCATTGTTTGCAGCTTCAAAAAAACCAGTCTTATCCTGAGTTGCTCCGGTAAAAGCTCCTCTTAAATGTCCGAATAATTCACTTTCAAACAAAGTTGAAGATATTGAAGCAAGATTAACCGGCACAAATGCAGCATTTTTACGCGGTGATAAATCGTGAATTTTTTTTGCGATTAAATCTTTACCGGTTCCTGTTTCTCCAACAATTAAAATTGTTTCATCGGTTGGAGCAAATATTTCTATTAACTCAAAGACTTTATCCATTAGAGGAGATTGAGTAATAATTTCAGGAAAATTATCCCTGTTTTTTTTTGACGTCTGCTTTAAGCTTCGTAATGAATCTCTTTCCAGATTTATGAGACGCTGTTCCAAACCTCTCTTAATTGTAAGAAGAAGCCTTTCATTTTCCGGAGGTTTTACGATATATTCATAAGCTCCAAGTTTAACCGCCGTTAAAGCTGTTTCAACATTGTCAACTGCTGTTAGCATTATAACAGGAATTTGGGGATATTTCTGATTTATTTCTTCAAGCAATGTTAATCCACTTAATTCAGGCATCGAAATATCCAGGATTATTAGATCAAAAAGTAGATTTGAAAGTGCTGGCATTACATCTAATGGATTTTGTATAATTTCAACATTCTCATATCCACGATCCCATAACAATCTTCTCAATGAACGGAGAAAAGAAATTTCATCATCAACAATTAAGATTGAAACTTTTCGCATTTTACATATTCCTTTGGAAAAAATAAAAATACTGTTGTCCCTTTGTTAATTTCGCTATTTATATCAATTGAAAAACCCATATTATGCATCAAGTTTTTTGACACAGACAAACCTAAGCCGGTTCCTCCAGAGCCAGATTTTGTAGTATAAAAAGGATTAAAAACCATTTTAATTTTTTCGGGAGAAATTCCGCATCCATTGTCCATAATTTCGAATAAAAGATTATTCTCTTTATCAAAATACGATTTAATAGTTATAGTTCCATTCGCATTATCAATTGCATCAAGTGAGTTTGCAATTATGTTAATAATAACTTGTCCTAGCTTCAAGCTATTGCCCAGCAAAAAAATATTTTGCGGAGGAATGTAATTGATGGTTATATTTTTTTTAGTAATTTGATAGTTTAACAATCGTAAAGCAGATTGAAATATCTCATCAATTTTGAAATATTTTACCTCTGAAGGTTGATCAATGCGTGCAAAGTTTTTCAATTCATTTACAATAGCTGTAATTCTGTTGGAGCCTTCTTTAAGGTCCGATATAAGGTCTTTTAAGTCAGTTTTAAATTTGGAGTAATACAAATTTCCAATTTTAAATGATGGATTCTCCAAGGCATAGTTGTCGAGAAGTGGGATTAACTCCTCAAACGTGTTTTCTATGTACGCTAAATTAAAAGAAATAAAAGAGTTTGGATTGTTTATTTCGTGTGCAACACCTGCAACCAGCAATCCGAGAGAAGCCAGCTTATCTGCTTGTTGTAATTGTAATTGATATTCCTGCATTTGCAGCTCTAGTTTTTTTATGCTTGTTATGTCTGTAATTCTTACAAGAAGAAAAAGTTTTTCTTTAAGCATAATTGGTGAAGCAAACACATCAAGATCAAGTTCTTGCTGGAATTTATTTTTTAGTTTTACAAATTGTGGCCCTACAGATTTATCCCAGTTTTCGCCTATCAGATTTTTCCACAAACAATTTTCAATATTATTACACGTTATCTCGAAAAGCGGTTTATTTTCTATTTCATTAAATTGATAACCCAAAAGATTTTCAAATTTTTTATTGGCAAAAATGACTTTAGCTTCCTTATTTATTATTACAAAAGCGTCTTCGGATGCTTCCAGTATAGATTTGTAAAGATATTCACTCTCTCTCAAAGCTTTGTCGGTAATATTTTTTATTTTTATCATCCTATTAACCTGTGCTGCAAATTTGGAAAGTTCATCTTTCCCTTCAACTGTTATTTCTACATTGTAATCATCGGATTCAGCAATGTAATTAATTCGGTTTTCAACATCAGTTATTTTGGAAAAAATTTTGAAGTAAAGAAATATTGCAATAAATGACGAGAGAATTACTGATAAAAGAAAAGCAATAATTAATAATTCACCAATCTCTTTTTTTGAAATTAAATTTGTGTCGGGAATGCTTGGGCTAATCAAATAATAAAAAATCCCGAATACACAGTAACCAAGAAAAATTGTAACCGAAGAAAATAATATCGTTTTTTTAATAAGTGACATAATATTTTTGTTTAAAAAATCGTGCCCGAAAATAATATAAGTAATTGGATTTTTGAATTTATTAAGTAAAATACTCGTTCGATTTTACAGGTAAAAATTACCGAGCCAAGGAAGAAAATACGGACAGTTAATAGAAGTCTTCATATTTGAATTACAAAATGGTTATATTTTGAGGATTTTAAGCTAAATTATTAATAATCAAAACTGGCATTTCATTTGTCATAATTAAGAAAAAAAGGTTTAATTAACTTGGGTCAACAACAATTACTTTTACTTGTTCTTGGCGTTATAATAGTAGGAATAGCAATTGTGGTTGCGATAAATGTTCTTGGAAATGCCTGGGTTGAAGCAAATAAAGACAATATGTACTCAGATTTGATGAATATTGGTTCTTTAGCACAGCAATATTATGCAACATTAAAGCAAGTTGGCGGTGGTGGGCAATCTTTTGTTGGATTTCAAATTCCAACAACTTTATTGTCAACATCTAACGGGACATATACGCAAAGCAATGAAACCGAAAGCCAGATTACATTTACGGGCAAAGGTAATGTTCAGGACCCGGATGGAAAAGTTTATTTAATCGTTGTAGTTGTTACTAAAAATAATTTAACTACAACATCAATTTCAAAAGTAAGTCCATAATTTAATTAACAATCATTATAAACAAATAAAAGGAATCACAAATGGGTCAACAACAATTATTACTCATCGTTCTTGGTGTTATCATAGTTGGTATCGCTATCGTAGTTGGAATCAACTTATTCACCGCTAGTTCAGTTGAAGCAAATAAAGACGGAGTTGTAGCAGACAACCTTAATATTGCTTCATTAGCTCAACAATTCTACAAGAAGCCAACCGCAATGGGTGGTGGAAATAACACCTTCACTGGTTTCACAATTCCATCTAATTTACAAACAACTGCAAATGGAACATATACCGCGGTTGTAGCAGCTGCTTCAGTTACTATTACAGGTAAAGGAAATGTTCAGGACGCAGATGGAAAGGTTTACCAAGTTGTTACTACTGTAACTGCTAATAATATTTCAACAGCAGCACCAACTAAAGTAAGTCCATAATTTTTTATTCTAATTAAAAAATTTCTTAAAGGCTGTCTTAAAAAGGCAGCCTTTTCTTTTAAACAAATAGATATTTATAATGCACTAATATTAGATAATTAAATTTTATTTCTTATTTTTAGTCCGTTAATTTTTAACGATGCAAGAAAGAAAATATGGTTGAATGCCGATTCTCTGCAGAGAATGTTAATGGTAAAATTATTGGTGGTTCTATAACAGCCGATTCTTATAGCGATGCTAAGAAAAGAATAAATGAACTTGCTATAAAGAACCATCTAAAGATTCTTAAAATTGAAAAAAAATCCGGCTTTCTTTACAAAGCCCGAAAAGGGAATGAAAAGCCTGTAAAGGGTGAACAAAAAGCATTCAGCAAAGAAGAGGTGATTGAGGCTCTTACAAGACTTGGATATAAAAATATCTCAGTAAATAAAGTGCTTCTGGATTTCAATGCTAAACCACCTAATGCGGATATTGTTACTTTTGTAAAAATCAGTGCTGAACTGCTTGAACAAAAACTTTCCTATGGTGAAATTCTTACTCTCTTGATTAATGATACTCAGAACAAAACATTAAAAGAAACATTAAGAGATATCAATGCCGAGCTAAAGAAAGGTACTGATAGTCAAACAGTGTTTTTAAGGTATCAGTCTGTGTTTGGAAAATTTACTGCATATATGCTTGGACTGGCATCTAAAAGCGGTAACATGGTGGAGATATACAAAGCAACAGCTAAATTTTTAGAAAGACAACAGGAGTTCAGAAAAAATTTAAGAAGTGCATTAATCAGCCCATTGGTTACTATTGTCGTTCTGCTTGCTGCAGTAATGTATTACGTGGGATATATTTTCCCTGAAACAGCAAGAATGTTTGTTCGTTTTAAAATTGATTTACCTCCAATGACGGCATTCACTCTAAAGTTTAGTGATTTTCTTACCGAAAATATGGGTATAATTCTTGCAATATTTTTAATACCTGCATTTGTTATATGGCGATTAGCAAAAACGCCCAAAGGACAATTGATAGTAGATGGAATGATGTTTAAGTTGCCTATTATGGGAACTTTAATTCATAAGACAGCTATAGAAGTTTTTTGCAGAGTGTTTTATACTCTTTATAGTGGTTCTGCAGAAAGCATTGAACCAATTAGAATTGCAGCAGAAGCCACAGGAAATCTTCATTTTGAAAACAGAATTAAAAATGTGGCAATTCCGTTGATGATTAAAAAAGGAATTGGTATTACTGAAGCTTTTGAACAGAGTGGAGTTTTTACCGATACAACAATAAACAGATTTCATTCTGGTGAAGAAACAGGAACAATTAAAAATACTGCATTGCAGCTTGCAAATTATTATGAAAGCGAGACAGTGTATAAACTTAAGAATATTATCGAATTGATACAGGTTATTATAGCAATGATTATTATGATTGTAATGATTGCTTTGACTCTAGTTTCTGCTGAAACGGCTACAATAAAACCAAAAACTCCTGGAATGAGTGAGTTGCTATTTCAAATTAAAAATTATTTTTGGGTATGATTGATTCAAATTTAGAATACACAGATAAGATTGGTTATCTTCTCTTCAAGAAGGGAATAATTGATGCCTCAGTGCTTGAAAAAGCTTTAACTGTTAAAAGTAATGAAACAGGAAAAATTAAAAGAAGCATTGCTCAAATTTTAGTTCAGGATTTTAACTTTGATCACGATTTGATTTTCCGTGAAGTTGCAACACTTTTTGCTTTCCGTGAACTTGATACAAGTATAAACGAATTTACTCCTGAAAAACTTGAACGAATAAAGCAAATGATAAATGCAACCGGTGAAGAGAATAAAGATTTTATGATAAAACATAAAATTATTCCTCTCGGTTTTGATGAGAAGCAAAAAGATAAACTAATTCTTGTTGCGATTGATCCAACAGAAAGATCCATTCCTAAAATTGCTTTTAATCTAAGTGCAAAAAAATATGAAGTCCTTTACATTAAGAAAAAAGAACTTGATGCTTTAATCGAAAAACTTTTTCCTCCAGAAAATGTATTCTTAAAACAACTTGAAGAAATGCCTTCTGATATTGAAGTTGAAGAAGGAGTAGAAAAAAGTTTAAGTGAAGAAGAGCTTGATGCCGAAATTAATAAAAGTGCTTTAATAAATCTTATTGAAGCCGCGCTAGTTGAAGGTGTAAGAAAAGGTGTAAGCGATATTCATTTTGTTCCCAAATCAAATAAATCTACAGATATCGTTTTTCGTCTTGATGGAAATCTTCAGTTGTGGCATACACAGGAAAATACTTCACCGGAAGCTGTTATTGCGGTTGTAAAAGATCGTTCAAAGGGACTTGATCGTTTTGAAAGAGAAAAAGCTCAGGACGGTTTTATTCAGCGTGAAATTGATGGTCATATTATTCGCTTTAGAGTTTCCGTCCTTCCTATGGTTGGAACTGAGTTAAAGAACAAATTTGAAAGTATTGTTATAAGAATTCTTGATGATAGAAAAGTTATCAGAGATCTTAATCTTTTGGGTTTAACAGGTTATGCAAAATCTGCTTTTGAAAAAGCTATAAGACAACCTCAGGGAATGGTAATTCTGACAGGTCCAACCGGAAGCGGAAAAAGTACCACCCTAGTTGCAGCTTTGTATCAGGTTATTGATCCAACAGTAAATACACTTACAGTTGAAGATCCTGTTGAATATGTAATTGAAGGTGCCCGACAACTAAAAATTGGTCACAAGATGAATTTTGAACAGGCGATAAGGGCTATTCTAAGACACGATCCCGATATTGTTCTTGTAGGTGAAATGAGAGATAAAGAAACTGCTGAAGTTGCCATTAAACTTGCCAACACAGGGCACTTGACTTTTTCAACTCTTCACACTAACGATGCTCCAAGTGCTGTTGCACGTCTTTATAAAATGGGAATTGAACCATTCCTTATTGCTTATGCAATTAATATTATTGTGGCACAAAGACTTATTCGAAGGCTTTGTCCAAACTGTAAACGCAAAGTAACAAAACTTGATGAAGAACTTCTAATAAGCCTAGACCAAAAAATTGAAGACTGGGTTAATTATCCTATTTATGAACCGGTTGGATGCGAGAAGTGCTTTAACTCCGGCTATAAAGGTCGAATAGCAATTCATGAAGCATTATATTTTTCAAAAGACTTACGAAGAATAATTTTAAAATCTGGTTCTGAAGTTGATGAAGAACAAATTAGAATTCAGGCAAAGAAAGATGGTACACTAAATTTACGTGAATGTGGTTTTGAAAAAGTTAGACTTGGTTTAACGTCTATTGAAGAAGTTATTGCTGGAACATCTGAAGATTAATTTTTTACAGCATTAAATAATTTTGTAATTTGCATTTGTATATAGAAAATGAACTGATAAATTTTTGAATGATTGATGATATCAGAAAAATAATTGAAAAATTCTTAACGAGAGTTCCACCTACGTATAGAGGGCAGGACAGAGTTGGATATTTTATTGATAAATTTGAATACTTTACTCTTGAAGATCGTCTTTTATTTCAAAAATTTTTTGATAAAGTATTAACGACAATGATTGACCGCGAAGCTTCGGACCTTGAATTTGGCGGCTTTGGTACTGATGGATATATTTGGTTTAGAACGTATGGTAAAAAAGAAAGAGCAAATGAATTATCCCGCTTTCGACTTGATGAACTCGCAATTTTAATTATTAATCTGTTGAATGAAAACCAGAGAAGATATCTTGTTGTAACTAAAAGTATAGATTTTAGTTATACTTTCCTTTATGAGCGCAGAAACGAAAACATAAGATTTAGAGCAACATGTTATTTTGATCTTGATCATC
The DNA here is from genome assembly GCA_964536015.1 of uncultured Ignavibacteriaceae bacterium. Taxonomy (GTDB): domain Bacteria; phylum Bacteroidota; class Ignavibacteria; order Ignavibacteriales; family Ignavibacteriaceae; genus CAZHVS01. The sequence continues at coordinate 146,164 of CAZHVS010000005.1, forward strand.
TTGCTCTTAATATGAGAATGATTAATCCAACTATTCGGCCAATTGAATCATTAGATTTCAATCCAAATGTTATAAAAGTTTTAAGTCACTCATATATAAAATTTGGATTAACATTAATAACCGGAATAACAGGTTCAGGAAAATCCGCAACACTCGATTCAATAATTGATTATCACAATAAATTTGATCCTGCTCATATAGTTATAATTGGTTCACCAATTGAATATGTTCATAAATCCGGGGTATCAATTGTTCGTCATAGAGAAGTTGGAAGAGATGTGTTGTCTTTCAAAGATGGCGTTGTTCAATGTTTAAGACAGGATCCTGATATAATTGTTATTGGTGAAATGAGAGATCCTGATACAATAATGGCGGCTCTTGAAATTACCGATACTGGTCATAAAGTCTTTTCAACTTTGCATACGTCCTCTGCAGTCGAATCAATCGATAGAATAATTGCAGAAGTACCTTCTGTTGAACAGGAAAGAGTACGTAATAGACTTGCCGATATTCTTACTTGTGTTGTTTCTCAAAAGCTTGTGCCAACTGTAAATAACAAATTAGTTCTTGCAAAGGAAGTGCTGATTGTTACCTCAAGTGTTAAGGCTGCAATTAAAAATAACAATACCGGCGAAATTTATATGATGATAAATCAGGGTGGTCAATATGGAATGATCACTATGGAACAGGATTTGAAAAGACTTTATTTGTCAAAAAAGATTACATTAGAAAATGCAATTGCATTTGCAAACAACAAAGTAAGGATGCAGCAAATACTATCTGCATAAAAGTATGAAACCAGTAGTTTGTATATATTGTGAAGGTAATGACACGAAACTTGCAGTGCTATCAAAAGAGAATGGCACTTTAAAGCTTTCACGTGCTGCATCAATTGACGTACTAAGAGCAGCCCAGTCAATTAATGACACTAATAATCAAGGAAATTTATTAGATGCAGGTGCAGGCTTAACTTTAGATACTCAAGGGGCGGGAATTGCTTCTACTTCAGAAGCTGTTTTTGAAGGTCTTGCAAGTGCAGAATTATCAGGGATAAAACTTCATCAACATCATTTTATAACTGCTTTAACAGAACCTTCAATTTATTATCAGGTTGTCTCTGGTAAAACTGTTGCTGAGTCATCAACAGTCGAAGAGACCATTGAAAAAGGTAAAACAAAGAAAAAGAAAAAAATTGATGTAAAAAATTTCGGATCAATTGAGTTGTCTTCTGGACAAAAGCTGTCTGCACATTTATCTGAAGATGTAAATTGTTTTAAAGCTATTTCAGGACTGGCTCAGTATAATCATAGAAGGTATTATAAAATAGTTTCTGTTAAAAGTGCTGAAATATCCCTTTCTCGTTACGTTGCAAAATCTAAAAAATTTTTTCCTGATGATTATTCTCTAATTGTTTATATCGGGAAAGAATATAGCAAACTTATCTTTCTACATGGAAGAAAATTAAAACATATTGGTGCTACACTTGATGTGGGGACATCAAATCTTCATACGTACGATGTTTATTTTTCAAAAATTCTTTTGGAAATGGAAAATGGCCAAATTCCTAATCTTGATAACATAGTGGTATGCGGAGAAGATGATTCTGAAAATTTAATCCTCTCATTTTATGGTACATTCCCTGAAGCAAACGTCAGCCGGCTTGAATTTGAAAATATTAATGTCAACGGACTTTCTGAAGAGGTAAGAACAAAAATTTCCTCCTTCGCTGTTCCTATTGCTGTTGCAACAGAATATTATGAAGAACTTGCAAAAGAATTTGTAGGAATCAATCTTCTTCCTGACTACATAAAAGAAGAACAAAAATTCTTTCAGTTTGGATGGCACGGTTATCTTGTGCTTCCATTACTGTTTATTACTGCTTTTTATATTACTTACCAGATTTTGTCAAATCAATTAAAAATCAATAAGCTTCATAGTGAAATTGCAGTGCAGGAAGATTTAAAACAGCGCAATATGCAATTGTTAACTCAAATAGAGGCCCTTGATGCCCGCATAAGTAATTTTGATCAGACACAAGCTATTCTTGATACTCTTGCAAAAGGAAGTGAAATATGGGGAGAAGCACTTGAAAAAATTTCTGATTTTTCTGCTTCCAAAAAATGTTTGTGGACAAGAATTCTTGCTATTAAAGAAGAAGATATTATTAGTCTTGAAGGGCATTCGCTTAATAAGTTTATTCTGACTGACTTTGCATCAAAAATAGATTCTGCCACTTTGAAGAATATAAGTTATGATCCTATTAAAGAAAAAGATGCATATAGATATGTACTCAACTTCAAATTATCAGGTTTAACAAAAATACCGGAATGAACAGAAAAATTAAAAATACGTTAGCTCTTGTTGGTGTTTTAATATTACTTGCTGTACTTGGTTTCGGTTATATTTTTATTTTTCAGAAAACAAGTATAAAACACAAAACTGAAGAGCTTAATAATCTTAAAGCAGTTGTGTATGATCCCGAAATACTAAGCCAGCAGCTTCAGGAAAGAATATTGAAAGCAGCAACTCTGGATTCAGTGCTTGCGGCAAGAAAATTCAATATACCTCAAAACTTATCTACATTAAAATTTTTTGATTTCATCAACTTAATTTCTACAAAACTTTCTTCCGATGCCAAGTTTAACATAGAATATATTGATACAAGACCAGAAAAAGATTTTTATTTGCATCAATATAAATTAATAGGAGTAGGTTCTTTTAATGACGTTTATCAACTTGTTTATGCAATTGAACAAAGTAAAGAATTGAAAAAGGTTAAGAATTTAAATCTTAGTAATTATGTTTTGGCACAGGAAGGAAAGTTGCCAAAATTCCTGGTTAATTTTCAGATTACTGCTGCAGTATATTTTTCAATGGATAACAGGTTCGCAGTTTCTGAGTATAAGGAAAATAATTTGAATGCAAGAAAATTGTATGATGTTTTTTATCCATTAATTAGGACTGAAATTCCACCAAATCTTGAAGGGCTTTTGGATGTGCAGGGAGCAAGACTACTCGCTATTGTACCCGAAGGAGCTTTTCTTACTGACATTAAAGGAAATTCATACTTGTTGATGGAAGGTGATGAAGTTTATTTAGGATATCTTACAAAAATTGATACAAAAAATTATAAGGTAAGATTTATTTTAAACAAAGGTGGTATAGTTGAAACCATTGACCTTCAATTAGAAAAAGAAATTATAAGTAAAGAATAAGAGTTTCATTATGAAAAAGATATTTAAAAGTTTGCTTTTAATTTTGTTTGTAGTAACAATTTCATTTGCTCAGCAGGGTGTTGAAAAAATGTTGAACGAATATACCCGCCCGGATGAAGTTGTTTCTATGTCTGCTAATCTTCCTTTTAACCAGGCGATTGAACTTATTAGCAAGGTTAGCGAAGTAAGAAAAGGAAAAAAGATTGTTCTTGGAGTAGAAAGAGTTCTTCCTATTGGTGTCGAAATTAAAAATATGCAATACGAAAAAGCACTGATGATTATAGTGCAGTATGCCAATCTTATTATGGAAGAACGTGACGACCTAATTATTATCAAGAAAAAAGTTGAGATTGTTTCTGACAAAACAAAAGATAACTTTGCTGAAATAGATGCACGTGAAGTTCGAATCTCGGCAATATTTTTTGAGGCTGATATCGAAGGTTTAAAGGAACGTGGCATAAACTGGCAATTTCTTTTAAGTAAAAAAGGATTTGATATTGGAACAGAAATGACTTCTACAGCAACTTCTAACGCTTCTAGCGATGGAACGAGCAGTAATTTTAGTGTTAATACTAGTTCTGAATTTGGTATGGGCTCATTCTTTGGAGAGGCTTTAGCATTATTTAAGTTTATTGAAAGTGAAAAACTGGGAGAAGTTATTGCAAGTCCAAATATTACAGTAAGAGACGGACAGGAAGGGAAAATTCAGGTTGGCTCGGACTATTCTATTAAGCAAAGAGATTTTGCCGGTAATGTTACAGATTTTTTCTTTCAGACCGGTTCGATTATAAATGTAACTCCACACGTTTATGTTGCTGATGGAATTCCTTATACCTTGTTACATCTACGAGTAGAAAGAAGTACTGGAATTCCCGGTGAAGTAAGTACCGAAATCAGGAAAACCTCAGCAACAACGCAGGTGTTGATGCTTGATGGAGAAGAGACGGTTATTGGTGGTTTGTTTCTGAACGATGAAAAAACAGAAAGAGTTGGAATCCCATTTTTAAAAGACTTACCCTGGTGGGTTTTAGGAATACGTTATCTTGCTGGTGCGGATAAAATAACCGTAACAAAAAAAGAACTTGTTATTCTTATTAAAGTTGAACTTCTTCCAACGCTGAAGGAGAGACTTGCTAATCCTAACTTTGATAATAAACTTAAAAATGAAATACAGAATTACAAGGATAAAATTAAATATTATAAATTTGAAAATCAGAACTAATTGTGAATTGATATGGAAAGAATTTTAATTGTTGATGATGATATAAGCCTTTGCAAAGTTTTACAGGAAGAGCTTGTTGAAATTGGATATACAACACATTTTGTAAATGGTGCTGATGAAGCATTCTCTTTTATTAAAGAAAATAAAATTGATTTAATGCTTCTCGATTTAAAAATGCCCGGAAAAGATGGTTTTGATGTTTTACGCGAATTTGAAAACAAACAGGTTGATTTTAAAATTATAGTACTAACTGCATATGCGGATGTTAAAAGTGCAATTGAGGCTACCAGAATGGGTGCTGCGGATTTTTTAAGTAAACCGTACGACTTTGATGAATTGCTTATTACTATTGCCCGCGTTTTGCAAAAAGACAAATAAATGAAAATTAGTTTCCGCATTATTCTTATAAATTTTGCGATCGTTGTTCTAATTCTTGGTGGCTCCGGAATCGCATTTTATTCGATAATGTTTAATGTTTTAACTTCTCAACAATCAAAACGTCTTTTAAAAGCTTCAAATGATTTCCTTTTTTACCTCCAGCAAACTGTGCAGGAAGCCGATGAATCCTTTAATCTTATTAATGATGAAAAACTAAAGAAAAATTCTGGTAATATTTCTAACCTTGATGTTAATCTTGATTTTTTGTTCAAAATAGCAGATGATTCATTAATTTATCCAAATAATATTTTTTACAAAAAAAACAGTGTTAATTATAATGGTAATGTTGTTACACATGAAGAATTTATAAAAAACAATCCGTTTATAATTATTAAAAATTTTAAAATCAATTCACGACAATCTTACTATTATGGAATTGCTCTTTCCAAAATTCTTTTGAATTCAATTGCAAAAAAGATAGATGCAGATATTGCGGTTTTTATAGATGATAATTTTGCTGAGTATTCAAACGAAGAAGTTAATCAGAAGTTTTTTTATTCACTTAACAAAGGTTATGATTATTTAAAACTTAAAGGTAATTTTGATATTTACTCAGAAAGTGCAGGGAATATTTATTTTCTTGCTACTATGTATAGAATTAAAGATTATTCTCCTGCTGGAAAAAAAATTGCTACCATAATTTTTTCTACTTCGGATGAGACCGCAAAGTTAAGGGATAGCATTGGCGATATTCTTATTATTCTTGGAATATCCAGTGTTTCTTTATCTTTAATATTAAGTTTACTTTTTACTTCCAAAATTAGAAAACAAATCGCTCAGCTAAATGAAGCAACCGAGATTACTAAATCTGGAAAGTTTAATAATCGCATCGAAATGAAAAGTAATGATGAGCTTGGAGATTTAGCAAGAGCTTTTAATAATATGCTTGATGAATTAGAACGTAAAGAAAAATCGGAACATGAGTATGCTGATTTTATTACTCTTATTAATCAGAACCCATCATTAGGCCAAATAGCTGATGCAGCATTGAATAAAATAATCAATACTACAGGCTCAAATGTTGGAGCTATTTATCTTGTCGAAAAAGATAAAATCATTTTCGTTTCGTCATATGGAATTGAAAGAGAACATTTTAATAAAAAATCTGTAAATGAGTTTTATAAACTATCGATTCAAAAATGTGAAACGATAGAAGTAAAATTCGATTCGGATTATCCTACTGTTTCAACAGGATTAATAAATTTTGATATTAAATATTTATTGATCCTTCCAATTATCTATAACAACAAAGTTATTGCAATACTTGAACTTGGTTCTGTAAATCAACTTGGTGCTGATGTTAAGATCTATCTTGAAAAAATTAAAGAACAACTTGCAATTGGCATTACAAACGCAACAGCTTTTCATCAGCTCGAAAAACTTGTTGAAGAATTAAAAAATCTAAATGATCAATACCAGAAACAAAATCTTCAGATTACTCAACAAAATGAAAGTCTTGTTGAATTACATAAACAACTACAGGAAAAAGCTATTGAACTGGAGATTCAAAAAAAACGAGCAGAAGAATCGACAATACTCAAATCCCAATTCTTAGCTTTAATGTCTCATGAATTAAAAACTCCGTTGAATGCAATTCTTGGTTTATCGGAATTAATATTAAGTGAAGGAATGCTTTCAGAAAAAAATTCTGAACGACTTTCGGTCGTGGTTAAAAGTAGTAAAAGATTGATGAATCTTATCAACGATATTTTAATATTTTCAAAAATTGAAGCTGGTAAAATCGAAGTCAGAAGTGAAACTTTTTCACTGGATGAAATTTTACAAGAAATAAAAACAACTTTTTCACCTATTGCATCTGAAAAAAACATAAAACTGCTAATTGAAAATGAAGTTGATAATAACTTGGCAATTAATTCGGACAAAACTAAAATTCTTCAGTTGTTGTTTAACTTAATTGATAATGCTATTAAATTTACAGAAGAAGGATTTGTTAAGTTAACAATTAAAAATATTAATAGCAGCCACCTGATTATTGCGGTACAAGACACGGGAAAAGGAATTTCAGAAAAAGAAAAAGAATTTATTTTTGAAGAATTCAGACAGGGAGATAGTTCTACCACAAGACGTTTTGGTGGAAGCGGATTGGGATTGTCTATTTGTAAAAAGTTTGTTGATTTACTAGGTGGAGAAATCTCAGTAATAAGTAATGAGGGCAAAGGCTCCGAGTTTATTGTTAATATTCCTGTCTCCTTCATCAATGAATCTGAAAAAGAAAAAGTAGAACCAAATAAAAGATCGGAGAATGTTGATTTTGATAAAGCTGAAATAGAGGCAGTTGGGAAAAATCGTTCGCTTTTACCTATATTAATTGTTGATGATGATCCATCGAGTTTATTTACATTGAATGAAATAGTAGAAAAAGCAGGTTATAATACTTTAATTGCAAAAAATGGGAAAGAATGTCTTGAGGTTCTTGAAAATATAGAACCAGGATTAATATTATTAGACATTATGATGCCGGTAATGGATGGTTTTCAGACTATTCAAAAGATTAAAGCGAATAAAAGTTTAGCTTCAATTCCGGTTATCGCTGTCTCAGCAAAAGCAATGGCTGAAGATAAAAGAATTGTATTAAAATATGGTTTTCATTCTTTCATTTCAAAACCAATAAATGCCCAGGATGTTATAGAGCAGATTTTAAAATTTTATAAATGAAAGCACCTATGAAAAAAATATTGATTGTTGATGATCATCCCACAAATATTCTTATACTCAGGGAACGTCTAGTCAAAGAAGATTTTGAAATAATAACAGCAAATAACGGAGAAGAAGGTGTTGCTGCTGCAATTGAAAATAAACCAGACCTTGTATTGCTGGATGTTATTATGCCCGATGTTTCAGGTATTGAAGTTTGTAAAACACTGTCATCAGATCCAAGGACTTCATCTGTTCCTGTAATTCTGGTCACTGCAAGAATATCTCACCAGGATATTGAAGAAGGTTTTAGAGCGGGTGCTTTTGATTATATTAAAAAACCAATAGATCTTGATGAGCTTGTAATAAGAGTTAAATCGGCTCTTCGATTTCGCGAAACACATCAACTACAAATTGAAAATGCTCGATTTAAAACTTTTGCTGCTACTGTTGTAACCGCAAATCATAAAATTAAACAACCACTAACAATAATCTCATTATCCTTATCTGCATTAAAGAGAGAAATAAATAAAGAAGAAATCTCTCGCGAAGCAATTACAAAACGACTTGAATATATTGATAAAGCTATTAGCGATATCAATCAGGTTCTAAATCAATTAAATACCACCGAAAGACCAAAAATAGCCGAGTACTTGATGGACATAAAAATGGTTGATATTGAAAATGAAAAATCAGATTAATGCTCTTACAGTTTCAAGAAGAGTTTCAAAATCGTAAGGTTTATTCAGAAGTTTGTTAATGCCAATCTTTTCAATATCAAGTGATTCAACAACTCCAAGGCTGCCTGTAGAAAGAATTATTGGAAAATTAAAATTTAACTCCCGAATTTTTTTTATACATTCAATACCGTTCATTTCAGGCATATTATAATCGATTACAAGTAAATCAATCACTATTTCTTCGGTAAGAAGTTTTAGAACTTCTTTGCCGTTTTGTACTTTAAGCACGTAATAATCAGCAGATTCTAGAAGCTCTGCAATTAAATCTTGGAGCATTTCTTCATCATCCGCAAGCAGAATTATTTTTGTCTCTTTTTCTTCATGTTTAACCGCTTGTTCAATGGCGGGTAAAAAGACACAAAATGATGTTCCTTTGTTTAACTCACTTTCAACTTCTATATGACCATTGTGGGCTTTTATTATTCCATACGAAACATACAATCCTATACCTGAGTCTGTCTCTTTCTTTTTTGTTGAAAAGTAGGGATCGAAAATTTTCTGAATATTTTCCTCGCTAATTCCACATCCATTGTCAGTTACAGTTATACTAATATAATTTCCTTTTACAAGTGAAGGAAATTGTATTTGATTATCATCTGTAACCAAAAAATTTTTTGCAGAAAGAGTAATGTTCCCTTCTTCTTTAATAGCTTCTTTTGCATTTACACAAAGGTTCATCAACACCTGGTGAATTTGAGTGCTGTTCCCAAAAAATCTCGATGTGTTTTTTTCGACATTAGTATTAAATTTAATTCCCTGCGGAAGAGTATTTTTAAATGCATTAGAAATTTCGTCAATTAATAAAGAGGTAGATACTTCTTCGTTTTGTCTTACAGTTTTCTTTCCATAACTAAGCAAACCTTTGGTTAAATCTCTTGAGCGTTTTGCACAATCTTCAATAGTATCTATTAACTTAATCGATTCAGCATCAACATTTTTCCTTTTAAGAAGATTAACGCTTGCAAATATGCTTGATAAAAGATTGTTAAAGTCGTGAGCCATACCGCTTGCAAGTTTACCAATTGTTTCAAGTTTTTCTGCTTGTTTTAATTTGTTCTGAAGCTCTCGGTTAAATTCATTAGTTTTTATTAAAGTAATTGTAAATCCGGCTATAAAGGATAATTGTTCAACCAGCTCAAGATTAAATCTGCTTAAAGAATGCTGATTAGCGATGACTAAAAATGCTTTTAATTTTTTATCAAAAAAACATGGTGAGAGTAAAATATTTGAATTATTTGTTAATGAAAAAATGTGTGTAAAGACTTGATTATATTGGTTAAGATTAATAATCCCTTTATTCAAATCAATTAACTGTAAAATAAAAGGCAGATTATTTTTTATTTCCGTCTCCACCTCATTAAGAGCATTTATTTTTTCTGAATTTAGTATGAAAAAATCTTCTATGCCATTTCCAGATAATGAAGCGAAAATATTTAAACTGGAATTGAGAGTTGATGCAAGACTTTCAAGTAAATGGGTGTAAATTTCTGCGTGAGATTTTCCCTGTATAATTGCAGAGAAAATATTCTCATAAATTATTGAAGTTAGTGTTGTTTTATCTTCCTGCGATGGTTTGTTCATATAGTTACTCACTGAAAGGGCTAAGTTTATATTTTTTAATTTTTGTATAAAGTGTTTTCTGGCTGATACCTAGCTGTAGAGAAGTTTTTAAACGATCCCACTTATTGTTATCGAGTGCTTTTTTAATATGAAATTTTTCCATTTCTTCAATCGAAATGGCTTCTCTATTAATATATACATCATTGCTTGGAAGCTGTGTATTATTTGCATGAGGTGTAATAAAAAGATTTTCTTTCCTGATAATATTGTCCTCTGAAAAAATAATTGCTCTTTCAATAATGTGTTCAAGTTCTCGAACGTTACCTGGGAAATCATATTGCATTAATGTTTTCTCTGCTTCATGCGATAAAATTTTTGGTGAACGAACTGGAGATTTTTTTTGAAGGAAGTGTGATGCCAAAATTGGAATATCATCTTTTCTTTCTCTTAAAGGTGGAACAGTAAGAGTAATAACATTAAGACGAAAGAGCAAATCTTTTCTGAAATTTTTCTTTTCAGCTTCTTCGAGCAAATTTCTGTTTGTAGCTACAATAATTCTTACATTAGAAGTTAAATTATGTACGCCGCCGATACGTCTGAATTCACCGTTTTCAATAAATCTTAATAGTTTTGGCTGGATATTAAGGCTCATTTCACCAATCTCATCAAGAAAAAGAGTGCTCCAGTTTGCAATTTCCACAAGTCCGGGTTTGGAAGTTTTTGCATCAGTAAAAGCGCCTTTCTCATAACCGAATAGTTCGCTTTCAATCAACTGATCCGGCAGTGAAGCGCAGTTGATAACTACAAAAAGTTTGTTTCTCCTTAAAGAATTGTAATGAATGTATTCTGCAAGAAGCTCTTTACCGGTTCCCGTTTCACCTTCGATTAGAATATTGGAATCAGTCTTGGCGGCTTTTTCTGCTAGTGAAATAATTTTTTTTATTGCTTGACTTTCACCAACAATTTTATTTGGATGAGAACTTTTCGCCTGTTTCTCAAGTATTTCACTTTTTATTATTAACTCTTTGTGTTCTAATGCCCGTTTTATGGAAAGAAGAAGCTCATCAAAATTGTAAGGTTTTGTTTTAAAATCGTAAGCTCCAAGTTTTGTACATTCGACAGCTTTACTTATATCCGCTTCAGCAGTCAAAATAATTACGGGAAGATTAGGATAGTGTTCTACAGTATGTCTCAAAACATCTTCACCAGAAATCATAGGCATTCGAAGGTCTAAAAGGAAAAGGTCGTAATTTTTTTTCTTCAGCAATTCAATGGCAAAATTGCCATTGTAAACAGAATCAACACTGAAGCCGGAAGTTATTAGTTGTTCTTTTAACAAATAGCACAAAGCTTCATCATCATCGCAGATTAATATTTTGTAATTTCCGTTCATTCTTTTATTAAATGATGTAGCATAATTCTCACTCGAAAAATAATTAAAAAATATGAAAGCATTATCTTAAAAAGTTAATTAATTAAGGCTACATTTCGGGTGAAAAAAAGAAAATTTCAAATTCAATGAAACAAAAAATTATTTTAATCGGTGATTCGATTACGCATTCATTTGATGTGAATAAATTGCTGCCTGAGTTTTACATAATAAACAAGGGAATTTATGGTGATAATTCACCAGGAGTACTAAAAAGAATTGAGACAGATGTAATTCAAAATAATCCGGATTTAGTTTTTTTGTTAATTGGTACAAATGATTTTGCTCTTGAAAGAACCGATGAAGAGTTGCTTTCTACAATAAATGAAATTATAATCTCAATGATTTCATCTCTTCCACAGACAAAAATATTTTTAACTTCAATTTTGCCAACTAATAAAATCGAAAACAGGCCAAATGATAGAATACTTAAAGTTAATGATCATATTCAAAATTTAGCCATTAAAAGAAATGTTAATTATTTCGATTTACATTCTTTATTGCTTGATGATAATGGGAATTTGAATAAGGCTTATACTACTGACGGACTTCACTTAAGTGATAATGGATATGTTGTCTGGGCAAAAGCACTACGAAAATTATTGAAAGAGCAGCTTCATAGTATAGAAGAAAAATAGGATTGTTAATATTATAAGTTAGAATTTATTTTCAGATGCATGATAAAAAATTATAATCTTAAAATATCGTTATTCGTGGTTATTGTCAGTATTTATACCATGGCTCAGACAAGTGAATTTCGTATTGCACGATTAAAGTATAACGGTGGGGGTGATTGGTATAATGATCCTTCGGCAGAAGTTAATTTATTAAAATTTCTTCAGAAGAATACTAATATCAAAGTCAAACCAGAATATGTCTTTGTAGATCTATCTTCGGATGAATTATTTTCTTATCCGTTTATTTTTATGACTGGTCATGGTAATGTGCTCTTTTCACAACAGGAAGCTGAAAAACTGAGAAAATATCTTGAGCAGGGAGGTTTTTTATACATTGATGATGATTATGGTTTAGATAAGGCGATGCGTAGGGAAATGAAAAAAGTGTTCAATGATAAAGAATTTATCGAGCTTCCCTTTACATACGGTTTGTACAATTGTTTTTATGATTTTTCCTCAGGTCCTCCTAAAACGCATAAACATGATGAAAATCCTCCGCAAGGATTTGGAATATTTTCGGGGAAAAGACTATGTGTGTTTTATACTTTTGAATCTAACCCAAGTGATGGATGGGCAGATCCCGAGGTTCATAATGATCCTCCAGCCAAAAGGGAAGAAGCTCTTAAATTTGGAGCGAATATAATTATCTGGTCATTAACTCATTAGAATATATTTAAGTAATTTTGACTGAATTGAAATCAAAATATTACCATGAAATGCGAACAAAGATAAACTTGTTTGAAAATAAAAAAATAATGAGCAATACTCTATTCATTATTCAAATTGCTGCAATTGTTTTTTTATTTGTTCTGTCGTTTATCATCTTCCTTGAGGGATATTTCTACTTTAATGCAATTACTAAAACCTGCATCGTATATTTTCTTTCATTAGTTTTGTTTATAATATTTATTCGATATATTATTTATCCTTATCTGGTGATAAAGGAAATTGTGGGAAGAAGAGATTATTATAATTCTGCAGAAAGAATAGGAAATCATTTCCCGCAGATTAAGGACGAATTAAAAAATGTATTTCAATTAATTTCGATAAACGACGAACACATTTATTCCTCTCAATTAATAAGCGCTTCTTTTTTCAGCATTTACAACAGGATTAAAGATATTGATTTTACAACAGCAATAACTTTTGAAAAATCCAGAAGGTTTTTGAAAGTTACTATACTATTTTCTTTATTATTTATCTTATTGTTTTTTGTCCCATCGTTCCAGTATGCGTCTTACAGGTTAATACATTATCAACAGAATTTTGTTCTTCCTCAAAAATTTTATTTCATAATAGAACCCGGGAATAAAAGTGTTACTAAGGGAGATAAAGTAACAATATTTCTTAAGGTTACAGAAGCTTCTGTTTCTAATATAAATTTTTATTATAAAGATGAAACTTTGACGAATTATGAAATTAGGAAATTAACAAAAGATAGTAGTGGATTCTTCAAGTTTTATTTTGAACAAGTTAATTCTTCAATCTTATATTATGCGGAAGCCGATGGTGTGCAGAGTGATGAATTTCAGATTACCGTAATTGAACGACCTTTAATTAAAAGTTTGAGCTTGCAGATATTTCCACCTTCATATACAGGGATATCAATTGTTGAACAAAAGGACAATGGGAATATCAATACAATAATTGGAAGTAATGTAAAATTATCAGTTGTTTCAAGTAAAGAATTAAAAACGGCATACTTGTTATATAGAGACTCCACTATTCAACAACTTAAAATCAATTCTAACTTAGCAAGTACACAATTCACTGCTGTGAAAGAAAAAAGTTATTCGATAATAATGGAAGACTTAAATGGTAATAAAAATCTATCACCCGTGAATTATTCAATCAAACTTTTTCCTGATGAATTTCCTTCAATTGAAATTATTTCACCGAATAAAAATGTAAATTTAAGCGAAGATCAAAGACTACCAATCTTTACAAAAATCTCTGATGACTATGGTTTTACTAAACTGGTGCTAAATTATAAACTGATAAGTTCTAAGTATGAAACTGAACAAAAAAATTATCAGTCATTAGAAATTCCTATTAATAAAAATCTGAAGGAAGCAGAAATAAACTATATCTGGAATTTGTCAACAATGGATTTGGCAACGGAAGATGTCGTGTCTTACTTTTTAGAGATTTATGATAATGATATAGTAAGTGGGCCAAAGTTATCTAAATCGGCTGATTTCACTATCAGAATTCCATCCCTCGATGAAATTTTTCAGCATGCAGATGATAAGCAAAAAAAGGTTGAAGAAGATTTGCTGAAAACATTAAAAGAAGCTGAAGAGTTGAAAAAAGAACTTGAGAAAATTGACCAGAATTTAAAGAGTGATAAAAAGGATATTAACTGGGAAGAAAAAGATAAGCTGCAAAAAGCTGTGGATAAATTTGAAAAACTTCAAAACAAAGTTGATGAAATTAACAAACAGTTGAACGAAGCCAAACAGGAATTACAGGAAAACAATCTATTAAAACCAGAAACACTTGAAAAGTATCTTGAATTACAGAAGTTATTCAATGAATTGAGTTCTGATGAAATGAAAAAAGCAATGGAGCAAATGCAAAACGTTTTGCAAAAAATGGACAGAAAATTGACTCAGAATCAACTTCAAAATATGAAACTTGATGAAGATACTTTTAAGAAAAGCCTGGAAAGAACTATTAATCTTTTAAAGCGAGTACAGGTTGAACAAAAAATGGAAGAGATAATTAAAAGATTAGACCAGATTGAATTAAAGCAAAATGAGCTTCAGCAAGAGACCGAAAAATCGGATTTGTCAAATAAAACAGAAAGGGAATCATTACAAAAGCAGCAAGACGAAATTTCTAAAGAGATGGAAAAACTTACTCAGGAGATAAAAGAGCTGAGCGATAAAATGAAAGACTTACAAGATATGCCAAATGAAGATTTGGAAAATTCTAAAGAAGAGTTTGATAAACAGGACAATGAAAAATTATCGGAGGACGCTTCAAGTGAAATTCAAAAAATGAAAAAGCAGGAATCACAACAGCTGCAAAAACAGCTCTCAAAGAATATGAAAAAGATGAAACAAAATTTTTCTTCTATGCAACAAAAAATGCAACAGGAGAATCAAATGAAAACTTTTACAGAAATGTTTCGTCTTCTCAATGAGATAATAAATCTTTCAAAAAAACAGGAGGACTTAAAGAATCAGACTTTAAATGATTTGCAAAGCAAAAGAAATAATGAAATCACAAAGCAACAGGATGAATTAAAGAGAAATCTTCAAAAGATATTATCACAATTATCTAATCTTTCTCAGAAAACTTTTGCAGTTACTCCTGAAATGGGAAAAGCGTTAGGAGATGCTTTAGGTGATATGGAAAAAGCAATAAATGATTTACAAAACCGCAACAATAATCAGGCATCAAATAATCAGAGAGAAGCCATGGGCTCACTCAATGAAGCTGCAACACTGATGAAGGAAATGATGGATGCAATGTCCCAGGGTGGAATGCAAGGTGGAGGAATGATGTCTTTAATGAAACAACTTGGACAATTATCACAGCAGCAAATGAGCTTAAATAATCTTACTCAAAAATTGCAGGGACAAGGTCAAGGAAATCTTACACCAGAAGAACAGTCCCAATTACAAAGATTGGCTCAGCAACAGGATTTAATTAAAAAATCACTTGAACAATTAAACGAGGAGGCAAGAAGAACAGGTGAATCAAAAAGGTTTCCATCAAATTTGCAGGATATAGTTAAACAGATGGAAGAAGTTGTTACTTCGATGAAAACAGAAAAATTGAATGATGAACTGGTACAAAAGCAGGAAAAAATATTATCGAAATTATTGGATGCGCAAAAATCGATTAATGAAAGAGACTTTGAAAAAGAAAGGAAAAGCAATACTGGCGAGAATGTTTTAAGGAATTCTCCAGGTGAGTTAAAAACTGGAGTGAGCAAAAAACATAATCTTAAAGACGAGTTAAATAAAATTTTTAATGAAGGCTATAAGAAGGATTATGAAGAGCTGATAAGAAAATATTATGAGGCTCTACAAAAAGAAACAACTAATTAATTTAAAACAAAAAAGGCTGCCAATAAAGACAGCCTTTATAAAACTTGAAGAAATTAGTTTTTACAAACCGAATTTTACTCCAACTCTTGCTCCTACATAACTTAAATCATCAGCAACCATCTGATATTTTGCACTGAGATCAAGCATAGCTTTGGTACCGATAGGTAATTCATATCCAGCACCAACACCGAATCCAAATTTACTTTCACTGACATCAGATGAAGATGTTACTGTGGTGCCGCCAATAGTATATTGCGACTCAGCTGAAAATGTAAACATATGTAAACCGGTTTCAACTAAACCATAAAAACCAGGGGCAAAGAAATATTTTGCTCCAACAAGTATCGGAATAGCAGAATAATCGGTTGTAATTTTATAAGTTCCAGCAGAATATTCTTTTCCGCCCCACATCAAATAGCCAACTTTTGCATAGCCATTTAATTTTGGCATAAAAGACATTTCAAATGTTGCTGTTCCACCAAAGCCCATGTCAGCGTAATCACCAAAATCTCCCATAGGAAGAGCAATTTCGCCTCCAACACCAAGATACATCTTGGTTTGAGCGTTGGAAAAACCAACAAATAATACAACTGCTACTAAAACAGCAAGAATTTTTTTCATTTTGTACTCCTTAATTTATTGATAATTATAAGTTGTTTGAAACTTATCTTATTAATTGTATAAATATAACACTCAAATGTAAAAATAAATTAGTTAATATTGCAACAAATATTATTACTTAAATCACAAAAAATTATTTACTTATTGTAAACGATAAAATAGTTGGAATTGTTCCAAAACTGTATTAAAAAGTTAAAGTGAAATTTGTATTTTTAGAATGAAAGTAAATTAAGTTTTGATGAAAGAAATACTAAATAGATTATTGCAGCAAATATCTATTGCTACAAATACAGACTTAGCAATTGTTGTGAGAGATAGAGCATCTGTCTATCAAGTCGTATCTATGTCCGTAGATATTAAGATTTCAGATGATGAAAGAAATAATTTATGCGGGATTTCTTGCCAAAAGAAGAAAGAATTAATTGTGCTTGAAGGAAAAGAATATGAGTTTATTCATACAATTAATTTCTCATCTAACAAAACTTGTGAATCATTCAGATTGATACTATTAAATAAAAAGAAAAAAAGAACTAAACCTGCATTGTCAAATCTGAATAATTTTAATAAAATTCTTAATTATTTATTTGTTGAAGAATGCAGACAGAAAGAAGTTATAAAATCTGCAGAACGTTTTCGTGCAATTCTTGAAACACTTGATGATTTTATTTTTGTTCTTGATAGCAAAGGAAATATCAGCTTTGTAAATAAAAGCGGGGCTATCTTACTGGAATATATCCCGGAGGAACTTCTTAATAAACATTTTCTATATATTATTGATGAAACAGATAAGCCTAATGTTGCAAGATCGTTCAGGGAATTATTAAAAGTTAATTCAGTAATTAATTTTGAAGCAGTTTTAAAAACGAAATATGGGAAAAGTATTGTTTTCGAAATAAATGCCCGTTCAAATTTTGAAAACGATAAATTGGAATCCGTTGTAGGAATTGGTCGAGACATTACCACAAGAAAAATATATAACAACAAACTTTCCGAATTAAATAATAAGCTTATAGAAGCAAATCGTCTTGTAGCAATTGAAAGAGACAGGGCAAAACAAAGAATATCTGTACTTGAAGAATTAAATAGACTAAAAAATGAATTTGTTTCTAGCATCTCGCACGAATTCAGAACTCCGCTTGCATCGATTATCGGATTTGCAGAAACAATAGATTCAGACCCTCATTTACCTGATTCAACAAAAAAAGAATTTAATGCTATAATTCTTTCTGAAGCTAAAAGATTGGCAAAACTAATTAATGATGTACTCGATGTATCGAAAATTGAAAGCGGGAAAATAGTACTCAATAAACAAAAATTTAACCTTATAAAGGTTATACAAAATGTTCTAACACAAATATCGCAACGAATAAAAGAAAAAAATATTTTTCTGTCAGTAGATATATCTGATGATGAAATTATTATTTTTGCAGATGAAGAAAGAATTAAACAGGTTTTTGAAAACATTCTTGATAATGCTATTAAGTTTAATAAGAAAGATGGACGGATTACAGTATTTGTGCAAAGTTTGTATAAAGAAGTTGAAATAATTATTAGTGATACCGGGGTTGGAATTCCACAGAAGGATTTGCCTTTTATTTATCAGAAATTTTATCGTGTTGAAAGACCAAATACAGAAACGCAAGGAACAGGTTTGGGTTTATCCATAGCTAAACAGATTGTTGATTTACATAAAGGATTGATTAATATTAAAAGTGATGTTAATCGGGGAACAACTGTAATTATTAAATTTCCAAAAGTATATTTTAAAGATGAAGGTGGGATTTGAATAAATTAGTTTTTATTGTTGATGATGAACCGTCTATTTCCAAATTATTAACATATTGGGTTCGCGATAAATGGAATTATCCGGTTGAAGTTTTTGAGAACGGTGAAGATGTTCTGAAAAAACTATCTTCAAGACCTAGTCTTGTCTTACTTGATATAATGCTTCCCGGGTTAAACGGAGTTGAAGTTTTAAAGCAGATAAAACAATTTGATGAAAATCTACCGGTGATTATGCTCTCGGCACAGGGAAGAATTGAAGTAGCTCTTGAAGCTTTAAAGTTGGGGGCATTTGATTATTTCCCAAAGCCAATTGATATTCAAAAACTTGAGCCAACTATAAAAAATGCATTAAAAAATTATGATCTGTTAAAAGAAATTCAAAACTTAAAAGAAAGTGCGAAACGAGAATATAGCTTTGAAAATATAATTTCCGCTGATGGAAAAATGCAGGATGTGTTTAAACTTGTTAACAAAGTTCTTAATAATGATATAACTGTTTTAATTTATGGAGAGAGTGGTACTGGAAAAGAATTAATTGCAAGAGCAATTCATTATAACGGCATAAGAAAAGATAAACCGTTTGTAGTAGTTAATTGTGCATCTATACCAAGAGAATTGCTTGAAAGTGAATTGTTTGGACATGAAAAAGGATCATTTACCGGAGCATATCAGCGTAAACTTGGAAAATTTGAAGTTGCAAACGAAGGCACTATTTTCTTGGATGAAATTGGTGATATGGAAATGACATTGCAGGCAAAGTTATTAAGGGTCATTCAAGAAAAGACTTTTGAAAGAGTTGGTGGAAATGAATTAATAAAATCAGATGTAAGAATTATTTCAGCCACAAATCGCGATCTTAAAAAAGCTGTGGAGCAAAAAGAATTCCGAGAAGATTTATTTTATAGGTTAAATTCCTTTCCTATTAATGTTCCGCCATTGCGTGTTAGGAAAGGAGACATTCTTGTTCTTGCTGAACATTTTCTTGAGACATGCAATTTAAAATTGAATAAAAGTTTAAAAGGCTTTACCAAGAAAGCTCTTAAACTGATTTATGAATATGACTGGCCTGGAAATGTCCGCGAGTTAGAAAATACAATTGAACGATGTGTAATTATTACCGATGGTAATTATATTGATGTTGAGGATTTTCCTTTGCATATTAAAGCACTTGATACATCAAAGAAAATTGAAATGACAGGCTCTTTGTTTGTCGATGAAAATATAATTCCGTTTGAAAAAATAAAAGAAGAAGCTATCAGGCATGCCCTTAAAGTAACAAAAGGCAATATTCTTGAAGCAGCACGTAAACTAAAACTCGGTAGAGCCACTATTTATCGTTTGATGGAAAAATACAAAGTAAACAGTAAAGAATTTGAAAATTAATAAGGAGTATAATCATGGATTTTAATAAAGAAAATTTCGGTGATGTAGTAGTTGAAGTTGTAAATCTAAGCAGGGCTACTTTGAAAGAAGCTGAACTTTTCAAAAAAACTCTTACAGAAGATATTGAACTGGGAGCTCGAAAATTAATTGTGGATTTAAGCGAATGTGAATTTATTGATTCCACTTTTTTGGGAGCACTTGTCGTATCATTAAAAAAGATAACAGCACTTGGTGGTGATATGAAGCTTGTTGGGTTTCAACCTTCTGTTCATTCAATGTTTGAATTAACACGAATGCACAGAGTTTTTGAAGCTTATCCAAGCAAACAAGAAGCTATTGAAAGTTTTGGAAGAAAAATTTAAGCAAGCCAATGATTGCCGAAGACAAAAAAAATATCCTTGTCATTGATGATGATTTAACTATAAGAAAATTAATCTCTTTTCACCTTAAGAAGAAAGACTATTCTGTAATTGAAGCGGGAGGTTCTGAAGAAGCTTCTATTTTGCTTGAGGAACAGAAAGTTGATTTGGTACTTTGTGATGTAAATATGGATGGAATGGATGGCTTTACATTTTGCCAGAAAGTCCGTGAATCAGAACAACATAGAACTCTTCCTTTTATTTTTGTTACCGCTAAAGGCAGTTTAGAAGATAAAGAAAAAGCCCTTGCTGTTGGTGGAGATGATTTAATTTCCAAACCTTTTGATGTACAGGAGCTTTTACTAAAAATTCAAGCACTAATAAGAAGATCAGAAATCTATCGTGCCTATGGTTCAAAACGGCAAGTAGAAAGAACTGAGAAAGAAGATGTAGACAAAATTCTTTTAGTAGATGATGACATCTCTTTGGCAAAATTGTTTCAATATAATTTATCCAAAGCTGGTTTTGAATGTAACATTGCTCATAATGTAAACGATGGTTTTCAGCTAGCAAAATCGTATCAACCGGATATAATTATTTCTGATATAATGATGCCTGAAGTTGATGGTTTTGAATTTAGGAGAATGCTATTAACAGACCCGGAACTGAGGTCTATCCCATTTTTATTTTTAACTGCAAAAGGTGGTGAAGACGACATTCTTCAAGGCTATGATTTGGGAATTACTGATTATGTATTAAAAACAGCTGGGCCAAGAGTTGTTGTTGCAAAAGTATCCGCAATAATTAAAAGTCTTCGCAAAGAAAGACAAAAAGTCTTTTCAGAGATTCACAAAGCCGCTGATAATATGCGGGTGAAAGTTGTTCCAGACGATTTTCCGAATTTTAAAGGATTCGATATTAAACACTGGCATATTCCATTTAAAGGCATTCCGGGTGGTGATTTTATTGATTACTTTAAAATTGATGATGAACAATTAGTGGTTGTGCTTGGTGATGTAATGGGGAAAAAATGGGGTGCGTGGTACTTTGCCGTAGCATATGCTGGTTATGTTCGAAGTGCAATAAGAGTTGCACTTCAAAATATAAAAGAATATTCTCCAAAACTAATTTTGGAACAGGTTAATAATTCAATTTACCAGGATTCCCGAATCTCTGAAGTCTTTGCAACGCTTTCAATAATAGTTCTAAATAATAAAACGAATACAATTAAATATGCTGGGGCTGGTGATCTTCCAATTGTATTAAAAAAAGCAGATACAAACCAGGCGGAATTAATTCAATCGAACGGTATGTTGCTGGGTTTTTCACCAGATGGTTTATTTGAAGATATAAGTTTAATCTCCAATAAAGGAGACATGATTCTTTTATTTACTGACGGAATAATTGAATCAAGAAACCTATCGGGGGAATCTCTGGGCACAAATAATCTTCTAAAATTAGTGGAAGCAGTTGAAGCGGGAAATGAATTTCTTCAGAACTTTAAAGAAAAGATTTTAAACTTTACAAATCAAAAATTTGAAGATGATTTGAGTTTAATAGCAATAAAGGCAACATAAATACAATTTAAAAAGAAGCAGGAAATTTTGTTCCCTGCTTCTGAATATTAATTATTTCTTACCTGATTTTTCAAGTAATAGTTTTCGTGTATAAGCTACCAAACCACCAGCATCAATTATTGCTTGACGTGCTTTTGGTAAAGGTTCAATCTTAAATCTTTTTCCAGTGGTTTTATTAATTAGTTCATTATCTGTTAATTCAAGTTCATCACCTTCGTTGGCTTCAATTTCGGGACAGATAACAGTTCTCAAACCAAGATTAATTGAGTTCTGTAAAAATATTCTTGCAAAATTTTTTGCAACAACAATTAATCCCCAGCCATTCAATGTTGATGCTGCTTGTTCTCTTGAAGAGCCGCATCCAAAGTTATTATCGGCAATAACAAAGCTATCGGGTGGAATTTGTTTGGAATTTAATTTTGCATTGAATTCTTTGTAATCCATAAAAGCGTATTGAGGTGTTTCTGTTGGCAGAACAGTCGCCATAAATCTACCCGGATAAATAGCATCAGTAGAAATATCATCACCTAATTTTAAAACAACTTTTCCAGTCATATTAATTTACTCCTTTCAATGGATTAGTAATTACACCTGTTACAGCGCTTGCTGCCGCAACTGCCGGCGAACAAAGATATACATCTGCATTTGGATTTCCCTGTCTTCCTTTAAAGTTTCGATTTGTTGTTGATAGAGAAACTTCTTTATCCCCTAAAGCCCCTTGGTGAACACCAAGACAGCATCCACAACCGGGATTCATTACAACAGCTCCGGCATTTATAAAGTCCATAATAAATCCTTTTTTCATGGCTTCTTTATAAATTTTCCATGAAGCAGGGAAGATTAACATTCGTGTATTTTCTGCAACCTTTTTTCCTTTTAGAATATTGGCTGCAATTTCAAGATCATCAAGTCTGCCATTTGTGCAAGAACCAATAACTATTTGATTAACTTTAACGCCTGCTACATTATCAACTGGTTTTACATTGTCAACAGTATGTGGACAAGCAATCTGAGGAACAAGTTCTTCAGCGTTAATATTAATAATTTGTTCATAAACCGCATCATTGTCAGGTTTAACAAGTTCAACAGGTTCATTTACTCCGGCTTCTTCACGTAAGTAACGAATTGTCTCTTCGTCTCCGGGAACAATTCCTGAAGTTGCACCGGCTTCAACTGACATGTTACATAATACAAGTCTTCCTGAAGTGGACATATTTTTTATTGTGTCTCCATGAAATTCAAGAACTTTAAAGTTTGCACCCTGTGCAGAAATTTTTCCGATGAGATAAAGAATAATATCTTTTGGTGAAACTAATTCCGGAAGCTTTCCATTTATTACAACTTTAATTGTAGATGGAACTTCAACATTTAATACTGTTCCAAGAGTCCAAACGCTAGCCATTTCAGTAGCGCCAATTCCAAATGCGAATGAACCAAGTGCACCGTGTGATGTTGTGTGACTATCTGTTCCAACAACCACATAACCGGGTTTAATATAGCCATTTTCAGGTAGAATCTGATGACAGATTCCTCCTTGATCACCGCGAATATCATGAAACTTATTAATACCTTGTGCAGCAACAAACTCTCTTATTTTTTTCTGATTTGTAGCAGTCTTACTGCTTTCAGCAGGAACACGATGATCAAAAATTATAACAATTTTAGATGGATCCCAAACTTTGGGATTAAGTCCAGTTCCCTGGTACACTTCGTTAAATTGATTTATAACAAGTGCAGCATTTTCGTGGGACATTGCAACATCAACTTTTGGTTCAACAACATCGCCAACCTTTACAGTTGCCTGTCCTGTGGCTTTCGCCAGAATTTTTTCAACTACAGTCATGCCCATAGATTTATTTCTCCTAGTATATTAATAAAAATTTTAAAATTGATTTCAACTATAACTTAGATAATTCCTTTTTCTTTATAAGTTTTTACTTCCTGTTCAGAGTAGCCGAGATGTTTAAGTAACTCTTCTGTATGCTGTCCAAGAGTTGGGGGAGGAGTTTCCACATCTGCAGTTGTCTTATCGAATTTTGCTGTTAAATTGAACAAAGGAATTTCTCCAATTCCGGGAGTGTTAATTGTTGTAAAAGTTTTTCTGTGTTTTACCTGCGGCTGAGATAATGCAGCCTCTAATGAAAGAATTTCACCCGATGGAATTCCTTTTGCATTTAATGCATCAACCCAGAAAGTTGTTTCTTTTTCTTTTAATTTTTCTTCAAGAATTGGAGTTAATTCTTTTCTGTTTTTCTTTCTTGTATCTCTTTCTTTAAATCTTGGGTCTTCTTTTAATTCTTGAACTCCAAGTACATCACACAGGTCGTGCCACTGCTCTTGTTTATTTGCAGCAATATTAATGTATCCGTCTTTTGTAATAAATGTTCCTGATGGAGCGGCAGTGAAATTATCATTACCCATCAAGACAGGTTGTTGTCCACCAATTAAAAGATTTGCTGCAACCCAGCCCATATAAGGCATTATTGAGTCCAGCATAGCTATATCTATGAATTGTCCTTGTCCTGTTCTTTCTCTAAAATATAAAGCCGCCATAATAGCAAATGCAGCATTTACACCGCCAACAGTATCGCAGACAGGAAAACCTGCACGCAAGGGATTTAATCTTTCATCGCCATTTACAGCCATTACACCGCTTAAACCTTGTATAATCTGATCATAAGCTGGTTTAAATGCATCCGGACCGGTTTGTCCGAATCCAGAAATTGCACAATAAATAATTTTTGGATTTATCTCGCATAGTTTTTCATAAGAAAAACCTAAACGGCTCATAACACCGGGACGAAAGTTCTCTACAACTACGTCAGAATCTTTTACAAGTTTGCGAAAGATTTCTTTTCCTTCTTCAAATTTCATATTTAATGTTAATGATTTTTTATTTGCGTTTTGTGCAAGAAAACTTGTTCCCATTAATTTTTTGTTATATTCATTTACAATTCCAAGTTTACGTGCTAAATCGCCATCAACAGGATTTTCAATCTTTATTACTTCTGCACCTGCTAATGCAAGATGAAGTGTTGCAAATGGTCCTGCTAAAACATTGGTTAAGTCTAATACTCTTATTCCTTCTAATAATTTCATTTCTTCTCCGATTTTTTCTTTAGTTAATTGTTAAAACGATAACTCTTATTTCAAAAGTCTGATGTAAAGTGTTTTTAATTTATTTTTCAGGAATTGCACCTGTTTTATAAATTACTGCAGGAAGTTCTCGCTTGAAATACTCTGCTGCTTCTTTTGAAATTGAAATTAGTTTTTCAAGTTGAATATCTTTTCGCAAATTCATTTTTTGAAACATATGAACCAAATCTTCTGTTGCAACATTGCCGGCTGCAACAGCTGTAAAAGGACATCCACCAAGACCTGCGAATGATGATTCAAAATATTTTACTCCCGCTCTGTATGCTGCATATGCATTAGCCAAACCAAGTCCGTACGTGTTGTGTAAATGACAAACACAATCAACATCAGGGTTTAAGTTAAAGATTGAATTAAACATTCTTTCAACCTGATCTGGAATTGCATGACCTGCTGTATCGGCAAGAGAAATATTTTGTATGCCATTTTCTAAAAATTTTTGTACAAGATTTAAAACTCTCTCTTCAGGAATTTTCCCTTCATACCCGCAGCCAAAAGCAGACTGAACAGAAACCTGTACTTTCTTTCCCGAATCTTTTGCGCTTTTTGCCATTGCAATAATTCGTTCGGTTGCTTCGGCAGTTGACATTCCTGTGTTTTTTTGTGAATGCGTCTCACTTGCAGAAACTCCCATACAAAACATTTCTACACCGCAGGCAAGTCCGCGTTCCAAACCTTTTTCATTTAATACCAGTCCAGAAAGAATAACATTTTTTAATTTATTTTCTGTCTTAGAAAAATAGTTGAACAATTCATCTGTATCAGCCATTTGAGGCATTCTTTTAGGGTTAACAAATGAGCCGACCTGTATTATGTTAACGCCGGTTTTGGCAAGTAGTTTAATCCAATTTACTTTTTGTTCAGTTGGAACAACTTCAGTTTCTGCCTGAAGTCCATCTCTCATTCCAACTTCGTGTATAATTATGTTTTTCATTTTTTATCTCTTCATTTTAAATGAAGTGAAGAATTTATAAAATAAAATTCTTCACTTCTAAGTTATAGGTCTCAACTAAAGTTTAGCTGCAATAGCATCAGCCATTTCAAGAGTTTTATTGCTTCCGCCCATATCATAGGTTCTTACTTTTCCTTCCTTAATTACTTCAGCGGTTGCATTTTCTAATTTAGCAGCCATCTCTTTTTCACCAAGCCAGTCAAGCATCATTTTAGCGGCAAGTATTGTAGCAATAGGATTTACCTTATACTGTCCAAAGTATTTTGGAGCGGAACCATGCGTTGGTTCAAACACTGCAAGTTCTTTTCCAATGTTACCTGAACATCCAAATCCCAATCCACCAACCATCTGTGCACAAAGGTCGGAAATAATATCGCCATAAAGGTTAGGTGCAACAAGAACATCGTAGTTATAAGGATTTTTAAGCAGCCACATTGTCATAGCATCAATGTTCGCATCGTCCATTTGAATTCCCGGATAATCCTTTGCAACTTCTTTTGCCATCTCAAGGAATAGACCATCGGTAGCACGAACTACATTTGCCTTATGAACAATTGTAACTTTCTTCCTGTTAAATTGTTTTGCAAAATCGAACGCTGCACGAATAATTCTTTCTGAACCTTTCTTTGTATTTATCTTTGTTGATATTGCATATTGGTTTAATGGAAGCTTGTTAAAAGCAGAAAATGGTTTAGAAAGTTTTGTAAGAACATCGGCAAGCTCTTGAGGAACAGGATTGAACTCTACTCCCGCATATAAATCTTCTGTGTTTTCTCTGAAAACAACTATGTCAATATCTTCCTTAAAGTTTAGCGGATTGCCCGGGTATGCTTTGCAAGGTCTTAAGCAAGTGTATAGGTCGAACAACTGTCTCATTCGAACTATTGGCGAACGATATATTAATCCGGTTCCTTTAAGTTCCGGAACAAGCTCTGCTTCTGCTGCTTTAACGGGTTTGGAAGTTATTGCTCCAAACATTGCAGCGTTTACACTTTTCAATAAATCAATTGTTCGCTGTGGAAAAGCATCACCTTCTTTGCACCAGAACTCCCATCCAATATCTCCGTGAATGTATTCTGCATCAAGGTTTAATTTATCTAAAACTATTTTTGCGGCTTCAAGTACTTCTATTCCGATGCCGTCTCCGGGTAACCAGGCAATTTTATATTTTGGCATAAGTGCTCCTTATTATTTGGGGGATTTTTATTTGTAGAATTAATTTTGAAAAATAATTTAACTGAATACGCATCATTAAAATTTTTTTTGACTTTAGTTCAATATAACAGAAAGAAATATCTAAAAAATACTCTGCAAAATTAACAGCACAATCATCTTGAAAGCAAGCTAAATCGGATTGATGAAGACGATTTTTATTAGTTGAAAAGATAGTTCTTAATTGCTAAAATCAACAGCATCTTCTATGTCAATTAAATGTGCTTGGATAAAGTTGATTTTTATTGTTCTGCAAAGATTCTTCCCAGATAATTTGCAGAATAAGGGTTGCAGTGAAATTTGAAGAGGCAATTCATAAAATATAAGCGATAAAAAGAAAACTATTTCCTTGAAGATTAGAATAAATTTGCATAAAAAATGAATGTTTATGTATAAGAATTGACTTAAAAGCAATAAAAATTGCACTAATTCGAATAATAATCGAACGTTTTTGAATGTGCAAAATACTAATTAAAATATGCGAAGAACTATTTCATTTTATCAAAAAATATAAAGCGAAATAGTCCTTTACGAAAGCAAAATAGTCCT
>CAZHVS010000005.1:173851-203270 GCA_964536015.1 uncultured Ignavibacteriaceae bacterium
GAAATAGTCCTTTACGAAAGCGAAATAGTCCTTTGCGAAAGCGAAATAGTCCTTTACGAAAGCGAAATAGTCCTTTACGAAAGCGAAATAGTCCTTTACGAAAGCGAAATAGTTCTTTGCGAAAGCGAAATAGTCCTTTGCGAAAGCAAAATAGTCCTTTACGAAAGCGAAATAGTTCTTTGCGAAAAGGAAATAGTTCTTTGCGAAAAGGATAAAATTAATAGAAAAAAGGGAAAAAGCCTAAAAATAGAGAAAAAAGCAAAGGAAACAGAAAAGAACAAAAAAGATGAAGGGAAAAACAAGAAAGCCATCTTATTCAGATGGCTTTCCTGCAATAGATTAAAGATACATATAAATTATTTAATTAACATCATCTTCTTAATTGAAGAGAAACTACCAGCTTCAAGTTTATAGAAATAAACACCGCTGTTTAATTTAGAAGCATTAAAGCTAACTTCGTGATGACCAGCTTTCATATCTTTGTTAATTAAAGTCATAACTTCCTGACCAGTAACATCAAAAATCCTTAACATAACTTTAGAATCGGCAGCAAGACCAAATTTAATAGTAGTAGAAGGATTGAATGGGTTAGGATAGTTTTGACCTAAGAAGAATTCAACAGGAGAATTAACATCAACCTGAATAGCATTGAAGTATTCAAAAGTACCGTTGAAATCAACTTGTTTCAATCTGTAGTAATATGTACCAACACCAACACTTCTATCTACAAAAGAATAGTTGTGTAAGTTAGTGCTTGTGCCATTACCATTAACAAATCCGATAGCTTCAAATTTACCGTTTTCAGATTTTCTTTCAATCTGGAAACCACGGTTGTTCTTTTCAGTAGCGGTTGTCCAGTTCAAAGTAACATTATTCTGATCAACAACAGAAGAGAAAGCAGTTAATTCTACAGGAGGAGCTAAGTTAAGAGTAACTTTTGTATTAGGTCTGCCGGTAGGAGCAGTTGTTAAAGAGAAAGCATCAACGCAGCCATTACCAGTAGATAAGTCACCATATCTGCCCCATACTTTATCTAAAGCACCAGGAGTAGAATAAACAGGTGAATATTGAGTGTAAGCACTGTTATTGTAGCAAACTTCAATTAACAAGTTATCAGTTCCATTATAGAAGAATGGAGTTTGAAGTTGAATCATTTGCCAACCTGTACCAGGAACAGTATAGGTTCCGCTATAACCAACTGTCCAACCTGTAGAAACGAAACCGGATAAAGTTGTTGCTGTTGTGTTTTGCAAATTAATTGTAAATCCGTTCATTAATCCTGGATCTGCTGTAATAACGTTAAATCCAATATGAGTAACATAACCAGCACCACCGCCGCCAGCTAAAATTTCACTTGCAAGGAATAACATATCAGTTCTTCCATCCATCCAGTAAGTAGTGAATGGGAAGTTACAAGAAGTAGTTCCGTTACCAAGTTCAACAGTAACAATAGGAACAAATTTGAATTTCATCAATGCAGTAGAATCGGTATTGTGAGCAGTTGAATTATCCTTTGCAAATATTCTATAGAAGATAGAATCATTCAAAGCAACTTCAGATTGAGAAGAATTAAACAATGCCTGATAAACATCGCTTCCTTGAGGAAGTAATTTAACATGTTTAATTGTTGTTGGTGTATTCTTATACCATTTTACCCAGACAGAGTCAATACCAATATTATCAGTTACTGTAGCAGAAATTAATTTTGGCCAAGCAGAGATTGGGCAGTCTGTTAAAGGTACATGTGTAATAACCGGTTTTTGGTTATCAACAGCGGCGTTAAATTCTAATACAGCAGTTTGACCTACTCTACCAAGATTGTCCTTTGCAACTATCTTATAACGATAAAGAGCCGCAGCACCATTCCCAGGTATGTTGCCTGTCCAGTTATTGCCGCTTGGGTTTGTCATTGTAACAGAGTCTGTTAAAGTTGTATTGTTTCTTGACCAGTAAATCTTAACTGATGCAATTGTTGAACCAGAAAGTGGAGTAACAACAGCATTAACAACATAAGGACCGGTTAAATTTTCAGTGTTAGGAAGTTTTGTATGAGTAACATTTGGACCAGGACCACCAGGAATAGCAAATCCGTCAACTTCAACTCCAAATGTTCCAATTACAGTTGATGTACCGGTTGTTTTATTAATTGATCTTAATTCACCAGTTGTTCCATAGGATGCCCAGTATAATGTTCCATCAGTCTGGTCGCAGCTCATACCTTGAGCGTAGTTTGCTGCTAAACCAAGAGGACCAATTGTAGTTGCAACACCTGTTGTTTTATCAATTGAAATTAAATTATCTGTAGAAATTTCAACTCCATATAATTGACCTGTAGGATCGCAAGCAATATCAATTACTAAACCAGTAATTGTGCCAGTTCCTACTTGAGTAACAGCACCGGTAGTTAAATTTACTGTCCAGAGGTATGTGTTGGTCGAATATGTTGTAGCATACATTGTATTTGTAGTCCAGTCAAAAGCAAGACCTGTGCAGCTTCCAAGAGCACCAGTCATAGGACCGATAACTGTTCTGTTGCCGGTTGTGGTATCGATTGTGAAAATTTGACTTGGAGGTGAAGCAGTGTAGCCAGTTCCATAAAGCAGACCATTACTAGCCCAAGCAGCACCAGAGCAGAAATCAGTACCAGTAAAATTGCTGATTGAAGTCATGGTGGTGTTATTTAAGTAGAATCTGAATAAACCTGTAGGAATGGTTGTTCCATAAACATTGTGTGCATAAGCAACACTGTTAGGATACAAATCTGATGGTGGTGTTTGTTCAAATTTTGTATCTATGTATGGAGCGCGTTCCATTGAGGTTTGTGCTTGCAAAGTAAAAGATATCAATGCAAACAGGAAGAGGAAAGAAAGCAGTTTTGTATATTTCATATATACTCCTTATTAGTATTGAAATTAATTTGTTGAAAATAATGAACTTTGTTATGTTGTTCAAAAATAGCTAATGCTTAATCTTAATTTATTTAGAGTAAATTCTTATAAGCATATTTTTATAATTCAGTTCGAATATATTTATTTAATATTTTCGTGCGAATTAAATTAATTCTGACAATTAACTCACTGCAAACTTATAAACTTTTCTGATTTCAATCAAACTTTTTTTTGCATTTTTTAAAAATCTATTCTTTATTCTGGCACTATTTTAGATTGATTTTTTATACCATACCAACCATTTACAAGTTCATTAAAATGAAAATTAGTTTCATTTGAAAGTTTTTCGATTCCTTCAATATAATTTAATAGAGCTTCAACTGTATTTTTGAAAGTTTTTTCTGTGGTTTTATCAGCAGAAGGTTTTTTTATTCTTTGCCTCTGGAGATGTTCTATCCTTCTGATTAATTCAAAAGTTAAGTTCCAGTTTAAAAGTAATTCAAATTTTTCTTTGCTGTAATATTCAATGTTGTTATAAACATTATAACCAATAAAACTTCTTACATCAGGATGCTTTAAAAAGACATTGACAGGATGCAACTCTGATATACTTGATACTGATTTTTCTTTTGTTTTTCCATTCAGTATTGAAAGAGTAAATTTTCTGCCCGGAAAAATTCCCTCTGATGAAGCAAGTACTTTTAGCAAATCGTACTCAAGTTTGATTAACGAATAATCATCTCCAAGTCTTAGTAAACTTTGCCAAATAGGTTTATGCAGTAATAAAGAATCATAGAACTTGGTTGCATTTTCATTAGTTGCAAATTGTAAAGCAATTAGTAATCTTCTTATTACTAAATAGATTATAAAAATATCTTTATATGTTTCACCCTTTGCCGGATCATTAAAAATTAATCTTGACTTAATTTTATCATGAACCTTAGTCAATTTATCCTTCGAAAGTTTGCTAATGAACAGGTGCAAGTCCTTAATTGTTTTTAAGTCTTCAACAACTTTTGAAATTATCTCATCTTCACTTAAAGGGACATTGCTATAAGATTTTAATTCAGAAATAACAGAAATAAGTTTTGACTTTGAATAATTTGACAACTCATTAGTGATGGATTCAGACGAATCAAACCCTGCAAATAATTTAAGCTCATTAATAATGTTTCTATTAAATAATTCAGTAATTGATTCGTGCAAAGGCATAAGAGCAAGTTCTCGAATTGCTTCATCTACAGAAGGAACTCCTTTGCCTTCTAAAAATTTGTAAATACGAGAATATTTTCCGTCTCTATCAAAAACTTCTCTGAAATCCAAAAATAAATTGTATTGATATCCATTAAGGCTAAACCACAAACCATCATCAAAAATATTTTTTGCTTTACGAATATATTCGAGTTTTGATTTGTGTTCTCTGAAAATATAATAATGATCGTCATTATGTTTAAGTTTTAATGCATCAGTCAAAGTTTTATTTTTAATCTCAAGTGGTTGTCCTTCATTATCATAAGATACAACTTTACCAGAAGTAAATTTAATTCTTCCTTGAGTTTGTTCGTAAGAGTTATTGTAAATGACCAAAACTCTTTCTTCATTAAACATATTAGAGAAGGCAAAAACATTTTCGTTAAGATTGCCATCATCGTTAATGAAATCATAAAGTTCAAAGTTGTTTACCTGACTGAATAAATATCTTTTCTGTAATAAAGGAAAAACTTCTTCTTCATGTCTTTTCACAAGATATTCGTCAACAAATTCATTATAATAAGCTCGCTGATATTCCATTCCGTATTTTTCAGTAAAACCTTCAATTTGTCCATGAGCAAACATTGGTAGACCTGGAAGAGTAACCATCATTACCGCTATACCAAAATATTTATCGCCTTTTCCAAACTGATTAATGGCGGTTTCTTCATCGGGGTTGCTCATAAAATTTACGTAGCGTTTAAGAATTTCAGGATTAAATTCAATCGTATTCTTAATCAGCTTTCTGTATTTATCATTCTCCTCTTTCATGAACATATGCATGAAAGCACTGTTGTAAACTCTATGCATTCCAAGTGTTCTTACAAAATAACCTTCAAGTAACCAGAAAGCTTCGGCAAGCAATAAAGTATTTGGTAATTCTGAATTTATTCTATCAACAACTTCTCTCCAGAATTCTTTTGGCATATTACGGTTGAATTCTTCTGCAGGAATGGAAAAATCTGAACGAGAAGGAATTGCTCCACCTAAGCCGGGAGCTGGAAACCACAACCGCGAATAATGAAGTTTTGTTAATGTCATTGCGGCATCGAATCTAATAATAGAAGTTTTTTTTGCAACATGTAATATTTTTTGTATCAGAGATTCGCGTACATCTTCACGCAGTAAATTAAGTTGAGCTGTATCATTCCAGGGCATGTTCGTTCCATCATTGCCATGATAAATATATCTTATTCTTCCTGTATTATTTTCAACCAATTGAAAAACAACAGCGGCATCTTGTTTTGTGTAGTAACGATCTTCAATTCTTATTTGATACCGAGAATCATCGGATAAATCGGGACCAGTAAAACTATAAACGGGATAAGGCGGGTAAGTGGTTTGAATAAAAAAATCAGGATTATCAAGAATCCATCTGGAAAAAATTCCGGTATGGTTTGGCACCATATCGCTTGCAAGACGAATTCCTCGAATCGCGCATCTGTATTTAAGATTCTGAAAGGCGTCTTCTCCGCCCAGTTCATGTGATATTTCATAATCGAATAAAGAATATGCTGATGCAGTTGCATCGGGATTACCACAAAATTGTTTTATTTTTTTAGATGCAAAACTTCTTTCCCAAAGTCCAATTAGCCATAAAGCAGTAAAATTCCATCTTTGTAATTTATCTAATTCTTCGTCTGGAATTTGATCAAGTCTTTTTATTTCTCTCTGATAATTTTTAGATAATTGATCAAGCCATACAAAAGTATTTTTTGCTATCATTACAACATTGGGCATCCATGCGGTATCGGCAGTAAAGTGTTCATATTCGTAATGGTAATCGGTTTTAGAATAACCGCCTTTTTCTTGTTTTAATTTTTCAATTTCTTCTTTTGTAAGAATTTTATACTCGGGTACTGGTGGTGTTCCAGTTGTTCCGTGTTGAATAAAAAGTTTTGCATCTTCTTTTATTAAATCTGTACCACTTAATAATCTTGTTAAAAATTTATCATCAAGAATGATTTTCCATTTGGTTTTTAAGTAATTCAACTGCCCATCAATACTATTAATGTTTGTCATAATAGGTTTCTTAAGAGCATCAATTAAAGGCAGTCCTTCAAGGCTAAGAGGTTTTTCAGTTTTAAAAAATTTATCTGCTTCAGCCAGAAAATTTTTATAAGCAGTTGTTGTATTTAAGTCCTCATCGTTAAAGAATTCTTTTAGTGCTCTGAATGGATAATTAATATTTTCGAGATGCAAGAGAATTAATTCTTCAATAATAATTTCTTTGTTCGATTTGTCTTCTGTGCTTTGTTGAATATAATCCAAAGGGGTAACTTCTTTCTTATAAACAGAAAGAGGCGGAAATTGGTTTACAAAATTCAGCAGGAGATGATCAAGGTTATTTTCTCCTATATTTTTTTTGAAGTGTAATATGCTTCTTTCAAACACACCGGGATTTTCTTTTTCTTCATAATGCCGAATGACAAAGTGAAAGATTTCGTGCATCAATCCAAGCGCATTTATTTGCCCAGCTGTAGTATAAAGGTCTGATTTTTCTTCTGCTCTTTTTTGATTTATTTTTTGAGAAAGTTCTCTTGCAATCTTAAAGTTGGCAATAATTAAATCGCCCCTAATCGAAAATAAATTATCATCAAAAGAAAATTTATTTCTTGAATCTTTTGAAACGTGGAAATTATATGTAACTGAGTTTAACATAATTAAGCTGACTTACTTTAACATTATTAAGAAAATTATAAATTAAAAGAAAACTATAAGTAAAATATAAAAATGAAAGGAATCTTTTTGTTAAAAATTTTCTGGATGCAAAGCAAGACTTGAGCCAATCCAAGTCTTGTTTTTATTAAAATCCACTCCCATCATTTCACCTTTGCTCATTCTTACAAGATTATTTACAAGCAAAGGTTTATCTTTCCAAATAAACATCATTCTTATCTCACACTTAGAAAATCCATCCGGAGTTTCAACAACAGGAGCATATTTTACTTTTTTCTGCAAAAGATAGTGCGACTTATTTTTAATTGAATTAAGCTTTTCAATAGTTGGGTGAATATCAACACCAAGTCCAGCAAATGAGTATAATGGCTTTAATACAAATTGATTCAATTCTAAAGGAAGTTCTTTGATATCATCCAGCAAATGGCATTCAGGTACATATTTGCCTGTTAGGAATGGAAGAGAATGTTTGCTTATTTTAAAAAACCAGTTGGGATGACCCACCCACTTAACATCAATCTCATCAAATAAATTAAAATTTAACTCAATTTGTTTTCTCTGAAGTTCATCGAAAATAACTCTGTTATAAATTCGTTCAATTAAAATTTCTTTTCCATCATCATTATAATAAAGTTTATTTTGCTTTCTGCTGATTTTTGTCAGACAAACTGTTTTTATACCTGTTAAATATTCTGTTGCTGCAAAATCAATTCTTGTTTTCTGCTTCTCTGGTTCAATTTCAAGGAGGATAACATTTTCAGGTGCGGAGTTTTCTAAAAGTGTTTTTCTAAAAAGTTTAATATAAGATTCTTCGTTTAAGCCATTAAAATAGGGCGTAAAGTGGGGTGGAATATCAAAATGCTTTTTTATTAATCTATTTTGAAAAACCTGAAATGCATAAAGAGAAGGAAAGCCCTGAAGTTCAATTAGTTGTGGAATGATTTCATTTTGTTCATTAACTGCAATTGCAAAATCTATTTGTAAAAAAGTTGGGTGAGAATCGTCTCCATAAACTGAAAGACCTTCTGGAACAGAATTCAAATTGTGTTTAGCAAAGTTAGTGGATATAATTTGTAAAAGAATTTCATTAGAGGCTTTAATAAGTTTATTTGTAAATTTGTCTGTCAGAAAGAGAGGGGTTTCGCTTAATCTGAAATCGACCGGAAATTTTAATATACTGTTAAGTTCGCTAACATAATTATTATATTTCTCTTCTGTGAAATTTTTGTTGAATTTTTCTCGTAATCCTTTAATCATAATTTATTTTATTTATTGCATTAGTTATAAATTTGGGAAGAACAGTATTGTGGGTTAATAAAATACTCTCGGGTTTTTGCAGGTGTTCAAGCATTTCACGGTATTTTGCTTCACCGTATTTATTTATTACAAATTCCTTTCTGTCGGGTTTACGGAAATGATAATACATACTTGCCGGATCGGCTTCTGGGTGAAATTGCGTTCCAATAATTTCATCTGAAATTCTTATTGCCATCAATGCTCTTTCAAAAGAAGTGTGAGGACGTTCTTTTTCCAGACATAAAATTTTTGCACCAAGTTGTTCACATACTTTCATATCAGGACGGATAACCTGCCATTCGCGGAAATCCGCAATATAAAATTGTTCCGGTAATCCTTCAAAAATTGGCTCCAAGAATCCATCAGCAGTTTTATTAACATGGTGAATACCAAACGATTTACTGTGCCGTTTTGTAACTTCTCCAAGTTTAAAGAAACGACACATCAGTTGAAAAGAATGACAAATGAAAAATATATATTTTTTGTCTTGCGAGTTTTTATTGTGGTTAAATAATTCATCAACCAATTTAAAATATTTTTCTTCCCAAGTTGAATTTAATCCATCCCATGGGCTTCCAGGACCACCTGAAGAAATATAAATGTGATAATCAGTTCCGGGTATTTCAAATTTTGAACGGATGTCAAATAAATCATATTTAAGATTAACGTCGTCGATTTTACAATCAATTTCGTTTAGAATATCCTTTATACATCTTATTCCTTGATTCTCTTCACCGTTATATAAATCTAAAATTGCTACTTTTATTTCGTTTTGTTTCAAGCTTCCTCTTATGCTGTTATATTTCTAAACCCATTTCAGTTTCTTCAATAATTAAATCAACAACTTTTTTAACATCTCCAGACTGTTCCCAAACAGCAATTTGTCTGTCGGCTCCGGTTCCTTGTTTAAGCATTTTTCTGATGTAATTGATTTCGTCGCGGGAATCTAGTTCATCAACTACTTCATCAACAAAATCAAGTAATTCACAAATTAAATCTCTGCAAGGAATTTCTGATTGTTTGCCAAAGTCAATAAGTTTTCCATCTATTCCATAACGACAAGCTCGCCACTTGTTCTCTGCGATTAAAGCTCGTGAGTAAAGTCTGAATCCAAGATTTTGAGTTATTAGTCTGTAAAGCTTCGCAATAACCGCCTGAATTAATGCAGCGATAGCAATTGTTTCTTCTGCTCTCATTGGAATATCGCAGATACGAAATTCGAGCGTATTAAAAAATGGATGCATTCTGATATCCCACCAAATTTTTTTTGCATTGTCTATGCAGCCTGTTTTTATGAGAAGATTAATGAAGTTGTCATATTCTGCAACACTGGAAAAATAATCTGGAATTCCTGTTCTTGGAAAGCGATCGAATACTTTTACACGGTACGATTTAAAACCAGTATTTCTGCCAATCCAGAAAGGAGAATTTGTGGAAAGAGCAAAAATATGTGGAAGAAAATATCGTGCTTCATTCATAAGCTGAACTGCCTTTTCGCGGTCATCAATTCCAACGTGAACATGCAAACCAAAAATTAAATTTGCTCTTGCAACTTGCTGCATGTCATCTACAACCTGTTTATATCTAGGGTTTTCAGTAATGCGTTGATCTTTCCAGTGTGAAAACGGATGAGTCCCTGCTGCGGCTATTCTTAAACCATTTTTTCGTGCAAGTTTTGCAAGGTCGCTTCTTAGTTTAAATACTTCTTTCTTTGCTTGTTTAATGTCCTTGCAAATGTCAGTACCCATTTCCACGACAGATTGATGCATTTCGGGTTTAATGCTTTCTTTCAAAATCATTTTTCCGTCTTCAAGAATTTGTTCAATGTGTGAACGTAAATCCCTAGTTTCAGGATCAACAATCTGGAATTCTTCTTCTATGCCAAGAGTGAATTTTTCTTTTGATTTCATAATCAATTCCAATTATTTAGAAAAATCTTTTACAGAAGATATAATGAATTCTCCCCAGGTAAGATTATTTTTCCCGGGTTTGTGAATCAGGGCTCTTCTGATTGCCATATTAGCGGCGTTCTCTACAATCCATACAAAATTTTCTTCACCTACAGAATGAATGTCGGCATCAGGAGCAGGATTACAAAAATCAATTGCATAAGGTATTCCATCACGAACAGCCATCTCTACAGTATTGAAATCATAGCCAAGAGCTTTATTTAATTTGATAACATCTTTTTCAATTCTTGCAAGAAGTTCTTTGGATTTTGGCAAAGATTCTTTTACATATCTTAAATGATGTGGTTGTCTTGGATCGTATTGCATTATATGAACATTTTTTCTATCAAGGCAGTAACATCTGAAATAATCTGTAAAATCTATTTCTTCCTGCAACATCATTACCAGTTGACCTGTTTCATTGTATGCTTTGAAAAATTCTTCCGCATTTGTAACACGATAAACATGTTTCCAGCCACCGCCTGCAAATGGTTTAAAGTAAGCAGGAAAGCCAACATAATTGAAAATTCCTTCCCAATCCAAGGGATACTCAAGATTACGAAATGAAAATTGGTTTGTATCTGTCGGGTGGTCTTTAGAGGGTAATATTACAGTTTTGGGAACCGCCACATCAATTTTTGTTGCAAGAGCATTATTAAAAAATTTATCATCTGCTGTCCACCAGAAAGGATTATTAATTACAGCCGTTCCAGTAATAGCAACATTTTTTAAGTATGCCCGATAGAAAGGAACATCCTGAGATATTCTATCAATAATTACTGAGTAGTCCGATGCTTCCCCTTGAATGACTTTGTTCAATTTTAAGAGTTCTGCAGTAATGCCTTTCTCCTTTTTTGAATTTACTCTATCCACAAAAGCTTGTGGAAATGTATTTTCCTGGCCAAATAGAATTCCAATTTTTTTCATAGCACTTTCCTTCCTAATAGTAAAATAAAATTTTATGTTAAAAGCTTTGACAGATAGAATGGCATCATTTCCCGCCACCAGGGCCAATCGTGTCCAGTTCCTTTTCTTATATCAAGCCAGTGGTCAACACCAAGATTTTTAAGTAGATTTGACAACCGTATATTTTCTTGTAAACAAATATCCCATTCACCAGTTCCAAGAACTATTCCCATTTCTTTAAATCTATTTATGTACCACATATCTTTCAGATTTGCAAGGTAATCAGGTGGATTATTGAAATAACAGTTATCATCGTAATAGCCCATAATGAACTGTTTAATATCGAATGAACCGCCAAGAGAGAGCAGATATTCAACTTTGTCAGGATGTCTGAAAGCTAAATTTGCAGCGTGGTAACCGCCAAAACTGCAACCAGCAACTCCGACTTTATTCCAGCCGGTTTCATATTTTGCAAATTCTATAACGTCATTCAGAATAGTATTTTCATATCCATTATGTGTCTTTACTCTATCTGCTGGAGAAATTGAATAGTTATACCAGCTGTCAGCATCAATGCTATCGGGACAATAAATTTTAATTTTACCCTGCTCAATAAACCACGAACACGCTTCAATTAGTTTAAAATCTTTGCCTTCGTAATATTTCCCTTTTGATGTTGGAAAAAGTATTATTGGATAGCCGCTATGTCCAAATACAAGCATTTCAAACTCACGGCTTAAATACTGAGTATACCATTTATGATATTCTTCTTTCACTGTCTTCCTTATAAAAATTTAATAAGATTCGTAAGAGTTATTTTGCACTTATCCTTAGGCAAAAATATGAAAACAAAAATATTTATCAAGAAAAATTTTTAATGAGTTTATGAAAAACCGGTAATATTTTCTTTTTAAATAGACTTGGTTTCACAACAGGGGTTTTCTATTTTTGAACCGTTTTTGAAAATATTTATTATGGCTTACAATATTAATTCACCTGAGTTTAACGATAACCGTAATTATGATTATTCTCTTGCTGAAACTGAAGAAAGAAAAGAGTATTCAATAATTATTGATTTAATTTCTCCCGGCACAAGAGTTCTTGACCTTGGCTGCGGTAATGGATCTCTTTTAAAATTACTTCTGGAAAAGAAAAATATTAAAGCTGAAGGAGTTGAAATTTCAGAAAGCGGAATTGCCGCTTGTAGAAAAAAAGGATTAAATGTTGTAAGAGGAAATATTGATCAGAAACTGGATTTTAGTGATGATTATTTTGATTATGCTGTTTGTAATGTTACAATACAGATGGTTAATTATCCTGAAATTCTTTTGCGGGAAATGAAACGTGTTTCAAGATATCAGATAATTTCTTTCCCTAATTTTGCTTTTTATAAAAACAGGATTGATTTGTTATTCAAAGGAAGAATGCCTAAACCTATGTTGTTTGGTTATAGTTGGTATAACACAGGACATTTGCATCAATTGTCGATAAATGATTTTTATGAATTGCTTAGAATAACAAAAGGTCTAAAAGTTAATAAAGTGATTTTGGAAAAGTCGGCTAACCCATTTAAAAATTATCTCTTAAACAAATACCCGAATTTATTCCAAGTCCTTCCAGTCTTTTTATTGGAAAAAGTTCAATGAACTTGATAAAAAAAATTTTAAGTAGAAAAGAAATTGTTGATAAACCTCCTGTGCTAATTGATGTTGGTGCATCTGGACAAATCCATAAAATATGGAAAAAAATCGCACCCTATTCTATCTGCGTTGCATTTGATGCTGATGACAGAGAATTTGGTTTTGTTACGAATGAAACAAGCGGATACAAAAAGTTACACATATTCAATTGTATAGTTTGCGATAAAGAAGATAGTGAAATTGATTTTTACTTAACCAAGTCTCCTTACTGTTCAAGTGCATTAATGCCGGATAACGAAGCTTTAAATGTCTGGGCTTTTGCTGATAAATTTCGAGTAGAGAAAAAAATTAAACTAAAAGCAATAAGTTTAAACAAAGCATTACAGCAAGTGAATCTGAATTATGTCGATTGGTTTAAAACAGATTCGCAAGGAACAGACCTTAGACTTTTTAATAATCTTGGTGATGATATTATTCATAAAATATTAGTGGCAGAATTTGAACCCGGATTTATTGATGCTTATAAAGGAGAAGATAAATTATATCAACTGCTTGGTTATATGGAGAATAAAAGTTTCTGGTTAGCGAACCTGAACATTAAAGGTTCGCAAAGAATTACTGTTGATGATTTGCAAAATATTTCAAAGAGTAAATTGATTCAAAAACTGATGATGTTTTCTTTAAAAACATCTCCTGGCTGGGCAGAATCAACCTTTATAAATAAGTTAAGTAATAATTTTTCATTCAGAGAATATTTGCTTAGTTGGGTTTTCTCAACCATCCTTCAACAGTATGGATTTGCATATTCTATTGCATTACAGGCACAAAAAACATTTTCAGAAGATATATTTTTAGAGATGGAAAAATCATCTCGGCAATCACTGAAAACCAATTTATTTAAATTAAAATTTTTTCCTTCAGTGTTGGAAAAATTTTCAAAAATATTGAAGGTGCAGTAAAAATGTACAACTTCTGCACTTTATTCGACTCTAATTATCTTACCCGCGGACTTGCTCTTTATAACTCGCTTAAAGAACATTGCAATCATTTTCATCTTTATATTTTCGCTTTTGACACTAAATCTTATGAAGTTTTAAGAAAATTGAATTTGTCGAATGCCACAATAATTTCACTTAAAGAATTTGAAGATGAGAAATTGCTCAGTATAAAGTCATCACGTACGATTGCTGAATATTGCTGGACTTCGACTTCATCAACTGTTTTATATGTGCTTGAAAAATATAAAGTAGAAAGCTGTACTTACATTGACGCAGACATTTTTTTCTACTCATCACCTCAACCAATCTTTGATGAAATGAATGACAGGTCTATTCTAATTACAGAGCATCGTTATTCACCTCAGTATAATAAGGAAATTAAAAGCGGGAAATATTGTGTGCAGTTTGTTACATTTAAAAATGATGATAGAGGATTAAATGCACTTAAATGGTGGAGAGACCGTTGTATTGAATGGTGTTATGCAAGATATGAAGATGGAAAATTTGGTGATCAACTTTATCTTGATGACTGGACAACAAGGTTTGCAGGCGTTCATGTGCTTCAACATAAAGGTGGAGGACTTGCTTCATGGAATGTTCAACAATATGATTTTTCTCTGGAAGGAAATAAAATTATAGGAAAAGAAATTAATACAGGGGAAAAATTTCCTGTCATCTTTTATCATTTTCATTATTTACGTTTATACAAAAACGGAAAACTGGATCTTGGCAGAAGATTATTAACAAACAAAGTAAAAAACATTTTTTATAAACCTTATCTGAAAAAACTTGATGAGTATAAAGAACAAATAGAAAAAATTGATGATAGTTTTGATCCCAATGGTGTACTTATATATCCTTTAAATTGGAAAACTCCGCTTTTATTTGTTTACAGAAAGCTAAAAAATGTCTATAATGTATATGAAAAAAATTTTTTTCTTGGGAAATAAATGGCACATATTATCAAGCTAAAGTCTTTTTTTGAAAAACGCGGAAATCTTACTGTGATAGAGAAAGATATTCCTTTTGACATAAAGAGAATTTTTTATATATACGGAGTTGATGATTCTGTTCGTGGAGGACACCGTCATAAAACTACGGTGCAGGCAGCTATTTGTATTAATGGTAGTTGTATTGTGTCCAATAATGATGGAAATAAAAAAGAAGACTTTTTACTTGATCATCCAAGTAAATGTCTTATTCTAGAGGAAAAAGACTGGCATACAATGCATCATTTTACAAAGGATGCAGTTTTGCTTGTGCTTGCATCTACTGAATTTGATCCCGAGGACTATATTTACGAAGAATATAAATGATAGAGTACGAAAACCTTTATACCTCAAATAAATTTTTTTTTGAAGAATATAAAAAAACATTTGCTTCAACTCTTGATAGCGGCTGGTTTATACTTGGAAATAATGTAAAAAAATTTGAAGAAGAATTTGCTGCTTATACGGGAACTAAATTCTGTGTTGGTGTAAACTCCGGACTTGATGCACTGATATTCTCTCTTAAAGCTTTTAGCTTTCCTGCTGGAAGCGAAGTAATAGTACCTTCAAATACTTACATTGCAACGATACTATCAATCATTCATTGTGGCTTAAAACCAGTTCTTGTTGAACCAGATATTCTAACCTATAATATTAATCCTTTCAAGATTGAAGAAAAAATTACCAGACAGACAAGAGCAATAATGCTTGTCCATCTTTATGGGAAATGCTGCAATATGGTTCCGATAATTGAAATTAAAAACAGATTTAATCTTAAATTAATTGAGGATTGTGCACAAAGCCATGGGGCAAAATATAAAAACCGTATGTGCGGTACATTTGGCGAATATAGTGCATTTAGTTTTTATCCCACAAAAAATCTCGGAGCTTTAGGTGATGCAGGCTCTGTAAATACTAACGACGAATCTCTCGCATTAACAATAAAAAGATTGCGCAATTACGGCTCTGATATTAAATATTATAATGAAATTGTTGGATTTAATTCTCGTCTTCAGGAAATGCAAGCAGCTTTTCTTTCCATAAAGCTAAAACACCTTGATGAGATAAATTGCCATAAAAGAAAGTTGGCAAAAATATATTCAGAAAATCTTAAAGATGATTTTATTAAACCTGTTATAGACAAAGATTATTACGACGTTTATCA
The DNA here is from genome assembly GCA_964536015.1 of uncultured Ignavibacteriaceae bacterium. Classification (GTDB taxonomy): domain Bacteria; phylum Bacteroidota; class Ignavibacteria; order Ignavibacteriales; family Ignavibacteriaceae; genus CAZHVS01. The sequence goes on from CAZHVS010000005.1 coordinate 189,613, forward strand.
CATATACAATGTTCGCCATCCTCAAAGAGATAAGTTAAAAGAATATCTATTAAAAAATGAAATTAAAACCGATATTCATTATCCTGTTCCTCCGCACAAACAAAAAGCAATGATTGGTATTATTGAAGAGACAGAATTCCCTGTTTCTGAAGAGATACATTCCACAACTTTAAGTCTTCCCGTATCTTTTGGTCATACTGAAGAAGATATTTATAAAGTTGTTGAAGTGATGAATAAATTTTAAGCTCATTTTTGTTGTCTTAAGTGAAGAAGAAATTTGTATATCCTGTTTTTTATAAAATTCTTTATAGGTATGGTAATATTCTCGTTACTATAATATTGTTAATTTATCTTATTGCTTTTCTTTCTTATGGTGGTACTGGTTTATCCTATTATATTTATTTAGCGTTCGTTATTTCCATGCTTCTGCTTGTCAACCGGCATTATTATATTTTGTATAAACTTCTTCCCACGACTATTGAAGCAATGGAAGATAAAGTTGTAGGTCGCAATTATTTTTTGCGTAATTGTAAAGTTGAAATAAGATATGATGAAATTGAAAATCTGACCGGTGGAATATTTAATGGAAGATTAAACAGTTTAATGAAAATTTATGGAAAAGATGGTACTGTAATAGGATTTTTTCATAAGATAAAAGAAGCAAAAATTCTCGAGACCATTTTACTTAATAAAATTAAAAAAGAAGTTTATGATAAAGTGTATGCAAAAATGAAGGATTAAAAAATTTTTAAAATAAAAAGAGGCTGCCCTTTTAAGACAGCCTCTTTTTATAATAAATGATCTTACTTTAGTAAAGTCATTTTCTTTGTTAAAGTTTTTCCGTTTGTATTTAATGAATAAATATACAATCCGCTTGAGAGATTACTTGCATTAAAATTTATTGTATATGTCCCGGCCTTTTGATTTTCATTTACTAATTCAGCAACCTTTTGTCCAATTAAATTGTAAACTGAAAGGTTAACGAATCCTGCATCCGGCACAAAATAACTGATTTGTGTTGAAGGATTAAAAGGATTCGGGAAGTTTTGAGCAAGATAATATTGTCCAGGTACAGAAACAATTTCAACCTCTACAATATTTGAGAATGAATATGTTCCATTAAAATCAACTTGTTTCAACCTGTAATAATACATTCCGGGTTGTTCAATTTTATCGGTAAAGGTATAACCCGTTGGTTGAGATGTAGAACCTTTCCCTTTTACAAAACCGACAGTTTGCCAGTTTTCATTTCCAAATTTTCTTTGAATTTCAAAACCGTTGTTGTTGATTTCGGTTCCGGTAATCCATCTTAAATCAACCTGATTTTTTTCTACAACTGCATCAAAAGAAACAAGCTCAACTGGTAATGGAGCGCTAAAATTAAAAGTTACATAATCAAGATAAACAGTTGCGGTATCATTATTAACATCAGGATGTTTTGCTTCAAAGAAAATAGCATCAATTGTAACTGGGTCTTGTATCATTCCATTACCCGAAGCAATAAAAGGATACCATTTATTTGAATCAGCAAGATTCCATTGGTATAAGTTCCATTGATTACCCATAACAACTGTTTGGCTATCACTAATTTCATTTGTTCCCACACCAGTTCCATTCGCATTCAAGTCATCAATAATAAATCCGCATTTTAAGTATGCTCTGTCGGTCTTTAACCAGTAACCAACCCAGCCGGTATCATTTAATAAAGTGTTGTTAGCTGGTGTGCCGGTGCCCGATAAAAATCTGCAGAACCAGTGAGAAGTATCGGAAGGATTGTCGATTAGTTTAATTACTTCATAATGAGTTCCACTGCGTGCAGGCATTGTTGAATCTACGTAAGGAATAAAGCCAATTAATCCTTTTGTTGAGCCCGAGTAAGTTGTGGATAAATTAAAATGTCCTGTCCCTGTTTCAAAGTCATCAATTACTACAACCTGTGAAAAAACAAATGAAGCAGAGAGCAAAATGGTTAAAAGTAGTAGTTTAATTTTCATAATGTCTCCTGAAAGTTTGGTAAGTAAATAAAATTTTTTGTTCAAATAAAAAAGCAGGGAATAAAAATTCCCTGCTGAAAGAACCCGAAATTATTTCTTGGGTCCTAGAATAGCGTCCTTGGCCTGCTTTGCAATCCTGAACTTCAAGACTTTTCTGGCAGGAATCACCATAGTTTCGCCGGTTTGAGGATTGCGTCCCATTCTTTTCTTTCTGCTTGCGACAACAAGTTTTCCTAATCCGGGAACTACGAATTGTTTCTTTGCTTCTTTATAAGCTAAAGCAACAAATTCTTCTACGAATTGACCAGCCATCTTTTTAGTGGCTCCAGTCTTTTTTGCAAGATAATCTAATATCTGCGATTTGGTTAACGGCTTTGCATCTGCCATAGTATTACCTTAATTAGTTGTTAATTATGATTTCGATTGAAAAATTAAAAACTTTTTTATTAAAAAGAAATATGTTGAACAAAAATAATCGATTTTTTTTAATGAGGATTTTAACCTTATCAGTTGCGGTTACAACCAGATTTCCTTCTTTATGAAATTTTTTTTATCAATTCACTCAATTCTTTTGCAATATTTTTTCTGTCGTACGCCATAACTAAGTTGATATCCGGGGTAAAGTCGGTATCAGAAGTAAAAAAGTTTTCTCCATCTGAAGAATAATTAAAAAAGTAACCGGCACGAGTCTTTTTAACTATATTTTCTACTTCTTTGTTATCATCACCAAATGCTAAAATGGTTTTTCCTGTGCGAAGATATTCAAAAAGCTTTCCAGGGACATGTCGTTTTTCAGATGCACAAACAAGTAAATAGTTTGCATTTAATATTTTTTGTAACATTTCTTTATATGAAAGAAAACCTGCAAATTCAGTATATGGTGTTAATCCAATTTCATTTAGTGTGTTCCTTATTCCCGGTGATACTGTCCCAATAAACTTTAATTTATATTTTTTCCCTTTATCAATTTCTTTTTTTAGTCTTTTCCAGAAATTAACAGGATTTTGATAATCAAAAATATTTCCAGCATGAAGGATAACTTTTTCTTCGCTGTTGTTTGTTGAGGTTAAATCCTTAAAATCTTCTTCGTTAAATCCCCAGTACAATACTCTGGATTTATCTTTAATAAAAGAATATTTTTTTTCGTAATCTTCTTTCATTGATTCTGTCACAAATACACAATGAGCTGCCTGCATCAAAACAGATTTTTCAAGATGATTATCAATTTTGAGTGTTAAATAGCTGCGATTAAAATTTTTGTAATATACAATATCAACCCAGGGGTCAATAAAAACGGGGATGAAAGGAATTTTAAAAGTTCGACTAATCTTTTTTGCAGCAAGATGTGTTGAATGAGGCGGTCCTACACTTATAATTGCATCAAATTTTTCTTTACTACAAAGCTGTTTTGCACTTCTAACTGCATATGGATACCAGCCAATTCGTGAATCAGGAATAAATAAATTCATCCTTATCCATACAGAAATTTTGTGACGTAAACTTTTATTCTCTTTTGAAATAGTTTCAGATGGAACAAGCGGAGAGTTTTTTTCTTTGCCTAAAAATGCTCTGTATAAATTGAATGGTTCAAATACTTTTGTTTTTATTACTCTTAATACGGGTGAAATATCATTTAACAATGTTTCATCTTTAAAAGAAAAAGTATCTTCATCAATTGTTATAACACTTGGTTCACATTCAAAATCCGGAAGATGTTTTATTATTTTCAAAGGCCAGTGAAGAGAGGCTTTACCTGAAGGAGGCCAGTAATATGAAAAAAACAAAACTTTCTTCATCTTTTAACACCAACAAATCTGATTACTGCGGCTTCACCCTTATGAAGTACTCCTTCGTCAAGTAAAATTATTTCTTTTGCAAGGTATTCAAAATCCAGATCAATAAAATCATTAACAATATCTTCCAGAGAGTAAAGTAAGTTTTGTTCTTTTGGTCCGCCGGTGTTCTTTTTTATTTGCTCTTTTTCGTATGCTTCTAAAATTATTTTCCCACCCGGCTTTAAAGCATCAACTGCTTTTCTGTGAAGATTTTCTCTGGCCTCTTCTTCTAAATGAATAAAAATAAGTGCACAGGCATCATACTTGTTTTTATCCGGTTCGTATTCATTTAGATCAGCAATTTGATAATTAATTGTTACAGATTTTTTTTCTGCAAGTTTAATTGCTTTCTTTTTTGCCTCTACGCTCCAATCTACGGCATCAACTGTCCACCCTTTTTCAGCAGCATGAACAGCGTTCCTTCCTTCTCCTTCTCCCAGAAGAAGTATTTTTCCACTTTCCATATTTCTTATTTGCTCACTCAAAAAAATATTTGGTGTAATACCATAAACATATTCTTCAGAAGAGAATCTCGAGTTCCATTTATCAAGCATAAGATTTATTATTTTTAACTCAAATTTATAAATATAATGCACTTTTCAGAAATGAAATATTTTGTGCTTTAATTTTTCATCCAATTTTGTTTAATAATTCTCTATTTTTAAGTAGTAAAAATTTTGAATTAAGTAATAATCCAGTGTTAAAAAATCTTAGCAAATTAATTGTAGTTGGTGATAGAGTTCTGGTTCGGCCGGAAGAAAATTTAAATAAAACCGCTAGCGGATTATATCTGCCACCAGGGGTTCTTGAAAAAGAAAAGATACAATCTGGTTATATTATTAAAGCCGGTCCAGGTTACCCCGTTCATATTCCAACTGAAGAAGAACCGTGGAAAGAAACTAAAGGAAATGTAAAATATATTCCTCTTCAGGCAAAAGAAGGCGACCTTGCAATTTTTTTGCGGAAAGAAGCTTATGAAATTGAATTTGAGGGAGAGAAAATGCTTATAGTCCCTCAATCCTCAATTTTGTTGCTTGTGCGCGATGATTTGAACGACTTTTAATTATTGAATAAAGTTTTTGATTTTTTTTTCGATAACATTGAAACAATTTCTATTTACAAAGTAAATGTTAATTTTATTAATTTTTCTGCTTCTGTTTACTCCTGCAAAAAGTTTTCAGGATAAGGATTTTTCTTGGGAAAAATTAGAACAGCTTAAAAGTAGTGAAAAATTAGCTGTTCTTGAAAAAATTACCGAATCTTTAATCTCTTCAGAACCTTCAAGAGTTTTAACTTTCTCTAAAGAAGCTTTAATTCTTGCTAAACAGCTTAACGATTTACGTTACTCCGCAAAAGCCAATTCATTAATAGGTGAATGTCTTATTAAACTTGGTAGTAATAGTGAAGCTATTAATTACTTTGAAGAAGCTCTTTTAATTTACAGAAAAATTAAAGACAAAAAAGGAATTGCCAAAACTCTTTCAGACCTTGGCAATGCCAATAGGTTTATAGGATTTTACGAAAAAGCACTTGATTTACTTACAGAATCCCTTAAACTTGCAGAAGAAGATAACAACTATGAAAGCCAAATAATTGCTTTAAATAATGTGGGTATTATCCATAGAAATTTTAAACGGGATTCAACCGCTTTGAAATATTATAACTTGGCTTTAGAATTAAGTAAAAAAAACAATTCTGTTCTTGGTGAAGCTATTACACTTAATAACTTAGGTTCATTCTATTGGTTTAAGGGAGACAATAAGAAAGCTTTTGCATTTTATAATGAAAGTCTGAGTAAACATCGCCAGCTATCCGAGAAAAACGATAAAGTCTCTGCTCTGCTGAATAATATTGGTAATGTTTATAGAAGTGAAAAAAACTATGAAAAAGCTTTAGCTTATTATGATTCTTCTTTAACAATAAGCAGAGAAATAGGAGACAAAAATCTTCAAACTGTCACATTAAAAAATATCGCCATTATATTCATGCAAAAAGGTGAATATAGTGCTTCCGAATATTACCTTAAACAAGCATATAAACTGGCAATAGAAACAAGCCAGAAAAGATTTCTTATTGAAGTGTACTCTGAATTTTCTAATCTCTATAGGTTTATGGGTAATTATGAACAAGCTTTTCAGTATCAAAGTTATTTTTATAAAACCCGTGATTCCATTATTAGTGAAGAAAATTCAAATAGAATTGCTGAACTCGATTTCAGGTACAAGCAGGAGAAAAAATTTAAAGAAACTCAAAATGAAATTGACGAACAAAAGTCCAGGTTTACTTTATTCGTTACTGTTTTTTCAGTATTGCTTGTTCTTTCTTTAATCTTTTTATACAATCGTTATACTGAAGTAAATAAAGTTAATAAAGAATTAGTCTTTCAGAAAAATAAACTTGAATTTCTTAACAAAGAGTTAAACACAAGCAGAACAAAATATCTTACTCTGTTCGAATCAATTGGCGATCCGCTTCTGTTAATTGATGTTGCCACCGGAAAAATTCTTGAAGCCAATTCCGCCGCTATTAAATCTTATGGATATTCTTACTCAGAGTTTACAAATTTAACTACTGCCGATATCTCTGAGTTAATAGAGGATTTTAACCAATCTATGGAATTCGATAATATCTTTTTACCTGTTCGAATTCATAAACGAAAAAACGGCCAAACCTTTCCCGTTGAAATCTTGGCAAAATCTTTTTTCATTGATGAAAAAAAATTACTCGTCGCTTCAATAAGAGATATTACTGAAAGAAAAAAAGCTGAAGAAACTTTACAGCATTCGGAAATTCTCTTTCGATCAGTGTGGGAAAATTCAAAAGATGGAATGAGATTAATTGATGAAAATGGTATAATTACTCTTGTTAACAATGCTTATTGCAAACTTTTTGAAAGAGAAAGAGAGGAATTGTTAAACAGGGATTATAAAGAATACCTGCTTGAAAATATTGAAGACACTTCTTCCGAAGAAGGAAAGAAGTTTAGCATTAAAGCTGTTAGCTCATCTTACGAAAGAGAAATTATTTTATGGAACGGAAAGAAAATCTGGGTTGAATTTTCGAACTCTGTTATTATTGATGCTGATGGAAAAGAAAAACTACTAAGTGTTTTAAGAGACATATCTCAAAGAAAAAATACTGAAGAAAAACTTGTCGAAACAAATAAAAGCAAAGATAAATTGTTCTCCATCATTGCTCACGACCTTAAAAGTCCTTTTCAGGGTTTAATCGGTTTTTCAGATATTTTGCTTGAAGAAGTTGATGAATTGCCAATTAATAAAATAAAACAATACGTCGGCAACATCAGCAAGATTACAAGAAATCTTTATACACTTGTCGAACAGCTCCTCGAATGGTCAAGATTACAAATGGATAAAGTTTCTTTTAAAAGAGAAGACACACTTATTGCAAGCACAGTTAAATTGGTTACTAATATTTTACAACCAAATGCATTTGCAAAGGATATTAAAATAGAAGCCAACATTCCTCCCGGTTTTCATATCTTTTGTGATGAAAATATGATAAGAATTGTACTTGAAAATCTTATCTCAAATGCAATAAAATTTTCTTCGCCCGGCGGCGTTATAAAAGTATCATCAAGCGAAAACGAAAAAGAAAAAATAATCTGTGTTGAAGATGACGGAGTGGGAATAAAAGAAGAAGACAAACAGAAATTATTTAAAATTGAATCCACTTTCACTACCGAAGGAACTATGAAAGAAAAGGGAACAGGACTTGGACTTTTACTCTGCAAAGAAATTATTGAAAAACATCATGGTAAAATCTGGGTTGAAAGCACTCTCGGTAAAGGAAGCAAGTTCTTTTTCTCGCTGCCTGTCAATTCTTAAAATAGAATTAATCCCTCGCTATATATTTGCCTAACATTATCAAAGGAATTATTCTCCTTCCCAACTCCTCCTTCTCTTCTCAAGAGAAGGAGGCAGGGAGGATGAGTTCATCAATCAAAACATCTTCAAAAACTATTTTCTATTAACTCGTCTGAGCGTTCTTTTCTTCTTCCTTCTTTCTCTTATTCTCTTGTCTTATTCTCTCCTTAATCACGCTCAACGTAAATTCACGCGTTTTACTTTCGTCCAAATCCTTATAAATTCGCTTACCCGTCTTCATTATATTTGTAATCATATCCCACACAAGGTTAAGCTTATCTATATTTTCCTCTACAAGTGCTTCCTTCTCATTCATCTTAATATTCTGTAGATTATTATCATTCTCCAGTTGTTGCTGCACACCCATAAAATAACTCTGAAGCTCCGCTTTCATTCCTTTCTCCTGCAGCACCGAAAAATTCTCCGAAATAGCGCGGTTCATTATCTTAAGATTCTTCAATAGCTGTTCCACATCTTTCCTGCTGATACTTTTCCTTACTTCCTTAATACAAAACCCGCTCACTCCGGTATTCAACCCTGTAGCCATCTCAACATAACCCTCAAGCCTATTTAAATTTCCTCGCATCTGATTCATTGTACTTATAAGCCTCTCAGTTACAACCTTTATCTCCTCGGTCAGTTTACGCGGAAATACTATCTCATTCGCTGCCTGAAGACTCATATTAAAATTCTCAAGATAGGGCATATCAAGGTCAGGAGAATAACCCTTAAAATCCTGAATACTTGCTTCCATGCTGCTTGCTACAAATCCACCAATAACCGTCAGCTCCTCTATGCGGCAGCTGAAATTTCTTTTTGTCCTTTTCATAATACACCTTTAATTTGTTAATGAATAATTAATTTATAGTAACCAAAACCTATCGCTTTATTCTTAATCAATTTTAATTTTCATAACGACGTTGCCGCTAACCGGCAGCCCAGAACAAGAGTGCTAATTAACCGCAACCACTTTTATTTATAAAAATGTTTCTTAGAACAACCTACTTTAAATAGTAACTAAACTTTGCAAACACAATTTTATAATTACACAAATGCCGCACTGAAAAACGCTGTCCGTGTTGAGCGGCGTGTTAGGTGTATTCTATATTTTTGATTCCTTATTACTATCAATCAATAATTGAGATTTTACAGGAATCTTAAATTTAGCTGCGATTTGTTGTTTCTTTGCATATGGAGCTTGATACATATAAATATGTTGTATGACTGATTCATTAAATAATCTTTGAGCAACAATATTTCCTTCTAAGAGATCATATTTTTTACCTAAAGTATCTACATTTATATCTTTGCCAAACAATAAATCTATAGATATATTTATTAATATAGTCGCTGGTGTGTTTCGAATTATTTCAATTTTATCATATATCTCTTTAGCTTCTGAAGAACCCAAAGACATACTAATTTTTTTTAGAACAGAAAATATCATCCCATATGTTAAAAATAAGAAGGTGTTTCTAGCGTCTTTCTCTACTTGATCATCTGATACTTTGGGATGTTTGACTAATATATCTTTTATATACTCGACAACCTCGAGCTTAAATTTATCAGATAATTCAAGAAAAAATTTCAAAAATCTTAGACCAATTCCATAAGAATTATCAGTTATTTCTAATAGTTTTGTCTTAGGAAGAGAACTATGACGATTTCTAATAATTTGCCCTATGATTTCAATGCTCTTAAATGTTTTGTTAATAATTTTATAAGCTTCATTATCAACAAAATCATTTTCGTCATCGCTTTTACCATTTTCGATATATTCAATTGCATCAATGTTATTTTGATTTATAATTCTTTCTTGTTGCGGATCTTTATGTTCAATTATGAGTTTGGGGATACTTTGAATAAACTCTGAAAGAAATTTAAGTTCTTCATTTTGCAGGGTTGCCTCTGCTTGATTTTCGAGAACGCTCATCATTTCTAATTGCAAAATATCAAGAATGTCAGGGTTTTTCGTATGATGAGTTATAAATATTATAATGTTGGCGTTTTCTTCTTTATGAAGATTTGCAACTAAATTAGAAAATATTTCTTGTATTGTAGTTTCCTCAATATAGTGATCTGATAAATACTTGGCGACATAGAAATAATAAATGTAGCGGTAATTAAATCCGAATCCTCTTTCGTTTTGAATGATAATGCCACTTTTTTCAAGATTGCTGATCATTATTTGATGATTTATGCTAAGATATTTTTCAGAATATGTATTTCGAAATAGTTCCAGTTCCTTTAGAGAGATGTATTGGTTTTTAGAATTAAAAAGGAAAAATGCGAACTCCGTTAAGTAATTAACATAAGTGCCAATCTCCTTTACACCAATGTTGATCTTTTTTAATAAGGTTACTATTAAATATTCGTAACAATGACCATATGAGGTAAGCTCAAGATTGTTTGGAGTAAATGATTCAAGAACTTGAAGAATTGAAAGTATAAAGACAGGTTTAGATGGAACGATATTTTTTCTAACAAAAGTATCTATATGCATTTTTGTTAAATCGGTTTGCTTAAATAAATATTCTTCGTCAATTGTTTCTTCTTGTCCAAGAGCGATCCACTTTTGAATAATTTCAAGTCTTCGTCCATTTCCGAAGGTTAATAGTTCATCAACTCGAAAGTTTTTTAAATAATCAGCATCGAATAACTCTATACGAAATGTTGAGGACACTGTAAGAATTACTTTATCAAAACGACTAGTTATAGATCCAATAAGCTTAGAACGATACTTTTTATTTAATTTAACTTTATCAAAATCATCTATAATAATTACACTATTCCCGTTTATAATATCATCAATACAGTCAAAACAGTATTCATCTTTTATGGCTTTTTCTAGTATCTCATCTAAATTTGTAGAATTAATAGATTTGCCTTTAATAATTATTGGGAATAATCCAGCTTTAAATAAATCAAAGAAATACATTTTGCATAATGATGTTTTGCCAAGTTGTTCATCGCCGATAATGCAATTATGATTAATTTTTTTTGTTAATGCACTTGCTGAAATAATATTATCATAAAGATTCAGATCATCAGATACTTCTCTGATGTCCGGATAAATAAATAAATCAGGTAATAAGATTTTTTCCTTGAACCTATGCTGGAATTTAATGCCCGTATCCAATAACCATTCATTAAATTCAGGAGCAATGCACTTATTATTTGAACTTTTTGTAATGGTTGATTCCGCTTTTTTATTGACAAATTCTTTTATTAAGCTTCTTAATCCTTTTACTACATCAAGCCAGGCTTCATCAATATTATCCCAAGTTGTTATTGGTTTTACTTCTTTAGGCAAGCTTTGAAACTTATTGATTTCTAATGACTGCCAATCACAAGGTCGCAAAACAATTGGAATGATCAATGAAACATTTGCGTTGTGTTGTTGGATTGCTTTTTGCATTTCAATTTCATAGCAATAGTCAGAAGCAATAAAATCTGAACTGATCAAGAATAGAATAATTGTTGAAGACTCTAAATGAGAATCAATCTCATTTTTCCAATCCGCGCTAGCTAGGATTTTTCTATCGTGCCAAGTTTCAATAATTTTTTCTCTTCTCAACAGAGATAGATGGTTTTCAAGTTGAATTCTATGTTCTTCATCTTTATGTGAATAACTTATAAATACTGATACTACCATCATTACTTCTCCTTATTAGAAAATACACCTAACTATTACTTATACTGCGTAGAATTATTACTTAAAGAACATAGATCTGCACGCAGTTGCATAACTATATTTCAATTATTTGCTTTTTGTTCTAAATTGTCAACATTTAAAAATAGGTCGTGCATATATGTATTCCAGTTAAATTTCAGTATATCAAACTATCAAATAACTTTCCATTCGCAGCATCACAAAAACAATTATATTCAAAACACCTCAGCAGGGGAGTCAATCAGGCGTGACTGAGGTTGTAGTTAATCAAAAAACCAATTCAAACCATAACTCATCTATAACTACAACACTAACTTAAACAAACTCAATTAATATTTCCAAATCTTTTCTCACACATCTCTATTTTTTCCTCCAACACCTTCACCCCATTCTCAACCATGTTCCCTTGTCACTTAATCACCTCATCACCCCGTCACCCTTCCTCCAACTCCTCCTTCTCTTCTCAAGAGAAGGAGGCAGGGAGGATGAGTTCGTTCCTCCCAAATAACGCCAATCTCTAACCAGCGAATCCAAATCTCTAACCAACGAACGCCAATAATTTTTAATTAACCTTTCTTTTATAACCTACTTCAAAGAGCAACTCTGTTTTGCCAACCAACTTAATTTTTACTTCAAACGACCGTATCGAAGATGCGGTCGCCGTTGAGGCGCGGGTTATATGGCCTTATTAATAAACTGATTTTTTACTTTTATAGATTCCAGCACCATCAGTTCCAGCAAATAAGTATCCATCTACATCAAGCAATAAACATCTGATGCCAACAAGTTCTTTTAAGCCTTTACTTTTTTCTTCCCAGTTTGCCCCACCGTCTTTTGATAAAAACATTCCACCATTCGCAAAACTTGTAAAGATATGATTATTTTTATCTATAAGTATGTCCGTTTGAAGCAGTAAAAGTATAACCATTTTGCGGTTTCCATTTTATTACCCAACCGCCGTAAATGTAATGCATTGCTTTCCAATATGCATTTGGAATTTCCCCACCAGATAATGGGCAATCGTTTAGGTCTGAAGGAATATTTATAGTAGCATTATCCCCCGCATCAGCATTCCAAAAATGAGTTGAAGAAGCGTCCCAGCCACAATAGCTCCAAGGGCCTAACATTAATCCACCTACCTCCCAAATAGGATCATACAAATCTTCCTCCCAAGCACCTTGAACGATGCTACATCCTAAAAACGGACCGGGACCCTCCCCACTGTGGTTAATTCCTAAATGGTTTTGTAATATTGCAACATCAAAGCCAAGTTGTTGTTTTAGTAATATATACGCTTGCTTAACTTGATGTTGATGAACCTACTCTTTATGAGCGTATACCAGTGAGTTCAAAAAGAAAATTGATAGTAAAATGTATTTCAAGATTTTGTTATTCATTTATTTCTCCATTTTAAATTTCAATAATCGAAAAGTTTATAATTAATACCGGCACTTAGCCAATAACCATAGTCTGGAATTATAAAAGTTTTAGCGTTTATGCTTAAAGCAAAGATTTCACTAATACCTAATTCTAAACCAACACCTATTGGTAAATCGATTCCGCTTGGATTAATACGACCTAAAGCAATGCCAACGTCAGCAGTAATACTTAGTTGATTTAATAAATGGTGTCTTAATTTTATCCCGGGTTCTATATAACCTTCTATTTGATTTTTATAGTATTTTTTATTGAATAAATTAAGTTCGGTAAAAAGAGAAAAGGTTTTATTGAAGCGATATTCATATAAAGTTGTAAAAGCCCACCATTCATAAAATTTCCAATTATCTTTTAAATCTCTGGGTTTAGTTTGAGTACCAAATCTAACTCCAAACCAGTGCCCAAGGTCGTTTGATTCAAAATCAGTTTTAAATGCATCAAATAATAAATTTGATTTTTTATCAGAAAAATAATGCCTTGAAAATAAATTCTCTTGACAAAGAGCAAATTCGTTAGTGATAAATACACTTATAAGTACGAGAAGAATATTTTTCATTTAAACCTCGTTATTTTTAACAATTATCTTAACCTCTAATTTTATCATTCATATAAAACCCGTTGTATAAAAATATTTTTGTTGTGTCATCACCGTTACCTTTTCCCTTAGTGAGTAAGTATAACTATTACTTATACTGCGTAGAATTATTACTTAGAGAACATAGATATGCACGCAGTTGCATAACTATATTCCAATTATTTGCTTTTTGTTCTAAATTGTCAATATTTAAAAATAGGTCGTGCATATATGTATTCCAGTTATATTTCAGTATAT
>CAZHVS010000006.1:0-174867 GCA_964536015.1 uncultured Ignavibacteriaceae bacterium
ACACGAGCAAATAACATATACCTATCGTTTATACTTCCCGTTGAATTATTCTTTTTCCCATACATTGTAAGTCGAAGTGAAACTTCGACACGAGCAAATAACATATACCTATCGTTTATACTTCCCGATGAATTATTCTTTTTCCCATACATTGTAAGTCGAAGTGAAACTTCGACACAAGCAAATGACATACATATCGTTTATACTTCCCGTTGAATTATTCTTTTATCATAAAGTGAAAACAAAAAACTCTACTGTAAATTTGCAAAGTCAGTATTTTTCTTAAAGTGGGAGTTAATATAAAGTATTAAGGAAGAGTGAAAGAAGGAAGGATGTAAAGGGTGGTTACTTGTTCCCTGATAATTCAAGGATAATGTTAATAACTTCTTCGAAATTATTTCCAAATATTGAGCTCTTACCCATTCAATTTATGTATAAGTTCTTCATATCTATTCTTCATAATCTCCCAAGAGTATTTATTATATTGATTTAAGGCACGTTTAGTAAAACCATTAACAACAATAGGATTATTATATACATAAATTATCTTTTCAGCAAGTTCGAAATGATTGTCAGAATCAAAATAAAAAATGCAATCTTCAGGATAATATTTCATATATGTATCGAGTTTCGTTGCTATTATTGGAATTTCAAAATAAATCATTTCTAACATTTTTAATGAATAAAACAGATCTGAATAAATGTCCTTTCTAGGAGGAAGAATGCACAAACTGGCGACTTCAAGTTTTGAAATCATCTTATCATATTCAACTCTACTTTCATAAAATACATTTTCAATCTTAAGCTCTTTAGCAGTTAATAAAATATTATCAATATCCGGACCATCTCCATAAATTAAAAATTGAATATTTTTATAGATCTCTGGCTCATTTTTTTTGATCAAACTTAAAGCTTTTACAACTAGAGTTAAATTTAAATTGTAATTAATTGTTCCATTATAGATAATATTAAATTTTCCATCGTATCTCTTTTTATAATTTTTTATTTCATTTACATCAACTCCATTCATTATAACACTAATTTTCTTTTTAGAAGGAATCCTTTTTTCTAAAATATTTTTAGCGGGTTCATGAAATGCTATTATTTCATCAGCAAACATAAATGACATTTTTTCCTGAGTTAAAATAATTTTCACTAGTAATGAATTAAAAGATAGATGAGGTTTATGTTGTAACATAAATTCAGGAAACAACTCATGAAAATCTAAAATAATTTTAGATCCTAAAAGTTTAGGTAATAAACAAGAAAAGACAAGAAAATCAGGTAGTGTGTGGACGTGATATATAGTAGCATTATATCTTATTTTTATATATGAGACAAGAAAAAATGTTAGAACCTGGAAAACGACATACTCGAACAATCTTCTTGAAAATGAACCTCGCTTTTTTTTTATTGGGATACGATAAACAAATAAATTTTTTTGTTTCTCTACAAATTTCTTACCAGAAGTTTTCAAACAAATTATAAAAACATTATAGCCTTGTTCGAGTAAAATATTTGTATACCTCCTTATCCTCGAATCTTTGGGAAATTCATCAAAAAAAATGTGGCAATATCTTTTATCCATATATTTTTTCCAAAGTTGAAGCTATTTTATTCGAAGCAGTGCCATCTCCATAAAGTTCTGTTGCACCTTCATTGAATCCATTATTTAAAAAATAATCTTCTGCTAATCTAAATTTATTATAATCAACACCAACAATTTTATTAACTCCAATATCAATTGTTTCTGTCCACTCGGTTTCATCTCTTAATGTGATACAAGGAGTCTTAAGAAAACACGCTTCCTTCTGAATTCCTCCACTATCGGTTATAACTAATTTTGCCAGCTTTTGTAATGTTAAACTTTCAAAATAATTAACAGGAGCAATAATTTTTACCTTATTGGGTAAATTTAATTTATTTAATTCAAGGATTATTTTTGTCCTTGGATGAATACTAAAAATAATATCATGCTTAGCTTTGTCAGTAATTTCTATTATAGCTCGCAATCTATCTAAATTATCTGTATTTTCTTGCCTGTGAATGGTCATAAAATAAAAATTTTCTTTTATACCAATTTTTTTTAAAGACTCTGACATTTTAATTTTATTAACATTTTCAAGCACCGCATCTTTCATTACATCCCCAACATTAAAAACATTTTTACAAATGTTTTCTTTTTTAAGATTTTCAACTGCTTTATTACAGGGACAAAATAAAACTTCAGAAAGATGGTCAGTACAAATTCTATTCAATTCCTCTGGCATTTTTTTATTAAAACTTCTTAAACCAGCCTCTATATGAACTACAGGAATGTCAAGCTTAGCCCCTACAAGTGCCCCTGCTATTGTACTGTTCGTATCACCATATATTAAAATTATATTAGGTTTTTCTTTAAATATCATATTTTCAATGCCTATCATCATTTTTGCAGTCTGAGTTGCATGTGTTCCTGAACCGATATTTAAATTATAATCCGGTCGAGATATTTTCAGAGTATCAAAAAAGACTTGTGACATATTTTCATCATAGTGTTGACCTGTATGAAGCAGTATTTCCTTAAAATATTTTCTTATCTCTCTAGAAACAGGAGAGCTTTTAATAATTTGAGGACGGGCCCCAATAATAGATAGAACCTTTCTCTTCATTTTAGTTAAATTTTGACTTGTGAGCTATTATAGGAATTAATTTCATTTTTGATAACAAGCGTATAAGAAATTGAAATCTTTTTAGCAAATAATAGTTGCTTTTATAATCCTTGAATGATTTTTTAGGAAGATCAAGTATATCTTCAAATTCTTGCACTGAAAGCCCTAGTTTTTTTGCAATATAACTTTTATCTTCATTAATATCATTTTCGGAATAATGTTTCTTCTTGATTTCTTCTAAAGCTTGCTCTCTTGTAATATGACCGGCTCTTACCTGAGCAGATAACGCAACTATTCGTCTATCAACACCAAATTTTTCTGGTGATATATAACCTTGAAAAAAACGTGTATAAATCGACTCGAAATGATGCCCTGAATAGCTTTTCCAATTTAATTCTTTTTCAAGAATCTGACTTGCAGCTTGTTTAGAATAGTCAAAATAATTTAAGAACCTTATTATCTTTATCTGTCGAAAAATATTGAAATATACCATTAAAGATAATGTTAGATTCGGAAATGTTCTCAATTTTTTTGTGCCAAAAATTTTCTGAACTGATTTTATATATTTTCCGTCAGCATATGCCCACGCCTGAGGCATATTGCCTTCCGTTCTAAAAGAAATTCCAGTCAGAATATAATTTAATTTTTGCTTTAACGCTGTTCTATAAAGAACACCATTTATTGCAAGGTCAGTTGGAATTTCCACGTCAATTGTAGAAGCTTTAAGAAAGGAAAGTTGCAAATCCTTGAATTCTTCCCAATTGACTACATAAGTATATAAATCATAACCAAGTTGTGATAAAGTATTTTTAATGTTCGCTACCGCTAATTCTGTATTCCACCCATTATCAAAATGGACGGCTAATACCCTTAGCCCCATTTGTTTGGCTAAATAAAGAGTATATGTACTATCTGTTCCCCCACTAATAC
The DNA here is from genome assembly GCA_964536015.1 of uncultured Ignavibacteriaceae bacterium. GTDB lineage: Bacteria > Bacteroidota > Ignavibacteria > Ignavibacteriales > Ignavibacteriaceae > CAZHVS01. The sequence goes on from CAZHVS010000006.1 coordinate 3,582, forward strand.
CAGCAACACAATCATACTTTTTCCCTTTTCCATTCCTTTTTATACTGGAAATCAATTTCGCAATTTTGTCATTATTATTCAATGGGTATTCTTCATCCAGGATATCATACAATTTGCAATAATTACATTCACCTTTGGAATCGAACTCAATTCCAGGAACGGTAGAATTCAAAATACATCTGTTACAATACTTTATTTTTTCGGTTAAATTTGTAATCATACTAATTCCAATTATAAATTTCTTTTAACTCTAATTTTGAAGGGTAATTGATAAGTACTGCATTTCGTTCTTTGTAAAACACAAACATACTTCCAGCAGCTGCAGCAGAAGCTTTACCTTCGTAAATAACGTTTTTAATGTGCTCTAAATTTCCTGCCCCGCCACAGGCAATAAGTGGGATTTTAATAACTGATGTTATCATTTTTATCAAATTAATATTATATCCCTGCATCATTCCGTCATTATCTATTGAATTAATAAAGATTTCACCTGCTCCAAGTTTTTCAGCCAATAATACACTCTCAATACAATTAATTTTGTTTTTTTTTGTCCCAGAAATGGTCATAATGTTATAATTACCCCAAAAATCTCTTTTAACGTCTATTGCAACTACTACACTCTGGGTACCAATCTTTTCAGATAAATCTTTAATAAATAACGGATTTTCTAAGAAATATGAATTTACTATTATTTTTTCTGCTCCGCATTTTAATATATCTTTAGCATCGTCAATACTTCGTATTCCTCCTCCATAAGCAAAAGGCATAAAACATTCTGAAGCAATTGATTTAATAAACTCTAAATTAGGCCTCTTTTTTTCTTTGGTTGATGTTATGTCTAAAAATATTAATTCATCTACCTCTTTTTCATTAAAAATTCTTACAGCATTTATTGGATCGCCGACATAAACTGGTTCTTTAAATTTTCTTGTTTTAACAAGTCCTTTATCTTTCAACAATAAACAAGGTATAATACGCGGTCTAAGCACTATTTTCTAATAAGATTAATTCGTGATGCTAATTACTTTTTCTGAAATAATATTTTTGTACAAAAATAAAACCTTCTTGCTAAGATAATTTAAATCAAAACTGGAAATTCTTGCTCTTCCATCTGATCTTTCCTTGGTTGACAAGACTAATTTTATTTTTTTTGCAATTTCTTCAGGAACAAATGAAGTTATATGACAGTTCTTAGTTTCTCCAATCACCTCTTTTATATCACCAACATCAACAGAAACAATAGGACAGTTACAAGCCATAGCTTCTTTTATAACCATTGGCGAACCTTCTGAGAACGAGGTCAATAGTAATAAATCAACAGCATTTAATAATAAATTAACTTCTTGTCTTGTATAGTCTTTTAATTCAATTAGTTCAACGTCAGGTAAGAATTTTACTGCTTTAATAGCTAATGGAGCATTTTTTATAGAATTTGAAAAATTTGAACTGAATAAGACTAATTTTTTATTTTGTTCAAAATTAAAATAATTCCGGGCTAATTTTTTATCTGTAGGATAAAATAATTCCAGATCAATTCCGCAAGGAATTATTTCTGTTTTTTTGGGGGGTTTAATAAATATTTTTCTAACGAGTGATTCAGTAACAAAAATATTTCCCGATGTAAACAGACCAGCGATACTCGAAAAAAAATTATGTAAAGGTTTATTTATATCACTCCCATGATAAGTCACAATAACCGGTACATCTCTCTGTAGGATTGCTAATAAACCCGATAATCCATAATGGGCATGAATAATGTCGTATTTTTTTTTTGCAAGTTTAGATTTCAATAATTTGAGGTTACTTAAGTAACCAATTATTCCCTTCCCTTTTATTTCAAAAACATCAAATGAAACATTTGATATTCGTTTAATCGCCAATATCTGTTCATTCACAAATGACCAATGTATTTTAAAATTATACTCACTAAGATCATAATTTGCTGCTACAACTACTAATACTTTAAGAACATTATTCATTATTAAGTAAATTTTTATAACAATTTTTAAAATTCCTTATCATTGAATCGTATGAAAATCTTTCTTCAATTATTTTTTTACTCCTTAATCCCATCCTTTTTCTTACTTCAGGATTTTCTAAAAAATAAAGAATCTTTTCACTCAATTGTTCAGGTGATTTTTGCGAAATTATAAAACCATTTCCAAAATTTTCGACAAGTTCCTCTGTAGCGCCTCCTTCGGATACAATAATTGGCTTTTCAGCAGCCATACATTCTAATATTGCATTTGAAATCCCCTCTCCAACAGTCATTAAAATTCCAATGTCAAATATCTGAATAAGGGATTCGACATAATTAATTCTTCCGGTAAATACAATATCGCCATATTTTCCATATCTTTCTTGAAAATAAGATAATTGCTTGCCACTACCCACAGCAAAAAATTTTATATCAGCTCGGTTCGAAATAATAAAAGAGGCTACCTTAAAATAGGTTTCATAATCTTTATGTTCTCCAAAAGATGCTACCATTCCTACTACAAATTTATTCGTAATATCGTACTTTTTTCTTAGTATTTCTTCTGGAATTCTTTTCTCGAATCTTGAAAAATCGAAACCATTGTAAATGCATTTACTTTTGTGTAAAGGTGCCCTATATGCTTTTAATCCAGCATTTGAGTTGGCAAGTATCAAATCTGATAGTGGAAACGTAATTTTAGATACCATCCATTCTTTTGAAAATATTCTTAGTTTTAAAGGTACTGACGTTATCATTCCATTTATGAACTTTATCCCAAGTAACTTCGCGATAATTACTGAATAAAACGATGGCATAGAACCCCAGCTATGAATTATTTCCGGCTTTATTTTTCTGAATAATTTTATAAATTCAAAAAAAACTTTAAAGTCTTTTTTCCTTTTTCGGATAATATAATGAATATTTATTTTTAACTCTTTCACAAATTCATAATGAATTTCATTTTCCATCAATATCAGATCGATTGAATAATTATTATCGCTTGAAAGAGCTTTTAATAGTTCAACTAATCTTCTTTCTTTTCCTCCACATCCAAGACTTTCTATAATAAAAATTATTTTCACTTTATTTTTTTTCTAATTTTGATAGTTCTGTCAAAATTATTTTTTTCCTATCATTAGGATCTGTTGCTGTAACATAAAAAGCTTTTTTCAAAACTTTTTCTTTATAATCCTCTATATTGTTTATCACTCTTGCTGGTACTCCTGCTATAACAACATTATCAGGAACATTTTTTGTCACAATACTGCCTACTCCAATTACTACGTTATTCCCTACGGTAACACCTGGCATAATTATAACATTATTACCAATAAACACGTTATTACCAATTTTTATTTTTCCGAAAATATTTATACCTGGATATTCTTTTCTAAAAATTCCTACACCACCATCATGAGTTTCAAATACTACCCCATCTGTTATTGTAACATTATCCCCAATCTCAATAAGATAACCTTCAGAACCAAATTTTGTATTCTTACTAGTAAATCGTGTTCCTGTTCCAAATTTTACTCCATAGAAATCAGAATAAATGGCAGCTAATTTCTCATCATCTGAAAGGTTTATTCTAATCTTTAAATAAAATCTTTTTAATGCTCTAAATATTTTGTTCATATTTATCGTAATATTTCGACAGCAACCCAAATGTATTTTCAATTGAATAATTATTCCTTACAAAATCCAAAGCATTATTTGTTATTCTTTTATATAAATTGCTATCACTTAACAATTCTATTGCTTTCTCAGCTATTTCAGTATCTGATTCAAGTATAAATCCTTCCTCACCATTTCGTAGTCCAACACTTTCTAAAGCATTTGCTGTTCCAATTACAGGCACATTCATTGCCATTACTTCAACTACACGCCCTCTGAATCCTCCTGCTGTCTCAAGCGGAAGAATGCAAATATCACTTTTAGCTAAATATTCCTTTACATCGTCTACAAATCCTGTAACTATTACATCTTCCCCAGCAAGGCTTTGAACCTTCTCCGGCGGATTTGCTCCAAGCACGAGTAAAACTGCTGTAGTAAATTTTTGTTTTATTAGCGGAAATATTTTTTCATATAACCTGAATACTCCAATGATATTTTGCTCACCACTTAATGAGCCATAAAATAAAATCACTTTGTTACTTTTTTGAGTTTTACTATTATTTGATAAAAAACTTTCAATATCCTGCCCCGTAGGTATTATAATATGTTGTTTGTTAGGAAAACATGAAGAAAAATGTGTCCAGTCTTTCTCTGTAATGGACACAATAACGTCTGCCAATGCTGTAAACCTAATTTCATCTCTTTTATATTTTTTCATTTCTCTTAATTTTAAATAAGGTAGCTGAGATTTATATTTGAATTTAAAACTTAGTTCTTTTTTTTTGTATAAAACATCATTAGTGTCTATCACTTTTAATGTTAATAAAGGTAGATATTTAAATATTTCACACATATACCAATAATGAACTTGAACAATATCATAATTGTTATCCCTTATTATTTTTAACAATTGTTTAATTACTAATTTATTACCCCAATAATAATATCTTTCAGAATATCCAAGAAGATAATGTTTAACCCAAAAACCCAGTCTAACAATAATTCTTATAAGAATTCTTTTTTTATTTCTAAAATTTGGAGGTACTATTGGAAAAAAATTATTCACATATTTTGCAAACATAATTTTAGATTCATTTATTTCATCTTGATTATTACAAATTGTGGCTATATCCACTGAATGATCAACTGAAAACCGTTTTACCATATTCCAAACCCTATCCTGGCTTGCCATCACTTTGGGAAAAACTGAAATAGGAAAAACAAGCAATATTTTTTTACTCATTTAATTTTGTAAATCCCGAATTTTTTTTATAAACAATTAAATCTCATAATTTAAATATTTTGACCAGTTTAATTAAGATAGTTTTTACTAACAATTTCCAAGTTATATTTTTTTTATTTCTGGTTTGTATTAAAAACAAAAGTAATTTGAATAATCCGTAATCTTCTGCTGCAATTGTAAGTAAATAAAATTTTTTTTCATCAAACACATCCTCTGCCATTACTGCAATTTGACGCAAAACTTCAATTTCATAATCGTTTTTGGGGTGATAAGAATCTACAAATTCTGACAGCCAAATTGAATACTTATTAATAGCCAAAATTCTTTCAGTTACACTCCCTTTTCTAGAAATGTTTAAGCCAGATATTCTCCATCTGCATAAAGGTTGAGACACATATGCTACTCCATTTGTCAACGCCACTTTATACCAAGTTATATAATCAGAACCCCAAGCTAATGGTAAATTATAAAATCCTCCCAACATTTTTAATGTACTGGTTCTAGCCATAAAGTCGGGGACAAATTGCATTCTATAACCAGAAATAGAATGCCAGATAAAATCCAATCCTGATTCAAATTCGGGACAAAGTGGCGAAAAAGTAATAATTTCATCGTTTTCATTAATTTTTATAACACGAGTATGAAAAAGGTTAACAGAAGGATATTTGTTTGTTAATTTTATTAATTCCTCAATGAATTTTGGTTCATAAAAATCATCATCCGAAAATAAAATAAAAAATTCACCTACAGAATATTCAAGACATTGATTCCAAACTGTCACTAGACTTTTTTCACCTATATTAACATCATTCTTAAAATATCGAATACGTGGATCCATATATTTTTCAATTATTGAATCAACATCTTCCGGTGAGTTATCATTAAGTATTATTAATTCAAAATTCAAATAACTCTGTTTTAAAACACTTTGGAGCGCTGATTCAAGAAATTTTATTTTATAGACTGGCAATGCTACTGAAATAAATGGTTTCATCTGCAAGAATTAATTAAATTTATATAATTCAGATAAATAATCCTTGTATTTTTCAAAAGAAAAATTTTTATGTACATAGGATCTTGCATTTTCTGAAAGCTTTTTCTTCAACTCCGTACTATTGATTACTTCTATTACTGCTTCAGCTATCTCAATTGGATCGAAATCAACTAAAATTCCAGTTTCTTCAGTAACTAATCTTCTGGTTTCCCCAATATCTGTAGCGATTATAACACAACCCGAAGCCATTGCTTCTATTAAAGCCTGACTTGGGTAATTGTTTCCTTTCTGTAATGATAGATATATGGAAGATAAAGCAAGTATCTTTTCAACTTGTGGTTCGTAATAAAATATTACTTTATCTTGCAGATCATTTTTGATTATATAATTTCTAATTTTATTATTTAATGAACCCTTACCTAAAAGATAAAATGTGAAATTTATCCCTTTATCATGAAGAATTTTCATCGCTTGTAAAGCAAGCATCGGATTTTTTATTTCCTCCATCCGCCCTGAAAATGTAATTATATTACCTTTTTTTTCAGAATAACGAACTTTTTCCAAATCAATAAAACTTGAAGATGGTACAAATACTTTTGAGGGAGATAAAATCATTCCTCTTTCTTTAAGTACATTATAGATCATCGGTGATAATAAATCTATTTTATTTGCGAATTTAAATACCGTTTTTAAACCTAAATTTGATATATACTTAAAAGGATAGCCATTTTTTACTTCATAATCGTAATACGAAAAAATTATTTTTTTACCTATTAAACGCAAAAATACACTAATAATTCCTCCAAAGTGAATTGCATTAATTACTTGAATTTTATTTAAATTCGCCCATTTCCATGTTGAATAAGAATATTTTAAAATAAAAAGAAGTTCTTTTAAGAACATCTTTATTTTGACTGGTAAAAAACGCTTTAATATATCAGATATTTTTAACTTTGATTTGACTGCTTTACTTTTTAAACCTCTTTCTGAATTACTTGATGGTGCAGGAACATTACTTAAAATGCTTGTAACTCTGATTTTAGACAAATCATTAAATTGAATATTTGCTAATTCAATAATTGATGGATTGGCTAATATAAATATATCGTGCTCTGGTGCTAATCCCTTTGCAATATTAATGAATCTTTTCTCGGCTCCCCCTAGTTCACCAAGATTAAGCAAAACAAAACCAATCCTCATCTATTCTGATAATATTTTTGTGAGCGATTAAAACTAACGACAAAAAATGCGAGATAAACACCCCAAAGATACATACCTTCAAACATCATTCCTCCAAAAATATTCCCTGAGAATGTCCAAAAGAATAATAATTGCGATAAAACGAATGATGCTAGTGCAGAAATATATATTTTTTCAATAGTAATTACAGTCAAATTCTGAATGTACTGCTGCTTAATGATCAAATATGTCATTTTTAACACTTTAAAGTAAGGTAAAAGAAGAATAACCGTTCCAATAAAGCCAAATAGAACAAGTAAGCCAAGTAATCCATTATCTACAATTGCCGCCTGATAAAGTTGAAGTTGTCCCTTCATAACCGTATCTAGAACTCCATTGCCTATAAAAGGGCTTTTTAAAAATAACTCAAACAAAAAAGGATGTGATAAAATCCTCACAGCCCAGGTCCCTTCCACGAAGCGCATTTCAATAGTCCCAGAGTAAACAAGGTTTTCAATATAATTTATAATTCCAATTAAATTAATTTCTATATCAATAATTAGTAATAAAATTGCAAAAGTGATAAGATAAAATAATCTCGATTTTATTTTTAATTTACTATTCCATCCCAGAAGTATAATAAAAAAAAACGTAGAAAATGCCATTTTACCCAAAGCAGTTCTACCTGATGCAAGAATAATTACAAGACCTATTAAAAAGAAAAGTAAAAGCCCTATATATCTTTTTCTACCCTTTGATAAAAATAACCCCAACCCTATAAACTGAAAAAGTTGCAGATACCCCCAACCTGGAATTATAAAAGTAAAGTTATAATATCCTTTCGTATAAAAATCATACCCTTCTATTATTTGTTTAGAAATTCTTAACTGTGGGAAAAAATATTGAATCAAAATCAATAACGTTATGAAAAGTGAAACATTCGCCAAAAAAAATATCGCTTTCGAATAATTATCATATTTGGAAATAACAATATAAACCGGTATAATTGATAACCAAAATGCTAAAAAGCGATAGTACAATAGAGACTTAAAAAGTTCGTGCATATTTCCCTTAAAAGAGATAATGTGCGTTATAATTGAATAAAATAAAGTAAACAATAACAAGTATAGAATGAATTTTTTCAGGTCTTTATCTAAAATCTCTTTTCTTTTATTAAATATTACCGGGATAAATGTCGCCATGAACATTACATCCTGAAATTTAAATACACCCGGCATATACACAGAATTAGTGTCGAATAAAACTCCCATATTACAACCTAGTGTTATAATAATTATAATACCTTCAACCGGATTATTATAGGTATAAAATATAATTAGTAATAATAATAGCGGTAGGAAAAAGACACTTTGAATTACATCAGAATTATAAAAATTAATTAAAAACAAAGTAAAAATTACAAATAATAACGGGAGTTGATTTTTTTCTTTTAATACATTATTAAATAAATCATTATTCATCAAATTTCAATATTCTAATTATTTGTATTTTACAGTTATTGAAGATATAAGTTTTCATTAAAAATTCATGAAAACCAATTAACAGTTTTGAACAAACCTTGCAGGTATTCCTATATATTTTCCACTATTCAGGCAGTTTTTTGCAACCAAGGCACCTGCACCAATAAAACATTTTTCTGTAACATTAATATTCTGAATAATCGTCGCTCCTGCCCCAATTATTGAAGAATTACCAATTGAAACATTACCAGCTATTACAGAACCAGATGAAACGTGTGCAAAGTCACCAATCTTGCAATCATGTTCAATAATTGCTCCAGTGTTGATAATTGAAAATTTACCAATTTTAACTCCAATATTTATATTCACAGAATCACAAATTATTGTTCCTTCACCTATCGAAACCCCTTCATTTACTAAAGAATTTTTCGAAATTATTTTTGGAAAAGTAAATCCTATATTTAATAACCATTTAATCAAGTTTTCTCGATAATCATCTATTCTAACATAACCTAACCCTATAACTGCAAATTTAATATCTTTTTTATCTTTGATAATTTCCAATTCTTTATCTACCCCCAAATATTTCACACCATAAATCTCACCATAATCAACTTTATCTGTATAACCTGCGATTTCAAAATGGCCATTCTTCTTTATGATGTTTATAATCACACGAGCATGCCCCCCCCCACCTATAATGACAATTTTATGTTTCATTTTATCCTGTAACTACTTGGTAAATTCACTAATCCTTTACATAACATTTCGGAATTACTTATATCCCCACATTGATAATTTTTATACATATCAAGTTGATTAATAAGCCTCCAAACTGGTCTTGTATTAATTCCATTTCTATTTGTTATTTCCAGAAAATTGGTCCTTTCTGAATAATCCTTAAAAAGGATGGTATTTAACCAAAAATTTGGTTTCGAATTTTTTGGTGCATCAATGTACTTTATTTCAAAATTATCAAAGAATTTTTTGTACTTTTTCGAAGTTTCTCTTTTATTAGCCAAATATTTATTAATAACTTCCATTTGAGACACACCAATAGCAGCATTAATATTCGGAAGACGGTAATTAAATGCTATTTGATCATGTGTAAATTCGTATCTATGTTTAATTTTGGCTGTTGTGGTAAGGTGTTTTGCCTTTTCTGCAATTTCTTTATCATTTGTAAGAATCATTCCACCACCACCAGTAGTAATTATTTTGTTTCCATTATAACTTAAAATTCCTGCTTTTCCAAAAGTTCCTACATGCTGATTTGTATAGAACGAACCTAACGCTTCAGCTGCATCTTCAATAACTGGAATATTATATTTAATTGCAACTTCAATTATTTCATCAATTTTACAAGGAAATCCAAACGTATGCATTGGAACAATAGCAGCTATTCTATTTTTGGTTGTTTTATTAATTATGCCTCCTCTTTTGCTATCGTATCGGGTGTTCTTTATTAACCAACATTCAAGTTTTTCAGGTGACATGCCCAATGTATCAATATCCACATCAATAAACACCGGGGTTGCCCAATTATGAACAATTGCATTTGCAGTTGCAACAAAAGTCAAAGGTTGAGTAAGAACTTCATCAGTTGCCTTCACTCCACAAATTTTCAAAGCTACCTGTAAAGCTGTGGTTCCATTAACAGTTGCGATAGCGTACTTTGCTCTTGTAAATTTAGAAGTCTCCAATTCGAATTTTTCAACGAATTCTCCAACATATGATACCATTGTTGAATCTATACAATATTGTAAGTACTTCTTCTCTTTGCTTAAAAATACCGGTGCATGTAACGGTATGGGATTTTGCCCTGGATATAATGACTTAATAAATTCAATAATTTTTTCAAACATCTGCACAACCAAAATTTATTCTTAGGTTAGAATGACTCTAAAACTTTTAAGGTTATATTATTATATTAAACGGAATAATAGTTTTTTTGTTTTTGACCCAAAAGAGTCTTTATAATTTATAAAAAAATAATATTCAATATCAAAATGATCGAGGTTAATTAGATTTTTCCCCACTTTTCAAATAAAAAGATTCCAGAATTAAATTAAGAGTATGCCTCCATCTTAAATTTGATGTCTCTTTGCTGAAAAGATTATATGCGATTTCTCTGTTTAAAATATTAATTTTCAGTTTATCGTTGATTAATTCATTTAATAATTTGTACCATATTTCATACTCTTTAGTTGGTAAAATTAAACCAGCAGAATTTTGTCTTAAAATTTCAGCTACTATTCCAGAGTCTGTTGTTATTACAGGTCTTTCCATTAATAGCGCAAAAATGGCAGAACCTGCTCCTGCACTTTGAACAGCAGTTGACATAAAATAATCACAGCATATATAATATTTTTTCAATTCCTCATCTTCCAGAAAACCAGTGAAACGAACTAAGTTTTCTATTTGATATTCCCGAATTTTTTTATAAAGGATCGACATATAAGATTCTTCACCATAATAAGTAAAAATACAAATGAAATTTTTATTTTTAATTCTAGAAATTACATCTAATACCTTATCAATTTGATATTCTTGGTTAATGCGTGATGAAAATAAAATAATTTTTTTTTTAGGATCCAGATTTAGCTCATTAAATAACTCATCTGTTCTTTTACTCGGTTTCCAGTAATCGGAATCAAAACCAAATTGATTGAAAAATACATTGCACTTATATCTGTTTTTTATTTCGATTAGCTTGTCATAATGCCCAATTGATAAATTATTAATATTTTTTATTACTTTTTCATTTTGAAATTTATAAATATATCCGTTAATCGTTTTTATTGGATTAAATGATAAATTAATATCAAACAATAACTGACTACTATTTGTAAAATGAGCTCCTAAAAAAGGTACTTGGTTTTTAAATTTTTTAGGAATTATTTTGCAAAATGCTGTACCGGTTGGTTTTAACATGATAAGTATTTTTTTTTTATTTATTAGATTATTCTGTATTTCATCTTCCATCAAAGGGCTATAAATTTCCTTCGCTTTCCTCAATCCCCTCCAAATTTTAATATATTCAGCAGGGAATAATTTATATATCAAACCATTTTGAAATACAAATTCTTTTATCACATCTACATTTTCATCCGGTCTCCACAATTCGAATTGTATTTGATATCCAGCATTAATCATTTCATTTATTAATCTATGTGACCAATTTCCTTCCCAAATTCCACTCCATGTACCATTAGAATTGCTCCACTTAATAACTGGACTTTCATCTTTTAATAAACTATAATCAGCTGAAAAATGAACTATATTGATTATTTTGAACACTGTTTTCTAACAATAATTGTCATGGAATTTCAATCACATTATTCTTTCATAGAGAGCAAAAAGCCATCTTTTTTTTAAATAATTTTTAGTAAATAATTTCCTAACCATAATTTCACTCACCTTTTGATAAAAACTTTTTTGCTTTTGGCTATCCCCAAAACTATCACTTATTTTTGAAATCAATGTATAATTCATACCACACTGTGGACAGATTCCAATTTTGGCATTTTTTTTCTGATTATAATGTAAAAACAATTTAGCTAAAGGTAAATACTCAGTTTTTATTTTTTCATATCCAATTTCTCTAATCCAAATATTCCTAAATTTTGAAAATAATCCTTTTAATGATGATTTATTAAAACTTCTCATATGATAATCAGGGTTAAACCAACAAAAACAAACATTACACATTCTTATATCTAGTTCTAGATCATCTTCGTTTGGAACTGAAACAAGGATGTATTTTTTTGAAATTCTTTGAATTTCATTCAAACCAATTTGAAAATCACTCGTTGTCAAGTGTTCTAAAACTTCAGAAGCAATAACACAGTCAAAACTATTATCTAAAAATTCAAGGTTATTAATATTTTGCTTATATTTCTCGACTTTGACAAATTTAAGCGCATACTCACTTAAATCCACACCCACAACCCTTGTCAAATTGCCTTTCTTTTCTGCCAAAGTGTTTATTATAACTCCATTACCACATCCCACCTCTATAACCGTACTTACATCCAGAGGCAAAGCATCAATAAAATGTTTTACCCTCTCTTTTTCTTCCGAAATATCTAATAAATTTACATCCCAAAATTCTGGTGTTTCGTAATATTCATTATGACTATTATTTAATGACAACTTTTTCCTTACAACTAATAAATATTTATTCTTGTTTTATTTTTTAAAATATCGCTTTATTATTTTTAATATCAATCGAAAAATATTGTATTTATAAAAAATCATTTCTTCTATTTTTTCAATTGTTAATTTCTTTTGAGGACGGTAATCTGAGTATCTCTTAGCTGAAAGGTTAATTATATCATCAAATTCTTGTTTGGTTATTCCAAATTTTTTAATTACAAATTCTAAATGCTCTTGCAGTAAATCTTTACTATATAATGCATTTTTTATCTGCTCTAATGCATCATTTCGTGAAATTTGTCCGGAATTAATAAGTGTCGATAAATGAGCTCTTCTTTTATCAAAACCGAATTTTCGTGGTAATATATAAGCTTGAAAAAATCTTGTGTAAAGTGATTCATAATGCTTACCACCATAATCCTGCCAATTTAGTTCTTTTATAAGAGTCTGTTTGGCTTCTAATTTATTATATTTAATATAGTTTAGAATACTAACTGTTACTTGTTTTTTTATACGTTTGTAGTAAAATAAATTCCAAAATGAATAATGTGGATATTTTTTTAATTTTTTATTACCATAAAGTTTATTAACAAGTTTTATGTACCCCCAGTCAGAGTACCCTTGTGACCAAGCTTTTGGCATAATCGTTTCACTTGCAAAATTTACACCATCAATAATATATTTTATTTTTTTTTGTGCAGCAATTTTCCTCAATACGGCATAAATAGCATGATCAGTTGGAATTTCTGAATCGGGTGTAGATGCTTTTAAGAATGCAAGTTGAAGATTTTTAAATTCCTCCCAATCAATAACATAAGTATATAGCTCAATATTAAGAATTTTTAAAGTTTTATTTATGTTTGATACTGCAATTTCAGTATCCCAACCATTATCAAGATGCACAGCAAGGGGTCGCAACCCCAACTTCTTAACCAGGTAAGCCACATATGTGCTGTCTATTCCTCCACTGACACCTATTATACAATCATATTTTTTATTTTGCCCTTCTTTTTTGATTGAAAATATTACTTTTTCTAACTTCTCCTTTAAAACATTTTCTGGTTCAGAATAAATTTTTGCTTTTTTCGCCATAAGATGGCAATAACAACAAATACCTTCTGAATCGAAGTAAATATCTGGATCAGTAGTATCCATAATACATTGCTTGCATATTTGATATGGTCTTAATTCATTTCCTAGCTTTTTTTGCATTGTTCTATTTATTTATAATTTCCGTTTTTATATACTGATTGATGGATTTATAATCTAAAATCGTTCTTAGAAATTTTATGTCTTCCTTCCTTATCAAACCGGCGACCAATAATGAAAAATATGTTAAAAAGACATAACCAAAGGAGAAAAATATTTTATTATAACCAGAAAACAACTTTGTCATATTAAGAATAAAATAAAATACATAATAATTTACAATTCCAAAAAATAAATATAAAACAGCTGTTTTATTATTAAGAATAGGTAAATATTTTTTAGAATAAAATCGATAAAGTAATATCATAATTATATTAGAAAGCAATGTAGCTAAAGCTGCACCCATACCTCCCATCTTAAAAAAAGGAGAACTTATAAGAATAAAAAGCAATAATAAGTAGGCTAAAAAAACTATAACTCCAATATCTAACCCTTTCTTAAAATGGCCAAGACCAACTAAAATACTGCTATAGGGGGCATTCAATACTCTAAGAAACATTGCAACATTAATAATGACCATAATTGGCGCGGATGTCGCAAATTCCCTGCCTAAAAGTATTCTCACTATATCCTCCGAAAAAAGTGTTGCAAGTATTAACACCGGCATAATATAAATATATGAGAATCTTTCAAACTTCTCAACAATTCTTTTTATTGCTTCGAAATCTTTATTAGCTGCAGCCTGAGAAAACAAAGGATAAAACAGAATCCCAACACTTTGTGAAATTAATAACACGAATCCTCCTACCCTGAATCCAGCAGTATAATAACCAACTTGCTCTGAATTTGAAAAAAATTGCAACAATACTTTGTCGATATTGGATGAAACAGTGCTTGTAAAAGCAGTTAACATTACAGGAATAGAAATTTGTAAATATTCTTTAAATAAATTTTTATTAAACTGACCTATTGTTTTATCACGAAATAAAAAAATTATTAAGGGAACAATTATCATTACTGAAACTAAATTTCCGAAAGCTAAAGCTACGGCTCTGAACCCTAAAACAACAATTATAATTCTTAATATCTGTTCAATTAGTGTTTGAACCATTTCTGGGATATCTGTTTTGGCTTGTTGTGTGTGTGCCATAAAATTTGTTTTAGGTATTGATATCAGCTGTGATATTATAGAGGAAATTAAAAATACAAAGATTACTGTTATATGTTCCTTACTCTCAAATTTTATGTTAAAAACATCTTTTTGAATAAAAAAGAAAGCGATTGTAAAAAATGAATATATTATTATTAAAAATAATTTAACTCTTGTGTAAGTTCCCATGCACATTGCTTCATCTCTTCCTTCGGAAACCAACTTAATATGTGCAGTGCCAAATCCCATATCGGCAATAAAAGATAACATGGTAACATAAGCTAATCCAAAAGAAATTGTACCGAGAACACTAGCACCTGCGATTCTTGCTACTATAATACTTGCGCCAATTTGGAATATTTGGACTAACAATCTTGACGAATAACTTAAAATTAATTTTTGAGCTAACATTATCAATATACTATTAATTAAAATTATTTATTCTCTAAAAAATTTGCTTAAATATTTCAATGAATCCATATTTTTTAAACTTTCAATTTGAATTACCTAAACGGTTTTTCTCTAAGTAGTAATAATACTCTGGGAATAATTTCAATTATATTTTTTTATTGAATTTAATCCAACTAGTAAAATTACAGCTCTCATTATTAGTTAGTAACCTAAATTACCTGTTACACTCTATTACTCATCAATAATTAATTTTAAATTAAAACGAAGCTTCTATATTCAACACTCCCACAACACCGTCAACACTGCGTTATATGCAGGCATTGGTATATTATACTCTATTACTCTCGCTTCACGGTCTTTAAGCGTATAATCCTCATCAAACCATGCTCTTGCAGGAACATCCTCCGCTTCCTCCGGCATCTTCTCCCCATTAAAAAAATCAGACGTATAGGATAACCCGCTTACGCTTCTGCCGTTTCTTATAAATTTATAAGGAAAGTGCTCATTAATTACACTCCATTTTACTTTAGCATCTTTACTTAAAATTATTGCCGTCGGTTTTATACCTTTTTCACCGTATCTGGTCGCCGCTGCTGTTAAAGTAACATTAAAATATTCTGCCAATTCTTTAATTGGTACTGTTTTATTTTTTTTATTATAATTTATTTCTTTTTCAGCTTCTATAAACCAATCTGTTGGCATTAAAAACTCTGCTGCAAACGTATTAGCATCAGCTTCCCTTTTATAATTTTTCATACTTCCATAAAACTGTTCAAACCCGCATCCTGCCGCTTCCACCCCTTCTTCTACTCCCCTCTCCTTTATAAGGAGAGGAGTTGGGGGTGAGGTCAACAGGGCTTCTCTCTCATTAAAAAAATGCCCCATCTCATGTGCCGCTACAAATCTCCTCTGCTCCTCAGACTTAATTCTGTTGTTAATAGTTATTATTCCTGCATTATTATCAAAAACAATATTCCCTTCACATCCAAAAAGTTCTGCAAACCTGTACACAAGCCCTTCGGCATTCATAATCTGGTAAATAGTATAATTATTCTTTCTATCAGGATTATATTTTTTTAATAATTTTCTGGCTTTCGCTTCAGCAAGTTTATTAATTTCTAAATTCAACCTTCCCTTTCCCTTTTCATAATTCCTCTGTACTCTCCTGTAACCTGCAGCTCAAAATTTATATTTTCACTTACTTTTATTTTTCTTCTTCTTGAATCTTATCCTTTCCCTCTTCACCTCTACCTTGTTACTCTGTCACTTTTTCACCTGATTCCTTGTTACCTTTACTCTTATCCCCTTGCTTCATTCTTTTCAATAACTCTTTATTCACTTTTATTATCTTTTCATCTTCGCCGGTTATATCTTCCATCTTCTTTGCAGCCATAGCATAACCATTATTAAATTCTCCAATTTTTGTTTTATTAGTGAATTCCCCTAATTCTTTTTCAAACTTCTTCTGCAGCAATTCACCATTTTGCATCTGTAACTCTATCTCTTTTTTTCTTAGTAACTGTTTTGCGTCTTCTAATAATTGTTCCGGTTTATATCCTGCCTCTCTTAAATATTCCTTAACAAACTCCTGGTCATTGCCTGCTTCTTCAATAAGATTTAAAACTGCCTCTAAACCTTTTTCCATCACAAAATCCTTTTCCATAGCTCTTTAATTGTTCCTGATTTTACGGATAATACGTTTTTTTATGTTTACAACTTCATTTACACTTAACCCCAATATAATAGCTATTTCTTGATTTTTATTCCCTTTTAACATTTCATCAAACACACACCAGCATTCCTCGTCATCTTCAAGCTTTTTATTTATCATTTCAATTCTTTCTTTTTCAGTATACTCCTTTAAGGGATCTGCATAAGTATTACTCTCAATACTGTCAAAGAATGAATTGTCAGCATTTTCTTCATCATCACTATTTTCAAATTCATAGGAGCAATCTGTCTTTCGTCTTTTATTTTTATTATAAAGATTCAGTATATCACTCTTTATACACATCTTCATATATATATCCAAAGCAGGATATTTCTCTCTGTTCCACTTCCTTTTCCCTTCAATAATTTTAGTAATTAATTCATGAACTATGTCTTCTGCAGTAAAACAATGATTTTTAACTTCATGTAAGAAGAAATTCATCAGTAAATCTGCAAAAAATATCCAGCCATTATACTTTTCTGGATGTTCTTGTAATATTTTTTCGAATTCAACAAATATCTCTGCTGTTTCCAATATTTTTCCCTGTAATTAAAAAGTAATAGTTATCTCTTTCTATCATAATTAATTCCTTTTTATTAATATCTATACCTTATATACTCTTAACTCTCCTTTTTTTGCCATCAATACTAAAAAAATTTTTTTTGTCCATTTTCTTTTTCTTGCAAGTATTTAATATAGGGATTATAATTGAGGTAAATCTTCTCGATCTAATTTCGATCTAATTTCGATTAAGTCTCGATTACTTCTCTATTAAGTCCCTATTGTTAATTATAATTTCATAAATAAACAAATAAGGAGGTGCTTTATGGCATACTTAAATAAATCAGTTCTCGGAAAAGTCAGCGGTGCAGTAGGTGATATTACCTTCCGCCAGTTAAATAACAAGAACTATCTCGCAACTCGTCCTCGGTCATTTATGCCCGGAAAAGACGAATCATCTGTTCAGCGTCGAAACAGATTTCGGCTGGCAGTCAAATTTGCCTCAGCAGTAAATTCAATCCAGCCGCTAAAACAAAAATGGGCGCTTTACTCTGCTGCTTCTCACACAACATTTTGCAACATTGTAAAAAAAATTGCCCCTTTTATTACTTCAAATTCTATTTCTGAATCAATCTCAATCGTGCCTTCTGTCGGATTTGGTGTTCAGTTGGATTCTGTGCATCTTAATTCTTCGGAAATAACTATCGGCTTAAATCCTCTTGGTTCTCAGTCCGGCATCGATATAAATACTGAAATTAAAATTTCCGTAGCTGCAGTATTATATCTTAGCAGCCCCGTTGCCGGCACTTTTGAACCTTATTCTTTCCTTCCTCTGCTGTCATCAAAACAGGATACCAATATTGTCAATGCTGTAAACTTTGAAATTCCTGTTCAAGGCTCTCAGAAAACTCTTTTTGATATTTACAATACTAAAAAAATATTTTTCTGCCTGCTTACTTATGATGCTGTAGATAATCCGGTTCGTTTCTCTCAAACGTTAGTCGGTTAATTCATACAATCCTCTGTCCTTATCCCGTAGGGGCAGGGGATTTTTTTTCTCCTTTTTAATTGTTTTAAAAATCTGTTTTTAATAAACACATTAAGCTTATCACTTTTAAACTATTTAATTTAAGGCACCTTGCCTGTTTTTACTCCCCTCTCATTTATAAGGAGAGGGGTTGGGGGTGAGGTCAATTTTTCCCTCTGCTTCCCCTTTACCGCTGCCTTGTTACCTGTAACCCGTTATTTATCACTCTGTTACGTCTGTTACTCGGTTGTTTTCAAGTTTGTATTTACGTTTGCTCTGTTCGCAGAATGCAAAACCATTTTCATCAAACTTTAATTTCTTTCCCGCTTCACTTACCCATCCGACTATTCTTGCAGGATTTCCTACTACAAGTGCATAATCAGGTATATCTTTTGTAACTACAGCTCCTGCACCTACAAATGCATACTTTCCAATTGTATGTCCGCACACAACTGTACTGTTAGCTCCCAAAGAAGCTCCTTCTTTCACAAGCGTTTTTATGTAGAATTCTTTCCCAACCTGTGGATATTTACTTCTGGGGTCTAATATATTTGTAAAGACCATTGAAGGACCACAGAATACATAATCCTCAAGTGTAACGCCTTCATAAACGGATACATTATTCTGTATTTTTACAAAGTTTCCAATTGTCACATCGTTTGCAACATTTACATTTTGTCCAAGTACACATTTCTTACCAATTTTTGAACCTGATTGTACGTGGCTGAAGTGCCATATCTTTGTGCCTTCACCAATTTCCACATTATCATCTACTACTGCATACTGGTTTACGAAATATTTTTTTTCTGACATTTTGATTCCTTTTAAGGTTTAAGTTTAGTTAATTAATTTTTTATACTTTTTGCTTTCAATAAAAACTTCAAATCTTCTACATCTTTTGGTCGATTGACCATTTGTTTGTTTTTAATAAGATCCTCTAAAGAGATATAAAATAAATTAATTTTGGTATCTCTAATATTTATTTCTTCAATTACTCTTTTATTCCAGGCTTCATTAAAAAAAACACCTTCAATACTATTTATTAAATCAACTCTGTTTGGTGGTACTCCGAATTGAAAGACCATTCCTTTTTTTAATAATTCATCCCGATTACTTATAGAAGGGATTGAATAATTCCAGAATTCATTTAACATTGCATATAGTTTATCAACATTTTGTGCTTCATTACAATAAAAAATATCAATATCTCCTGTTAATCTTGCGTTACCATAATAAATTGCAGCCTCCCCGCCAACGATAAGGTATTGAACATCATACCTGTATAACAATATTAAAAATTCCAAAATATCAGATTCAAAATTATTTTTGTCCAGCATATTCTTTCAAATGAATCCTTTTATCTTTATAAAACCTGTCTTTAAGCTTTTTAGCTATTTTTTGTCTTTCAACAGGCGTAAGTGAAACAATTTGCTGAATATCCCATTCTTCTGCTTCTTTAAAATTTTTTGCTTTATTAACTATTCGCTGCATAAATTTTTGTTCAGATTGAATTAAATTTTCTTTTTGCTTCTTCAATCATCCAGTTTAATTTTTCTTGTTTGGCTTCTTCTATATTTCTGTACTTAAAAATACCGTGTCTGATAATAGGTTTACTTATAACAGAAATAAAGTCATAGAAATCATTTAAATTTTTGAATGTTCATTTCGAGTAATTAAGTATAGTTTTGTTTTACTTTTAACTCTGTCTTACCCCTTTTTACAATTTCCGTTGTGCTTCTTCAAGTATTTGTAAAACCTGAAGAGCATGTAGTCCGTCAGTTAACGGTTTAGTGTTTTCCATTATCGATTTATAAAAATGCTTCTGCTCTTCTGCAAGCGGCTGGACAGTTTCAATTTCAAGTATCTCTTCTTCCGATTCAAATTTTTCAAGTCCGCCATCTTTTACAGAGAATCCTTTTGGATAAAACTTTAGTTTGCCTTCTTTAATTACATCATCAAATACAAGCATTCCCTTGTCGCCTATAACCACAAGTCTCTGCTCCTTAAAAGGATGAAGCCAGCTTACATAAATATGAGCATGAACATTATCGGGATAAGTAAGATGAGTTATAGTTGTGTCTTCAATATGGTTCTGTAAAAAGCGGGCACCTTTTGCCTCAATTGATTGAGGATAACTACCGGTTAAATATTGAATTATTGAAATATCGTGCGGTGCAAAACTCCATAGTATATTTTCTTCTGAACGTACTGTGCCAAGATTTAACCTGTTACTGTAAATGTATTGAAGTTTTCCAATCTTCCCTTTTTCAATTTCTTCTTTCATTCTTATAATTGCAGGATGATAAAGAAGTACATGTCCTACCATTAGCTTAAGATTGTTCTTTTCTGCAACATCAAGCAGATGTTTTGCTTCTGATGAGATTAATGTTATTGGTTTTTCAACAAGAACATTTTTCCCGCTTTCAAGACAGGCAAGTGAAACTTTATAATGCGTCTCAGCAGAGGTTGCAATAATTACTGCATTTATTTCATCTGATTTTACAATTTCATTTATGTCAGTTGTGAATTGAATTTTTTCGCTTACCTGCTTTACTTTTTCTGATGCCGCTGAATTCAGGTCATTTACAAGTAATAAATTTTCATTTAATAAAGAGTAAGCTGTTTTTACGTGGTTAAATCCCCACTTGCCGCAGCCAATTACTGCAGCTTTAATTTTATTGTAGTCTGAGTTCATAGTAAATTAATGTTTATTTTTAGATTAAGAATTAGTTACTTCATTTCTGATTTAATAAATTTTTTTAATTGTGAGTTAAAATGTCTCTGAATTTCCTGAATTGTTACTTTATATTTTATATTAAGATGTTTTAGTTTCTCATCATCTATGTCATCAATATAAGTCAACTGCATTGTAAAGATTTTTTTGTCATGCCGGGTATAAACTTTTTTGCGAAATCGAATAATTCATCCAAACTATTCAACCACACTTCTTTACATAAATCCTTGCCATAAGTATTAAAGATTTTATGAATATCTATAATATCTCCGAACCTCAGAACATGTTCCATTTTCAACTCTTTATTTGAAGGTCTGGATTTGTAAGAATAAAAAATATTCATTAAGCGTCAAGGTTAAAGTTTATAATAGTTTTTATACCAGTTAAAAAACTTTTTTATTCCTTCTTCAATTGATGTTGAAGGCTTAAAGTTTATGTCATTAGCAAGACTATCGATATTAGCATAAGTCTCCGGTACATCTCCCGGCTGTATAGGCAGCAGATTTTTAATTGACTTCTTTCCAAGATTTTCTTCAATCAGCTCAATAAATTTTAGTAATTCAACAGGTTGATTGTTGCCGATGTTATAAATCCTGTAAGGAGCAAAACTGGATGAAGGATCAGGAGCTTCTGATTTCCAGTTCAAATTTGGTTCAGGTATTTTTGTAATTAATCTGAAAACACCTTCCACTATATCATCAATATAGGTGAAGTCTCTTTTCATCTTTCCAAAATTATAAACGTCAATTGGTTTATCATTCAATATTGCATTTGCAAAAAGGAATAGAGCCATATCGGGTCTGCCCCATGGTCCATAAACAGTAAAAAATCTTAAGCCTGTCGTAGGTAGCCCGTACAATACCGAATAAGTATGAGCAAGAAGTTCATTCGATTTTTTTGTAGCTGCATACAATGATACCGGGTGATCTACATTATGATGCACTGAAAAAGGCATTACAGTATTAGCACCATAAACAGAACTTGAAGAAGCATAAACAAGATGTTTTACTTTTCCATAACGGCATCCTTCAAGAATATGAAGAAATCCGGTAAGATTAGAATGCACATATGCGTGTGGATTGATAGTTGAATAACGAACGCCAGCCTGTGCTGCAAGATTAACAACGTAATCGAACTTGTGCCTATCAAAGAATGCCTGCATTCCGGCTTCATCTGCAAGGTCAAGTTTTTCGAAAGAGAAATTTTTAAATTCTGCAAGGATATTAAGACGTGCCTCCTTCAAACGTACGTCGTAATAGTTGTTAATATTGTCAAGACCAACAACTTCATAACCGTTTTCACATAGTTTTTTACTTAAGTGAAAACCGATAAATCCTGCAGCACCGGTGACTAGTATTTTTTCCAATTTTTAAAGTGTTTATTTATAATTTTTCATGCAATCGCAGTGAAGACATTCAACAGAGTGTTTATCTGCAGTTGCCTGGAATTCTTTAATGCTATCAACTACAAATTTTATTTGTTCCGTTGTTAACTCAGGATAAATTGGTAATGCAACTGTGTCCTTTGCAGCACAATTTGAATAAGGATAATTAGCATCAACTGCATTAAGATAAGCGAAACACTCCTGCCTATGAAAAGGAACTGGATAGTAAATTTCTGTGCCTATTTCTTTTTCTGTCAAGAATTTCCTTAATGCGTCTCTTCTTTCAACACGAATAATATACTGGTTATATATGTGATAATTCTTATGCCCTGTTTCCTTATAAACTGCTTTTGGCAGAAGAACCGGATTCTTACTATCGAATACTAATTTTCCTTCAGCTTCCGCAAGCCCTGCTTCAATAAACAACTTTGTATATAGAGCAGCATTTTCTCTTCTCTTTGCAGACCAAGCATCAAGATGAGGAAGCTTAACGTTAAGAACCGCAGCCTGTATTTCATCTATTCTAAAATTTCCACCAATTATCTTATGATAATATTTTGGCTTTCCTCCATGAACTCTCATTATTCTTAATTTTTCACCAAGTGCATCATCATCAGTTACAACAAGCCCGCCATCACCAAATCCACCAAGATTTTTACTCGGGAAGAAAGAGAAACATCCTATTGTTCCAATTGTGCCTACCATCTTTCCATCTTTATACTGTACACCAATTGCCTGTGCACCGTCTTCTATTACTGCAAGATTATGTTTTTTAGCAATCGTCATCACAGGTTCCATATCGGCACTCTGTCCATAAAGGTGAACCGGTATTATTGCTTTGGTTTTTGAGGTGATTTTCTTTTCAATATCCGAAGGAAGAATATTAAAAGTGACAGGATCAACGTCTGTAAATACTGGAACTGCATTAAGTCTTGCAACAACACCTGCTGTAGCAAAGAATGAGTAAGTAGGAACTATTACTTCGTCGCCGGGTTTAATATCAATTGCCATCAAAGCAATTAACAAAGCATCTGTTCCTGAAGAGACACCGATCGCATATTTGCAGCCAAGATAATCGCACATATTTTTTTCAAGTTTTGTAACTTCTGGACCAAGAATAAAATACTGGGACTCAGCAACTTTTATGAGGGTTTCATCTATTTCTTTTTTAATGGTTTTGTATTGTGCTTTAAGATCTAAAAGAGGTACTTTCATTTTATAACCTTTATAAATTATAATTAAATATTTTCAGTTTATTTGTGTTTAAAGCTCCGCCCTGTAAGCCACAAATTTCTTACCGGCTGTTTGAGGAAAAAGAAGAGAAGTTGGATGAGAAGTTGATTCTATGAAGATTAAAAGCATTCTCCCTTTTTCAGCTCACTTAAGTTAAAAGAATTAATTTCTTTTGTAAAAATATCAAAAAGAAACAATAAGAAAAATTGATTTAAAATCCATAATTAACTCCAACACTTAAGAAGCTTTTTTTACCAATCTTATAAGAAAGCAAGCGGGCTGTATCATCATCTCTTATATCTGAGTAAATGTATTCCATTTCTCCAAATAAATCGTGCAAATACTCATAAGATATTTTAATTCCAAGGTTCAATTCTTTTCTTAAAGGTGAATATAAAAATTCTTCAGAAGTTCGATTGGAATAGGCAAGATAAATATCTTTCAATCCACCTTTTCTTATTCTTTCAATAAACGCTTTTGTTTTTAATCCTCTTAAAGGTTGATAGTCTATCTGAAATCTGAATTGGTCTGCATTTTGCCCCAGCCAGTGCCCAAGCGAATAACCAAGATGTTTGAAAGTTGTTACTGCATCTTTGTGTTCATAAACCCATGGATTAATGCGCGTGTATTCTACGTTGAGGTCGAGATTATAATTGAGCAGATTATAATATTTACTTCCTATGGTAAATCCAACCCATGTATTATGGAAATCTTCGTTCAAAATATTTCTAACTTCCAGCACATCAAGAAAAACATTCGCATAAAAGTAAAGACTTTTTGGATACTTTGCAGATATTCCAAAATAAATTTGTCCATTACCGTCTTCAATACTTCCCCTGCCCATATTGTGATCAATCAATTTAAAAAACATAAACGGAATCAAAAATTCTGGTCTTGGTGAAGCACTTGAATAAATAATTGAATTACCTAAAAAAACATCTAACCAGTCAGTTGGAGAAACTGCCAGCATATTTGCTGCAATATATTTCTCTTTATATTTTTTTCTTAGCTGCGGTTGAGAAGAACCATTATAATTATAATAAAAATATGATGAGTCTGGAACAAGAGAAGTCAACCATCCGTGTATATAATAAAACCTGAACCACTCTTTGGGTTTAAGTTCTAACCTTATTTGTGGATAAGAAGGAGCTTTAGTTGAAAGAATTAGATTTCCAAAATTTCCATAACCCCAGGTTAAATAATCTTTTATTAAGCTTACACTTCCCCAGCTCCAGTTAAAATTAATACTTCCATTTACATCACTGTATTCTATACCATTTTTAACCTGTTTATACCAAGCTCCAGTCCTGGGTGAAAAACTTTTTTCTTTATCAACATAATCTCCGAACTCTCCTTTATCTCTAAGATTCAAATCGGCAGCGAACCAATCTGAATAGGAAGTGTAAATTCTTGCACCAACAGTTCGATTATGTCCGCTTTTCCCATCAAAAGAATTAATGCAATATCCCAAAACAGGAGATAGTTCAATATTAAAAAGTGAATCGGAATATTGGTAAAGATTCCATCGTTTGTCTTTACGTTCAAGTTCGTAAGCAAAATCTTCTTTGTACCATTGTAGAAGCTCAAGTTCAACAGAATTTAATTCAGATGCATTGGCTTCAATTTGTTTGAGATATTTGCCTATGTCCTTGCGGGGAATTGGTTTTACTTCAGAATTAAAATGAATAATTTTTCTTGCAGACATTTCTTCAAGAAAATCATAAACATCTTTATACAAAGGAGCATAGACAACCTGTGAATAAATGACTTCAACTTTCAATAAGAAGAAAAGCGAAAAGAAGATAAAAAATAATTTTTTATTAAAGGATGGTCTCAACGTAATAAATTATTTCAGGCACTTCGTGCCTTCTTAAAAAGAATGTTATAAAATACTTTGAAAAAATACTTTGTATCAGTAAGCAATGGATGTTCATCATAAGCATTCAAATACTTCTCTTCTGATTGCATTATTTCATCAAGAGTTTTTGGCATATCAGCATAGAACGGTGGTATCAATCCCGGCTTATATTTAATCCGTCTGTTACGGATTTCTTCTTTATAAATATTAAAATATTGCCTGCTGATTGGTCTTATTCCAACAAGTTTTAGTTCACCCTTAAGCCAGTTATAAATCATCGGCAATTCATCAATCCAGAATTTTCTAAGTACTTTACCCCAACCGGTAATTCTAAAATCGTCTTTAAATTTTCCGCCTTCTTTAAGTGAATTTACTTTGTAAACAAATTCCTGCAGGTATTCTGAATAAGGATGCATCGTACGAAGTTTATATACGTTAATGATCTTTCCCATTCTACCAATTCTTGGCATTTTAATTATAAATCCATAAGAGGGTTTGCTGCCGCTTGCAGGCTCTTTAACTTTTTTAACGACGAAATAAATAAGATTATTAATTTCTCTATAGTTAACAATTTCAAATCCACAGGAAATTAATCTGCCAAGAGTCTCTGGAAGAGATATAACTCTGTTCTTTCCACCAGTCAGATAGAAATATAATTTTTTGGTAGGACTAATTTTGGGAAAGACACGGTGAATAATAAAATCGAAAAAGTAAATTGGATAAGAAAACAATCTTGGTAGTTTTTTTAGAATTCTCTTTTTGCGTTCATCCTTCGACTCTACGCAACCCGCAAAAACGCCTTCTTGTGGCAATTTAGAATTGACAGAATTAAAAAATTTGTTAATAAATCGAATATCATTAATTTTTTTAAAGTTTATCAAACAGCGGGTAGGATTATCTTCAAGAGCATCAATATTAAACTGATTACTTGTCTCAAGAATTTTGGTTGACTTCAATTCAAGATCTATATAATCTTCTAAGAAGTCAAGTACTCTCAAATCAATATGTTTTAATATTTCGTATCTAAGCACGTTTTAAACTTAATTTGAAAATCCGGAGTTTGCAACAAAATTTTTCTGCTTTCAGGAAAATTTTCAATAAACCAACGCATAAAATCAGAAACGTCAATCTTATCTTTGAGCATCGCAGTTCGTTTTTTTTGCCAGAGAATTTTATTATCATCCTTTTTTAACAATTCATCAATTTTGTTAAAAAGAACTTCTTCTCCTCCGGCTTTTACACCAATCGTTAAATTATATTTTCTTTCAAGTTCTTCAAGATACCCGATTTTGTTTACAAAATCATTATATCTTAAAGATGGTGTTCCAAGTACTGCCGCTTCAGCAGCCATAGTTTGACTATCACCAATATACATATCTGCAAAATATAAAACGTGATGTATGTCAGATGGAGCTACAGGTAAAATATGTTTTTTCAATTTTAAAGGAATTTCTCTTTCGGATGAAATAAAAACATTTCCATAAGGGAGCAATTTCTGAATCAACTTTTCTGCAAGCTGGTCAGTAATACCTGTCTTACCTGTATCGTGATGAGCGGAAAGTTTAGAGAATCTAATTAAAAAATATTTTCCGGTAGTTGGATGGAATAGATCGCTTACCTTTGACTTATCTGCATTAAAATACTTTGGATGCAAATAAGAAAGCTCATGATAACCTTCATAAAAAGTTGCTTTATATTTCCATTTACCAACTTTGCAAGCTGATGGAACAAGAATAGAAGTCGCTAAAGGATATGCCATCTTTGCAAATAAAGGGACAACATCAAAATCATCTTCGTTCACCACAATTGAAGGAATATTCAACAATTTTCCAACATGTGTAATATCTGGAGACGTTCCCACCATTAAATTCTGCCGATTTCTAATCACAATTTTAATCAACTCAACATCTCGTCTTAACAAACTTGATGCAATCGAAAGCTTAGTATCTCCCCTTTCTTTTGGATAAAGATTGTAATATTTCCATCCCTCATTTTCTACCAGTTGAATAAGCACATCTCTTTTTTTTAGTGCAATGGAAACATCGTGATTATTTGACTGTAATTTCTTAATTACATTTTTAAATAAGTGAAAATGAGCCGGATGTCCTAAGTAGAAAAGAATTTTCATTTACCAATCTCTTTTGCAAGAAGAGTTGAAAGCGCAAGAGCCATCCAGGCTTGAGACCACCGCATATAGTTTATTTTATTTTTATATAACTTATTAACTTGGTAATAAAAGTATCCTTTTTCATCAAACATATTTTGAATTGTCCATTCAGCTATAGTCCTGGCAAAATCAAAGTAGCGGGGATGAAGATGTTTTAATAAAGAAAAAATAATTATTCCTTGTGCCTGGTTATGAATATCAACAGGATAATCAGCAGGAAATCTCCACCTACTTCTGCCATCAGGATAAAACTGGTTTTGGTAATAAAAATTTGCACCGAGAGATAATGCGGTTAAATATTTTTTGTCTTCAAGTTTTGTAAGGTTGATAATATTGAACAATGATTCTAATACATATCCTTGATGGAAATCAACTTGCTTTCTCTCTGCTCCATTATTAATGTTAATGCTATAATTCCATCTCCCATCTTTTTGTTGATGTCCAAGAGTAAAATCAACTGCCCTTACAATTAGCCTAATTAATTCATCGTCATGTGTTATTGAATAAATTATTGAAAGAGTTTCTGCGGCAAGCATATTTGCATTATAAGTACAATCTTTTGTTTTGGGAGTGTAACTGAAACATATTCCTTCTTTTGTCACAGTAAGATGTAAGTCTTTTATTATAAAATCTTTTATATCTACTAATATTTTTTTTGTCTCAGCGTCTCCAGAAATTTTATAATAGTCAAATAATGCTTTTGCAATTATGGAAGTAATAACGATTGTAGGAGTATCAAACATCATTTTATACTTAAAACCAAAATTCCAGCAAGCTCCAGAATATGAATTTAGTTTTAGCTTGATCAAATCGTTTTTCACAGCCCTGGCTTTATCAAGAAATATTCTTTTCTCTTCTTCATCATTTGAAAGTAAACTCATATAGCAATAAGTTTTTAAAAATAGACCCAGGGTTTTTGGCATCCTTGATTTTTGTATGCCCGCAAGTTTACGAAAATTAACAGGACATTTTTTAAAAAATTGAGTAATTAGAGTATTCGAGTAAACATTGTTTAATACCCATTGCGCTTCTGTAACCTTCAGTCCATCATAAATATCGTAACCTGAATAATCATCACGTTCAGCATTTTCAAGCAATCTATTGAGGGTATATTCAACCTGTTTTTGTGTAATCATGTCAAATTCTTGAGCTTAAGTTCAACTATTTGTTTAAAGAAAGGGTGCATTTCATAAAACTGTTTTCCATCAGAAGGAATTTGTTTTTCAATTCTAATATTCTCATTAATTAATAATTTAAAAGTATCAAGAAGTAATTCAACTGACTGTTCACGACACTTTTTTCTGACAATCTCTATTGAATCTCCTGTATCTATTCTTACTTTTCTGCGAAGAATAATTTCGCCGGTATCAATTCCAGCATCGACAAAATGAGTTGTCAAATAAACTTCGTTTTCATAAAAGAGTGACCATTCAGCAGTACTTACACCTCTGTATTTTGGTAAATAGCCGTGATGGCAGTGAACTGTTTTCTTAAGAGGAATTTTAAGAATATTTTTTTTTATTATTCCCGAACCCAATAGAAGTAAAAAATCCGGATCTAACTTTCTGATTATTATTTCTGATGCAGAGGCATTTAGATTTCCTGTTTTGTAAACAGGAATTTTTTTTTGAAAATATTTAAAGATATTAATTCTTTGTTCTTCAGAAATTTCTCTTTTCTTTTTTAAAAGATGAAATCCAAAAAGTTTTATTGCTGTTTTTAACTGCTTAAATAAAGACGAATCTCCATAAACAAGACTAACTTGATAGTCCTGTTGAATCATTCGTTCAATAAGATTTTTTTTCCATAAACTATTTTCAAATTTTGGATATCTGAGAAGAATTGTAATTTTCATTTAACTTTAAGTTCTTCCAGAATTTTCTTTTTTAAATCAATCTTCATCATCAGAGCATCTGCGAAAAATTTAGCAGCCCAGTTAGGATACATCAGTCTTGAATAATCTCCATATAACGGAAATGAACCTTTAACAGCTCCATTAATATTTTTGTCACTCTGATTTATTTTATGAAGCGTTTTTACGTAATCAATCATTTTAAAAGCTGCATTCACATACCGAATATCACCGATAAGTAAATATAAATCCATCCACACACTTGAGATTTGAATATTACCTGTTACACAAACAAATTTCCCTTTTGACGCCGCAGATAGCTTCCCACGATTTTTCCAATTCTCATTCCAGAATGCATAAAGCATTTTTCTTGTTTCAAAAATCTGCAACATCTTTAAGCCGGTATTTACTGCTGCTTGCAAATATTTTTCTTCATTAAGAATTTTATATGCACCTATCAGTCCTTCACAAGTATAAGATAGAAAATGTGTATTGGGAACACTTCCTTCCCTTGATGCTCCATTCCTGAACCAACCATTATCAATCTGTTGCTTTAGTACCCAATCAAGATTAGCTTTTGCAACACGGACATAGCTTTCATCACTAACAAATGAATTTAATAGGAGGAGTGCCCATGCAGTCCTCGAATTAATTGTATGTTTAAGATTTCGATGCAGATGTTGATTCCATAAACCGGAATCATCCGTACTTTTAATTAAAAAATTACCAGCCTTAACTGCAGAGTCAAGATATTTTTTATCATTAGTCTCTTCATAAGCTCTTAAAAATCCAAAAATGTTTTGTCCTGTATTAAAGATTATTGGTTTGGTTTTTCCTTTCTTTTCATTATACATCCCCTGCATACATCCGCCATTATCAAGTTGGACATCGCATAACCAATCAGCTAATTTAATAGCAATATTGTAATAGTTTTTATTTTTAATGAACTTTGAATAATCAAAAAATGTCGGAATTATATAACCAGTTGTTTCAGGAAAAGGATATAACCATTTACCATGAACCAAACTGTAATGACTGCTGACGCCTCCCTTTCCATTGTTCACAGCTTCAACAAGCCAATCAATAGTTTTTTGTAGGTGTAGTTCATCTTCTTCAATCTTCATTGGAAATGGAAGAAAAGGGAACAAAAAATTTTTTACTGCATCTTGCAGACTTTCTGAAATGATAAAAAATAAACGGATCATATCAAAAAATTATAAAACTATTGTGTGTCTATTAATAAAAGATTCAATTACTTTAAATGTGGCTAATGTAGATTGATAAATCTCTTCAAATGAAATAGGGGCAGGAGAACCATTCAGAATGGAATTAATAAACATTGTAACTTCTTTCGAATGCCCTTTATCCTGGTTTGATAGTTTATAAATTTTTTCTTTTGAAGAATAAGTTTTTAATGTTTTAAAATCATCTATTACCGAAACAGTACCTGCAGAAAAAATTTCAATCCTTTCCTTAGGAATTAATTTACTACCATTCGAGAAGTAAGATATATTTGCAATACTTCCATTTTTAAAATACAAATTAACTGTAACTGAATCATCAAGATTTTTTTTATCATCAAGAAGAGAAGCCGATATTTCATGAATAGTTGAACCTGCAATAAAAGTAGCTAGATCTATAAAATGACAGACTTCTCCAATAATTCGTCCACCACCAATTTCTCTATCCTGTATCCAGTGACCTGCAGGAATAATACCAGCATTTATGCGATAATTAATAGCTTTAGGAATTTTGGGATTATATACATTCATCACTTTTTCTACGGAAGGAGCAAATCGCCTGTTAAAACCAACAATCAATTTTGAATTTCCATCATTGTAAACTTTTCTTATTTCCTCAAGTTCTGTTTCGTTCATACATAAAGGTTTTTCTACAAAAACATTTTTGCCAGCTTTTAATGCCTTTATAACATATTCATAATGAAGATTATGCCGGGTAGCTATAAATACCGTATTTATATTTTGATCATTAATAATTTCTTCTGCATCACCAGTTGAATAATTAAAACCATATTTATCAGCAATATTTCTAGCATTATTTGGACGAGCTGTCGCGACACCGACAAATCTACATTTATTTTTTAGGTTTGGAAGAAGAAAGTTTTGAGCAAATGAACCTGCCCCAATAAAACCACATAAAACTTCATTTGTTCTTTTCTGAGTTGTAAAATCTTTATGAATAATTTTTTCCTTAATCATTTCTTCAGTATTGTACTTTAATAAAACACCAAGAAATGGTTCTTTCTTTTCAAGGATTAATTGATAAGCCTTTTCTGCTTCTTCAAGATTAAAAATATGTGTTATTAATTTTTCAACATTAAGTTTGCCTGCCTGCAATAAATCAAGATATGCCTGTAAATTTCTATTTTCTGTCCATCGCACATAACCAATTGGATAATCTAATCCTTTTTCTTCGTAATTCATTTCATATCTTCCAGGACCATACGATGAAGACATTCGAAGATCTAATTCTTTTTTAAAATAATTTTCTCTGCTAAATCCCGTTGGCACTGCTCCAACAATAACAACTTTTCCTTTTTTTCTTGAGATCGCACCAGCAAGTTCAACCGGATCAATTGAATTTGTTCCTGCTGTAATAATGACCGCATCAGTTCCAAACCCTTCCGTAAAACTTAAAACAGATTCTTCAACACCTTCATTACTTCTTGTCAGAGCCAAACTGCAGCCATTTTGTTTTGCTATTTCAACCTGTGTGGAATCAATATCAATTCCAATTGTCTTAACTCCAGCAGCATTTAACAATTGAATTGTAAGTTGTCCAAGTAAACCTAATCCAATAACGACACAGTTTTCACCCAGTTTCAGATCTGCCTGTCGTATTCCTTGCAAAGCGATAGCCGCAATAGTAGCAAATGCTGCTTGCTCAATCTTTACTCCTTCGGGAATTTTTACACAAAGATTTTTTGGTACAGAAACAATTTCTGCATGATTTGCAGAAGCGCCACCGCAAGCAACAAAATCTCCAACACGAAATCCGCTTACGTTTTTACCAATTGCGATTACTTCTCCTGCACAAGAATAACCAAGTCCGGCAGGTGCATCAAGTTTGTTCATAACTATGTTATAGGTGTTAAGTAATCCTTGAGTTTTTATAGAATCAATTACCTGTTTTAATTCTTTTTGTCTCGATTTAGCTTTACCTATATAACCAAGTCTGGCATCTTTTACTGTTTTAGATTCTGTTCCTGCACTTATTACAGAATAATAATTGCGAACTAAAAGATTAACTTCTGTTAACGCAGGAAAAGGTACTTCCAGAATTTTCATTTCACCATTTTTTAATTTTTGTGTTAATTGTTCCATTTGAAATCCAGTAACATGTTATGACAATAAAATCGTTTTATTTAATGCATTTGAAAGATTATCAACCATTTTATCTTCGGTAAATTTTTCAAGATAATATTGCTGTCCTTTAATTCCCATCTGTTTTGCAGTTTGAGGATTTGATAAAAGAAAGAATAGTTTTTCTGCAATTTGTTGAGGATTATTTTTTTCAATAATAAATCCATTTTCGCCATCAATTACAGATTCTTTAATTGCTCCCTGGTCAGTAGTTATTATCGGCAATCCAAAAGCCATAGCTTCAATAATTACCCAGGGATGTCCTTCTGGTAATCGAGGTGGAAAAACGAAAATATCAGCTTCTTTAAATAAATTGAATTTCTCGGTTCCATACTTTGGAGAAAATATTTTAACTTGTAAAGAATGTTTCTCTATTATGTTAATGCAATTTTTTTTTGTCTCCTCATCACGCCACTGTCCAACAATATTTACAAAAAATTCATGTGTATATTTTTCTTTTAGGTAGACCAAAGATTTGACGAAGTCTTCTATTCCTTTTGATGATTGAAGATTTGCAAAAAATAAAATGTTGTTATTAAAAACTTTTTTATATAAATCTGGCAAAGGATAATTACCACCATTTGGAACGACAAAGATCTTTTCATCTTCCAAATAATCTGTAAAAAGAAATTTGAGATTTGAACCGAGAACAATAGCTGATTGGCATGAAGATACCACTACTTTAAAGAACCATCTTGTTAACACTGAAGATTTTTTTAACCAGTTATTAATATTGCTCCCTCTTACCTGAACAATAGTTCTAACCGAAAGCAATCTTGAAATAATAATGAAAGGAGCGTCTTTAACAAAACCAAGTGTGGATTGACTAATTGGAATAAGAGCCACATCTGGCTTATGCAGAACAATTAATCTAACTAATTGGATGTAAAGATTAATATTCTGATAAATTTTTTTAAGATTAATTGCACCCATTGTTAATAATGTCTCATGAACATTAGTGTTAAGGTGAACTATCTTAAACCGGTTTTTCAGTTCTGATTTTATTAATATTTGGGTTGCCAAAGCGGGGCCGTAAAAAGGGGGCGGCAGCTTTCCGAGGAGCAACAATGTCGGGTTTTTCATTAAGAATTTTCTTTGCTCTGTTTGGTATTACAGCATATGAAAAAATACTAAAAATAATATACATCAAAGGAAAATAAATTGTAGGTACCGTTGAAACGGAATATAGTACTATTAAAACGAGAGCTCCTGTAACAAGAAATTTTTCATGCACTACAAGAAAACGGCTTTTTATAAAAACCTGTATTAAATATAATATCCAAAATAAAAGTCC
The DNA here is from genome assembly GCA_964536015.1 of uncultured Ignavibacteriaceae bacterium. Lineage (GTDB taxonomy): Bacteria > Bacteroidota > Ignavibacteria > Ignavibacteriales > Ignavibacteriaceae > CAZHVS01. Next base: position 38,083 of record CAZHVS010000006.1, read on the forward strand.
TATGTAACCTGTTAGAAACGTTATTCGAAGATAATCATTATGAATACCTAGCACCATTTTTTTTATTTCTGTTGTAAAAGTAAATGAAGGACCAACCATTCTGAAAAAGAACGGAACTTTTTCATTAAAAACATCAATGAACTTTTCCCATCTTCCAAACCGACCGTTAAAACCACGCTCAAACTGTTGTTCACCCTCATAAACTTCAATGTCACGACTTATTAAGGGCATAACCTGGTCATCAAGTTTATCTTTTCCGAAATAATAAAAAATTGGAAAAGAAATAACAATAAAAACTATCGTAGCAAATTTATTTTGTTTCTGAAGATAAAGAATAAATAATGCAATAAGACAAATGAAAATAAAAAATGTAGCAATGTGATTTATTTTAAAAAGCCCAAGAAAAATTACAACAATAACAGAGTACATAATCTTCCTGATTTTTTTCTTTCCCCAGTAATCATTCCTGTACTTAATATAAAAATAACCAAGTATTAACAAAGTTAAAGACATATAAATGCTGTAATTTAATACATCAGCATAAAGACCTGAAGTGCGTGCAATTGTTCCTCGTGTAAATTCATGTTTGATTGGACCCACTACAATTTCATAGACAATCATTACTCCTGGAAAAATTGCAGAGTATAAAAAAGTTTGAAGAATTTTTTCAAGTTCCTTTATATTAAAAACAACACGTCGAATATAGAAGTAAAGATACGCTGGAGCATTTAATGAAATAAAAACACCAAACGTATCCACATCCATAAAAATGAAATACACAGCAAGAGAATTAAAAAAGATAAGCAAACACCATGCAACAAAAAAAGGATCAATTTCACTTCTAACCTTTTTAGGAAAACGATCATTCCCAAGAGAAACAAATATTAAAATTGGAGTAAATACTCCTATCAAATATAACGGAGATAAGATCGGACTTGTGTGTTTCAGAAAGTAAAACACATCAACAATAGGCCGAATTAACACAAGAACAATAAACCAGCGGATTGTCCAGTGTTTGGATTTAAACCAGATTTTCCACTTTGTATAATCAAGAATATCTGATTTAGCATTAAGGTAATTTATTGTATTATCAAATTTGTTTGTCATCGTCTGTAATTTAACAATTTTAAACTGGAATTTCTGTAAATTTATTTATGCTCTCAACAGTACAATAAAGATGACCGGTTTTTGCAAGTTGATGATTATCTAGAGTAATTATTTGTTTCAGGAAAGAATGATAGATTTTATAATTTCTTTCAATTAAAAACTCAACTACACTTTGTGAATTACTTTTTCCATCGTAATCGGGAACTTTGTGCATTTCAATATCAAAATCGGGATGATATTTTTCAATTGTACTAACCATTCCTTTCAATACATTCATTTCATAACCTTCTGTATCAATTTTAATAAAACCCGGTGGTAAAATATTTTGCTTCTTAATATAAGAATCCAGATCAACTACCTTAACTTCATAATATTCATTGAAACCATTTTTTTCGAAGTCTTCAATGAATTTTTTATTCAAAGAACCTGAGCCTCTTTTTTTATTATGAACAACGAGTTTTTCCACACTTTGTTTTTCACCAATTGCATAATTGAACACTTCTACATTCTTTATTGAATTCATTTTCAATGTCTTTTCAATTATGGAGACAGAATTTGGATTAGGTTCAAATGCATATACTCTTAATGCATATTTGGAATAAGCTAAAGACATAATTCCAACATTTGCCCCAATGTCATAGACTACTTTGTTTTTTAATTTTAACCTTTCAAGCATTATCTCGGCATCTGTAAGAGGTGCAGGAATAAATAAAAATCCTCCCTGTTTTTTAAATCCCCTTGCCGGACCACTTCGTATTTTATAAGTTACAAATTCTGTCAATGGGCGAATAGGTTTAAGAAAAAATTGTGCTGTATGCTTTAATGTAGAAAAAATTTTCCTATTCATCAGATAATCAATGAGACAATATTAGGCAATGAATTATATTTTCGGAATTTTCCTGTAAGATCAATAACTGGTTTATTTATATTTTGTAATAAACTTAAATATTGATCATTGTAGTGGGCAAGAATTATCAAATCAGCTTCAATTACAATATCCCCTGGTGATTGAACCATTAATTTGGTTATATGTTTAATATGCTGATTCAGATAAGCGAGATTTTTACCTAAAAGTAGTTGATAATTAATTGAGTAATCGTGAATAATTACTTCGTATCCTTTACCAATACATTTTTCTACAAGTTTTACAAAAGGACTATCTCTAACATCATCAGTATCAGATTTAAAACTTAATCCAAGAAAGCCTATTTTCTTTTTCCCTGAATTAGCAATTAAGCGAAAAGCATATTCAATATGATCTGAGTTGCTATGTTCAATACCGCCAATAACTGGAATATTTATATTTGATTTCTTTGCTAATGATGAAAGGGCTTTAACATCTTTGGGCAAACACGAACCTCCATAAGCAAATCCTGGTTTTAAATAAGCAGTAGAAATATTTAATTTTTTATCTGCAAAAAATATTTCAAAAAGCTCATTGGTATCTACGTTACAACTTTTAGCAATTCTTCCAACTTCATTTCCAAAAGCCACTTTTAGAGCATGGAAAGTATTATTTAAATACTTAATCATTTCAGCAGTTCTTGTTTGAACAATTCTTAAGTTAATATTAATACCTTTATAAATCTCCCTGAAAATTTTTTCAAGTACGTCTTGTTCAATTCCATAAACAGGTGCAACTATTATTTCAGGTGAGTTGTAAAAATCATCAACTGCGGAGCCTTCTCTTAAAAATTCAGGGTGATAAGCAATCGGAGGAATTTCTTCAAGCTGCATATTTTGTAAGAATAGTGGAAGTATGATTTCTTCCATTGTTCCTGGCGGAACTGTGCTTCTATAAATTAATATCGGTTTTTCTTTAGTGACTTTTATTACATCTATAAGTTGATTCGTAACTTTAAGTAAACTATCAAGATTAACTTCTCCATCCTCTTTTGAAGGAGTGCCAACGCAAATCATTACAGCATCATGATTTTTGAAAGATTGTTGAAAAGAAGAAGAAGCTTTTAACCTCTTCTGCATTACTCCATTATTAACAAGGTCCTGTACTTTTGGTTCAACAATAGGTGATTTACTGTTATGAAGCATTTCTACTTTATCCGGAAGAATATCATTTCCAGTTATATTATGACCACATTCGGCAAGACAGACTGATGTTACTACTCCGACATATCCTAAACCAAGAATTGAAATATTCATATATTACTTTTTATTAGTGATTAAAATAGCCTCAGCAATTTTTTCTACCATATTTTTAATAGTTGCTGAAGTTTTTATTTTTTCGTATGCATTGGCTCCTAATTTTTTTGCCAGCCCGGGATTATTAAATAAATATACTATATTTTCTCCAAGCGCTTTAATATTTCCTTTTTCATATCGAAGACCATTTTCGCCGTGAATTAATAATTCAGAATCAGGACCAGGTTCATCAGCACAAATTACAGCTTTAGAAGCAGCCATTGCCTGATTAATTGAAAGTCCGACAGCTCCGGGAAAAACACAACAGAAACAATTTAATAAAAGCAAATCAGCATCTTTATCAGAAACGTTTCCTGTGAAAAAAATATTTGATATGTTTTCTTGAACACATTTTTCTTTAAGATTACTCATTTCGGGTCCATTACCGGCAATTACCAGTAATAAATTTTGAATTTCATTTTTCTCAACTAAATATTTATAAGCATCAATTATATCAACTACTTTTTTAGCTTTGGTTATTCGTCCAAGATTTAAAATATAAGGTATATTTCCTTTAATAATTTTTTCAACCTGCTCAGAATCAGCCTTATCACTTGAATATTTATTTTCAGCATTAAGCAGGCTTGTAACATCCACTGTATTTTGTGCAACTGTAATTTTATCCTGCTTGATTCCATAATTATTTAATAGAGAAATACTTGAATAACCGTACACTATAAAATGATCTGCAAGTGAGAGAAAACACTTTTTAAATCTTCTTGAAATCCATAATTCTTTCTGTGATTTAGGCCAGCCTTTAATCCAGATTATATTTTTCCCGCCAGAAAGCTTTCTTAAAAATAGGATTAAAATATTGGATAGTAGAATTAGAGAGCCTTCAAATATTACTATATCATACTTTTTTCTTGAAACAACTTTGAATAATGAATTTTGAAAAAGAAATTCTCTATTAAACAATTTGAGTTTAGAGTTTTTTACTCGCTTAACAAATGCTGGTTCTTCATTTAATCCAATTCCCGAGCCGCCCAAATTATCTTCCGGAAAACCACAATACACTGTCAACTTAATATCGCTATTTTCATTTACAAGTTTATTATAAACAGGTAACCTATAATGAGGCAGCCGCCTTTGTACGACTGCAATATTAATGGAACGTTGTTCAACCATTCGTTAAAAATTTTTCTTTCCAAATAATAAAAGGTATTAATTTCGAGTAATCAACATTATAATTTTTATGAATATTTTTTAACAACATATACTCATCAGATTTTAATATTTTTTCTCTTTTATCTTCAATCCACTCTTTACCAATTGCTGACTTTTTGACATAATTATAGGAATTATCCAATCCAATCTTTGGCATAAACCAATAATTTTCATCACCCTTAAATGAAGCTGCTTTGCGAAGGATGTATTTACTTGTATTGTTTTTAACCTTTAGAGAGATTGGAATATTAAATGATAAATTTACAAATTCTGCATCCCAATATGGAGAAACAGGAAACATATTGTCAATTATTTGTAATTCAGCAGGTGGATAAAAAAAGTTTTCTGGACACATGTTTATTGACTGATAAACAAAAAAATCTCTAATATCTTTTGATTTTGAATTTAAGCGAAACTCTTCCCAAAATCTTTTAATTGCTATGTTATAAATTCTAAATTCTAGGTCATCATTTTTATTATTTACCACTCCATAACTGCGTTCAATATAGGGGGGAATTCCTTTTCGCCAATTATCAAAAACAAGATAGAGTTTTTTATAATCATTTTTAGGCAGAAACTTAAAAAACGGGAGAAGACAATTCAGTGTTTTTGTTTTTTTTAATAATGCATAGTATTTCAAATACTTGCTGTAATTCATAAAATGATTCATCCCAAAGAACAAACGATCTGCACCATCACCATCCCAGAATTCATCAAAACCATCTTTCTTAGCCTGTAAAGCAAGGTGCTTCATTACTGCATCATTGAACTTTACTGGTTCACTTGAAATAGAATTTGCCTCTTCGAATGATTTGATTATTGCTGATTCATCAACTTTAATTTTTATTAGATCAAAATTAATTTTTTTCTGGAGTTCATCTAATCTTTCATACTCATCATAATATGAACCGTAAGCAATGTTATATCCGGTAAGTTTAATTCCATTATCAATAATTTTTTTTGCAATAAAACCTGAATCAACTCCACCACTTAATCCAAGGGCAATCTTATTTTTATTACCAACTCTTCTATTAATTGAAGTTTGCATAAGTTGATTTAAGGTTTCAATCGTCTCAGCCTCATTAGAATATTTTTTGCTTTCATTCGTTAATTCATACAAATTAAAATATTTGTGTAAACAAAGCGTATTGTTTTTTATTTCGAGTTTACAAGCAGGCGGAATTTTTTTTATCCCACTAAATAATGTTTGATTGTTTGGAGTAATTTTAAAGTGATATAAATGAAGAAGAGCATCTTCTGATATCTTCAATTGTGCTTTATTAAAAAATTGGCTTAAGCCATCTATATGTGAAGAAAAAAACAATAAATCATTTTCTTCAAAATAAAATAAAGGTCGTGTCCCAAATTTATCATTTATTAACTGCAAACGATTTTCTTTAAGCGAATATTTTAACAAATTGAAGTTACCATCAAGATGTTTTTCTTGATAATCAAATAATTTTTGCAGATAATTTTTATTTTCTTTGTCAGGATATATCTGAAAAGGTGAATATATTCTACCATTCAATATCACTAATTTTTCATTTTCAATGAGTGAATGAATTTCGCGTGTACTATTATTTTTAAGTAAAACAAGATTTTCATTTTTAATTATTATTGAATTTTGTTCATGCCGAGAAAATAAATCTATTGGAATACTTCTATTAATCCCTGCAACACCAGCAAAGAATGGATAAGCAGCATTGTTTAACATCGTTCTAAAATTTCTCGGTAAAGTCCATAATATTTTTTTGCCATAATATTCAAAGAGAATTCATTAACAGCTTTTTTATACAATTCAGCACCAATATTTTTTCTTTCTTCTGTATTTTCAAACAAGTGATCAATTTTTTCTGCCATCATAATTTCATCATCTGCACAAAGCCAGGGATTTATAGATGAAAGAATTTCGTAACAACCCCCGGCATCTTTGAAACATAACACTGGAAGTGATGCAAACATAGCTTCCACAAAGGTCAACCCAAAAGGTTCGTTTCGTGATGAGAAAATAAATAAGTCTGAATTTGAATAATGATAAGCCACATTATCGGAATAGCCTATAAATTTAACTGATCCATCTGGAATAAGACTCTTTGCTCGTTCTTTTAATTCCTCTATTAACGGCCCATCGCCTATTATTTTCAATGTTATAAAATTTTTATTTTTTGAAATCGCTAAAGAATTAATTAGCCTGTCAGCTTTTTTCTTTTGCACAAGTCGACCTACAAAAAGTATTGTAAAATTATTTTCAGTTCTTGTTGTTTTAGGAATTTCATAATTTGCAACAGCGTTTGTTATAACACGACAATCAGCCTTCGTAAGCGACAGATCATTTTTCATCCATGCAGAATTACATACAACCACATCAACATAATTTTCCAAAAAATGCATTCCCAATATTTTTTTATTAATAAATTTTGATATGCTTAGTGCAAGGTTATCTTTTTGAAATGTTCCATGTTCTGTGTGTACAATTTTCTTTTGGGATTTGACAGCTAAGTATGCTAATAACGGATTGAAACCATGAAAATGAAGTATATCAAAATTGCAAAATAATTTATATGTTCTTATAATTTTTTTTATCGACAGGTCATATCCATTCTTAAATTCACCGCCAATGATTTTAATAATATTGCCATTAATTGCAATTTCTTTAGTTTTAATTAATGGAGAAAATATTGTCGTATCAATTTTTTGCTCATATAATTGATGATGAACCAAATTTGAAACCAATTTAGGAACACCACCATAATTTTTAAAATTTGCAATATGAAGAATATTCATTTCTACTAATCAATGACCGATATGAAATGATTCACCGCTTTTTCAACTGTCATATTTTCTACCGCATATTTTTTTATTCTGGTATTGAATTCATTATAAACAGTTTTATTTATGCTTAATTCCAAAATTTTTTCTTTCATTTCATTAAGCGAATGTGTTACAAATCCAAGGTTGTGTGTCCTGATTAATGCGTCAGGATCTATACCCAATGTAATAACAGGAATTCCTCGTATCCATGCCTGTGCAAATGTATTTGGAAATCCTTCATATCCTGAAGTATTTACGAATACATATGCTTTATCAAACCAATATAAAGTATCTTTATATGATAGTTTTCCAAGCCACATTAAGTTTTTTGGTACGTTTGCAAATAAGTTCTCTGTAAATAATTTCTCATTACGACTTCCAATCATAACAAACTTAAAATCTATTCCATCAAATAATTTTGCCAGTTCAATAAAAAGTTCTGGTTGTTTGTTTAAACTTAAATTTGAGACCCAGAGAATTATTTTTTCATTTATTGTACCTTGATTTTCAATGTTACTTTCAGTTAATTCTGTACAAGGCAGTATTTTCTCAGAATTAATTCTGTAACTTTTTTTTAGTTCATAATTCTGCTTTTCATTTTGTGTAAATGCAACTGAGACTTTCTTCATTCCGTAATTACGAGCTAAATCCGTTACTAAAGCATTTAACATAAAAATCCACTTTATAATAAAACACTTTTTAGAATTTTTAGTCAGAAGTTTTTGACGTTTAATAAAGTACCATTTTTGCGGAATTGGATCTCCTGTACAAATCCAAATAAATTTATTTTTATTTCTTGAAGTATATAATCCAAGAAGACCTGTCACAAATGAAGTCATTCTTTGAACTATTATATCCGGTTTTATTTTGTTTAAGACTTTATAATATTTAATTGAGTTAAGCCATTCGAAATGTACAGAATCTTTAATCCAATATATCTTAACATTATCAATTATATTAATTGGAGAAAATTTCTTCAATTGTGATTTTGCAACATAATAAACATCATAATTTCTTTGAGCAAGCTCCTTTGCATAAAGCCATGCTTGGACTTCTGCCCCACCACCTCGCTGTGAAATATGAAACGGCATTACAAAACAGATTTTTTTTTTAGTAGCTATCATATCAACGTGGTTTGTGAAATAAAAGGATATTTCCAAAGCACATATAAGGAAGTTTCACAAATTTTATCCAAGTTTTATTAATCATCTGAAAGAAAAAATTACCAAAAGAACCAGGTGGAAACTTTACATATAATTCAGTCACCTGTCCGGGTAATCTTTTTTCCAGTTCAATTCCATAATCATCAAAGAGATTTATTAAAGGTTTAACATTAAATATTCTTGTAAAAACTTTACCGAATGGTTTAACCGAAATAATTTCAGTACCATATTTTGTTTCAGTTTTTTGTCTAATATCTCCCTGAATTTTTCTATATAATCTAAAAAGATAATTGTGAAATGAATGTTTATTAGTAACACTCAAGAATAATTTCCCGCCAGGTTTTAGTATTCGAGAAAGTTCTTTAACGCTTTTTTCTATTTCTGGAATATGAATAATTACTCCCCAGCAATAAATATAATCAAAGGATTCATCCGGAAATGAAAGATTCAATAAATCTTCCAGTCTAAGTTCAATTGAATTTTGTACCTGTGCTGAATCAATTTCTTCTTTTGCCATTTCAAGTGCAGCTTTTGAAATATCGGCTGCAATTAACTTGTAGCCAAGTTTTGCGAATCGTATTGAGTGGGTTGCAGTGCCAGCTCCAGCATCAAGAATTATTTTATTTTTATCGTTAAAAAACTTTGCCGCAATATTAGTAACATAATTATAAAAATAATCATTACTGAGGTTGCGAAAATTCTGTATCCAGCTTCTATGAACTTTATCTTTAGCAAGACTTCTCTTCATTTCAGAGTCAGCTTTTTTTGCCTGCTCTTCCAGTTTCAAAGCTATATCAGCTAATACATCTTTACCGTCTAAAGGGATATAACGTGCTATTTCCGAAATAATTTTATTTACGATTACATAAATATCAAATTCTTGTCTTGCAAATTCAGCAGCATTTCTCCCAATATTCTCTCTTTCATTTTTATTATTAACAAGGAATTCAATATCACTAATCATTTGTTCAAAACTTTGAGAATGAAAACCAAGTTTATACGTTTTCACAAGGTCATCTGGATCTGAATCAAGAGTTATAGTAGGTGTACCATTTAACCAGGCAAGCACCATAGAATTAGATAAACCTTCTCCCTCTTTAAGACTTGTATTTATAAGAACAGATGCTTCTTTTGCTAGTTTTATACTTTCACTAAAGCTAACATTTCCAACATATTTTATTTTGTTGTTTTTATAAATTCTTGGGATTAATATTTTCTCAACCAGAGGATGCATTCCACCAGCAATTTTAAATGTGCAATTTAGATGCTTCAATCTGTTTGCCATTTCTATGAATAATTCAGGTTGTTTAACTGGTGTTAATCTACTCAAATACAAAACTATTGGTGGTTCGGGTTTTTCTTCTACCTTATCTGGAATATAATATCCAGATTTTGTGATTACTGAGTCACGCTTAAAATATTTTTTTAAATCACTCTGTTGTTTTTTTGTTTGAGTCAAATAAATATTTGTATTCTTAATTCCCCAATGAGTTATTTTATCCAGCAACCATGCATTTGGTAATGCAAACAGTTTTGTTAAAATATTTTTTTTACGTCTTAAAAGTCGTTTTATATGTCCATTTTTCTGGCAACCATCCTGACCATTGCTTGTCCATACAGTTATAGCCCCGGATAGTTTAGCAACCTTAACAATTGCAGCAACAAGAATTGATCTTCCTCTGGTATAATATACTTTAGCTTTAACTGATTGAAGAATCCTGATGATATTAAAATAATCGAACACACCTAAAAACCGGGAACGTTTCCACCAATAAACGTGCAATCCCTCATAAATTTCTGAAGTATTATGTTTATACCTTTGGTTAGTACTTGAAACAAGATGCACTTCCCAACCCATATCGAGAAAGCCACGAGCCAGCATATATGTCTGGGCAGCTGCTCCAATAAGACTTTTTGATTTATCGGTTGAAAAATTTTCGGTTATAAAACAGATTTTTTTATTTGTCATTTACATTAATTTTTTGAAATACTTTTCTTCTATTTAATCACTTTGGCGAATGATGTTAATAGATTGTATCTCCATTATTAGGGCTTAACTTAATTATAGAAATTTTTTACAATATTTTTTCATAAAATTGATAGAGCCTCTAAATACTGAGGAATAATTTTTTGACAATCATAATTTTCGCTAAACTTACGTGCTGACAATGAAATGTTTTTGTTAAGAATAAGGTCTTCTTTAACAATATAAATTTTTTTAGCTAATTCCTTTTCATCTTCAACAACAAAGCCATTTTGAAAATTAGTTATTATCTCGGTTGGACCACCTGAATCTTTAAAAATAAATGATGGTTTACCTAAAGCAAGAGCCTCAATCAAAGACAAACCAAAGTTTTCATCATAAGAAGGAAGTACAAATACATTCATTATGTTTATGTAGTTATAAATATCGAATTTAAACCCGGTAATTTTAATTCTATCTAATAGGTTATTCTTTTTTGCAAATTCTACCATTATTTCTTCTTCCGCAATTCCTTCTCCAACTAATAGTAAGTAAGTTTCAGGAATTAATTTTTCTTCAATTATTATTTGAAAGGCATTTAGTAATCTTTGAAGACCTTTTCTCTTCTCAAATCTTCCTGCATAACCAATAATAAAACTATCCGCGGGTATCTTTAATTCTTTTAAAACCTCTTCTTTTTTTACTGATATTTTAATTTCATTTAAATCAATAAAATTAGGAACAATTTTTATCTGGGTATCATTTATTTTAAAATTTTGCAGGACATATTTTTTTAAATAGTTACTTGCAACAATTGTGCTATCAGATTTATTTAAAAATATTTTTGCTGTCTGGTATTTAATAATTCTTCTTAGAAAATGGTACAAACGGTTTATTAAATTTAAAGTCTTTTTATTTCTATAAGCAGGAGTGTTAATATTAGAATTTTCGCGTTTTGTTTTATTAATCGGATTAGCATACAGCCTTCCATGGAGATTAAAAATCTTTTTACAATTCGTTCTAATAGAACCTATAAAAATGGATATACTAAAAGTAAAAAATACAACTAATCTATATTGAGAGATGATTTTTCTTAACTTAATAATTTTTAAGGCTTTAGCTTTTCCAAGATAAAATACTGGAATATCAAGTTCTTTTATCTTATCATAATAGTATCCTTTGGAATTCAAAAATACAACAGAAGGTAAAAGTTTTTTTTCTTTCACAAGTAGTTTTACTATTTGGAACAACATTTTTTCTCGTCCTCCAATTGAACCATTACCAATTATAAATAGAACTTGCTTCTGAATCATTCTACTTTTTAACGTATTTTATACATTCTGAAAGACCAATACTTTTTGTTTTGTATTTTCTGTTAATGTACCCAAAAAATGCATCTAACTTTAATAAAAATTCATTAACCTCATTTTCTGTTTTATTATAAGGACTACAATTTTCCATTGCTTCAACATTATGAAACATTAGATTTAGAAATACACTATTATTAATTGAATCGAATCTTTTAATGCTCTCTTCTGCTATTGAAATCATTCCTTCAATGGATGAAAATGTTGGACGCAATATTTTTGTCCTTTTATTAGCTTTAAATATTGAGTTGCATATGAAGGAATGATAAATATTAAATGGGTTATAGATTAAACATAACCTTTGTGAACGCTTTTGCCAAAAATGATTATGAGCAGTAACAGGCACTTCCAGAATTGTATGTTTTCCTTCTAATCGAAAATCATTTTCATCTGGATAATAAGGTTGATTGGAAGCTCCAATGAAAGTAATACCTTTCCCTTTTTTTATTCTTTTATAATCAAATGGAACGACACTCGAATCGACTAAATAATTTAGTTTTTCGAGAATCGACAATGTATTTTTTCCTAAGGCAAATCTACCAGCTCGAAATGCAGTTGGTCTTCTGTTGAAACAAGAAATGAAAAGATTAGTAAGATTATCAATTTTGGAATATTCATGTTTATAATCATATTCACTTTGATATTCTAAAGTTTTCTCTACATCCTCTTTTTTCCCCGGATCAATAAATTCTCCATGTAAATGAGTTCCCAGTTCAACTTTATCAAGTAAAGAATTTAAATAACCAACCGCCGAACTGTTTTGCATAACTTCGGGACTTAACAGATAAGTAGGTTTAATACTATATTTCTCAAATACAGGTTGAAGTTTTTCTTTTATTCCTATATGAATTCCATCAAACTTAAGCGGTTTATGAATTGCCCAAAATGGACCTTTATCACACTCAGTATCTATTGAAACAGTAAGATAAATCACTTTATTCCAATTCCCAGCAAGTATTCTGAATTGTTTTCAAAAAGATGTAATTTCATAAGAATTGTTTCAGTAAGAGGAGAAATGGAAGCAAAAAAATTTTTCCTATATTTTCTTGGTGTTCTTATTATGCCAGTACAAAATACTTTTTTATAACCTGCATGAAGTAATAGTTTGGTTAACTCTTCTTTAGTAAAAGCATAGCGATAAAGTTCAGGACCGAATTCTTCTTTTGCAGCAGGTGGTTTCCTAAATCCGCCCCACCGATAATTGTAAGTTATGAATAGACCATTTTTTCTTAGACAGTTATAAATATTCCTTACTGCTTTTAAACGATTACTCTCTCCGGGTATATAGTGAAGAACATCAAGACATAATGCCCGATCATACTGAAATTTCCCAGGAATAAAATCTACAATATTATCTACAATTGTTTGTACATTCCCAATTTTTTTCTCATACAAATTATTATTTAGTATCTTAATACTTTCATCAGAAAAATCGACAGCGGTAATATTAGCTTTCTTAAATTTCTCTGCAATTTTTAAGCTAAATAATCCCACGCCACATCCGGCATCATATATTGACATTCCATCTTTAATCTTCAACTCCCTTATTATAATTTCATACTGTGCATTTATCCACCACTTACTTCTAAATTTTAATAGATTTTCTTCGTACGTCGATGCAGCATTGTTTCTTAATTCAATTTCATTTAATTGTTCAGAGTTTAAAATCATATTGATCTGAACTTATTTATGATTCCAAGAAGACTTCTATTATTTAATAATTTGAATTGATAATTTATTCTATAAGAATTTGTCCACTTTGTTTTATATTCAGAGAAGCCTCTCATAAAATTTATTTCCGAAATACCATTATTAAATCCATAGTGAATTACTTCTTTCATTAAAATTTTGGCAGGAGAAAATTTTGAATATAGAGGATCAAAACCTGTATTATAGAAGTATAAAACATTTTTATATATGAAGCATAAATAAAAAGCAACTGGTTTTTCATTAATATTCAAATAAAAGAGCCGCACCTGATTTTTCTTCTTAAAAAATTCAATAACGTTCAACAAAAACAGTTTATAATTTTCCATTCCAAAGTGAGAGAATCTGTTTTTTCGCTCCTGACTTTTATTATATATTACTTCCATTTTATCTATTTCAAAGGGAACGTCATCTAGTACTGACATTTCCAAATGCCAATTATATTTATTTATATTATTATAGCACCTGCGTAGATCTTTTCGAACAAATTTAAAGCTGGTTGTTTTATAATAGTGTGACCAATCTTGGTTCGAAGTATTTATAAACAAACAAGGTGAATGTTCTTTTAACTTTGCTTTAAATTGGGTAAAATTATTTTTTAAATATTTAATTGCAAGAGAATTGGGTGGAAGATTATGAAGCAGAATTTCATCAAACTTTAACTTAAATATTTCTGAAAATATTTTTTCATAAACAGAAACATTATTTGTTAAAACAATAAAATCACCCCAATCCAGAATTTTATCTCCAATAAATACTAATTGTTTATATGGAATTAATTTTTTGTAAGTCTGCTTTATTATTATCAAAGGAGCAATGGCAATAATTTTTTCTTTCTCTTTAATAAGTATGATGGATAATTGACTTTTTTTACCAAAGCATTTATACCAATTAAATAACCATTCATATTGTAGATGGATATTGTGACTATATGATTCTTCAAGAACTTGATCCCAGATGGAACCAAGTTCTTGGAACTCTTTAAAGGAAGAAATAATTTCTGTTTTGTACAATTCTTAATTGTGTTAAAAATTAAATCAAAATCTCTTCTGAGCTTTTTATGTTAAGAGTTTGGTTCTTTAAGAGTGATTGAAATATGAATTCCAACTTCTGATTTAGTTTACGGATATTAAATTTTTTTTCAACAAAATCTCTTCCTGCGTTACCCATCTCAACCCATTTTTCAGGGTTATCGCATAAAAATTCAATTGCACCAATAAGTTCTTTTTCATTTCTTTCCGGTACAAGTAAACCGGATATTTTATGTCGAACAACTTCCGGAATACCTGCATGAAATGTGCTTATTACCGGCAGCCCTTTTGCTTGTGCTTCAATTAAAGCTGTTGTTGTATCTTCCTGCTCAGCCCAGCGCATTCCGGTTATACTGGGATGAATAAAAATATGACATTCATCCAGAATACTTTTAACTTCGTTCTGAGTTTTAAATCCATGTAGATACACATTTTTCTTTAAATTTGAATCATTATTTATTTGACTTTCGATATCATTCCTTAACATTCCATCACCGACAATATGAAGTTCAATATCGTTCCGCTTTTTATAAATTTTAGAGAGTGCAGAAAGAAGAACTCGGTGACCCTTCTTCTCAACAAGACGAGAAACTATTACAAGTTTTTTCTTTTCATCTCCTTTAAGCTCACGAAGTTTAAAATCAAATTTATCAATATCAACACCAAGAGAGTGTTTAATAACTTTATTCGGAGGACACCCTATTGAAATTAGACAATCGCGTGAATAATAACTTTGTGTTGTTATTAAATCAGCTTTTTCAAAAACATTGTCATATAAATTCGAACCAAGACTTCTCACCCTCGATGTAAAATCAAATCCATGAAAATGAGTTATAAATTTTATATGAGGATACATTTCTTTTAAGAATAATGAATTCAATCCAACCGGGCCCAAATGCGGATTCAGTACGTCAATATCTTTATGTCTTTCAAAAGTTCTTAAAAGGAAATATGAAGCAAGAGTTAAACTTCTTCTTCCGAATCTTTTATAATTTAATGAATTAGCAAATCGCTTTGTAAAATCTACTGGATGAGAAAACAGGTCATCAATTAATGCAGTAATTTCTTTATCACGTCCGAGAGGCTTACCATGATACTCAAGTTTATCAAGCAATTTATATTCAACAATATCTTCGTGAATTTTTTCAAGATTTTTTTGTGGTGATAAGGCAAAAATTCTTACATCATGCCCCATATCGATTAACCCGGTAATCTGGTTTGTAATAAAAGTTGAGCCGCTTGAAGGATAGTTTGTTAAAATAAACCCTATTTTCATAATAATACTTTTATTTCTTCTGAACTCTCAATTCCAATATTCTCTCCTGGTTTCATTTCTTTTACTTTCAGGAAAATCCACTCTAACTTTTTATTTAACTTACGAATATCAAATTTATCTTCCATAAGTTTTCTTCCTGCTTTGCCAATTTCGTTCCATAGTTCGGGATTCGATATGTAATAATTAATTGCTTCAACTAATCCTTTTTCATCACGTTCAGGAACGAGTAAACCGGTTTTTTCATTTATCACAACTTCAGGAATACCGGCATGATATGTGCTAATAACAGGCAGACCCATTGCTTGTGCTTCAAGCAAAACAGTTGTTGTATCCTCCTGATCAGCCCACCTCATGCTTGTTACACTTGGGTGAATAAATATATGGCTTTCGTCAAGAGATTTTACTACATCATTTAAAGTCATAAAACCATGAAGAAAAACATTTTTTCGAAGGAGTTCATCTTCATCAATCCTGTTCTTGATTACTTTTTTTAATTCACCATCACCAACAATATGAAGCTCCACATCCTGTCTTTTCTTTAAAACTTCTGAAAATGCATTAAGTAAAAAGATATGTCCCTTCTTTTCTACAAGTCGAGATATAATTAAAAGTTTTTTCTTTTCCCCAGGTTTAAGGATTCTCTCTTTGTATTTAAATTTCTGGAGATCAACTCCTACCGGATGTTTAATAATTTTTTCGGGGGGACACCCTATTGAAATCAAACAATCGCGTGAATAAAAACTCTGCGAAGTAATAAGATCAGATGTCTTAAAAAGTTTTTCAAAAATATGAGTTCCTCTTTGTCTAACCCGAAGAGTAAGATCCCCACCATGAAAATGGACTATAAGTTTTGAGTCTGGGTATAAATCTTTAAGAAAAAGTGAATTAATTCCCGTAGTACCAAGATGGGGATTAAAAACATCGATATCACTATATTTCTCGAAAGTTCTTAATAAAAAGTAAGCAAGTCCAGTGTAACTTCTCTTCCCGAACACTTCGTAATTTAAAGATTCATTAATTCTCTTAAAGAATGCTTTTGGAGAATTTAGAAAGTCACCACATAGTACTTTTAGTTCTTCAATTCTGTTTAATGGTTTTCCATGATATTCAAGTCGATTAAGCAGCCCATATTCAACTACATCCTCATGAAGTTTTTTTAATCCTTGTTGAGGTGAAAGAGCGAAAATTCGAACATCATGTCCAAGATCAATCAGACCGGTTATCTGGTTGGTGATAAAAGTAGCACCACTCGATGGATAATTAGTTAATACGAATGCAATTTTCATTAATTTTTATTTTTAATTTTACACCATGCACCAATCATATGAGCATATTTTTTACTGAAAGCAAAATCTAACAGTCTTTCACTTTTCTTATATGCAAATCTAAATATTTTGTTTTGATTCCAGAGTGTTTTAAATAAATTATTGTTTCTCTTCAAACCCACATATGTTGCATATAAAACATAGTCAAATGGAATGAGATCGAATTCTGAAAGCATACTATCGAGTGCTTTCCTTGTAAAATATTTTTGAAAAAATTTTTGCGACTCAATATTTTTATTCAGCAGACCTTTTTCGTAATTCATTTTTAGTGCGGGAGAAAAAAACGGAACAGAAAAGAAAAAAATACTTTTTGTTATTCGCTTCGCTTCTTCAAATATTTTGACTACATTTTCTTTTTCTTTATAATGTTCTATTACACCAAGTGATAGATAAACATCAAAACTCTTATCCGGATAATTTAGCTCAAATAAATTTCCATATTCTATTGGTAAAGAAGGATAAAGTTGTTTGACTTTTTTTACGGTTTCTTCTGCATAATCAATGCCTATAGTATTATAACCAAGTTTATTTAAGGCTAAAACAATGTTTCCTTTTCCGCAACCTGCTTCCAGAATTTTTCCTTTTGTTGGTAAATGTTTCTTTAAAAAAGACATTTTCCCCAAATATCCGAGTTCGGCTTTTTTTAACGAGTTTTCAATTTTAAGTTTACTCCATTCATCTTCCCAGTATCTATGATCTTCTCCAGCAGAATTATCATATTCCACAATAATATCTTCGTCAATCAATTGATAAGATTTCATAAATTGTCTATCATCAGATTGTTTCTTCAAATTTAAATCCTCTTTTAATTAAACTTGAAGTGGATGAATTAATTGATTTGGACAAAGCTCTAGGTGAAATTAAACCGATAACCATATTTAATATCCATCTTGGATTTGCAGTAAATCGGAATGCCTTAAGAAATCCTTTAACACCTTCATAATAATTTTTCTCATTTAAGTCTTCTACTGCTATTAAGCCCAGATTTTTTCCCAATCTTTTTTTAAAAATTTTTCTAGCAGCAGGAATTTTAGTTCTGTTCATGTGTTTGTTATAAAGCATAACTACATATTGTAAAACTTTTTTTCTGTTTGTGCTCATACTTTCTTTATGAGTTCTAACAAGTGCAAGTGTTCCATATAAATTTTGAAAACTGAAACTAATTCCATTTTCAGCGCATCGTAACCAGAAATCGTAATCCTGCCGGTTATAAAGTTTTTCATCGTTGTAGCCAACAACATCAATTACAGTTTTACGAAACATTGCACAATTAACTGCCATCAGATTATTTTTTGCAAGAGTAAGATAAATGTCTTTTCCTTTTCCAGATATTCCCAGCATCCAGGAATCATCTCCCCAGCAAACATCACCATTTCTTTTACCATATAAAAGGTCAGGTGCTTCAGAATAAAAATATTTTGCTAAACCATAAACAATACCCACATCGGGATTTTCATCCAGAAATTTAGAATGCAATTCAAGTTTAAATGGTTCTAATTTATCATCTGAATCAAGATATTGAATATATTTGCCTGATGCATTTCTTAGTCCTGTATTTCTTGCTCCGGCCAATCCTTTATTACGTTGATAAATATACTTAAATCTTTTGTCCGTTAGATATGATTTAATAATACCAAAACTATTATCCGTGGAACCATCATCAATAATAATACATTCCCAATCTTGTAATGATTGAGATAAGACAGAATCCAATGTTTCACTTATTAAGTGTCCAAAGTTAAAATTCGGAAGAATAATCGATACTTTTGGATTGATTACAGACATATTAAACTAATTCATAGATAGGTAATCGTTTTCGGGAAGGTTTTTCAATCATAGCTTTTAACAAATTATTTTGGAAAATATAATTAAGGTGATTTGTTAAATTCTGACTCCACTGTCTTTCTTTGGTTTCAATGCCAAGAGACAACTCCTGTTTGTGAAAAATTAATTCACTTCCATTATTAAGCTTATTAATTGCATCAATTAAAATTTCAGTGCCTGAGAGAGTGAGTTTGAAATTTATTGATTGGATAGTGTCATCGTAAACTATTTGTGTTCTCTTTTGTCCAAGTATATCTCCTCCATCAATTTTTGAAGAAAGTTTATGAACGGTTACACCTATATTTAACACATCCCAATTAATAATCGCCCACTGTGAACAGCGAGAACCACGGTAATATGGGGATAATCCCCAATGTAAATTCAATGCTAATTTCGATTGATTAAAAATGTAATCTTTAACAATCTTTGTTCCGTGACATAAAATTAAATCTGCTTTTTCCTCAGTAAGATAATTTTGTACTTCAGTTGAATTGATATCTTCAACATAAATTCTTTTAATTTTGTCGTTTAGTTTATTCCAAAGACTTCCAAAACATTTGTTATAAATCTCTATTACTCTTTTGTCCTTTTCTTTCTTTTTTGAGCTTTTAAATATTCTTGAAAATTTTATTAAGGGATGCTCTGTATTTTCTTCTGAAGAAATTATTCCTGATTTTATTAAACTTTTTAATCCTGAACTATTTAATTTATTTGCGGATGGTTTTTCAATAATAGCTATTTCAACCGGATGAGATTCGTTCAATTTATTAACAAAATAATTCAGATGCTTTCCTTTGCCAATCAGACAAATAATTTTCAACATCTGTTGTCTCCTTTATTTTTGAAAAAGTTTAACACATGTTTTGAATGAGTTAAGTAAAATAGTTGCTGTTCTAAATTCTTGTAACCAAAAATTCTGAATCGATTTAATAACATTAAATTTTTTATAGGAAAGAAATTTTTTTGAGCAATGGTTGTCATTCCAAGCTTTAATCCACATTCTTCAGCTACTTTTACAACTTCGTAATTATGCTTACCATAAGGATATGAAATTGCAATTGGAGATTCTCCAATCAGTTCATAAAGATAGTTCTGTGCAGTCACAATATTTGTTTTAAGTTCTTCATATGAATTACTAACTAGTGCAGTATGATTATCAGAATGATTACCTAAATAAACATTTTTTTCGTTTGCAAAATCTTTTAACTCATCTGCAAAGAAAGGACGATCTATATCAGATATAGGATTAAAGTTAGTCACATTAAATTTATTAAAGATTATCTCTTTTATTTCATCGAGTGATTTTTCAAGTATTTTTTCTTCTTGATAGAATTCATGATTAGTAATTCCTTCTTTATGTGTATTTCGATAAAGAACATCCCACCAAAAACCAATTTTATTTATAACGTAATAAGTTGAAATAAAAAATAATGCAGGAACATCATACTTCTTAAGTATTGGCAGGGATAAAGTGTTATTGTAATAACCGTCATCGAAAGTAAGCATTGCATATTTTTTGTTCACATCTAGTCCAGCAAGAATCTGGTTAGGAGAAATAAATGAATACCCTTGTTTAAGAAAATAGTTTATTGTTTTTTCAAAATGCTCTGTTGTAACAGCTTCAAGTGGTGAGACTAAGTTTAATTCAATCTCGTTTTTATTTTTGAATAATCCATGAAACAATAAAATTATTAAGTGAGGATGTACCTTACGGAATTTTGCAAAAAATTTATCTCCCCAAAAAACTAAACTTGTTTTTACTTCTTGTTGTGTCATTCCGAATTCATTATATTTTTTTTCAATCCTTCACTTAACAAGTGAGACATATTTTCAGTCATAGTTTGTAACGAATATTCTTTTTCAATTATTAATTTATTTTTTTCACCAAGATTCTTTCTAATAATAGGGTTATTAACTAGTGTTAAAATATTTTCTGCAAATTTTTTATAATCATATGGCGTATGTAAATAATTTAACTGCTCTTCCTGGAATATCTCTCGAATCGCGGGAATATCGGTAGCAGCACAAGGTAAATTTGCAGCCATAGATTCTAACAAACCGTTAGGACTGCCTTCTGCGTTTGAACTAAAAACGGAAATATCAGATGCTACTAATAATCCAGATATATCTTTTACTTCGCCAAGAAATCGAATAGAGTTTGTAAGATTATTTTCTTGACAAAATTCATCTAAATTGTTTTTTATATTTCCAAAACGGCCTGCAAGTAATAACAAAACAGATCCCTTTCTTTCAATTTCATCGACTACTGCTTTCCATGCTTTTAATAATGTTAAATGATCCTTGTTCGCGTGAATATTGGCAACCATAACAGCTACTGTAACATCTTCATTTATTCCAAGATATTTTCTCCATTCATCCCGATTGCTAATTGGATCAGAAAGTACAACCCCGTTATGAATAATACTAATTTTTTCAGGATTAATTTTTAGCATTTTTTTGAGATTCTCTGCTGTTGCTTTAGAATTGCAAACAAAAGATTGTATATTTTTTATTGCTTTTCTTTGGAAAAAAATTTCTTCATTAAAAGAATTAAAACTTCTCTGATTCCAAAAACAAAATTTTGCATTAACTGACTTCCAAAGTATTCCACAAATAATATTTGGAAGATGCGTATAAGGAATGATTATTTCCGGGGACAATTCTTTGATTTTCTTTTTCAGCAAAAATAGCTTAATTGTTTTTTTTATTAACCCGCTGCTTCCCCAGTTTAACGGATAACTGACCCAAGATATTCCTTTTTCATCACAAATTTCAGCCACTTTACCTTTTGCACTGAAAGCAAGAAATGTAATATGACAATCATATTTGGTTTTCAAATATTCAGCAACATGAAAAGCCTGTCTCTCAGAGCCACCAAAGGTAAAATTCCTAAAAACGAAAAGAATCTTTTTGTTTTTTAGTTCACTCATTTAGCTAATAATTAAAAGATATTTCTTTGTTTTGTTGCAACCACAACTCTAATACAAGTAAGAGCCATAATATCGAAGAATAATTATTTGGTTTACCATGATTTCTAAAGTAAAACTCAACCTGATTGAAATTAAAGAATTTTTTAATTAAGGCTGATTCTGTTAAGATAAGCTCTTTAAGAAACTCTCTCCCTACTCCTTCATTTAAAAACCATAAAGCACGAGGTATAGCAAAACCTTTTTTTTCTCTTTCGATAAATGAATCATCAAAAGTTTTACTCAGAATTTTCTTTAATAAATATTTTCCATTTGAATTATTATTAATCTGCAATTTTAAATATTGTGGAAGTCTGGAAGCAATTGCTAAAACTTCAGTATCAATAATTGCTGGACGTATTTCAAGTCCATGAGCCATGCTTGCAATATCAACCTTATAAAGTATATCTCCATGCATATAAGTATTAATATCTATGTATTGAGCATAACTAAGTCTATCAAATTTTTGAGCTTTAGAATGTGCTTCTAAAAACAATTCAGACTCTGATTTCATTATAGAATAAAACTCCTTTTTCCATAATGATTTTCTTATATTATTTTTAAGAAACATCATAAATTTCATCCACTCATTTTCATTGTACCGATCTTTTGATAAAGAGTGGAAGGTTCTGTATTTTAAACCTTCTTTAAATGAACGAATAGTTCCTCTTTTTTTAAAATTTGTTAGAGATTTTAAAAAATCTTTCCAGGGATTATAATTCATCCATCTTTTATATGAATTATAGCCTCCAAAAAATTCATCACCACCATCACCTGAAAGAACCATTGGTACATGTTTACGTGCGAATTGAGATACAAAATATGTCGGAATTGCAGAACTATCACCATAAGGTTCACCATAATGTTGGATTAATTTCGGTAAAATTTCCAGACCATTTTCTTCAATTATAAAAGTATAGTGTTCAACTCCAATTTTTTTTGCAGCTACTTCTGCGTATTTTAATTCTGAATACTGTTCCTCCTTAAATCCAATTGAAAAAGCCTTTATAGGAGCTGAAAGAATTTTCGCCATCTTTTGTGTAACCAAAGTAGAGTCAATTCCGCCAGATAAGAAAACACCAAACGGAACATCAGACACTAAATGAGTTTTTACTGAATTTTCTAATACACTCTCAAGTTGTTCTTCGTATTCTTCTTCTTTTAAGTCAATGGAAGGATTAAATTCAAAATCCCAATAGCGGATTGGAATTGGTTCAGGTTTATTAAAATCAACAAAAAGATAGTGTGCAGGTTTTAATTTATAAATTTTTTTATAGATAGTCTTTGGAGCTGGAATATACTGGTAACGTAAGTAAAATTCGAGAGATTCAATATCTCCTTCTGGTGCTTCATCATTAATTTTTCTTAATGCAGAAAGTTCTGAAGAAAATGCAAAGTATTCATTTGCTTTTCTGTAAACTAGCGGTTTAA
The DNA here is from genome assembly GCA_964536015.1 of uncultured Ignavibacteriaceae bacterium. Lineage (GTDB taxonomy): Bacteria > Bacteroidota > Ignavibacteria > Ignavibacteriales > Ignavibacteriaceae > CAZHVS01. The sequence continues at coordinate 61,420 of CAZHVS010000006.1, forward strand.
TACCGAATTGATCTCTTGCAAGAAATAATTTTCTATTACTGAAATCTGCTACGCAAAAAGCAAACATCCCACGAAATTTATTAAGGCAATTTACTCCCCATTGTTCGTATGAATGAAGAATTACTTCTGAATCAGAATTTGTTTTAAATCTATGCCCGAATTTTTCAAGTTCATTTCTTAATTCTTTAAAATTATAAATTTCACCATTATATGTAAGCCAGATCGTTTCATCTTCGTTACACATTGGTTGTTTACCTGTTTCAAGGTCAATTATCGCAAGTCGACGATGTCCTAAAGCTACATTATCTTTAATAAAAAATCCTTCGCCATCAGGACCACGATGACGAAGTGAATCCGTCATTCTCTGAATTTCAATACTTAAATCACTTGTTGGATATAATCTTAATATGCCTGCAATCCCACACATATTTTTTTAGCTTTTTATAATTTCTAAATATGTTTTAAGAGGCTTCTGAACAACGTATTTTATAAACCATTCTCTTGCTTTTCTGCCAACATTTTTAAAAACTTCGCGATCATTTTTATAACGAAGAAAAACTTCTTCTATGTTATGTTCATTTTCTGCAGAAAACATTGGATACATATCTGGATATACATTTTTATATAATGAATCATTTCGGAAATGAACTACCGGTTTCTCCATCGAAATAAATTCATAAATTGCCCCATATGAAAACCAGCTTCGCCCAAATTCTCCGGCCCCTAAATCAGATAAATGGATACCAATCATGATATCTTTGCGACTCATCATCGGAAACCAAAATACTTGACTTTCTATTTCTAATTCTTTAATTAATTTTTTTGTTTCATATACATCTGGTCCGTATTCCAATAAAATTAAGGCAGACTTTATGTCAGTATTTTTTTTTACAAAAGAATTGAATGCTCGAATTAGTTTATCATTTGCTTTATATGACCAAATATCGGGAGGGTTTTTCCAAGATAATCTTGAGTGATGAAAAATGATAAAATCATTATTTTCTCTTATGACTTTAAATTCTTTGTACCAATGACTTCTATCAAAATAATTGGAAATTACATCAGGATTATATTGATTTACATAAATAAATGGACAGGCAATCTTTAATCTTTTTCCTGAAAAATTAAATTTCTTTAAAACTTCTTCAAACTCATTGTTTGAAACATCCCAGCTAATGAATCGTGATTTTTCAATTCCTGCTTTTTGATATTTAGCGAATTTATATTTTTTAATTTTTTTTAATTTAGGAATGCGTCCAAACTTATAAAAAGGGTATTCATAAAAATCACTGCCATATGGAATGAGTAAATCAATTTTTCTACCAATACGTTCAACATATGCTGGTACTGGACCGCAAGCAATTAGAAAGTCGTACTCTTTTAAGTCATCTTCAACTGTCTTTTCAGAAGTCTGCCAAAAATTTGTATGTCCCCAAGAAAGCTGTTTTGTAAATTTTTGATATGATAAATCATATGAATCTGCAGAAGGATGGAAATGAGCCGGTTCATTAAGCAAAAGTAAATCTACGTTTAATTTAAAATCCCGAAGATATCTTGTAAGAGCAAAGAATGAATTATTTGTATTTCCGATGCACGCTATTTTCATGACAAATATTTATACATCCGATTTTGAAGTGTATTTTATATAGAAACTTTTAGTAACTAAATTAAATTTATACATTACCCAGAAAAAGAATTTTAATTTTATAAAGGTAGGTTTATATGTTTTGTAATCTTTATAAGATTTTGTAGGTGCATTCATAATGGTTTCAAATTCATTCTCATTAAACCTTAATCGCTTTTTAACAAGATCAATAATTTCAGGTTCCAGATAAGGAGGTTGCCTAAGCATTTTAAGTCCATCTTCTCTTTTTAATTGTCCTGAACGAATCAAAGCAGATAAACCATTCCTTCTATGATCTGTTTTAAATTTTCTTTGCCAATAGTAACTCAAACCAAATGCACAAAACCGATTCTCTAGATGATGCCCGCCATACCATTGCCAACCAAATTCTTCATGTAAAAATTTTTTAACTTCTTCTTTATGATAGTCAAGATAATAGAGTGGTCTTATTTTTTTTATTCTCTTGAATGCAATCCACCAAATAAATTTTAATAAAGTCATATTCGGAAAAGTATTTAATTTAACACTTCCAAATTTTTTTTGAATATCTTTAATATACATACCATCAGTATAAGCCCAACCCAATGGAGCTACACCTTCTGTACGAAAAGAATGTCCTTCTATAATGTACTTAATTCCATATTTCTCGGCAGCCATATAAAGCACTGCGGCCAAACCAATATCTGTCGCAGAATCAATTTCCGGAACACCGGCTTTCATGAAAGATCTAAAAATATCATCAACTTCTTTGTTATCTACAACGTAAGTAAAGAGATCAACATTAAGTTTGTCAAGAATTACTTTAATATTTTCTGTAGCAATTGTGGAGTTCCATGTATTGTCATAATGAACAGCAAGGGGACGTAAACCAAGCTTTATCTTACAAAGATACACCAGGTAAGAAGAATCACAGCCGCCACTTACTCCCACTACACAATCATATTTCTTTCCTCGTCCACTCCTTTTAATTTCTTCTGAAATCTTTAGAAGAATCGTCCATCCTTTTTCTCCAGTTGGATATTCACTGTCCAATTGTTCATGCATCTTACAATAATTACACACTCCTTTTTCATCAAAGCTTATTGAAGGAGTTTCTTCATCGAACAAACAGCGCGAACAGATTTTTTTATTTACATGCAACGTATTAGCAAAATAATCTTGAACATTTTTATCTGTTTCACCATTTAGGATTGAAGTTTCGGTTGAAATATTGTTCATATTGACAAAATTAATTTAAAGCAGTTTCTAATTCTTTATGTGAAGGATAATTGATTAAAACTCCCAGATTTTTTTTTTGATAGACAAACAAACTACCTGCCGCAACTGCAGATACAGAACTTGATTTGACGGCTTTAGTAAAATCGTCAATGCTTCCTGCACCACCACAAGCAATTACCGGAATAGAAACTGAAGAGGTCACCTGTTTAATTAAATTCAAATCATAACCTTCCCAGGTCCCATCTCTGTCAACAGATGTTAAAAGAATTTCTCCAGCTCCTAAATCTTCCATAATTTTTGAATATGTGATAGGATCTTTACCTGTCTTAAATTTTCCACTATGTGTAATAACCTCATATTTCCCTAAAAAATTTTTTTTAACATCTATTGATACAATTACACTTTGACTTCCCACTTCTTCTGCGAGATTTTTAATAAGTAACTGATTACTAAAAGCTGAGCTATTAATTGATATCTTTTCTACTCCAGTTTTTAAAATCATCTTAGCTGTATCAGAGTCATTGATTCCTCCGCCATAACAAACTGGCATAAAGCATTCAGAAGCAATGTCTTTAATGAACTCCGGGTCAGGTTGCCTATTTTCATTAGTAGCAGTAATATCTAAAAAAATCAGTTCATCCACTTCAAGTTGATTAAATATCCGAACTGTATTTATTGCATCCCCAATATAATTATAATTCTTGAATTTAATTGTCTTAACGAGTGCTTGTCCTTTAAGCAAAAGGCAAGGAATAACCCTAGTTTTGAGCATTACATTTCTAAAAAATTTTTCAAGAGATTCATTCCAAATTTATGACTCTTTTCTGGATGAAACTGAACTCCAATTATATTATCTTTCTGAAAAGCCGATGTAAAAATATTTCCATAATTGGTTTCTAATAAAATGTCTGTGGTGTTTTTACATTTTACAAAATACGAATGAACAAAATAAAAACGTGGCTCATCTCCAAGTGCTTTAACAATAATGTGTTCTTTCCTTTTAATTACCATATTCCAACCCATATGTGGAATTTTTAAATTAACATTATTATTAAAGTTAAATCGAATGGTTTCAGCTTCTATCCATTTAAGTCCTTCTTGATTTCCTTCTTCACTTTTTTCAGTCATAAGCTGCATTCCCAAACATATTCCCAGTACAGGAATTTTTTCTTCAATCACCTTTTTATTTAAAATTGGAATTAATCCAGCATTTTGAAGATTCAATATTCCAGCATCAAAAGCTCCGACACCGGGAAGAATTATTTTTTTTGCTTTTGAAATTTCATTCACATCTGAAGAAATTAAACTTTCTCCCCCTATTTTTTTTATCATGTTTTTGATTGAACCAAGATTGCCCATTCCATAATCAACAATAATAACCATAGCTAGCTCAATGACCTAATTTTTTTCGCAGGAATGCCAGCAACAATTGAAAAAGGTTCTACATCTTTAGTAACTATTGCTCCAGCCCCAATTATTGATGAGTTACCGATTATTACTCCAGGTAAAATTACAGCATTAGCTCCTATCCACACATCATCACCAATTATTACCTGTTTTTCCTCTATTAATTTTTCAGTAACATAAGAATGATTTTGTAAAGCAGAATTGTTTGGGGCGGATTCGCAAATGATAGTTACATTTGGAGAGATTGCAACTCGCTTTCCGATCTTCAATAATGATCTATATCCATCACTTACTACAAAATTTGGATTAATGACCGTCTCTTCACCGATTTCCACACCAGTCAACTCAAAAAATATTTTCCTCGTTTTGTTGTCAGGATGATTTGCTCCCAGCCACCTTATTATTTTTTTTGGTAAGTTTTCACATAATTTAATAATTGATTGCCGTGTAAGAGAATCATATTCAAAAAGTATTTTATTTATATTTTCAGTTTTATTCATTTTAGTAATTTATTAAATGGTAATATATAAAAATATGGAAATTCTTGAAGTAATATTTCTCTTGAAAGATTTAAAATTTCTTCATCAAAAATTTTTGTGTAGTAATAATAAGGCTTATCGGTTGTACCCCATCTTTTTTTGAAATGATAAACTGAATCTTGAGTTAACCAGGTTCCTCCCCAGTTCCACCATTTAAAACCCAGATTAATTGCATCCTTAATTGCCTCAAATATTAATAAACTTAATGGCTGTAGTGAACGATATTCTTCAACAACCACTGGTGTAAAATATTCAACAGTCTCATTAAAATAGAAACAAAGTAGCGCTGCAATCGGTTGGTTTTGTGCAGTAGTTGCAACCCATATTTTATAATCAATATCTTTAGAAAAAAAATGATTAATGTTTCTAAAAAATTTTTCCGGTTTTGATAAACCGCCGATCGTTTCCATATTTTTCTTATGTGTTTCATATAAAAAACTAAAAATGAATTCATCATTATTAACAGAAACAAATAAATTACTTTTCTGAGCTTTACGAATCATGTTACGGGTTTTACTATGAAAAGAATTCATTAATGTCTCATCATTACAATGAGCAGGTAACTCTATTAACTGTCCGATTCTTTCATCAATAAATGTATAATCACAAATTTTTCTAAAGTATTCTTGATAACTATCCAATGGTGAAGTAATAACTGTAGCACTGCAACAATTTTGTTCTTGTGCAAATTGATAGAATGTCGAAAGTAGTTTTTCTCTAACTAAAAAATTGTTTTCATACTCAATTACACTTCCATTACTTCCATAAAAAGGAAGAGAGTTTAAAACATTTCCATAATTGATATTTTTTTTTAGAAAAGCAGGTAAAACTCCCACTATCTTATCCTCCTCAATAGCGACAAAATAATAGTCCTCACTATCCAGGACTGTTCTTAATAATTTCCGGTATTTGTTTGAGGCGTAAAGAAGCGTTGATGAATCCTTAAGCAGAAATTCATCATATTTATTTTCTAAATCAGCATTTAAAAGCTTTATCTCCAAGTTCATTTAAAAACTCTTTTACAAGCTGTTATAATTTTCTCCTGTTGCTCATCAGTTAATGATGGATAAATAGGAATAGATACAGTCCGCTTAAAAAGCATCTCTGCAACAGGATACTTTTTATTATCTAACTTCATTTCTCTATGTAATAATCTATCAACTCCTTTTCTAATAGCAATGCCTTTTTTAAGGAATTCTTGTTGTGTTTTTTTAAAAGACTGATCTACTAAAAGAATTGGAAATCTGAAAAAAATACTTTTATTTTTAATAGTTTCAGGAAGTTTTATATTACAAGCAGTTAGTTCATTAAAATAGTTTTCAGCAAGTTGTCTTCTTCGTAAAAGAAAATTATTATATTGGAAGAGTTGTGATATTCCAAGTGTACTTTGTAAATCACTTATTCTATAAGGAGAAATATTATCAGTTACCAATGGATTAATTTTTTTGTAGAGACTAAAATCTGAAGTAACCACCGCCCCGCCTTCCCCAGTTGTTAAACACTTGGTTGCATGAAAAGAAAAAAAACCAGCTATTCCGACAGTGCCTGTATATTTATTATGATGCTTGCTTCCAAACGATTGGCATGCGTCTTCAATTATATTAATTCCAAGTTTAAGGAAGGATTCTAATTCTGCAACTATACCAAAAATATGAACAACAATAATAGCTTTTGTTTTTGATGTAATTAATGGAGTAACATTTTGAACTGTCATAATCCATTCTTCAGAAACATCACATAAAACAGGCGTTGCACCTACTGATACTACTGCTTGCAAAACATTTTTGCAGACGTAAGTTGGTAAAATAACTTCATCGTTTTTACCAATATTTAGTAATTTCAAGATTAAAATCAGTGCTGAGGTTCCATTACTACATGCTTTGACATATTTAATTTTTAAATACGTAGCTATACTACTCTCAAATTTACAAGTTGAAGACCCTTCAGCAATCATCCCCGATGTCATTAATTTTTGAACAGCTAAAAAATCTTTTTGACTTAAATAAGGTTTGGAATGCGGAATAATCATTTTATAAATATTCTTAACCACCATTCAAAACATAGAAGGGACCATATTAACAATCGTCTGTTAGTTTTTCCATCAAAATGCTCTTGCATAAGAGCCCGTGCTGTGTCTGCTTGAATATAGTCATATATTCTTGAATTTTTATTGAAAAGAAAATTTTTAATATATTCTATACTTTCACCTCTGAACCAGCTTGCATCAGGAGCAGAAAACCCTTGTTTGAAGCCATTCACATAGTCTTCGGGAACATATTTGGATAGAGCCTTCTTTAAAATAATTTTTCCATCTCTTGTTTGTGCATAAATTTTTTGAATGTCATTTTCATTTTGCTGAATTGCAGATTCAAGTTCATTCAATTTATATTTTACTGGAACTTGCATTGCAAAATCTACAAGATCATTATCTAAAAATGGGACTCTGGTTTCAAGGCTATGTGCCATACTTATTTTATCTTCCACCACAAGAAGTCCATGCAGGAAAGTTTTAATCTCAAAATACAAGGATCTGTTAATGTATTCTGCGGGAGATTTAACAAAATATTCTTTCCCATTAATTATCGACTTAAAAATATTTTCAGTATTCTTGTTAAAGTCTCCAGAATAAATTTTTTCAGTGAAGAATTTCTGTTTAATATTATCAGGCACCAATCTTTGCCAGTACTTATAATACTTTTGAATATAGTTTTCTGAACTATCGTTGTTCACTGCTCTATAATATCTCCAGGGATAGCCAGCAAATAATTCATCACCACCTGCCCCAGATAAAACTACTTTTACAAACTTACTTGCAAGTCTTGACACATAATAATTTGGATATGATTGCCCTACTCTTAAATCTTCAATATGCCAGATAAGTTCTTGCATTACTCTTTCCATATCACCAGCTTTAAGAACAATCTCATAATGTTCCGTTTTATAGCGGTTAGAGAGATACTCTGCTTTTTGTCTTTCATCAAAGGCTAGTTCAAGTCCTGAAGCTGAAGAAAGATCAAATCCGCAAGTAAAAGTTTTTAGCTCAGTAAAATTTTTAGATGCCAGACATGTAATTGCTCCAGAATCAATTCCACCACTTAAATATGAACCAATTTCAACATCACTGATAAGCTGTCTATTAACTGCCTGCTCAAACAACCTGTTTAATTCAGTAATATATTCACTTTCAGATAAATAATTTTCTTCAGTAAAATTATAATCCCAATATTTTTTTTGTTGAATTTCAACATTCTTTGACAGTTGTATATTCAGATAAGAGCCAGCAGGTAAAAGTTTAATATTTTTGAAAAGAGTCAGATCAGAAAAAATATTCTGGAAAGAGAAATATTCATTCAGTGCTTCAATAGAAATAATTGTATCTATAGCGGGATGTTGAAGAATTGCTTTGATCTCTGAAGCAAATACAAAATAATCTTCATTGAGAAAATAGTAAAGAGGTTTGATTCCATAACGATCTCTTGCAACAAACAATTCTTTTTTAGAATTATCCCAGATTGCAAAAGCAAACATTCCATTGAATCTTTGAACACATTCTTTCCCCCATTGAGCATATGCTTTAAGAATTACTTCAGTATCAGAGCGGGAGTAAAATTGGTAGCCAAGTGATTCCAATTCCATCCTTAGATTTTGAAAATTATATACTTCACCATTATAAGTGATTATCAAATTTTCATATTTCATTGGTTGGTGAGCAAGAGGAGATAAATCGATTATTGCAAGGCGGCGATGACCAAATCCCACAAATTTATCAGTCCATATACCCTCACTATCAGGTCCCCGGTGACGAATTACATCAGTCATTTTTTTTAGTACTTCAGAAGTAACCGGTTCTCTATTTAAATTGAGAATACCTGCAATGCCGCACATAATTGTTGGAGTTGATGAATGTTAAAACTTTCAAATTATTTTTTATACGCTACAACTGTAATACCAGCTTCTTCTATAATTAAACGTTCAATAACCAGATTGGATTCTTCACACCATCTTTTTATTTCGTCAGGAGTGTGTCTATGACAATTAAGTGGTCTATACCAGTCAAAATTAATATGGTTCATTTCTTCAATTGTGAACTCAGGTCTATAATACATTTTACAAATATTCCAGTAAACAAATCTTTGTAAATCATATTTCCCTTTTTTAATTCCAAGATATGGAATATCATCTTCAACATTTATCTGAACTTTAAGTTTTCCAAGCTCTATTCCAAGTTTTGTCAAAGGCTTTAAGGCCTCCCAAGCTTCTTCATCGGATAATGATGAAATACTATCTCGAATAAAATCATCAGTAAATTCTCTTATAACAGCCTTTTTTGCATACACATAAAATAGAAATCTTCCACCAGATTTTATTTTTTTTGCAAGATATTTAAGCGATTTTTCTGTACTGTCTGTATGATGTAGAACTCCTTCAGAATAAATAATATCGATTGAATTATCAGGGACAGGAATATCTGTTAAACTTATTTTTAAGAAATCAGCATGAATATTTTCTTCTGCAAATTTTTCTTTTGCAACTTTAATAGAGTCTGAAATGTCGACTCCAAGGTAATCATGATTTTTTAATCTTTGTCCGAATACCAGAAGAGCTGAGAAGCCTGAACCGCAACCAGCATCAAGAATTATTTTACGTCCACCACTAAGCCATTTGTCTATTAATGATTCATCGTTCCCACAATATCTCTCAAGCAACCATCTTTTTGCATTTTCTTTGAAGTGTTCAGAATTATAAGTATCCGTTTTTTTCCACTTGAAACTGAATGTTTCTTCTGTTTGTCCTTGTGACTTAGAATGATTAGCTGAATTTTCAGCAATATGATTAATACCAAGTTTTTTTAATGCCGACATTATAATTTATAACTTTGAATTGTGTTAATAATATAATTGAATTCTTCATCTGTCATTGATGGATAAAGAGGGAAAGTAATACTACAATGATCAGCGATAAAAGAGTTTGGAAAATCTTCGTGCTTTATATTGTACTTGTCTCTGTAATATTTTAAAAAGTGAACTGCGTGAGTCCCTGGCCTGGTTGAAATTCCAGCTTGTTGCAGATATTCCATAAATTTATTTCTTTGTTTATTTACTTCGAAAACATTGATTAAAGTAATTTCTTCAGGAACAAACAAACATACATAAGACTGAAATCCGTGTGTAATTTTTTCTTCAACTTCAGGGGTTTTTAACCAGCTAACAGTTTTTAATGCTTCAAAATATTTTTGTGCTATTTCAATTCTTCTGTTATGAATAAATTCTGCTCTATCCATTTGTGATGAACCAATAGAAGCCTGTATATCTGTCATTCGATAATTATATCCAAGATTTGGAAATTCTGGCAGCAAATATGGTTTAGCTCCAAAGTGTCTTTGAAAATCTGAGACTGTAGCACCGTGATCTCTCATTGCACGTAATAAATCTGCAAGTGAATCATCATTAGTTGTAATTATTCCACCTTCACCAGTTGTAATAGCTTTCCTTGGATGAAAACTAAAACATCCTGTAGTACCAAAGTTTCCAACGTGATTACCAAGATATCTTGCACCAAATCCACATGCAGCATCTTCGACTATAAAGAGATTGAACCGTTTAGCCAATTCCATAATTTCATTCATCTTTGCTGGCAGACCAAAAAGATGTACAGGAATAATTGCTCTTGTTTTTTTTGTTATTAACGATTCAACTTTCCAAGGATCAATATTGAAAGTACTTAACTCAACATCACAAAAAACAGGTTTAGCTTTCAAGTATTCTACTGCATTTGCAGTTGCAATCCAGGTAAATGACGGAACAATTACTTCATCACCGGGTTGTATTCCATTTGCTGCAAGGGAAAGATGTAACCCTGTTGTACAATTTGAAACAGCAATAGAGTGTCTAGCTCCTGTAAACTCTGACCACTTTTTCTCAAACTCTTTTACAAAAGGACCTTGAACAACCCAACCACTTTTCAATGGTTTTTGTATTGCTTCAAATTCTTTTTCTGTGAAATTTGTTTTAGTAATCGGAATATTCATTATTCAAATAATTTCCAATTTTTCCCAAACCTTTTCTTGTGTTCTTCTCGCCAATCTATAAGTTTTTTCAAGCCCTCTTCCAATTGTATTGACGCTTTGAAGCCAAGATCTTTTTCTGCTTTTTCAGTTGAACCAATTCTATTTGTTACAAATGTTTTTCCCTGCGGGTGATATTCTATCTGAAGATTGCTGTTTTTTAATTTAAGAATCATTTCACAAATTTCTTTGATAGAAGTTTTAGTCCCCATCCCAATATTATAAAATTGGTCTGCAACTTCAGCTTTTAGTCCTAGAATATTTGCTTTTGCTACATCCTCCACATAGATAAAATCATAGGACTGTGAACCATCCCCATAAACAACCGGTGGAAGGCCTTCATCAATTCTGTCAAGTATTTTCATGATAACTGCCACATATGTTCCTTTGTAATCCTGACGAGAACCATAAACATTCATATACCTTAGTCCAATGTAATTCAATCCATATCGTTCATTAAAGGCTCTTGCCATTGCTTCGCCGGCAATCTTTGTTGCTCCATAAAAAGTTCTGTTATTAAAAGGATGTTCCTCAGTCATAGGAATTTCTATTGCATCACCATAAACAGAGGCAGAAGATGAGTAAATTAATCTTTTAATTTTGTTATCACGACATGCTTCAAGCACATTGAATGTACCACGGATATTTGTTTCAAATGCAGCCCGCGGGTAATCATAACATTGCAACAACCACAATGCAGCAAGATGAACAACTGCGTCTATATCTTTCATTGCAGAGTTAAGAATATCAATCTGTGTTATATCTCCACCGATTTCAAATACTTTACATCTTGGATCTTTCAAAGCTTGTTCAATATTATCTCGTGTTCCTCGAACAAAATTATCATAAATAATTACTTTGTTAATATCTTCTTTAAGAAGCTGATCAACAATATGTGAACCAATAAAACCGGCTCCACCAATAACAAGAATATTCTTCCCTTTTAATTCCATAAAATTATTCACTTATTTTTGAAAAAGTCCATTCTGATTTCTGGTTAACATAACCATGAGAAGTAACCCAGCGATAATGTTTATCTTTTTCTAACGAAGTTTTCATTACAGAAAAATCAAATACTCGTTCAACCCAATCGATTGTTGTCCCCGAAATATGTGATAAGCCGATATAGACACTATAATTCCCAGGAAGTAACACTCCGGGAATTGTAAGAGAAATCTGATAGTGTCCTTTTAACAAGAAGATGGGATTAATTGTATGTTCTAAACTATCGAAATACAAAACAAGTGTTCCATCTGTTGTGCCTATCATAACACTTACAAAAGCGTCCGATATGTCATTCAATACTTGAAGTTCGAGAGTAACATTAATATTTTGTCGGAAATAATACTGGTTCGATAATTTTTCACTACCATTTGACAGAATAACTCTATTAAACTTAGCTTCATTAGAAAAATATTGTCTTTTCAAATCATTTGGTATGATACCCGTTTGAGCCATATTGGATTCCTGTGTCAGGTATCTATCTATCGATTCAATTACATCTCCATCATATTCAATCTTTCCATCCACCAATAGAATACAACGTGAACATAAAGATCTGATAGCAGACAGGTTATGACTAACAAAAAGAATTGTTCTTCCTTCTTTAGCCACTTCATTCATTTTACCAAGACATTTTTTCTGAAACTCAGCATCACCAACAGCAAGCACTTCATCAATTACAAGAATATCCGGATCAAGATGAGCCGCTACAGCAAATGCCAAACGGACTCTCATTCCGCTTGAATATCTTTTAACCGGAGTATCAATAAATTTTTCAACTCCAGAAAAATCAACAATCTCTTTAAACTTGTCATCTACTTCTTTTTTTGTCATTCCAAGGATTGTTCCATTAAGATAAACATTTTCTCGCCCCGTTAACTCTGGATTGAACCCAGTTCCCACTTCAAGTAATGATGCCACTCTTCCTAAAATTGTAATTCTTCCCGAAGTGGGATCTGTAATTCTTGAAAGAATTTTTAATAACGTGCTCTTACCAGCACCGTTTTTCCCAATGATTCCAAGAACCTCTCCTTTTCTTAATGAAAAATTTATATCTTTTAATGCCCAGATAACATCTTCATTATTATCATCTTTAAAAACACTAAGACTTTTAACTTTACGAAAATTATTAATGGGATAAGTTATTTTAGAAATTATTGTTGCAGCAAGTGTGTCGTATTTTTTTTCACTTAATCCAATGCGATACTTTTTCGAAATGTTTTCTGCTAAAACAGAATAATTGTTTTCACTCATAACTATGCTACGTCAGCAAATATTCTTTCTGTTCTTTTGAAATAAAACAATCCACTAATAAAGATTATTAAAGAACTAAATGCACCGATACTTATTAAATCCCACGGCATTAAAGTTTTACTCAATAAGGCTGCTCTAAATCCTTCAATAATTCCTGCTAAAGGATAAAGAGCATATACAAGTTTTGCTGTGTAGCCAAAATTTTTTTCAATCAAACTTGTAGGCCACACAACCGGAGCAGCATACATTAATAACTGTGAAAGAAAATGAACAGCAAATTTTATATCTCTATATTGAATTGCAAGAGCCGATAACCACATACCAATTCCCGATGATGTAAGAATCATTAAAATTATCAAAAGAGGAAGATAAATAATATTGAAAGTAGGAAGAATTCCGAAATATAACATTAGCAAAGCAAGGATTAGAAAAGCTATTGAAAAATCTAATAACTTGGATAGAATTGGAGTTAACGGAATTACAATTCTTGGGAAATATACTTTAGTAAAAACCGAGGAATTCGAAATGAGACTATTTGTTGAGTTTATCATTGACTGAGAAAAATAATTCCACGGCAGTAATGCGGCAAAAGAGAAAATTGGATAAGGAATTCCATCACTTGGAACTTTAGCAAGGTTGCCAAAAATTACTGAAAAAACAACCATTGAAAACAGCGGATTAATAATAGCCCATGCGAAACCAAGTACAGTTTGTTTATAAATAACTGTAATATCTCTTAATACTAAGAAATAGAAAAGATCCTTATAGGTTAAAAGTTCTTTAAAATCAATAAGCTTGAAACCGTTTTGGGCTTCAATAACAGTTTTATTTTCCAACTATATAAATAATTTTAATTAACTATTTTTTTTAATACGATCTTTAATTCTCGATTTTAAAGAACCATTTTCTTCAAGACTAGCGTAATTGTAGTAATAGTAGTAATAATCATAGTAGTAATAACCATAAGCTCTCTTAAAGCTAAAGTCGTTCAAGATACACCCAAGTAAGTTATCCTGATTCATCAAGAAAAACTTCTGATAAGAACGGAGGAAAATATCCATTGGGGTCTTGTTTGCTTTAGCAATTAATATTGTTCCATCTGCCGTATTGAACAAAATTTCAGCATCAGCAACTGAAAGAAGTGGTGGTGAATCAATAATTACAAGATCAAATTTTTCTTTAACAAGAGATAAAAACTCTTTCATTTGTTCTGAACTAAGAATTTCAGAAGGATTAGGAGGAATTGTTCCTGTTGTAGTGTAGAACAAATTTTCTAATCTTGTTGGTCTTATTATCTCATCAAGAGAAACCTTCTGAAACAAGTAATCTGTCAGTCCAGGATATCGTTCACTATCAAAAAGAGTATGAATTCTTGGTTTTCTTAGATCGCAATCAAGAAGTAAAACTTTTTTATCAACCTGAGCAAAACTTCCAGAAAGATTTAAAGCCACAAAAGTTTTTCCTTCTTCAGGAATAGAACTAGTAATTAAAATGGTCTTAATAGGCTCAACTTTCAACTTTGCAAATTGCATTCTTGCCCTTAATACTTTAAAAGCCTCAGAAGGAGAAGAATGTCCTTTATTTGCAACAATAAACTCATTTTGAGACCCCTCACTCTTATCAAGAATTCCAATCGAAGGAATCCACCCAAGCATATTGACACCTTTGCTCTCGAGCGCTTCAGGATTTTTAATGCTTCTGTCAAGGAAATATCGTCCAAATGCAAAAAGTAACCCCAAACCTAATCCAATTATAGTCCCTACTGTTAAAATAAAAGGACGATTTGGTTTAACCGGACCAGGATTATCAGTGCCGGGATCAAGAATATATGCATTTCCAATTCTTGTTCTTTCTTTAATTTCTGTTTCCTGATATTTTTCTTCAAGAACAGTATAAAGCTTTTCATTTGTAGTTTTGTTTCGTTCCAGTTTTGCAAGTGCAATACTTAAGTCAGGAATTCTTGAAAGTTTGTTTTTATTAACATCCATTTCATTTTTATAGAATTCTAAACGATATGTTAAATCAATTTTATGAAGATTTGCTTCAAATAATTTTTTTGTAACTTCTTTTTTTTCTGAGGGTGTTTTTGAATTTAATTTACCTAACACATCCGACATTTGCTTTTCTTTGAGCGTTTTTAGTATACCCAGTTTGGTTTCATAGTCCTTTGAAACCTGATTTTTCATTTGTGTATCAACTTCGGAAGCAACATCAAGGTCTCTTTGAATTTCAAGATTTGCAATACTTTTTTGAAGCTCATTTAAATATGATGAACTTAACTGCAGAGTAAGATAATCTGCAAGATCAGGATCGAAAGTTTTCAATTCTGATAAATAAAGGTCTATTTCTTTTTCTGTGGTTTTAAGCTCAAGATCCGTAATTTTTAGATCATTATCAAGTTGAAGAATTCTTCCAACAATCTGGCTGGCATGAGAATTAAGGTCAAGAAATTGATTTTGATTTTTAAATTCTTCAATTGCTATTTCAATATTGTTTAAATCATTTAATTTGTTTTCTCTTTCGCTTTGAAGAAATTTTTTCAAAGTTGCAATATCCTGTCGACTCAGTTCAAGAGAATATTTAATAAATTCATTCGCATATATGTTAGTCACTAATGACAATTCATAAAAAGAAGGACCTTCTGCAACAATGCTAATTGCGTCAAGATTTTTCTTTTGTTCAAAATCTACAAACTTTCCCAGGCTGTTTCTAATTGCGTCTTTAGTTAACCTGGAAAGTTTAAATGATTCATCCTTATTTGCCAAATAGTAAAATTTATCTTTATGCGGAGAAGCATTAAACGAATCAAGAAGCGCCTGAGCGACTCTGTCCTTAATTTCATAACTTTTTAAAATTTCAATCTGGTTGGGAATAAAATACTGACCAGTAGGAAGAGGTTCTTCCATTACATTAGAACTCAGAATATCCCTTCCTTTATTTTCGAGCTTAATTAATGTAGCTGCACGATAAATATTCTGTGTATTAAAAACATAAATTAACGTAAGCGAAAAACTCACAAGAAAAATAAGTATGATTGGAATAAGATTAAGTTTGATAACCCCAAGATATTCCAAGATTAATTGGTTACTTGTGTTCCCAGTAAATGATATATCTGTATTTGAATCGTAATTATAAGAAGGGTTTATAGCCATATATTTTCTTTATTTTCCTAACAAACTACGTATAATAAAAATTAATCCACCCAATGATGTAATTACATTTAAAGATAATAATGCATAATCTTTAAAGTCCCATCCAGTTTCTGAAGGAATAATAATAATATCATTAGGTAAAAGAACCGGGTTATTTATTTCGTTAAAATTAGTTGTATCATCCTTCAGAAAGTCCTTATAATCAATTAAAATAAACCGGTTTTCAGTGATGCCTAACGAGTCATTTTTCATTCTTATTATTCTAATTTCATCCAGTTTTGCTCTTTCCCCAAGCCCTCCAACATAGGTAATTAACTCTATGAATCGCATACCAACTGGTATTTTATAAACCCCTGGATTACTGACTGATTCTCCCCATACTTTTACTTCAATGCTCTTCTGATACTTTGTTGAAATAACGAAATAATTAGGAGAGCCTTTTTGGCTATCATCAGTTTTTTGAAACATTTTCGAAAAGTCCTGTGAAAAGACATTGCAATTTGAGAATAATAACAATAAAAATATTAAGATTTTTTTCATGAATAATGTATTAATTTTTATGCTTTAATAACTTTATCAGTATATGTGTTCTTCAATTTCAAAGCGTTTCTGCTATCAACTATTAACGATGAGTGTTGAAGAATAAATTTATAATCATAAGTAGAATGATCTGTGCTAATCACGACAACATCATATTTTTTCAAATTTTCTGAAGACAATTCTACTGATTCCATTTCGAATGCATACTTTCTCGTCTTAGGAAGTTTTTGTACATATGGATCATTATAATCTACATTTGCTCCTTTTTCCCGGAATATTTCAATCAATTTCAGCGAAGGTGATTCTCTCATATCATCAATATCTTTTTTGTAGGCAACACCAAGTATTAATACTTTTGAACCAAAAATTGATTTCATATGCTTATTCAAACCTTCAATAGTCTTTTCTACTACATAATAAGGCATAAAGGTATTTACTTCACCTGCAAGCTCTATGAATTTTGTATTAATATCATATTCTCTTGCTTTCCAAGTAAGATAGAAAGGATCTATCGGAATACAGTGACCGCCTAAACCTGGTCCGGGATAAAAAGGATGAAAGCCAAAAGGTTTACTTTTAGCTGCTTCTATTACTTCCCAAATATCGATTCCCATACGGTCAAAAACCATTTTCAATTCATTAACTAAAGCTATATTTACAGAACGATAAATATTTTCCAATAATTTTGTTGCTTCGGCAGCACGTGTAGAACTAACCGGAACGGTTCTTACAACGACATTATCATAAAGAGTTGTTGCAATTTTTGAACATTCTTCTGTCACTCCTCCAACCACTTTAGGAATAGTAGCAGTAGTAAAATCTGGATTGTTTGGATCTTCTCTTTCTGGAGAAAAAGCTAGATAAAAATCTTTTCCAACTTTAAATTTTTCTATCTTCTCTAATTCAGCAGTATCAAGATTATCAAACTTTTCAACACCCTGTTTTAATAAATGTTGAATCCTTGGAGAATTCTCAAATAAAGGAAGAAGAAGTTCATCAGTTGTACCGGGATAAGTCGTTGACTCTAATGAAACAATCTGTCCTTTCCGCAAATATTTTGAAATAATTTTTGCAGTGTTTTCTACATATGACATATCAGGTTCTCTATGTTCATCCAATGGAGTAGGAACACAAATTATTATTGCATCAACTTCAGGTAATCTTGAAAAATTAGTTGTTGCAGAAAGAGTACCAGTATCTACAACCTTTTTAATTCTACTAGAATCAATATGTTTAATGTAACTTTTCCCCGCTAAAAGGTTAGTCACTTTAAAATCATCAAGGTCAAATCCGAGCACATAAAAACCTTTGGCTGCAAATTCAAGTCCAAGTGGTAATCCAACATAACCCAAGCCAATGATTCCTATTTTGGCTTTTTTTAATTTAATGTTTTCTAATAAATGAGACATACAAATATCCTGTAATTAATTTGTTCTAGTTAAGATTATAAAGCTCCGCCATCTCAGTCACAGTTATTAATCAAGAGACTAAAAGCATAAAAAGAATAATTCGTATCAAAATTATTCAAATGAAGTAATCTAAAGTTAAATAAAATTAAAAGTCAAACTTCTTCAAGTTTGGTATGAAATATAACTATCTTTTTGATTTTAACAAAGAATTGAAAAGTATTTGTTATGCTCTGAAAGGATATTCTGCTCTAAGACACAATTAGTTTATAATAATGTTCCTTTAAGGATCAGCAAAGCAAAACTGAAATAAATTATCAAACCAGTTACATCTACCAGAGTTGCAACAAATGGAGCGGAAGAGGTTGCTGGATCGAAACCCAGTCTTTTCAGAATTAATGGTAACATTGATCCAGATAAAGTCCCCCACAAAACAACTCCAACTAGAGAAAAACTAACAGTTAAGGCAATTAACAACCAATGGTCGCCATAAATTGATGTTGCTGATTGCCAGATAATTATTCTTAAAAAACCTATTGCGGCTAAAATCGTACCTAATCCAAGCCCTGAAAATATTTCTCTTCGCATAATAAACCACCAGTCTTTTACAGTGATTTCTCCCAATGATAAAGCTCTGATTACAAGTGTTGCCGCTTGAGAACCTGAATTACCTCCGCTTGAAATTATTAATGGAACAAATAGAGCAAGTACAACAGCTTTACTTATCTCGTTTTCAAAAAAACCCATAGCTGAAGCTGTAAACATTTCACCAACGAATAAAATACTTAACCAACCAGCTCTTTTCTTAAGCATTTTAAAAAGTGAAATTGTTGAATAAGGTTCTTCCAAAGCTTCAACACCACCAAGTTTCTGGATATCTTCAGTTGCTTCTTCTTCTGCAACATCCATAACGTCGTCAATGGTGACAATACCTATTAATGTTCCAGAATTATCTGTAACAGGAAGAGCAACTCTATCATATTTCTTAAAGATTTCAACTGCTTTTTCCTGGTCATCATAAACTTTTAGTGCTACAAAATTTTCATCCATTAAATCATATACAGTAGCGTTGATTGGGGCAAAAAGAAATTCTCTTATTCTAATATCATCTAACAATCTTCCTTTATCATCAACGACATATAGCATATTAAGAGTTTCGCTGTCTCTTCCGTAAGTTCGTATATAATCTAACACCTGCTGAACAGTCCATTCTTTTTGCACTACTAGGTAGTCCGGGGTCATTAAACGACCAATGCTGTTCTCAGGATATCCAAGTAATATTTGGGCAATTAATCTTTCTTGAGAAGATAACAAAGTAATTAATTGCTTTGTAACAGATGATGGAAGTTCTTCTAGTAATGCAGTTCTATCGTCAGGGGACATCTCATTTAAGATTCCAGCAACTTCTTCGTTGCCCATTGCTTTTAATAACCCTTCCTGAATATCAAATTCAAGGTACTCAAATACATCGGCAGCAAGTTCTTTATGAAGAATCCTAAAAAGAATTGCTCTATCGTGTGATTCAAGATCAGTTATAAGATCTGCAATATCTGCAGTTGGCAAATCTTCCAAGACTTCTCTTAAAACAGCAAAGTTTCTTTTATCGATAAGATCTTTTAATTCCGGAAGTAATATCTGTCCTAACATAAAATTCCTTTTAGAAAAATTTGCTTTCTCCCCGAAATATATTAAATTTGTTGCCCGAATTTAGAAAAGTATTTAGAATTTTAATAAGTAAATTCTTTGTAGGGCGTGTAGCTCAGGGGTAGAGCATTTGCCTTTTAAGCAAAGGGTCGGTGGTTCGAGCCCACCCACGCTCACTTAAACCACTCATTGAGTGGTTTTTGTTTTATAGCAAATACAAAAGCCTAAAAAATAATTTTATTTAACAATATCTTTAAATTTATCTTCTGACAATCTAAAAACAGTCCATTCTTTTAATGGAACTGCTCCAATTTTTTCATAGAACTTAATGGCTAGTTCATTCCAGTTCAAAACTGACCATTCCATTCTTCCACAATTATTTTTAATTGCTTCTTTGACAAGATATTTCAATATTATTTTTCCGACACCCTCTTTTCTATATTCGGGAATGACAAAAATATCTTCCAGATATAATCCTTTTCTTCCAATAAAAGTAGAAAAATTGTAGAAATAGACTGCATAAGCAACCGGGATGTCTTTATAATAAGCAAAAATTATTTCAACATTACTATTTGTTGAAAAAACTGAATTCCTTATATCTTCCTCAGTTGCAATAACTTCAGCAGATAGCTTTTCGTATTCTGCAATCATTTTAATGAAGGAAAGTATTAGAGAAATATCTTTTTCTTCTGCTTTTCTGATAACAACTTCTTTTTCCAACTTGGTTCCTTAGTAAACTAATCAACTTCTGATAATCTTTAATAGTTCTTCCGTTTTTTCTTTCATTAATTTTTCATCTCCTTTGCTTTCAACATTTAGACGAAGAATTGGTTCTGTGTTGGACATTCTAAGATTAAATCTCCATTCAGGATATTCAATTGATACTCCATCAATATAATCGTTAATTCCACCTGTATAAATTTTTTCTATTTCTTTAATTTTTCCAGCGGGATCATCAATAGTAGAATTTATTTCACCAGAACAAGGATATGATTTCATCATTTCACCAACAAGTTCAGAAAGTTTTTTGTTTTCTTCAGACATTAATTGCATAACAAGAAGAAAAGGGATTATACCACTATCAGAATAAGCATTCTCTCTGAAATAATGATGAGCAGACATTTCACCACCATAGATTGCATTTACTTCTCTCATTTTTTCTTTGATAAATGCATGTCCGCTTTTTGACTGAACTGCTAATCCTCCTGCCTTTTTCACTATCTCAAGAGTGTTCCAAGTGAGTCTCGGATCATGAATAATCTTTCCTCCTGGATTTGATTTCAAAATTGATTTTGCCAGAAGTCCAACTATATAATAACCTTCGATAAAAATTCCATTCTCATCAAAAAAGAAACATCTATCATAATCACCATCCCAGGCAACCCCTAGATCGGCATTTTCTTTTTGAATCAAATCAATTGTTGGCTTACGATTTTTTTCAATCATAGGATTTGGAACACCATTAGGAAAATTAGCATCAGGTTGAAAAAATTGTTTTACCATTTTTATCGGAAGACGTGACTCCATTTCTTCTAAAATAGGACCAACGCAACCATTACCAGCATTTACAACAACTTTCAATGGTTTTAATTTTTTAACATCAAAAAATTTGTCGAGATTATTTATAAAATCTTCACTTATATCTTTCATAAAGTATGTACCTTTTTTATCAGTTAAAGGTAAATAATCTTTTTCAAGAATAATTTTTTCCAGTTGGTTCAAACCAGAATCAAAACTGACTGGAACTGAGTTCTTTTTGACAAACTTCATTCCATTATATTCGGGTGGATTATGACTTGCCGTAATCATTATTCCTCCATCAGCATTCAAAAAGGAGGTTCCAAAATAAATCATTTCAGTACCACAAAGACCAATATCAATAACATTGACCCCACTTTCCATCAACCCTTTTGCTAAAGCTGAAGAAAGAGATTCAGAAGATTTTCTTACATCGTGCCCGATTACAATTAATGAACAATTAATAAGTTTTTTATAAGCACGACCAATATTATAGGCTAATTCTTCATTTAATTCCGATGGAACTTTTCCTCTTATATCATAAGCTTTGATGCAATTTATTCTTGACATATTACAACCTTTAAAATTAATTATTTAATATTTTTTCGAATGAAAAATAAATAGTTGTGTAAATGAAATTCAAGATAAATTAATAATTTAAAATTTCATAATGTTTGGTAAAAAAATGAATGACCTGACAAGGTAAAAATTTTTCAGAGATTAATTTTTCAATTTGCTTTTTAATAATATCGGGTTAAGTTTACAACAAAATTATAGGAGTTAATTATCGGAACAACAGATACTACTCAACTACACTTTACAAAGTGTAACCATGTAAAATGTAATAACATTTTTCTGGTTAATCCCGAAGAAAATCCGGGAGAACTTGGTTTTTTATGTCCGTCTTGTAGTGCTAAAACATTGTCATGTCATATTGTTCAATGTTCAAGTTGCAAAACGGTTATAAATTTTGTCAGAGCATCTGCAAATGAAGAAAAAGTTATCTTCCCTATTTCTAAATGTTCACATTGTATTGGCACAATAGAAGATGAATGGGAAATAGAACCTTTATACCAGGCAGATAGCTACATATAATTAAAAAAGCCCGACCATAATGCCGGGCTTTTTATTCTTAATAAAATTAAAATTATTTCATTAAAGTCATCTTCTTGATCGAAGAGAAGTTTTGTCCGTTATTTCCATTAGCTTCTATTTTAACCAAATAAATTCCTGACTGCATGCTATTAGCATTAAATACTGCTGAATGATTTCCTGCAGATAGATTACCGTTAATTAATGTAGCTACTTTTTGTCCAAGTATATTAAATACGCTTAAAGTAACTTTTGAATCAACAGAAAGACTGAAATTAATTTTAGTTGAAGGGTTGAATGGGTTGGGATAATTTTGGTTCAAAGCAAACTCTGTCGGTTGAGCAACTTCAACTTCGATAGCTTTTGAATATTCATACGTTCCATCAAAATCAACCTGTTTCAAACGATAGAAATATTTTCCGGGCATAAGATTTTTATCAATAAAATTATAATTTTTAACTTCAGTAGTTGTACCATTTCCACTTACAAATCCAACTGTGATATAATCTCTATTGACTTTTCTTTCAACTTCAAATCCTTTATTATTTTTTTCAGTAGCAGTTGTCCAATTTAATTCAACATTACCTGAAATAGATGATGCAGTAAATGAAGTAAGTTCAACCGGCACATTAGGTCCACCAAGTACTTGCACTAAATCAAGTCCCCAATAGTCTGAATATGATCCGTTTACACCCCCATTTGTAATGTAGTATTGTATAGCAAAACGAATATTTCCGTTAATAGTAAATACATGTCTCCAATTAGTCCAAGTGCTCAAAGGAACTTTATATCTTCCAAGGTTAGTTGTAAAATCCGGAATTGTATTCCCACCATTAGGTGCTAATCTTACATAAATCGAATCATCATAATTTGTTGTGCTTGCATTAACTGAACGATAATAGAACGACAGAGTATCGCCTATATGAACATTTACAACAGGAGAAATTAACCATTGATCAATCAAATAGCCATTTGCACCATTGTAGTTTTGCCCACAATAACCGGAATCCGGTCCTTCATATGCAGTAAATACTGTAACATTACCTGAGAAGGTTGCACTTGTTCCACCACCATCTTGGTTAATCCAAGTCCATCCACGCGACTGCAAATCTGCAACAGCACATCCAGCATTCATATTATCCTGAAAGATAACGATTCCTGAGGGGCTATATACCATAGGGGACTGTGAGTCAGTGCTGAAGTTTTTCGTTCTTGATTCTGTAACTTTTTCTTGTGCTAACATCACAAAAGAAAGAACAATAATTAAAGAAATCATTTTTTTCATTTTTTATTCCTTTTATTTATAAATGATGAATAAATTAATTTTCAAAATGAAACTAATGATTATTTTCTAATTATAAAAAGAGTTTTATTCAAATGGATAAATTTTCATTTTTTTTAATTACTTCTTTTTCCATTTGAATTCGATACTCTTTTATTTTTTTCGATAGGTCTTCATTATTTACAGCTAAAATTTGAGCCGCAAGTATCCCTGCATTTTTTGCTCCGTTGATTGCCACTGTAGCAACAGGAACTCCTGGAGGCATTTGTGCTATAGATAAAAGAGAATCCATCCCCTCAAGTGATTTGCTTTTTATCGGGACACCAATAACAGGATAATGAAAATACGAAGCAACTACACCTGGAAGATGTGCCGCTCCTCCAGCTCCAGCAATTACTACTTTTGCTCCATTATTAATTGCAATATTAATACTCTCAATTACAAACGTTGGAGTTCTATGAGCAGATGCTACTTTTAGTTCGTAGCTTATATCAAATTTGTCAAGTATTTCTGTGGCTTCTTTCATAATTGGAAGATCGGAATCACTTCCCATTAATATTAAGACCTGAATTTTTTTCTTATTCATAATTATTCCTTTCTATTAAAAATTTTTCCAATTGATTTTATTAATATTCTTTCCGTCTGATTGCAATAGAATTGCTCCTTCAACATCTGTACGAAAAATTTTACTGTTATTAATGCGATTTAAAACTTCTTTTGAAGGATGCCCAAATCTATTTAAAGCTCCGGAACTAATTAAACAAATTTCCGGATTTACAAATTCCACGAATTGTATTGATGTACAATATTTACTTCCATGGTGCCCTACCTTTAAAACATCTGAATCCAGAAAAGAACCATATCTTCTTATCAATAGTTTTTCTCTTATAAATCCTGCATCACCTGTAAACAAAAAAGAAGTACTTCCATAAACTAATTTAAGAACAATACTTTTATCGTTCAGATTTGCATTTTTAATTTTACTTGTATCTATGTTTTTGAAAACATATAATCTTGTATTTGCAATCTTAAAAAGAGTATCATTTACAAGTTGAATATTAACTTTGTTCCTTTTTACAAATTCATCAAATAGTATTTCTTTCTTAGAGTTTTGGGCAGAAGTTTTAATTAAAGACCTAACTTTATTATTTGCAATTAAATAAATGAATCCTGCAAAATGATCTTTGTCCATATGAGTAATAATACCATAATCTATCTTATCAATACTTAAATAATCAAGCAAAGGAACTATCACTCTTTCACTGTAATCATAATTCTTAAGAGCGTTTCCAGCATCAATTAGAATTATTTTTTTATTTGGAAGTTTAATCAAAATTGCATCACCCTGTCCAACATCAATCATCATTACGCTTAGTTTTCCATCTGGCAATAATTGTTTATTATCCAGTGATGCATATACTATAAACGAACAAAAAAATAGTGCAAATAATATTGTTTTTACTATGCTATTCTTGAAATATCTAACTGATACGAAAAAAGATATAAAGAAAACATAGTAAAGCAAAATGTCAATAATTGAAAAATTATTAATGCGAATAAATGAGAAAGATTGGCTGGCAGAATAATTTACAAAACCCGTCATCAAAAAAGAAACCAAGTTGCCTGTGATGGCTATAACTGAAGCAATTGAAGTGGAAATTTGCGAAACAATTATTCCGGCAATACCAATTCCAACAATCAATGCTGTTGCTGGAATTACTAATATGTTAGCTGCTACTGCGATGATTGATAATTTCCCAAAATAGTAATTTGTAAAAGGCAGCGTTCCAATTTGTGCAGATAAAGAAACACCAACAAACATCAATAAATATTTTAACAATTTATTCTGTATATGCAATGCTTCTACCCATTTTACAAAAAATGGATTTAATAATAAGATAGAAAGTACGGCAGCAAATGACAGTTGAAAACCAGGATTAAATAATTCATCTGGATTAATCATAAGAATTATAAATGCCGCAATCGAAATTGAATTATAACCGTTAGTATCTCTTCCTATTAATTTTGCAAGCAAATATACAGAAGCCATTATAACTGCTCTAAAGACTGAAGGAGCAGAACCGGTTAATACTAAGAAAAAAAATAAACCTAAAATTGTTAGTATTGTTTTATAGTAAATCCCGTTTCTCTCAAATAAAAAAAGAAAAATTATCGTGATAAATCCTACATGCAATCCGGAAACTGCTAACACGTGAATTACACCAGAATTTATAAACTCAGTTTTAGTTTGAGAACTTATTTCACTTCGATCAGCAAGCAGTAAACCCTTTAATAACCCTGCTGTTTTTTTATCAAATAATTCAACTATTGTTGCGGCAATATTTTTTCTTACCTGATGAATTGCTGATTGGAAAAAATATTTTTTATTATCAATTATTTTCAAGTTCTCAGATTCATAACAATTAACGAATCCAATAATTCCTTTCTTTAACAATTGAGAATTATAATCAAATTCTCCAGGATTTCTTACCGCTCTGTTTGCAAAATAATTTCCTTTTAACGAGATGTAATTTCCGGGAAGAAGTTTTTGATATAACTCCTTTAACTTTTTCTCAGAAGTGCTTTGAATTCGGCAATTAAATGAAGCATGTATTTTCTGCTTTTGATTATCATTTTTAATTGAATCGCCTTTTAGAACGAAATTTATTTCGCCCGTTTGATATAATTCAATCTTCTCAATTGTCCCAATAATCAGAACATTTTTTAAGTATTTTTCCGCAAATATTTTTGTCTCACCACTATCTTTATGCAAATTGTAGATAAGCATTCCAAATGTTAATGGAATTATTCCTGCAAGTAATATTGTAACCATATAAAATTTATTAGACAAATAACTTGCTAATAACCAAACACTTAGAAGCAGAATTAAAAGAGTTATTAAAAGATATAAAAAATGCAGATTTACAAAGTAACTGGTGATAATACCAAGTATAAACAAAATTACTATTTTAATTACAGGATACTTATTCACCTTAATACCTTTATTATTGCATCTTTTATGTCAGCAAGTGATTTAATTTTAGATGATAAATATTTTGCACCAAGACCAGCGGAAATACATAGTGAAGGATTTAAAGTATGACTCTTTGTACTAAGGTCTTCAAAATTACCATGATCAGAACAAATTAGAATGGTTGTTGTTTTTCTATCATATTTTTTAAGGATTGAAAGTAAAAATTGATCTAAGTCTGAAAGCATTTGTATTATAGCACCATCATAACGGCCATGCCCAAGATGGTCAGTTAAAAAATATTCGAACAGAGTAATTTTATTTTTTGATGCAACTTTTAATAATCTTTTAGCTGCAAGTTTTGGTGATATAACAGGAAGTTTGTAATTTAATTTAAGCTGCCATCTTGCGTTAGTTATTTCGGCAGTTAAAGCTTGCCCTGCCCATACATCGCGAGCTTTATTTAATCTCATATTATTAAATTTACACATTAAAGTAGTAACGCTTAACCTTGTTTTGCCTGATTTCAAATAATCAAAAAAAACTTTTGGATAAGCGTTTAAAAAAGAGACTTTTTGATTCTTGTCCAGAAAATATTTAAGTATATTTTTTTTTTGAATGTAAGGTATTAAAGTAGAATAAGGATATGGTCCAAAATGTTGTCCGATTAATTCAGGTGCATTTACCCCACAAAAAATGGATGTTTGTCCAGTGCCACTTTGTGGTAGTCCATCAATTCCCATTATTGGATCAACCGGAAAAAGATTATAATTATCAGTGGATAAATGTTGGTAATTGTATGAAGGTATCTCATTAAATATTTCAGTAAATGTTTTAAAACCATACTTAAAAAAAGGGTTAAACTGGTAATCTTCTTTACCAATTCCAACTCCATCCAGAAAGATGATAATTACATTTTTCATTAATTTTTTATTTTTTCTTCGATTCAATAATTATAGTAACCGGACCATCGTTTATAATTTTTACTGACATCATTGCTCCAAAAATTCCTGATTGAACTTTTACCTCACCAAGATTGTCTTGCATTCTTTTAATAAATTTTTCGTATAAAGGAATTGCAATAGCGGGCTGAGCTGCATCAGTAAAACCAGGACGAAAACCTCTTTGTACATCTCCATACAAAGTAAATTGAGATATTACTAAAACTTCTCCATCTATATCTTTAATGGACAAATTCATTTTCCGATTTTCATCTTCAAAAATTCTTAAACCCGAACATTTATCTGCTAAAAAAAAAGCATCATTTTCATCGTCTCCTTCTTTAATTCCTAAAAGAATAACCATTCCTTTTTTTATTTCACGAGAATAGTCATTCTCTCTAATAAACACTCCCCCTTCTGATACTCTTTGAACAACAACTCTCATATTAATTCTCCTTTAATTACTCTATCTATTCCAAGATAATCTTTCCACGATTTTATTTCGGAATAACTTTCCTGTAACAAAATATTTTTAATTGATTCTGATTGCTCCTTCCCCACTTCAAAAAATAATTTTCCTCTGGGTTTTAAAAGTGTTTTGCTTAAACAGGAAATTCTTTTATAAAATTTTAACCCATCTTCATAATCAGTCACTGCATTGTGAGGTTCAAAGTTAATTATTTCTTTTTGCAAGGTAAGAAATTCTTCATGGCTGACATAAGGCGGATTGGAAACTATAAGATCATATTTTTCATTTAGATTCAGATTGTTATCAAAAATATCAGCTTTAATAAATTTAATTTTATCACTAACTTCATTATAATGTGCATTTTTTTTAGCGACCTGTAACGATTGCTCAGAAACATCAAGGGCAACACAAGAGGATAGAACAATATTCTTTGTCAAAGCAATAGCAATATTTCCACTACCTGTCCCAATATCCAATATCCGAATAAAATTGTTCAGTGAACTATCTTTAAGAATTGCTTCAATTAAGATTTCTGTCTCAGGACGTGGTATTAGGACATCTTTTGAAACAAAAAATTGAAGACCATAAAATTCAACTTTACCAGTTATATATTGCAACGGTTCAAAATTCCCGCGACGTTTTATATAATCTCTATATTCATCAAGTTCTCTTTGAGCAAGAGGCCTATCAAATGAAAGATATAGCTCCAGCCTTTTACAATGCAAAATATCTGCAAGTAAAAGCTCTGCATTTAACCTGGATTCATCTATTCCTTTTCTCTTCAGGTACTCAGAGGAAAGATTTATTACTTCTAATACTGTTAACATTAATTTTAAAAAATATTCTTTTCAAAGTTAAATAAATGTGCATAAGAATTAAAAAATTATTAGATTTAACAAGTAAAATGAAAGTTACTTTAGGAAGAGTAACTAATAATCGGTTTACCTCTGAAAATGAACGAAAAAGAAATAAAAAAAATCCTTATTATTAAATTAAAAGGAATTGGGGATGTGGTATTATCAACTGTAGTCCTTGATAATATTCGCAATGATTTTCCTGATGCTGTAATTGATTTTCTAACAGAACCACCTAGTTTACCTGTATTCGAAAATCTAAAACAGGTAAATAGCGTATTAGTTTACAGAAAAAAATCTTTCCTAAGCGGGTTAAAAATAATTTTTACAGTAATGGTAAAACGTTATAATCTTGTACTTGATTTTTATTCTAATCCAAGAACAGCTTTAATAACATTTTTGAGTTTAGCAAAATATCGGGCAGGATTTCCATATCGCGGAAGAACATATGCTTACAATCTATTCGGTCCACAAGAAAGGAGTAAATATCATTCAGCTGATTTACACCTACAATTTTTAAAAAATGTCGGACTTAGTTATTCAACTAAAAATCTTTACTTTAGTTTGAAAAAGAAAGATGATGAATTTGCAAAAAAATTTTTCGAACAACAGTTTAATAAAAGTGAAAATATTGTTGGACTATGTCCTGGTGGAGGCTGGGAATCGAAGAAATGCGATCCTGTTAAATTTGCAGAGATCGGTAAAGCAATAATTGAAAAATATAACGTAAAACTCCTTGTGCTTTGGGGACCTGATGATTTGCAGGATGCCAAAGAAATTGTGAGACAAGTTAATAAAAATATTGTACTTTCTTCCGCTACAAATATTTCTGAAATGGCTGCTTTAATGAAAAGTTGTAAGTTTATTGTCTCAAATGATAGTGGTCCTCTCCATATTGCTACTGCAGTTAATATACCTGTTCTTGGCATTTATGGTCCAACTGACCCCAAATTACAAGGTCCCTATGGGGAAAAGCATGAATATATTCGATTTGATGAACTTGATTGTATAAATTGTAATCTATTAAAATGTCCAAAGCAGCATGAATGTTTTCTTTTACTTCCTATCGATAAAGTTATGGCAAAAATATCTTTGCTTATTGAAAAGAATAATTTAAGTTTCTATTAAGATGAAAAAGATAGAAGTCGGACTAAAAAATATTTTCCTAAAAATTCTTTTATTTTTTAATAGGAAGACCAATTCAAACAATCAACCCGTATTTAATGAATCATCAAAAATTTTATTCGTTAGATTAAACAGAATTGGAGATGCATTAGTATCAACAGCATTGATTCATGAAATTAAAAAAAATATTCAATGCAAAATTTCTGTATTAGCTGATAAAAAAAATTTTTTTGTATTTAATAATAATCCAGACATTGATGAAATAATCATATTTCAAAAGGGATTTTCGAACTTTAGAAAAACTGTAAAAAGACTTAATGAAAATAATTTTGATGCTGTAGTCGATCTTCACACAGATGTTTCAACAACTGTTAGTTTTTTAATTAGCTCTTTAAAAATTCCTTTTAAATTTGGTCTTGAAAAAGAAAACAAAATTTTATTTACACATACAATTAAATCTTTAGATGTAAAAACCAATCATGTGATTGATAGATTATTGCAATTAAATAATCTGTTTAATATTAATTTGAATTCACATTCAGCGAATGTTGTTTATAATACAACTGATAAATCTTTGAAGACAGTTTCGACATATCTCACAAGAAAGTTTTCTCAAAATAAGTTTCTTCTGGGGATTAACATCTCCGCTGGAAGCCAGGCAAGATTCTGGGGCGTTAATAAATTTAATGAACTTCTAAATTTTATTTCAGGTTATGATATTAATTACCTGCTCCTTTCATCAACACGCGACTTAAAATATGCAATGGAAATGCGAATCGAAAAAGAAAAAATTTATTATACTCCAGACTTTGATGAGTTCGCCGCTATGATTTCTAAAATTGATATGTTGTTTTCTCCCGATACAGCCACAATTCATCTTGCTTCAGCTTTTAATAAACCTGTTTTTGGTATCTATGTAAATTATAATACAGATGAAATGATCTGGAGCCCATATAAATCTGATTTTGATTGCGTAATAACAAAGGAACCGACTTTATTTAATGTAAGTTCGGAAGAAGTAATAACAAAGTTTAAATTATTCTTGGAGAAATATATATGAGTAAACTAAACATACCGTCGTGTAAAAATTTTACAGGTTACAAACCTTGTTACCCTGGTTATAATTGTCTTGAAAATGGATGCAAAGACAACTCACAACTTGGAACAAAAATTCTTATAATTAATCTGGATGCAATGGGAGATGTATTGATGACTACTGCTCAACTTACATCTTTAAAGAAAAAATTTCCTGACTCCACAATTTACTGGATGACAGGAAAAGAATGCGATAAGTTGTTATTGAACAATCCTTATGTTGACAAAATACTTGGTTATGACTATGAAACAATTTTATTGATTCAACAAATGAAATTCGATTATATTTTCAACCTTGATAAGTCACAAAAAACTGCAGCTTTAATTATGTCCCTCAATTGTAAAAACAAATTGGGCTTTGGATTAAATGATAATGGAAGTATAATTCCTCTTAATAAAGGAGCTTATTATAACTATAAGCTTGGCATGGATGATCATTTAAAATTTAAAGAGAATAAGCGAACAAAAATTGATTATGTTGCTGAAACAATGGATCTTGAATTCAATAAGGATGAATACATATTTAATTTTACGGATGAAGAGAATGCTTACATTGCTAATTTTAAGAAGAGATTTGGAATTGGGGAAGATGATTTCGTTATCGGATTTAATACAGGTTGTTCGGATCTTTATCCAAATAAAAAAATGTCCGTTTACCAGCATGCTTATTTAATTGATAAATTGCTTCGTTATAAATTATTCAGAATTATTTTGCTTGGAGGTCCGCAAGATAAAGATCGCAATCAGGAAATCTTTTCTCAATTTCCACAGCACCATCAAACTATAATAAACAGTCCAACCAATCAGGGATTAAGAAGAGGTGCTTGTTATGAGAGCATCGCTGACGTTGTTGTTACAGGTGATTCTTTTGGAATGCACCTGGCAATCGCATTAAAAAAATATGTTATTGCATGGTTTGGTTTAAGTTGCTGGACAGAAATAGAACTTTATGATAGAGGTATTAAAATTTATCCTGAGAATCTTGCTTGTGCTCCTTGCTGGAAAAAAACTTGTCCGTATAACCTTGAGTGTATTTCTATGATAGATCTTGACCGGATTGAAAGAGAAATTTTAAATTACTATAATTCTCATCCAAAAATGAGAACCACAAAACCTGGCGAATAAAAAAGACATATTGTCCTTCTTTAATAAACTTCAACGCCCATTAATACTTGATGGAGCGATGGGCAGTTTACTTCAACAAAAAGGAATTGCAAGACATCCACAGCTCTGGATGTCTTTTGCGAATATTACTTCACCGGAAACAGTCCAGAATATTCACCAAAAATATATAGATGCCGGAGCTGATATTATTACTACAAATACCTTTAGAACAAACCCAGCTTCTGTAACTAAAAGTAAAATTGACTACTCAATAGAAAAATTAATTTCAGTTAGTGTAAAACTTGCTAAAGAGATTAAGATTGATAGAGAATTTTTTATTGCTGGTTCAAATGCACCAGCCGAAGACTGTTATCAGAGAGAAAGAAAACTTTCAAAAAAAGAATTGGAAAAAAATCATCAAACGCATATCGATTTACTTTTTGCCAATGGAGTCGATTTTATTCTTAACGAAACTCAAAGTCATTTTGA
Organism: uncultured Ignavibacteriaceae bacterium; assembly: GCA_964536015.1. Taxonomy (GTDB): domain Bacteria; phylum Bacteroidota; class Ignavibacteria; order Ignavibacteriales; family Ignavibacteriaceae; genus CAZHVS01. The sequence continues at coordinate 94,210 of CAZHVS010000006.1, forward strand.
TGAAATTGAAATAATATGCAAACATTGTTCGACCAATAAAATTCCATATATCATCAGCTTATTCTTTAATGATAAATTTGAACTTCTTAGCGGAGAAAAACTTATCGACACAATCAGTTTTATAAACAATTTCGAACCTATAGCAATTGGTTTAAATTGTATTCATCCGGAAATTTTTGTGGCTGCAGTGAAAAAAAAATATTTTTCAACTTATTGGGGTTTCTACTTGAATTGTGGTTCGGGTCACTACTCCGATGAAAATATTTCTTGTGGTCTTTCACCTGAAAAATATGTTAAGGTAGTTCAGGAATCAATTAACAAAAAAACATTATTCGTAGGTGCTTGTTGTGGTTCTAGTTATTCACATATAAAAAAATTAAAAGAATTTTTCGATGGAAAGAATAATAATAAAATCACCCGCTAAAATAAATTTTGGTCTAAACATTATTGAAAAACGTTCAGATGGATATCATAATATTGAAACCATTTTTTATCCAATTTCTCTTTGTGATGTTTTAACCTTTGAACGCAATGAGAAATTAATTTTTACAAGTAATGACACCAAATTACAAAACGATAAAGATAATCTTATTCTAAAGACTGTAAGATTGTTAGAGAAAGTAACTGCAAAAAAAATTAATCTATCAATACATCTCGATAAAAATATTCCTATCGGAGCCGGTTTAGGTGGAGGCAGTTCTAATGCAGCCCATACTTTGTTGTCAATTAATGAATTACTATCATTAAGAATAAAAGACGAGACACTTAAAGAATTTGCATTGATGCTTGGTTCTGATGTTCCTTTTTTTCTTAAACCTTTTCCCTCATTTGCTGAAAGACGAGGAGAAATTTTAACACAAATTGATTTTCATATTAAAAAGTTCATCTTATTAGTAAATCCAGGGATTCATGTTTCTACTAAGTGGGCTTATCAAAATATTAAACCTAAAAAGCCGTCATTCAAATTATCATCAATGAAAAATTTTATGATTAAAAATTTTTCATTCTTAAAGGATAAAGTGGTAAATGATTTTGAAGAAATTGTATTTGCAGACTATCCTGAAATTAAAATAATTAAAGAAACACTTTATAAGCTTGGTGCCGAGTTCAGTTTGATGAGTGGTAGTGGTTCAACAATCTTTGCAATTTTTAATGAAAAAGAAACAGTAGAAAGTGCACATAGTTTTTTCTCTAAAAAATATTTTACTTATATGGAGAGTCCTGAATGAAAAATTTCATATTACTTTTTTTCTTAGCTATATTTTTATTTAATGGTTGTTCAACAACAAAAGTATTCAATGAAATAAATTTTATTTCTCGCAGTGAATGGAATGCTGATGAACCAAAACCCTACAAGAATCAAATCCCTGAAAGAATAACAATTCACCATGAAGGTACAATTTTCGACCCGCAAAAAGAGACTGCAGCTTCTCATATTAAGAAAGTTCAAACCTGGGGAATGGGAAAGGATAGGAATTGGAGTGACATACCCTATCATTTTATAATTGATTTTGATGGAAACGTTTTTGAAGGCAGGAATGTTTTTACCGCAGGAGAAACAGCTACAGAATATAATCCAAATGGACACTTGTTAATTACTTGTCTTGGCAATTTTGAAGAACAGGAATTACCACAAAAACAACTTGAAGCTTTAATTAATACAATTGCTTTTTGCTGTAAAAAGTACCAGATATCACCCGAAACAATAAAAGGGCATAAAGATTTTGCACAGACATTATGCCCGGGAAAAAATCTTTACAAATTTTTAGAAAACGGATATATAATTAAAGAAGTAATCATGCGGCTCAATTCTTTTGAATAATTTATTTTATTAGTAAGAAGTTCTATTGTCGATAATAAGGATAAATTCTCCTTTGAGATGGTTTTCTTCAACTTTGTTTAGAAGAGCTTCGACTGACCCGCGAAAATATTTTTCATCTTTCTGAGTAAGTTGAAAAGCAATTACACAAAATGTTTTTTTACTGAAAATAGAAGCGACATCAGCCAGAATTGTTCTTAACCTGTACGGAGTTTCCATTATGATTAATAATTCTTTTTTCTTTTTAAGATTGATAAGAGTTTTTCTTCGTATTTCTTTTTTGGCCGAAATCCAGCCAGCGAAATAAAAAGTGTCATATATTAAACCCGCACCCGTTAACGCTGTAATCAAGGAGTTGACACCAGGAACAACAATAATTTCAATTTTTGAATTTACACAAAGAGAAAATAAAAAATTTCCCGGGTCAGAAAAAAGCGGAGTACCACAATCAGAAATTAGAGCAGCAGAAAGTCCTCTCTTAATTTTTTCAACTACTTCATCAGAATTTTCTTTTTCATTATGCTCATTTACAGAAAAGAGTGGTTTATCAATTTTATAATATGAAAGAATTCTTTTTGCTTCTTTATATTCTTCACAAATAATAAAATCGACTTCTTTCAATATTCGCAAAGCACGAAGAGTAATATCTTCGTAATTACCAATCGGGGTTGATACAATATAAAGTTTTCCAAAATTATTCATTAATCTTTTAAGATTATAATTTTGCTAAATGTGGCGGAACAAATCCACGGTAAGTATCAAATCGTGCCATATAAGTAACAATATTCAAATCTTTATTGCGCAAAGTTCCACCAGACGGATAAAGAAAAAAATCTTCTATTTTTTCAGTTGGTTCTGTTGAAGGTGATCCATCTCTAACATAAAATTTTACTTTATAAAAGCCCAGTTTATATTCAGTTTGCTGAATTTGTTTAAGAAGATTTTCTTCGGAAAATATTAATAAATCCATAACATTAGAGTTTATTTTACTTCTTGAATTTTATTAATCAACTTTTCTATTTCAACATCAAATCGACTATTGTCTTTACGAATTTTCACTTCAACTTTGCCATCTTTTAATTTTTTTTCACCGACAATAACCTGTAAAGGCATACCAAGTAAATCAGCATCATTAAATTTAAATCCAGCTCCAGCTTCAGGCCTGTCATCATAGAGTACTTTAAATCCTTCTTGTTGAAGTTCTGCATAAAGTTTCTCAGATGCTTCGGCAATAATTTCTTTTTTATTATTCAAAGCTATAAGATGAATATCAAACGGAGCTAAAGGACCATCCCAGATAATTCCTTTATCATCATGATGTTGTTCGATATAACAAGCAATAACTCTTTCAATACCAATACCATAGCTTCCCATTATAATAGGTTTCTCATTCCCAGCTTCATCTGTAAACAAAGCTCCCATAGCCTGCGAATACTTTGTCCCAAGTTTAAAGATATGTCCTAATTCTATTGCAGTGAATACATCAAGATTATTTTCGCAATTAGGACAACCTTCACCGGCTTTTACGATTCTGAGGTCTTGATATTCTACATTTTTTACATCTCTAAGAAAATCTATTCCACCAATATGATAATCATTTTTATTTGCACCACTAAACATATTATTGGAATTTTTCAAACGAAGATCTGCAACAATTTTTCCATTAAATCCAACAGGTCCGATTGAACCTGCATCAGCACCTGTAATTGCTTTTAGCTCTTCAGGATGTCCCGGACGTATGTTCCCGCCAAAAACTTTTTCCAGTTTTGTTTCATTCACTTCATCGTTTCCCAACATTAAAACAAGCACGGGTTGTTCATTATGAATATAAATTCTGGATTTAGCACATTGTGTTTCATCAATCTTAAGAAAGTCACAAAGTTCATCAATCGATTTTACATTTGGAGTTGATATTTCATAAAGTTCTTTGCTAACATCATATCTTTTTTTGTTAAACATTCTTGAAGTTGCAACTTCTACATTTGCTGCATAACCACAATGTTCGCAATAAGCCACTGTGTCTTCTCCAGCATCCGATTTAACCATAAACTCTTCTGAACCTGTTCCTCCCATTGCTCCACTTGACGCACCAACAACAAAATATTTTAATCCGCATCTATCAAAAATTTTTCGATATGCTTTATCGTGAAGTTCATAAGACCTATCAAGATTTTCCCATGTAGAATCGAATGAGTAAGCATCTTTCATTAAAAATTGTCTGCCTCTTATAACTCCACTTCGGGGACGAGGTTCATTCCTGAATTTGGTCTGAATTTGATACCAGATCTGGGGTAGTTCTTTATAAGAGTTTAAAACTTTTCTTGCGTGAAAAGTCATGATTTCTTCGTGAGTTGGTGCTAAAACGTAATCGCGATTTTTAATTTGAAACAGGATGTCACCAAACGCTTCAACTCTGCCTGTTTCTTCCCATATCTCTTTTGGATTTAATGCAGGAAGGTGAAATTCCTGTCCACCAATGGAATCCATTTCTTCACGAATTATTTCAACTACTTTCTTCATTACCCTGTAACCCAGTGGCAAGAAAGAATATATTCCAGCTCCAACAGGACGAATCATTCCTGTTCTAAGCATTAAAACATGACTTGCAGTAACAGCATCATTTGGTACTTCTTTAAGTGTTGGTATAAAAACTTTGCTTAATCTCATTATTTTAATTCTCTTTATTACTTCAAATTTTGATTGGCAAAAATAACGAAATTCCATTAATATTTATTGAATCAATTCCCTTGTTTGAATATGTTTTTCTATTTGGTATTTTGGAATAGTAGTTTCAAAAATGATAATAGTATGTTAAAACCAAAACTTATTACCACCTTAAAAGACTATTCGAAAGAACAATTTGTACAGGATTTATCAGCAGGAGTAATTGTTGGTATAGTAGCACTTCCTTTAGCCATTGCTTTTGCAATAGCATCTGGAGTATCACCTGAAAAGGGATTAATTACAGCAATTATTGCAGGCTTTATAATTTCTGCACTTGGCGGAAGCCGAGTTCAAATTGGTGGACCAACCGGTGCATTTGTAGTTATCGTTTATTCCATTGTTCAAACTTATGGCATAAATGGTTTACTGATTGCTACAGTTATGGCAGGAATAATCCTGATAATTATGGGTTTTGCAAAATTTGGTTCTGTAATAAAATTTATTCCTCATCCGCTTGTTGTTGGGTTTACCAGTGGAATTGCTCTAATCATTTTTTCTTCACAGATAAGAGATTTTTTTGGTTTGAAGATGAGCAAGGTTCCTGCTGATTTTATTGATAAAATTTTAGCATATGCAAAACATTTTGATTCAATCAACTTTTATGCTCTTGGTGTAGCTATGGGTTCATTATTAGTTATGATTTTTTGGTCAAAAATATCAAGGAAGATCCCTGGTTCATTAGTTGCCTTATTGCTTTCAACGGCCATTGTATATTTTTTCAAAATACCAGTTGAAACTATTGGCAGCAGGTTTGGTGAAATTGCTTCTGAAATGCCTTCTCCTTCTATGATTAAGATTGACCTTGTTACAGTAAAAAGTTTATTAGGACCGGCAACTTCAATTGCAATTCTTGCTGCTATTGAATCTCTTTTATCTGCCGTAGTAGCTGATGGAATGATCGGAGGCAAACATCGTTCAAATATGGAATTAATTGCTCAGGGTGTGGCCAATGTAATAACACCTTTGTTTGGTGGAATACCAGCAACTGGAGCTATTGCAAGAACAGCAACTAATATTAAGAACGGTGGAAGAACTCCTATTGCTGGAATTGTTCATGCTATTGTACTTCTTTTAATTATGTTATTTTTTGGAAGACTAGCAAGATTAATTCCTCTGGCAACCCTTGCAGCCATACTAGTAATTGTAGCATATAATATGAGTGAATGGAGAACATTTTTAAACCTCCTGAAAAACCCCAAAGGAGATGTTGTAGTGTTACTAACAACTTTTGGATTAACTGTAATATTCGATCTTACTATTGCAATTGAAATAGGAATGATTACTGCTGTATTTCTATTTATGCACCGTATGGCAACAGTAACAAATGTTGGAGTAATTACACGTGAATTTAAAGATGAAGAAGATGAAATTGTTGACCCGATGTCTATTGATAAAAAATCAGTTCCTCACGATGTAGAAGTCTATGAAATAAACGGACCGTTTTTCTTTGGTGCAGTTGAAAAATTTAAAGAAGCTATGAGCCTGGTTGAGAAACCACCAAAAATAAGGATAATAAGAATGAGAAATGTTCCGGCAATTGACTCAACAGGAATTCATGTGCTTGAAGAATTACTTACAGAAACGCGTAAGAAAGGTACTATACTTTTATTCTCCGGAGTTCATGCTCAACCAATAATGGCTTTTGAACAATCAGGTTTTCTTAAAAAAGTTGGAGAAGAGAATTTTTACGGTAATATTGATCTTGCTCTCGAACAGGCAAGAAAATTGTTAAATGAAAACAAATAGATAATTTATAAACCCAAAGAATTTTAATTAAGATATCAGTCCTATCTTAAAAATGATAGGACTGAATTTAATTATTATGTTATGCTTTCTTAATAAGCTGCAACAAGACCAATAGATAATTTTCCAAATTTCCATTTCATATCATAAGTGTATTCACTTAAAACACGTACATTTCTTTTAAGCATATAACCAATGTTTAACGTTGCGGTTTTATATGTATTAACTTTATCCAATTCTATCCAATTAAATAATCCTGTAATGTACAATTTACTATCATCGCCCTGCGGCAAGTAAATCAGCTCTGCCATAATACCTTTGGAATTTACTTTTTGCGGATTTATCAAATCATAAGGATTTTTATCTTCTCTTTGTAGATATTGTAAATTTAATTCTACAGGTTCAAGATTTACTGTAGCATCAACACCAAACATATTTAATTCATTTTCATAAAGAGAGAGAGCTTCCTTACCAAAATAACCTAAAGCACCAAGTCTTATATTTTTTGTGATATCCTGAGATAATCGTCCTAAAAGATTTTTATACTTATCATCATCAAAATTTCTAAAGTTATTTGCCTTGTCTATGCCATTTCCATTAAGGATTTCTAAAGTCAGATCAGTTCCTGTTGGTAATCCATAATTCAGCATTATTCCTCTATCATAAGCAAGATTTATCCTGGAATTTCCAATTTTGGTTTTATAAATCTGGTAATCCTCAAAAGTCAATCTCAGCTCTCTTTTGAAAAGAGGATCTGATGCTTGAAATTGTCCCACAAATAAATCTACATCAACATCAAATAGATTGTTGAACATTACAAATGCATCTTCGAGTCCGGCGACTTCTCCACGTTCAGAAAAGAAAAAATAAAAGTAATAAGAAATATTTTTAGTAATCTCCCCTCCTGATAATAACTTAATTATATATGGAGAAGTAATATCACTCTGTTTCTGGTGAGAATTATTATAAGTTAAATATGCTTCCAGTTTAATCGCTATAGGAAGTTCTCTAAGCAAAGATAATTCATCATCCCCTGTATCTAAAAAATACCTTGGTGCTTCTTTATCTTTAAGCACAAAACCATCTGCCGCAAAATCTTCAGCATAAGGTTTTAATTTAGGAAATGGAGTGTGACATGTTTTACAAGTCATATTATATTTTCTTGCAAAAGAAGGAATAGCAAAAAGAATATCTCCCATTAACATCGATAATAATAAAAATATAACTGTTGTTAAAAAAAATCGTTTCATAATCAAACTCCTTTAAGGTAAAATATTGATTGACGTTGAATGTTTATTCACTAAAACAAGTTCTGCTTCTTCAGAAACACCAAGAAAGTCCGCAACTGGTTTAACTAGTTTTTGATAGTACATTGTCGCTGTAATTTTCATTTCACCTGGAGGAAGATTTGCTGGTAAATTAAATGTACAAGTTTCCAATTTAGTCTCTCTTGGACCTATTCTATAATCAACTCCAAGAGATTTCGTGTTCCATTGCTGAATAGTCATTCTCCCTTGCGGATCAAAATATGCCATACGAAAAATTCTATCACCGATCGGTATTCCATCTCTCTGAACACCTTTGAAATTAGGATCATTTAAAGCTATTCCCATATCCTGATAAGCTAATGCATCAGAACCAATTGTATATTCTTCTCCTTCAAAGCCTTTTTTATCAACAGGAAGATGATAAATATTTCCTTTAGAATCTACCGCTTCAACATGCATCCATACAATTCTATCTTCAACTGAACCGCTTGGAAATTTATGCCCTGTTTTTTGATTAAATAGTGCAATTGTGAACTTAACTTTATCGGTCGGTTCTGCTTCTTTAACATTAGGATGAATTCTAAGCTCAATAGTTCCCGCGACTTTACCATTATCGTGTGCACCATGAAACAAGTGCTGCCGAACATCAGGATATTTATTTCCCATAGCGGCAGAATATCCTTCTGAATAGGTCATATGACAATCGTGACATTTAACATTTTGTTTTGAATAAGGTCCTTCTTTCCATTCTAAGTAGGTTGATTTAACCCAAATTCCATAAGGATCTTTTTCATTATGACAAGTTCCACAAAATTCAGCCGTTCCAAGAAATTCTGATTTCATTAAATTATGTTCTGGTGAATTTTCCCCCGTTCTTGGTCCATATTTAGTTTTACCCGGATTAGAAATAAAATTAAAATTGTAAGGAACATCACCCTGATATCCCGTTACTGTATGACACAAATCGCAGGAAACTGATTCATTAGCTCTGCTATTCATCTCTGGTTTTGGAGGAGGAACATCACCTGCTAAAAATGAAATAGGAGCGTGACATCCATTGCACCCCGCTTTTACTTCTTCAACGATTTTATCTTTTTCAGCGTGAGGTACTGCAAGCTTAAAGTATTCTACTTCATCCCATTTATGGGTATAAGCCTGTGACATCATTGCTTGCTGCCATTGCATATAAAAATCTGTATGACATGAGGTGCCACAAAACTTTGGTGTTTGAAAATCATCATACTTTTTAGTACCAAGAGCATCACCACCAGCTTTAACCTGTGCTATAGAGTATACCCCACACAGATAAAAAAAGATAAATACAGTATATAATTTTTTCATAGCTCACCTTTACGCTAAATTAAATTAAATTTGTTATAAAGTTAAAAATATTTATAAATTATACAAAATTGGATTGGCTACAGGAACATAAAATTATTAATGTTAGTTAAAAGTGGTAAATAAGAGACGATTAGATTATGAAGAAAATCTTTCCTTTGTTAATAATTATTGCATTTTATAATGTTATAGTATTTTCAAACATTGCAATGCCTGGATTCTGGAATACAGGCTCAGGAAGAAATTTTGTTCCTTTCTTTCTTGATGACAGCATCCATTTTGGAAAAATTCAGATGAAGAAGGAACAAATAACTATCAATCTTTATAAAGGTTATGCTGTTGTAAAAGGTGATTATTTTATGTTTAATCCTTATGAAGAAGATATTACAATGCGAACTGGATATCCAGTAAATGCTTTATTCTTCCAGGATGACGTCCACTCTGTCCATTTTAATGAATTATCGGAAATCAGATTATTGATTGATGGAAAACCTTATCAGGTAAAAACATTAACAGATTATCTTAATAGTAAAAATGAAATGGATGATTTTTATTCTAATGCAAAAATAAAAAACTGGTACAACAAAATTGAAAGCCAAATAAATAACTGGTATGTATGGGAAACAACATTTAAGGCAAAAGCTATAACACGACTTACAACATACTATATTGTAAATACAAATAATGCTGTTCTAAGAAAAGGTTATTCCATTAATAGAAGTTGTGGTTTTACTTATATACTTGAAACCGGTGAAGCGTGGGGAAAAAATATTGAAGAGGGAAAAATAATAATTCATTTATCTGATAAACTGACTTTTGCGGACATTGAAGGAATTTTGCCCTCAGGGATTTTTTTAACAAATGAAGAAAACATTTTTTCATATGAGTTTACTAATCTTGAACCAAATTTTTTGAATAACATACTTATCAGGTACAGTGACCATAATGAAGATTTTAATTACGAAAAAATCCTTGAGCAAAAAGAAAATCTTTATTCATCTATTGATTTAATTGCTGATAACGAAGTTGATACAAAAAACTTTGTCCGTTTTGAGAAATCTGATTTTACGGTAAATACAGGCTTTTTTGAAAATCCTTTTGTCTGGATTTTTTCTTTGATGATACTTCTTGCAGGTGTTGGAATATTTTTATTGATACAACTTTTATAAAGTTTCGGTTCGTTTAATAAAATTGTAAATTACTTTATCTTCGCTATTAAGAAGCTCTTCAGGTTTACCATCAAAATATATTTTTCCTTCATGCATTAAAGCAACACGGTCAGCTACATTCTTTACACTGAACATATCGTGAGTAACAACTATAGAAGTAACTTTTAATTTTCCAGCAAGGTCTTTAATAAGATTATCAATTGAATCGGACATAATTGGGTCGAGACCGGTTGTTGGTTCATCATAAAGGATGTAATCAGGATTTGTAATCAAAGCTCTTGCAAGTGCAACGCGTTTTTTCATTCCACCTGATAACTCAGAAGGTTTAAGATGTTGAATATTCTGAAGTCCAACTAAAGAAAGCTTCTCTTCAACAAAATTATTAATTTCATTTTTAGAATAACCGCTTCTTGACTCAACAAGTGGAAGAGATACATTTTCAAGCACAGTCATTGAATCAAACAGTGCTGACCCTTGAAACAAGAACCCAAATTTTTTACGAACTGAATAAAGCTCTTTTTCGTTCAGTTCACTAATTAGATGTCCCTCAACTTTTACATAGCCATCATCCGGAACAAGCAGTCCCACAATATGTTTAAGCATAACACTTTTACCGCAGCCGCTTCTTCCAACAATTACAATAGTTTCACCTTTTGTAATTGTAAGATTAACACCATCAAGAACTTTTTTATTATTAAAACTTTTATGAAGATTATTTATTTCGATCATTGATAAACTCTGATTTTATTCATACCTGAAATGTTTTATCTTTTCGCCTTTTTTCCCGATTTCTGTCATTGCTTCAATTCCAATATCAAGATGCATTTTAGAAAATTTTTGAGTTACAATTTTATCTGATTCAGCAGTCTTAACCCCTTCAGGCACCATTGGAACATCGGAAACAAGAAGCAAAGCACCCCGAGGAATTTCATTAATATGCCCGACAATAAATATCGTAGCTGTTTCCATATCAATTGCAATGGTATTCAATCGTTTCAAGTACTTTTTAAATTCCTCATCCCATTCCCAGACTCTTCTGTTGGTTGTATAAATAACTCCTGTTCTATAATCTAATTTTCTTTTAACAAGTTTTTCAGAAACGAATTTATGTAATTTAAATGAAGGTAAAGCCGGAACCTCTTTAGGAAGATAATCATCACTGGTTCCCTCTCCTCTTATTGCAGCAATCGGAAGAATAAAATGTCCAATTTCTGTCGTCCTTTTTAATCCACCGCATTTTCCAAGGAATAAAACTCCTTTTGGTTTGCGGGCAATTAATAAATCCATTATAGTAGCAGCATTAGCAGAACCAATTCCAAAATTAACAATAGAAAGTCCCTGTGAATTTGTTGCCGTTTGCATAGGTTTATTTATACCTTTAACTTCACAATTGAATTTAGTTGCAAACATCTCTACATAATTTGTAAAATTTGTAAGCAATAAATAATCTCCAAATTCATCAATCTGGGTACCTGTATATCTTGGAAGCCAATTCTTTGCAATGTCAAGTTTAGTTTTCATAAATAAATTTTAAATTTGTTGTAAAAATACAATTTTTAGAATTGTTAAATGAGAATAATGCTGAAAAATTTGTAAAGAAAGTTTTAGAAGAATATTTAGTATCTTTGCACAAAGAAAATAATTTCAAGGAAAAATGGCAAAGAATAATAAACCCAAGGAAAGACAAATCGGTAAAAAACAAGTTGAGAAAAATGTTAGAAAACCCTGGATTGATCCAAGGTATAAAAACTTTGTTTCAACTATAATAATTATTATAATTTTAATAATATTTTTTATTGTAAATAATACGCGAAAAGAACCCAAAAGCGGTCCATATCCACCATTTTATAAAAACAGTCAGACTCAGCAAAAATAGTTTGAAACCTTTTATAACAATGAACATCATACGAGAAAAAAAAGGAAATACCATTATGAAAAAATTACTGATTTATTCGTTTATCGTTTTATTGTCTATTTCCAGCTTCGCATGTGAAAAAAATGACAAAGAAAATTCTTCGTTTGAGAATAGTAGTCTTCCATTGGACGGAAATAAAAAAGCACCCGATTTTGCATTAACCAGTGTTGATGGAAAAATCATTAAATTATCGGATTATAAAGGTAAAGTTGTTATAATAGATTTCTGGGCTACCTGGTGTCCTCCTTGTCGAAAAGGAATTCCTGACTTGATTGCTATTCAAAATGAATATGCCGGTAAAGTAGTAGTAATTGGTATTTCTGTTGACCGTGAAGGACAAACAAAGCAAGATGTGCCTGGTTTTATAAAAAGTAATGGAATAAATTATCCCATTGTTTATTTCACTGATAAAGTTGTAAATGATTTTGGAGGTATAGAAGCTATTCCAACTTCATTTGTAATTGATAAGAAAGGCAACATTGTTGATACACATGTGGGATTAGTTCCAAAATCAACTTTGACAAATAAGATCAATTCACTTTTGAATTAATAAATTTTAAGAACTTGAAAAAAGGCGTTCATAAGGACGCCTTTTTTGTTTTTCATATTTAGTTTCTATTAGAAATCAATTCCAGCATTTTTTTAGTATTATCAACCGGAAGATTGCAAACAAAATTATTACAAACGTAGGCTATTGTTTTTCCTTCTTCAATATTCATATCAGAAGTAAAAGGAGCTATTAATTCTACATCTATTTTATTTTCTGGGTTTTTTAGAAGTATAACCTGATTTGGATTAAAAAAACTATTAGCAGCTTTAATCATCTCTTTTGCAGATGAATTATATCCTTCAGTAAATACAATTTCTGTGGATTTAGAAAGTAAAAGATCAATTCCACATAATGCTGCTGTATGCCAGAAAGGATTGCTTGAAATTTGCTGATAAAAAGCTTTTGAAGCAAATTGAGCAATTTTATGAAAATCATTATTTCCTGTTAGCTTCGATAATCTAACAAGATTGATAATTGCAATGGAATTTCCTGATGGAATTGCTCCATCATTAATATCTTTCATTCTTACAAGCAAATCTTCTGATTCATCCGAGGTAAAATAAAAACCACCATTTATTTCATCTATAAAATGTTCAAGAAAATACTCGTTACATTTTAGTGCTATTTGTAAATAAGATATTTCAAAGGTTGCCATGTAAAGTTCTATCAAACCAAAAATAAAGAAAGAATAATCTTCCAGGTTTCCATCAATGCTGGCTTCATTCTCTCTATAACGATGTAAAAGTTTACCATCATTAGCATACATTTTGTTTATGATAAAATCTGCAGCTTTTTTTGCTACAAGAGAATATTTTATGTCATTAAATACTGAAGCTGCTTTTGCAAAGGCAGCGATCATTAATCCATTCCAATCGGTCAGTATCTTATCATCTTTAAATGGATGAACTCTTGCATTGCGATTTACAAACAATAACTTAAGTAATCCAACAATTATATCATTTAACTCTTTTGCTTGAAGATTCAACTCAGTAGCAATTTCATTTAATGATTTGGTGAGATGAAGAATATTATCTCCTGAATATTCCTGCTTAAATTGTTCGTGAAAATTTCCTTCATCTGTAATATTAAATACTTTACAGAATAGTTCTGCATCTTTACCAAGGATTTTTTCTATTTGCTTCTTTTTCCAGAAATAAAATTTACCTTCTTCTCCTTCACTGTCGGCATCTTCTGCAGAATAAAAGCCTCCTTCAGGTGAAGTCAATTCTCTTTCAACATATTCAAGAATTTCATAAACAGTCTTTTTATATTCGTTATTTCGTGTTACCTGAAAAGCTTCTGAATAACTTATTGCAAGTAATGCCTGGTCATATAGCATTTTTTCAAAGTGAGGCACAAGCCAATTTCTATCAGTGGAGTAACGGTGAAAGCCAAAACCAACATGATCATAAATCCCTCCTCTTTTCATCTCATTTAGTGTTTTCTCAACCATTTCTAGTGCAGAACTATTTTGGGTTCTCTTCCAATATCTTAGAAGGAATAAGAGATTGTGAGGTGTTGGAAATTTTGGTGTATTACTAAAACCTCCGTATTCCTTATCAAATTTGTCCGATAATTGTTTAAATGCAAGATGTAATATCTCTTCATCAGGTTCAGCACCGGATTCAAAATGAGAAGTATGTTTTAATGAATTTATTATTTCATCAACAGAGTTAAGAATATCCTGTTGTCGATTTTGCCATAATTCTTTAACCCGCGGAACTAGTTCAAGCATTCCCACTCTTCCGTAATTAGAGTCTCTGGGAAAATACGTTCCGGTTATAAATGGTTTTTTATCAGGTGTTAATACGACCGTTAAGGGCCAGCCACCTCCACCGGTAAGCATCTGGCAAACGGTCATATAGATATTATCAATGTCAGGTCTTTCTTCTCTATCAACTTTAATTGAAATAAAAGTTTCATTCATTAAACGAGCAACTGTTTCATCTTCAAATGATTCTTTTTCCATCACGTGGCACCAATGACACGTTGAATAACCAATAGAAAGAAAGATCGGTTTGTTTTCTTTTTCTGCCTTATCGAATGCTTCTTCACTCCAGGGATACCAATCCACAGGATTGTATGCATGCTGTAAAAGGTAAGGACTTTTTTCTTTTATTAACCGATTAGGATTTTTATTCATTTGAATTTATACTTTCAAAAAAAAATTATTTAATTACTGCGCCAAGACCTTTAATTTGATAAATAGTTACCGGTCCTGTAATTGTTGATTTATCAAATTCTAAACCTTTTTCTTCAGCTTCATGTTCATAATATTCAATAGCCATTTCCTGGTCCATTTCAATTTTATAAACTTTGCCTTCTACAATAGCTTCGTGTCCTTTTGCCTCCATTGGAAATACAATTTCGCCATCTTTTACTTTAATTTTCATTTTCTGATTTAGTGCATCGCTTTTTAATTCCATCCAGCAGCCAGCCATAGAGCAGACATCAAGCACTTCACCTTTAACAAGGACTATTTTATTCAAATATTTTTCTGGAGAAGAAAGAATTTCAGAAATTTTTGTTGTATCGGTTATTGTTAATTCTTGTCCAAGTTTAATTTCTTTCTGGGCAAGTGTTACAAAACTAAAAAAGATTAAAATTAAATATAGTTTTTTAAGCACTGGTCATTCCTTTCATAATTTTATGTTTAAAGGTAACAAAATAATTTTATAAAAAATTCACTAAATGAGACCAATTAAAAGTATTAAATATATTTGACCGTTTCACAAAATAATTTAAGGATAGGATCGTTTGTTATCTTACAAACTAAGAATAAGTAAAATTTAAGTTGCCTTATTAAGTTTTTTGTTGTTTGCTTATTATAATAAACTACCTTAGGTTTCGATAGAAAAAATAAAGATTTTTTAAAGCGTATTCTCAATTGAAAAAAGAAATCATATCGAAAATTTAACCCCAAAAATAAAGGAAAAATTATGTCTGAATATTTGCAAAAATTAATTAATGATGTCAAGGCCAAGAATCCCTCAGAACCAGAGTTTCATCAAGCAGTACAAGAAGTACTTGAATCACTTGAAGTAGTTCTTGAACGCCACCCTGAATACCGCTCAGGAAGAATTCTTGAAAGAATGGTAGAACCGGAACGTGTTATTATTTTCAGAGTTCCTTGGATGGATGATCAGGGAAATATTCATATCAACCGCGGTTATAGAATTGAAATGAACAGTGCAATCGGACCTTATAAAGGTGGATTAAGATTTCACCCTTCTGTAACTCTTGGAATTTTAAAGTTTTTAGCTTTTGAACAGGTATTTAAAAACAGTTTAACCACTTTGCCAATGGGTGGTGGAAAAGGTGGAAGTGATTTTGATCCTAAAGGAAAATCCGATAACGAAGTAATGCGTTTCTGCCAGAGTTTTATGACTGAGTTAGCACGCCACATCGGTCCTGATACGGATGTTCCCGCCGGTGATATTGGCGTTGGTGGAAGAGAAATAGGTTTCCTGTTTGGTCAATATAAAAGATTAAGAAATGAATTCACCGGAGTTCTTACAGGAAAAGGAATTAATTGGGGCGGTTCACTTATTCGTCCTGAAGCCACAGGTTACGGTGCAACTTATTTTGCACAGGAAATGTTAAAAACCAAAGGACAAAGTTTTGATGGAAAAACTGTTGCAATTTCTGGTTTCGGAAATGTTGCGTGGGGAGCTGCTTTAAAGGTAACTCAACTTGGTGGAAAAGTTGTAACATTATCAGGACCTGACGGATTTATTTATGATCCTGATGGAATAAAAGGTGAAAAGATAGATTATATGCTTGAACTTCGTGCTTCTGCTCAGGATGCAGTTGAACCTTATGCAAAAAAATTCAAAGTGCCTTTCTATGCTGGCAAACGTCCATGGAGTGTTAAAGTTGATGTTGCTATGCCTTGTGCAACTCAAAATGAACTTGACGAAAATGACGCTAAAGAACTTGTTAAAAATGGTTGTATCTGCGTAGCAGAAGGTGCAAATATGCCCACAACTCTTGAAGGTTATAAAGTATTTGCACAGGCAAAAATTCTTTACTCACCTGGAAAAGCTTCAAACGCTGGTGGAGTTGCTACAAGCGGACTTGAAATGAGTCAGAACAGTATGCGTCTTCCTTGGTCTGCTGAAGAAGTTGACAGAAGATTATATGAAATTATGAAGAGAATTCATGATACCTGTGTTGAAACGGCTGCTAAATATGGCTTTGCAGGAAACTATGTTGTTGGTGCTAACATAGCTGGTTTCCTTAAAGTTGCAGATGCAATGCTTGACCAGGGACTTGTATAATACTATTAATTCCAGTCAAAAATTAAAAGACGACCGAAGAGTCGTCTTTTTTTATTCTATCGTTCATTCCCTTTCAATATTTTTTTAATTACAATTTTTTCTATCAGTTGCAGGATATATATTTCTAAACAAAAAATATTTCTTTCCAATTTGGAGTAAGGATGAGCAAGCTTAGTCACTTAAATACTGAAACATTCTTCGGAAGTCGTATTAAAAGATTCCAGCGTTTAATGCGGCACAAAGTAAGAGATATTCTTCTTGTATCAAGTCTTTACGACAATTATTTGTTTGAAGAAGATGGCAGACTATATGAATTAATCAGAGAAGAATATCAATCATTAAACTTAAGTCACGCTCCGGAAATTACTCCCGTTACAACTGGCGAAGAAGCCCTTGATATTCTGCAGCAAGAAGATAAATTCGATTTGATTATTACTACTCTCCATATAGAAGATATGCATGTAATAAAACTTGCACAAAGTATTCGTGAATTAGGCATTACTGCACCTATTATACTGCTTGCGTATGATAACAAGGAAAGAAAAGAAATTACTTCATATTATGATACTTCAATCTTTGATAGAATTTTTATATGGCAGGGAGATTTCCGTCTGCTGATTGGAATTATTAAATGTGTTGAAGATAAACTTAATGTCGAGAATGATACAGAAGTTGCTGGTGTTCAATCAATCATTCTTGTTGAAGACAATGTTAAGTTTTATTCAACTTATCTTCCTCTTGTTTATACAGAAATATTAAAACAATCACAAAGATTAATTTCTGAAGGAGTCAATCTTACACATAAATTTTTACGAATGCGAGCTCGACCTAAAATTCTTCTCTGCACAAATTATGAAGAGGCGATAAGCAATTTTGAAAAGTATAAAGAAAATGTACTTGGAGTAATAACAGATATTAACTACAGGCGACAAGGAGTAAGAGATCCCGAAGCAGGAATAAGATTTGCGAAGCATGTAAAATCCGAAGTTGAAGATATCCCTATCCTGCTGCAATCAAGTAATCCTGATTTTGCAGAGAAAGCTAAGGAAATTGGTGCTTGTTTTATCTTGAAAAATTCTCCTCACCTTATGCAGGAATTAAGAGAATTTATGCTCAATAACTTTGGCTTTGGTGATTTCATTTTTCGAACATCAGACAAACAGGTTGTAGGCAAAGCCGCTAATTTACGCCAGCTTGAAGAACATTTGAAAATTATTCCAGAAGAAAGCGTGATATATCATGCATCAAGAAATGATTTTTCTAAATGGCTTAAAGCAAGAACCGAATTCTGGCTGGCTTATCATCTGCGTCCTCATAAAGTTGAAGATTTTAAAAATGCAAATGATTTAAGAAATGAATTAATCGGTTCATTGCGACTTTACCGGGAACTTCAGCAAAGAGGAACAATTACTGATTTCAAAAAGGAATCCTTCGACCCTAAAAATAGTTTTGCAAGAATTGGCGGCGGCTCACTTGGTGGTAAAGCACGCGGACTTGGATTTGTTAATGCACTTATTAATAATTACAGTATGAGAGATAAATTTGATGGAATTGAAATTTCTGTCCCTTCCGCTGTTGTAATTGGTACTGATGTGTTCGATCAATTTCTTGCTGAAAATAAACTTTTTGATTTTGCACTAAATGAGATAGATGATAATGTTATAAACAGAAGATTTGTCCAAGCTCCTCATTTCCCAAAAGAAATAATTGATAGACTTCGCGACTTTCTTGAAATAATTCACGAGCCGCTTGCAGTTCGCTCTTCAAGTTTGCTTGAAGACTCTCAATTCCAGCCATTTGCAGGTGTATATCAAACATATATGATCCCAAATAATGATCCTTCAATGAAAGTGCGTCTTGAGGAATTGCTTGAATGCATTAAATTTGTTTATGCTTCTACTTTCTATAAAAGTGCAAAAGATTATATGAACGCAACAACTTACCGTCTTGAAGAAGAAAAAATGGCGGTAATTGTTCAACGACTTGTTGGAGCAGACCACGACTCAAGGTTCTATCCTGATTTTGCAGGAGTTGCTAAGTCATATAATTTTTATCCTGTGCCTCCACAAAAATCCACAGATGGTATAGCTCTCGTAGCTCTGGGACTAGGAAAAACAGTTGTCGAAGGTGGAAATACAGTCCGCTTCTGTCCGAAATATCCGCGTCATTTATTACAATTTTTTTCCACTAAAGAAACTTTACGAAATGCTCAACAAATGTTCTGGGCATTGGATTTAAAAGGTAAACTTGATCATAATCTTGATCACACTCCTGATGTGCTTTTACAGGAACTTGAATTAAGTCTTGCCGAAAAAGACGGAACACTTTTTCACGTAGGTTCAACTTATTCACCTGAGAATGATGCTGTTTATGATGGCATTTCAAGAAATGGGAGAAGAGTTGTAACATTTGCCCCTATCCTTAAACATAAAGTTTTTCCTTTAGCAGAAATTCTTGATGAACTGCTTGAACTTGGAACTTGGGGAATGGGAACTTATGTAGAAATGGAATTTGCAGTAAACATGAAAGTGCCCCAGGGAAAACCAAAAGAATTTGCTTTCCTGCAAATGCGTCCACTTGTTATCAGTCGTGAAATTGAAGAACTGAAAATTGAAACAATCAATCCTGAAGATCTTATTTGCCAGAGTTCTCAGGTGCTGGGAAATGGTTTGTATGATAATATTCATGATGTTGTTTTTGTTGACATAAATAAATTCGACCGTTCAAAGACAAGAGAAACTGCTATTGAAGTAAATTATATAAATCAAAAACTTGTGAAAGAAAAAAGACCTTATTTACTTATTGGATTAGGACGCTGGGGAAGTTTTGACCACTGGCTGGGCATACCTGTAACCTGGGACCAAATTTCCGGCGCCAATGTAATTGTTGAATGTGGTTTCAAAGATTTTAATGTTACTCCTTCTCAGGGTTCACATTTCTTTCAGAACCTAACTTCTTTTCGAGTTGGTTACTTTACTGTTAATAATGCTGAAAAAACTGCTTCGTTAGATTGGAACTGGCTTTTAGAACAAAAGCCGCTTGAAGAAATGAACTACATCAAACACATCAGATTCGAGAAACCAATTACTATTAAAATTAACGGTCATCAAAACAGAGGAATAATCTTTAAACCTGGTAAATTGTGAAAACTTCATTTCAAAAAATTTTAAACGATTTCCCTTCTGCCTTCTGCCTGCTTAATGAAGAAGGCATACTGTTAGAAACCAACAATTCTTTTTTGTCTTTAACAGGACTTACAAAAGATAACATAATCGGCAAACCTTTTTCATTTTCATTTAAGGAAGAAAATAAAAATGAGATTGATGAGCTTATAAAACTTAACACTCCTGTTGAAAAGAAAATTACTTTACAAAATAACCAAGCTAAACATTTTGAATTTTCTTCATCATCTTTTTATGATGGAAAAAATTCACGGCTTACTCTTTTAATGATTAAAGATATTTCAGACACAAAAAGATTTATTGAAGACCTAACTAAAAGTGAACAAAGATATAAAGAACTTTTTAACAACACCAATGACGCTGTGTTTGTCTGTTATATCAATTACGGAAAAACTTTAAGTAATTTTGTTGAAGTAAATAATGTTGCGTGCAAACGACTTGGTTACTCAAAGGAAGAGTTGCTGACTACAAACCCAAGCTCGGTTGTGTTTGGTAACTTTGAAGGTGAAGTAGGGAATATTATTGACACACTATTTACTGAAGGACAGGTAATTTTTGAAGTTGTTCATCTTACTAAGAATGAAGAAAAAATTCCTGCAGAAATAAGCGCTCATCTTTTTAATTATAATGAACGTCCTGCGTTGATTGCCATCTCAAGAGATTTATCTGAACGACAAAGAGTGGAAAATGAACTTCTTCTTACTACTGAACAATTAAGAAATCTTGCCTCTCGTTTGCAGATTATTCGAGAAGAAGAAAGAACAATGATTGCTCGTGAAATTCATGATGAACTTGGTCAGGCATTAACCGTGCTTAAAATACAGGTCTCGCTTCTTTCTAAAAAATTTTCTGACAAACAAAATGAATTCAGAAATATTACAGCTTCTGTTTCTGATTTGCTTGATAAAACAATTGCATCTGTTCAAAAAATTACTACGAAGTTAAGACCGGGAATTCTGGATGAACTTGGTCTTGTTGCTGCAATTGAATGGCAAACCCAGGACTTTGAACAAAGGACAAACATTGTTTGCGATGTAAATCTTCTTAAAGAAGAAATTAGTCTTGACCAGGAAATATCAACCGCTGTATTCAGAATTTTTCAGGAAGCTTTAACTAATGTTGCACGACACGCAAATGCAAGCAAAGTAAAAATTCAACTGACTGAATTTAAAAACACCTTAATACTTGAAGTAACTGATAACGGCAAGGGCATTACGCAAAGCCAGGTGAACAATCCGCAATCATTAGGTTTACTTGGAATTAAAGAGCGGGCTTTACTTTTTGGCGGTAAGGTAGAAATAAAAAGTTCTATGAAATGCGGAACAACTGTTAAGGTCGAAATTCCGTTTAACAACATTAACAAAAAAGATAATGCAAAATGATAAAAATTTTATTAGCCGATGACCATGCAATGGTGCGCGATGGTTTAAAATTAGTTCTCTCTGAAGATAAAGATATGAAAGTTGAAGGAGAAGCTTCAAACAGCAGCGAATTGTTTTCGCTTCTGCAAAATGCACAATTTGATATTGTTATTCTTGATATAAATATGCCCGGCAAAAGCGGCATTGATGCATTAAAAGATATCAAAATTTTGTACCCTCATTTGCCAATACTGATATTAAGTATGTATGATGAAACTCAATATGGTGTCCGTGCAATTAAAGCAGGAGCCTCGGGTTACCTTACAAAGCAAAGTGCTGGAAACGAACTTCTCTCAGCAATAAAAAAAATTGCCTGTGGAGGAAAATATATCTCCCCCCTGCTTGCCGAAAAACTTGCAGATAGTTTTGGAACCGTTCACAAAGAAAATCCGCACGAAATTCTTTCTGACCGTGAGTACGAAGTAATGACTAAAATTGCTTCAGGAAAATCGGCTGAAACCATTGCGGAAGAACTTTCTCTTAGCATACATACTGTCTATTCTTACCGCAACAGGATTATGGATAAGCTTCAACTCAAATCCAATATTGAAATAACCCACTATGTTATTAACCAGAAGTTAATCTGAGTTATTAAACTAAAAATAGCACTTGCAATTATCTAAGAGAAAAAATGATCCAATGTGCGATTTAGGAGCTAATGTGTAATGTGAGACCAGATTTTTTTTCAGATGAATGTAAATTTTTCTTGACTTTCTGTTTTTTTTTTCTTTTGCAAAAGAAAAATCCATTGATAGGTAAAAATGGCTTTGATTATTTTTTAGATAATAGAGATATTAGAAATAACTTTTAGTTAATATAAATTATCAGCAAAATAATAAGGGAGAAAATATGTCCCCCGGTTGTCTTAAAACTTGTATAATCAATAGATTAAAAGAAGTAAACCAAAACAAAAAGAGAGGAAGAAGTGAACTAACAAACACCGCCGCAACACTAACAATAGAGTCAATAAACAAACAGAAAAAGTTTGTCCCTAACCACGCCACCCAAGCAGGAGTAACCCTATGCCTGTAAAAACACCACCACGAACAAACCAGAATGTAACAAGCATAAAATTTTTAATAGAAAAATGTGTAAAAATAAAAATGAACTATTATAAGTTATCCGTTAACTATCAAAAAAGGGATTTTATGAAAACCAAACCAAAGTTATACTTAATAAAAACCATTTCACTTTTACTGATATTTACTACACTATTTGCAGGCTGCTCAACAACAATTGTTAAAATGGAAGGTGAGACAACCGAACAATACCACAAACGTATAAACGAGCTTTACAAAGAAGAAAGTAATTTTACTATTCTAACAATAGATGGAAAAGAGTATAGTGCTGACAAAATAAACTTGGCCACTGATAGCCTTAGTTTTAATGAATTCTGGTCTGATTCTCTCTGTTAATTTTCCCCTAATTATATTAAGACAATCAATTATTCGGAAAATTGGGTTGAAAATGGAATTTTGTGCTCAGGAATTGGTTTGGGTAGTTCGATACCCTTATGCTTTTTCTTAGATGCATTTCCTGAGTATTTAACACTTCTTGGGATTTTTGGATTAATTATTGGGTTTGTAATTGGTGCATTTACGACCCAAAACATAATCATACCAATAGAAGCGGAGTAATGAAATGAAACGAAGGACTTTTTTTCTAATAATAATTTTATCAAATATTATCCTACCTCACGGGCAAGGCACCCACCAATATTTGGTAAGGCAAGCTTATGCACTTCTCAAAGAATATTATGGAGCAGATATACCAATTATGGCTGACCATGTTGGTACTGGAGAAACAGGCAATGGTGGGTATTTTTGGCCAGGTGGTTTATTGGTTATTGGTGCACACCAGGAAGATTGTATTGATGCGACAAGTTTATATAATGGAGGGATTTTTGATTTTAAAACATCAAGTACACATTTTTGGGACCCTGATGGAGGAGACAATTCATTATTTGTTATAAATATTGTGGGAAATTATTCATTCTTAAATGCTTATAGTAAAGCAAAATTATATTTGTTTGGAGGTTATAATGAACTTAGAGTGTATAACCCTCAAAATAATGTAACTTATGCTTATTCTCCCCCTCCCAATCTTTATGACTTTTATAAAAATGGAAATCTATATTGTAAAGGATTTTATTATGGACAAACTTATAATTTTTTATACCCTATTAACCAAAACCAAGTTTTGCCTCAACAAGAGCGAGATGTGATTTTTTGGGAAATCTTAGGAAGAGTGTGCCATTTGTTAGGCGATATGACAGTACCCGCACATACGCACAATGATCCCCATCCACCCATTCCGCTATTTACCGAAGGGGATTGGTATGAAAACTGGATGAATTTTTCCGGGACTTATGTGCAGTGGACATATCAACATGCAATAACCCAAGGAGGATTAATAAACCCATATTTAAGCTCAAACCCGGTTAAGTATTTATTTTATTCTACGGCACAAATAGCAGGCTATTTTCCATGTGATGGTGCAAATGGAAATGAAGGGTATGGAACAAATGAACCTTTTACAAATTACCCCGGCTTGAATGAATTCATGATCAACTTGCACAATCAGTATGGTAATCCACCACAGGGAGGCATACTAAATATGCCACAATGGTTGGTACCCATTTCCAACAATTGTTTTGTATATGGTATGCGGGCTATAGCTGGATTTTTATATTATTCTGCAGTTGAAGCCGGCTTAATAAATCCATTAATAAACAAAACCATTGCTTTAACGCCCTGCTTAAAAGGGAATAACAGTTTGGTTATTGATTACAATGTTAATGGTAACTCCATTGGTCAGCAGTACACTACAAGTATTGGGCGTTATGACTCGTTTGAGGCTTCCATAAGTACACCTGCAGGATATGTTTTTAGCTGTTGGAATGATGGCAATACAGATAATCCCAGAACTTTTACATACTCAAATTGTTCTAATAATTATTACGCAATTGTAAAACAAATAAATGTTTCAAATAGTGCAACAGCGTTCAATAACAATAGTCAGAGAAAGGTTATAAGAACAGTTAATGGGAACCTTCATAAAGTATCTGAAAGTATGAACAAAGTCTGGTATGAGATAAGTACAGATAATGGCATAAACTGGAGCCTTGCAAATAACGGACAACCATTAACTACAAATGATGCAAAAAATCCATCAATAGTTCCAATTAATTCTTCAACTGTTGCTATTGCATTCCAGCAAAATACAGGCACATCAAATAATATATAATTGATAACCTACGAAATCTCCAATAAATTTTCTATTATCTCAAAACTATCCAAACCCATTCAATCCTGTTACAGCAATAAACTACCAGTTACCAGAGGCAGGACTCGTAACCCTAAAGGTTTACGATATCCTTGGCAACGAAGTAGCAAAACTTGTAAATGATTTTAAGAATCAAGGGAGATATACAGTTCAGTTCGATGGAAGTAAACTTTCAAGCGGAGTGTACCTGTACAAGATACAAACAACGGGTTATACCAGTACAAACAAAATGATATTAATAAAATAAAAACCTCAACTCCCTCAATTTTCCCACTTTTCCCAAAGGGGGAAAACCGAAGGGACAAACAAATTCATTAATAAAAAAAGGACAAACATTATGTTACCTAACAAAATCAGTGCAGTAATGGAAGACAAAGTAATTAATGATGTAAACACAAAAGTGGATGAAATTAAATCAATGCTACCATTCCTGCTTGACCTTACACCTGAAGAAAGAAAAGCATTACCAAAACTTGGAGATAAAAACCTGATGTTTGTTACAAAGGCTTTAGACCTTGTGAAAAAAGATTTCAGTTTTATGCCCGGCAATTTTGATATTGGAAAGATGGAAAAAGATACTAATCTCTTTGCACAAATGTTAAGAATACGAACTGAAATTGGAAAACTGCATGAAATTATAGATGATACAGTATTAGAAATAGGGAGCGAAGCATATTCGGCTGCTTTGGTAATTTATGATAATGCTAAACGGAATGGAAAAAACACCTTAGGAATGGATGGAGTTCTGGACGAATTGAGCAGAAGGTTTTACAAAAAAACTCCTCAGCCTAAACCAGATCAGCCAAAGTAAACCTAATAAGAAATAAGAGATTGATTTCTTCTGTCAAGATGACATAACTATTCGTTTTTAGCGAATTTTCTGGGTAAAAAGTGAGGATTGTCCCACTTTAAACGAGGGTGATCCCATTCAAAAGAAGTTAACCACATCCTAAGTGAGGTTATTGTAATTTGTGGTGAGGTTGTTCCTGCTTAAACAAGGACAACCTCATTTGCCACAAACCTGGTCCTGTTTCAGAAACGCCAACATATCTTTTCCCTCAAACAACTGTCAAAAAAGTGACAAGGTTTTTATTAAAATCCATTTCCTTAAAGATATTTCCTGTAATAATTTCTACTACATGATTATCACAAAAATTACTGTTTTAAACTTGCAGTTAAGAAGTTATGTTTTCATCAAAGTTTTTATTAATTACATTATTCATTAACAAAATATTGGAGTAAAAATGTCCCAGTACACAAAAGATCTTATTGCCGAAGTAAAGGCAAAAAATCCTGCAGAACCTGAATTCCACCAGGCGGTTACCGAAGTAGCTGAATCACTTGATTTAGTATTCGAACGCCATCCTGAATACAGAGCAGCAAAAATTCTTGAAAGAATTATTGAACCGGAACGCGTTATTATGTTCCGTGTTCCCTGGGTTGATGAACAAGGTGAAGTTCATATTAACCGTGGCTTTAGAATTGAAATGAACAGCGCTATTGGACCTTACAAAGGCGGATTAAGATTCCATCCATCAGTTAACCTTGGCATTTTAAAATTCTTAGCATTCGAACAGGTATTCAAAAACAGTTTAACTACTCTTCCAATGGGCGGCGGCAAAGGCGGAAGCGATTTCGATCCGAAAGGAAAATCTGACTTAAAGATTATGAGATTCTGCCAGGCATTTATGCAGGAATTATTCCGTCATATAGGTCCTGATACAGACGTACCTGCAGGGGATATTGGTGTTGGTGGAAGAGAAATTGGTTATATGTTTGGTATGTACAAAAAATTAAGAAATGAATTCACCGGTGTTCTTACCGGAAAAGGTTTGAACTGGGGCGGTTCACTCATTCGTCCTGAAGCTACCGGATACGGTGCAGTTTATTTTGCTGCAGAAATGCTTGCAACAAAAAACCAGACACTTGAAGGAAAAACCTGTCTTGTTTCCGGAAGTGGAAATGTAGCACAGTTTACAGTTCAAAAAATTAATCAACTTGGCGGCAAAGCAATTACATTATCAGATTCCAACGGTTACATTCTTGATGAAGAAGGAATTAACGAAGAAAAATTAAAATTCGTTATGGACTTAAAGAATGTAAAACGCGGAAGAATTAAAGAATACTGTGATAAATATAAGAATGCACAATACTTTGCAATCGATCCAAAACTTGATTACAATCCTTTATGGGATCACAAAGCAGATTGTGCTTTCCCGAGTGCAACACAAAATGAAATAAACGGAAAAGATGCTGCTAACCTTATTAAGAATGGTGTTTATGTTGTTAGTGAAGGTGCTAATATGCCTACCACAATTGACGGCGTAAACTTATTCCTCGATAAGAAAATTTTATACGGTCCTGGCAAAGCTGCTAATGCTGGTGGAGTTGCTACATCAGGACTTGAAATGTCACAAAACAGTATGAGAATGGGCTGGTCAAGAGAAGAAGTTGACAGCAAATTAAGAACAATCATGAAGAACATTCATAAGAACTGTTTTGAAACTGCAGAAAGATTTGGAACTCCTGGAAACTATGTTAACGGTGCAAACATTGCAGGTTTCTTAAAAGTTGCAGATGCAATGATTGACCAGGGCGTCGTATAAAACCTCTTTCAGACATAATAAAAATCAAGTAAAACTTGAGCCTCGCATACTTGCGGGGCTTTTTTATATATTATATATTATAATCTATCGAGAAAACAATTTAAAAAATGCCGTGCAGTTTTTTCAACTGCACGGCATGAAAAATTAAATTAGGTTTAAATTACTTGAGTAATTGCATCTTAATTGATTTAGCAAAGTTACCGAATTTCATTTCTGCAATGTAATTACCACTTGCTACTTGTTGCCCCAAATCATTTGTTCCGTTCCAGGTTATTTCATATGAACCTTTCTTCATATTATTGCTAAGCAAAGTAGCAACCTGGTTTCCAAGCATATCGTAAATTCTGATTACAATATTTTCATCTACAGGAAGTGAAAATCTTATAGATGTTGAAGGGTTGAATGGGTTAGGATAATTTTGTTCTAATACAAAATCATCGGGTGTAATTATATTAAGTTCTCTTGCTTCAATTCCACTAGCAGTATTAGATTCAAGTAATCTGAAATTAATTTGTCTTGTATTAAGAACTTTTTTTGTTGAATCCAAATTATATTTAGCTGAATCAACTAACCAGTGATAATATTTAAGAGTTACTGAATCGTAAACACTCTGGTAAGCTAAAGCAACTTCCTGTTTACCATCCCCATCGCTATCAAAACCGGCATACATTCTTGACACAAAGGGACTTTCAGTCTTGACAGTATCTTTTCTTGTACCAAGAGAATCCCTTATTTCCATACTATACCATACATAAGGAAGTGGAGCTGCCCATGCAACTGATGTTGTATAACTTGTAGAATCTAATAAATTTCCCGTTCCTTTATATTCAACAGAGGTTAATGTATATTGGTTTGTTCCACCAAGAAGAATTTCCTGTCTGCCATTACCATTCAAATCAGCAGCGCCAATGCCCCAGAATGAGCCAGAATTAACACCAATTAACTGCCAGAGATTTGAACCGATAACTGCGCCTTTAGACTTTTCCCAAACATAAAGACCAGTATCGTTAGCCCCTAAAGAAATTAAAGCTAAAGCATAAGGATAATATCCTGTTCCTCCATAAAGAATACCAGCAATTTCCTGTCTTCCATCGCCATTAACATCAACTTTTTGAATTCCCATATAGGAAACCATATCCTGATTTTCAGGTTTAAAGAATTCTGTATAATAACCTGTTAATGAATCAGGATATTGATAAGAATCTGCTCCACGAGGTTTAATACCCCAGAAGCCCCAGAAATTCCAATGATGGTTTACAATAGTTTTTTTGTTATTTCCTAAATTAACAAGTGTTGAGTGCCATGGAGAAGCAGAAAATCTTTTACTGTTAAATGGAACAACAGCTGGATCACCACCTTCAAGCTGCCAGCTTGCAAAACCAGGGAATGAACCTAAAACACCAAGAATGTAAACGTTAACATCACGATTAGACATAATTAATTCATCTTTTCCATCGCCATCAAAATCTTCTACCGATCCAACTTCTCTGTTTGTTCTAAATGCACCAACACCCTGACCTGAGAACTGAGTAGGAGACAAAGTAAATGCAGGAGCAGTACCATAAGTGTTATTTCCTGTACATTCATAAACAACAACTTCCAGATCTGCAGTACCGTTAGAGAGAGGGAAAATGATTTCTTTATTGCCATCACCATCTAAATCTCCAGTACGAACCCATCTTGGTGTACTTCCACTGTTTGTATTTCCATTATATCTTGAGGGTGAAGACCAAACAAGCTGCAAAGTGCTTGGAGGTGTTAATTCAAATACATGAACACGACCACCATTTGTATAGTCTGTGATAATAAAATCCACTTTACCATCTTTATCAACATCATCAACCCAGATATTTCTTGCACCTTTATCAGTTGACCATGGGCGGAGAGTATCAACGCCTGTCAAGGTTGTACAATTGTTAACGACAATTTCATTTACCTGTGTTTGAGCAAAAGATAATCCAAGCCCAAGTACAACTAATGAAACAATGAGTATAATTTTTTTCATAGTGACTCCAATTATTTAGTTATTAATTTATTTTACTCAACTTGAGCGAGATAACGCTCGACATCTCGTGAGTAGGACGAATTTGTATAATCTTTTTTTATTTTATCGAAAAATTCTTTAGCTTTTTCTTTGTTGCCGAGTGAAAGATAATCAATTCCTGCATTAAGTAAATACTGCGGGTTAAGCACATTAGACTTATTTACATTTGCAGCTTTTACATAAAACTCAGCAGCTTCTTCAAAATTCTTTTTAGCTTCAAAGCAGGCAGCTTTACCCGCATACGCAGTAGCTTCAAACAATTCGTTGCTGCCACTATAGTCATCATAAAATTTTAATGCATCATCAAATTTACCAAGGAAGTAATAAGCATTTGCAAGATAGATTTTTGCAGTTTCACCGCTCTCAGTACTTCCATACTCGTCAATAATTTTCTTTAAACCAACAATTTTTGTGTTTGGTCTTCCTTGAATAGCTTCAAGATATGAACCCATATCGTATAAATTAATTACCCTTGCTAATTCAAGACTTGCCTTTTCATTATTTGAATTTTTATTCTGAATATAGAAATAGATTAACAAAGCAACTGCAGCAACAACACCAAGTGCAATAAAAATATTTTTCTGAAATTCTTCATAAAAAGTTCTAACCTGATAATAAAACGTTACCAGTTTATCTTCTTTAATTTCTTTTTTTGAAAGTTTCTTCTTTCTTCCGATCATTAATACTCCTAAACAATCATTACATTAACTAAACACCAACCCGGATATGGTTTGAAAATATCCAGGCTTTATTATCAATATAAACTTCAACCCGGTAAATTCCTTTTTGATCAATAACAAATTCTGCGTCAGCATTATCAAGCTGATCACAAATCTTTCCGTTACGCAATAGTTTTATTGATCCTGAACTACTGGGAAGAAATACTCTTAATTTGATCTTTGCCGGAAAGTCGATGCTGTCGCCCATCTGGTAGATTTTTCTGCCGCTTTCTGCAAAAAATCTAAATCCTGATGCGTCTCCGTGATAATAATTCGAGACGAAGCATCTTCCGGCAGACAAAGAACTTAAAATAATAGACTTAGCAGTCTGTATTTTTTTGTTATCCCTGCTAATTTCTATTTTTTCACTTGCTAAAATATGAGTTCTAACCGACTTGAACAATACTTTATAAGGAAAAACTTCAACCTCAAAAAAGCCAAGTAAATTCACTTTATGTGCATGAGCATCAACTCCACCTATTCCAACAACCTTACGTTCAAGATTCAATTTATCCCAAACATTTAATGTCTCCTGACTTGGTCCGACTATAGTTTTTAATGGATGCATAAACGATTGATACTTGTTTTGTTCAGTAAGATTTTCCATCCATTCGGACATATGATTCCAGATTTCTATTCCGGTAAAATCATCAATCTCCCAGTCAGTCCATGGATAAGGTGGATGTTCTTTCATTGAAGAACGTTTTTCATGCGGATGAGCTATAAAGCCAATTCCTCCTGCTTCTTTTACAAAACGAACATATTTTTTTGCAGGAAGGCGTGTTGAAAAAGTATCATTAATTCCTACTGCAAGGTAATGATTTTTGTTTTCCTTGTCGTTGATTTCGCACCCAACAAGTAAAAGGGTCCTACCATAAAATCCTTCATAACCTTCATTCAATGCACGCAGTGTATTGTGGTCGGTTAATACAATAAAATCAAGTCCAGCTTCACTTGCAATATTTGCAATATCATCAGCTTTCCCGGAGCCATCCGAAAAGATAGAGTGAATATGTAAAGCGCCAACGTACTCGTTCATATTTTTATATAATTTTAGTTTAAGCTACAAAAATTTATTAATAAAAATAATGCTTAAAAACACTCTGTTAATTTTGAATGAAATTAGTTTAATCTCGTGATTCCATCTTTTGCAAGTTGTGCAGCTTCAGTACCAGGAAATTTATCAACTATTTCTTTAAAGATTTGCTTCGCTTTTTCTTTATCCCCTTTTTGTGCAGCAATAGCACCAAGGTTATACATCGCCTGAAGATTTTTTGGTTCAATTTTTAAAATTTGTTTTGTTGTCAATTCTGCATTTACATAATCCTGTTTAAGATAATAAGCATTTGTTACACCAAACAAAATATCAACACGTCTGGAATCTTTTTTAAGTATCATCTGGTAATATTTTAATGCTTCATCTGGTTTGTGTCCCATAGCAAGCATATCGGCATATTCACGCATTGAAAGAGTATCTTCAGGATTTGCTTCTATTTTCTTTTGCATTTGCATCATCATATGTTTTACATTTTCCATCACATCATCAGAACCGTGACCGCTCATCTGTTCTTTCATGCTTTTATGTATTTCATCTTCTGGCATCTGAGAAGAATTATTCTTTGTTTCATCTTTTTTGTTTGATGAATTGGAAAAAATAATTACACCAGCAATTAATGCGATTGCAAATAACGGCAATGCTATTTTCGGAGAAAATTTATTATTCATTTGTTCCTTTTTTCTTGTTTCAGTTAAATTAAAAGTAATAACTGAAGGGGCAGAATTTTACAAAACGTTAGTATTACACCGATTCTTCCAGTTCGTATAAAGTATTGTATTTGGTTGTATTAGGTATTTTCATTTCTTCAACTTTGTTAAGAAGAATACCAATTCTTTCATTTTCATTATCATCATAATTATCAAAATTATCCTTTGATGAGAAAACAAAAAATTCTTCAAAATGGTTTATTTTTCCTTTTACTTCAAATACTGAATAACTTTCAAGCCCATCAGCTTTCATAAGAGATTTCAGTTCACGTACAGCTACTAAAAAATCTTCTCTTTTTTGTGGATTAATTTCATATTGAACAGTAAAAATTACTTTACTCATTTTTTCTCCGTTATTTTACATATTTATTATAATTAAAAATTCCTTCATAATTAACTTCTGCCGGTCCAGTCAGTGATAAATTTAGAAACCGGTTACCATCATAAGAAAAATCAACTCTTAAAACCACTCCGCGTACTGTAATTACTTCAACTGGAGATTTGAGGTTGTAAACAATAAATCCAATTAACGCTGAAGCTGCAGAACCGGTGCCGCACGCAAGAGTTTCATTTTCAACGCCTCTTTCATATGTACGAATATAAATTTTATTCCCATCAATTTTAATAAAATTTACATTCACCCCATCAGGTTGAAATGATTTTGAATAACGAATTTCTTTGCCATAATTATATACAGGAAGTTTTTCAAAATCATCAATTCCCTTTTCTGCAAGAAAATTTCTATAAGGTTCTTCTTCAATATTAATTATCAAATGTGGAGAACCAGTATTGATAAAGTGCGCATTAAAATTTGTTCCTTGCTCGAAAATTTTCAAACCTGTTTTAATTTCCGTTGGAGAGTTAAGAAAAAATCTAACTCTTCCATCTTTAAGTATTTCACCTTTAAAACTACTTCTGTTAGCAGTAAAGTTTGTAGTTGAACCTGAAAATTTCTTTTTGATAAAGGCATATTTTATAGAACATCTTGCCCCGTTTCCGCATAATGATCCTGCAGAACCGTCTGCATTAAAATATCTCATTTCAAAATCATAGCTGCCTGATTTATTAATTGTAATAAGCCCATCTGCTCCTATTCCAAAATTCCGGTCGCAAATATTCTTAATTAAAACCGCTGAAGGTTCAAACCCGGGAAATTCATCTTTATCTATCATAATAAAGTCATTTCCGGCACCATTCATTTTAAGAAACGAAATATTTTCCATCACACTTGCAATTTAGCTGAACTTGATTTGTGATTCAAGAGAAAACCTTAAGTTTGCGGTTGAAATTAAAATCATTTTTAAAAAAATCAGTTAAATTTTTTATGAGCAAAAAAACAAAACAGAAAAAACAAGAAAAAATTCAAAACGAATTAAATAAATTTTCTGAGATTTCAGAATCTTTATTAATAAATAAGAAAATAGAGAAAAAATACATTTTATTTTCAATGATTTTTGCCCTGTTACTAGCCGCAGGCAGCAGTATCTATTTTATTTTACAGGCTCTTTCTGTAAATGGTTATTTTTGTTTTCCACTGGATGATCCATGGATCCATCTGACTTTTGCAAAAAATTTTATTGAGTACGGAAGTTTCTCTTATTTCAGAAATGAAGTAGTTACTTCCGGTTCTACTTCTCCAATTTATACTTTAATCCTTTCTTTGTTTTATCTGATTTCAAAGAATGAATATGTAATTAGTTATGTTCTTGGTATTGGAATGTGGCTATTAGCAGTTTACTTCGGTTCTAAATTGTTCTCTATTCATTTTTCCGATGGAAAGATTGTTGGTATTCTTACTTTAATACTTTTAGCATTGCAGCCAAAATTAAATTTGATTTCCGTTTCAGGAATGGAAACTACAATGTTTTTATTTTTAATCATCGCAACATTGTATTTTTACAAGACTTCCAACAAAATTATGCTTGGGATTTTTCTCGGACTTACTATCTGGTGCCGTCCGGATGGATTCGTGTTGTGGATAGCAATAATTATTGACTACGTTTTGAAAAATAATTATTTCCTAAGAGAGAAAACATCTAATGGATTAACAAAGAAAGATTTCCTTATTGCATTTGGATTGGCGTTAAGTTTTGTGGTTATTTATTTTTTGTTTAATTACACTTTATCAGGATCTATTTTACCCAATACTTTTAAGGCTAAACTTGAATATTACCAGAACAATTTACGTGAAAACTTTTTGAAACATGAGGTCATTGATTATTTTACTTCAGCAGAAATGATTGTTCTATGGATTCCATTTTTATTAGCAGTTATAAAAATTCTTCTAAACTTTTTCAAAAAACATTTTGATGAATTTATAATTTATTTCCTTTTCATTATTGGTTTTATTGGAATCTATTATATCCAGCTTCCATTTGCACATCGCTTTGGAAGATATCTGATGCCGGTAATTCCTTTTTATATTTTGATTGCAGTTTACAGTATAAATTTTCTATCTGACTTTTTAGTAAGAAAAACAAAATCCGCAGCACTAAGTAATGTATTAACAATAATCTTTTTTGGAGCCGGTATATTGCTTTCGTTCACAAACTTAAAAGCAAATGAAAACGAATACACTTTGCTATGTAAATATCATTATGATAGACACGTTGCTGCAGGAAAATGGATCAATAAAAATACCCCGGTCGATGCAGTAATTGCTGTTCATGATATTGGTGCTATAGGATTTTACGGAGATAGAAAAATAATCGATATGGTTGGACTGGTTACACCGGAATTAATTAATCATCTAAACGATAAAAATTATGCTTCATATATAAATGAATATCTTACGAAGAATAAAGTAAGCTACATTGCCACATTAAAAAACTGGTTTGAAGTAGTAAATGATAATCCTCTCTTTGTTCCGACAAATGAATTTGAAGTACTTGAAATATTTAAATATCATCCCGGCAGAACACATATTCAGGCGAAGGAAGCGACAATTATAAATGAACAGGCAATGCAGCTTGTAAGAAATAATAATCTTAATGGAGCTATTAGTTATTTACTGCAATCTTTGAATTATGATCCCGCATCATCACGTACATATTTTTTGCTTGGAGCGACTTATGAAATGGCAAAAGATTTTAAGAATGCAGAGACATATTTTAATAAATCGATATTGATTTTCCCTGATAATATTGATGCTAACCTTGGTCTTGCCCGTTTGTATTATAACACTGGAAAATTTGAAGAAGCGAAAAAATTTGCTGAAAAATGTTTATCATTAAAACCGGATAATGAACAGGCGAAAGAGATAGTTAATTTAATTCTTACAAAAGAAGTTAAAAAATAAATTATTTGTGGAGGTGGCGGGAGTCGAACCCGCGTCCGAAATTACGACTCAACGAACTTCTACACACATAGCCTGTTTTTTAATAACGCTTTCAAAACTCCGGCAGGCAGGATTTTCAAAAGCTTATCCGGTAAAAATTCGCCTCGTCTACCCGGACAATCGATTCAGCTATCGTATCTAAACGACGTTCTGTTAATTCCTGATACGAGAAGAACTAAAGAACGGCTGCTTAAATTAAGCAGCTAAAGCGTACTGATATTCGTCAGTTATTTTTTTACCAGCCGTTTAACGTGTCTGCCGGCGAAACACGGTGCGCCATTCGTAGTTTCTATAATCCCGTCGAAACCAATTTCACCCCCTAGTTTATTCTTTATTCCAGTTTACATCGGGCTGATTATTTATTTTATTCTCATACCTTGCAAGCACAAACAAAAAATCTGAAATTCTGTTCAGAAAAATAATAATAAAAGGATTAACTTTTTCAGCTTTATTTAGTTTAACAATTTTTCTTTCTGCCCGTCTGCAAACACTCCTGGCAATGTGTAAAAGAGAAGCTCCTTTAGTGCCACCGGGAAGAATAAAATTTTTTAACTCCTCTAGCTTCTCAGAAAAAAAATCTATATGATTTTCAACTTCTTTGATATATTCTTCTTTAACTCTTGGAATAATTCCCTGTTTATCTTCATTTGGTGCGGCAAGGTCTGAACCAACAATAAAAAGCTGATTCTGAATTTTAAATAAAATTTTTTTTAATTCAGCATCAT
The DNA here is from genome assembly GCA_964536015.1 of uncultured Ignavibacteriaceae bacterium. Taxonomy (GTDB): domain Bacteria; phylum Bacteroidota; class Ignavibacteria; order Ignavibacteriales; family Ignavibacteriaceae; genus CAZHVS01. The sequence continues at coordinate 130,099 of CAZHVS010000006.1, forward strand.
TAATTTCTGTTATTGCATAACCAATGAATGAATTTAATTCATCCACAGTACCATATGCTTCAATTCTTAATGAATCTTTCGAGACTCTGCCTGCACCGAATAAACCGGTTTCTCCTTTATCTCCGGTTTTAGTATAAATCTTCATAGTACTTAAGCTCTGAAAGGAAGGTTTTTCACGGTAACTTTAAAAGAATTTCCGGAGGAATCTTTTGCAATTAGAATAGTACTTTCTTCAAGGAAAGCTTTCCTAATGTATGCAAGACCTATCCAGCAATGCAAATATTCAGAATAGGTTGAAGAGGTTATTACACCAACTTCATTATCTTCATTATCATAAAGAGAAAAGTTTCTTAATGAAGAAATAACTTCATTAAATTTAACACCTGTAATATAGCGTTGAACTTTGTTATAAGTTTCAAGTCGTGCTATAACTTCCTGACCAATGTAACAACCTTTTGTAAAACTTACTTCATCCAGAATTTTGGCTTCATGAGGATTGAAATTATCGCTCAATTCCTTTTCAGATAACTGTCCTTGTTCAATTCTGAATGTTTCGTAAGCATCATTACCAATTAAATGAAATTCAAAAACGCCTTTGTTATTTATTGCATGATCAACAAACCTCATTCCTTCAGCAGGGTTAGCCAAAATAAGATATTTATTTTTTGTATTTAATTTCTTTAATTTGATGACAAAAAAATTCATTCCCTCCTGGTTAACTTCAAGCAAATGATTCTCCTTTAATTCATCAATCTGATTTCCGCAAATTAAAGTCATAAAAGAATTAACCTGTAAGCCTGTTAACTCAAAAACAGCATATTTTTCAGAAGCTGATTCAACTTTTACATCATCCATGATAATATATTTTCGCATCCAGTTTATAAGCTTATTTTCGGTTCCCTTATGTCCGATAATTAATTGAGTAGTTCCAAAATTAATTAATTGAACACTATCAAGGATTCTTCCTTTGTCATTGGTAAAAATAGTTCTTGTTGACTCTAATGGAGATAAATTTTTAACCTCATTAGTTGTAATTCTGTTTAAAAAATCCAGTACATCATTACCGGATAATTCTATAATGGTATTAGTAGAAATATCTCTTAACCCAACTCCATTGTACAAAGTATCATATTCATTCCTGAGCGAACTAAAAGCAAAAAATTCCTTAGAACCGTTTCTTTGTTCGGGTCTGTATCCAAGGGATTCGTAAAAATCAAATAAAGGATTTTTTTTATATAATAAATCTGTCATAAATTAAAATTAATTTTCAAATTAATAAGGGGTTGTTTTCCTTTTATCTCTTGTACAGACATAAAGACTGTCTTTCCATACAAATGTTACACTATCAACAACTCTTATCCTTTCTCCATTATCCAGGAAAAATAGTTCGTAGTAATCCGGGAATTTATCATTATTCACATCAATCATACCACGTCTTCGTTCTGTAGCTTCAATAGTCATCATAAGGTGTGGTTTTTGAAGCAAACCATCGACAAAGAAATAATTGTATTCAATTCTTCCAACTCCTTGTGCATAGTGGAAGTACGCTTTAGCATAAGAGATATTCTTCTTTGTCCATTTTTCCATAGTTAAAGTATTAAAGCCTCCATGGCTTGGAACGACACTTTCCCAGACTCTTTCAAAAGTACTATCCTGGCATTTGAATAACGTTAAATAAGGAAAAGCAGTTCCAAGTTTTGTGCTGTCATAATCAATAAAACTTGCATCATAACCAATGAGATTTTTAATTTCAACAACTCTTTCACCTGCTCTTGATGTGGCAATCAAAGCTAAAACGTATTGCTGTCCACCTTCACGTAAATAAATTACCGCTGACCTTGGAACGCTGTAAGTAAAAGATTGATCCCAATCCATAAGATAAGAACCGTGAGGATAAGTATTAATCACGTATTCCATAAGTGCAATAGTATCACAAGGAAATCTTTTGGGATTACGCCGTTTTCTTTCTTCAATGTTTTTCAACTGTATTTCCAAGTCTTTATTAAGCTGGTAAGCAACTGGATCATCATTTTCACCTGAACCACCACCTAAAGCTGTTGTTCCGGGGTCTGGTTGAGGTTGTTCTTCTGTCTTTTTTTCTTCACCGCAATTAATATTCAATAAGCCAATAATCAAAACAGACAGATATAAGAATAATATTTTTCTTTTCATCTTATTTCCAGCACATTATTAATAATTCAAATTTATGCAGAATATTTTTCAATAAATTTAGTTGCAGTAATTATTCCAAGTTTAAAATGTTTTAAGCTAAAATGTTCATTTGGTGAATGCAGGTTCTCTGTGGATAAACCAAATCCCATTAATACTGAAGGAGACTTTAGCAATGCAGCAAAAGTAGCAACGATTGGAATGCTTCCACCTTCGCGTGTAAAGACTGTCTTCTTACCGAATGCTTCCTGCATAGCTTCTGAAGCAGCTTTTGTTGCTTTATGATTTAATGGTGTTATCACAGGTAAACCACCGTGAAGATTTGTAACTTTAACTTTTACCGTCTTAGGAGCAATCTGTTTTATATGCTTTGTAAATAACTTTGCAATTTTTTCTGGGTTCTGGTTAGGAACAAGTCGCATACTGATTTTCGCTACCGCATTAGAACCTATTACTGTTTTTGCTCCTTTACCTGTAAAACCGCCATAAAAACCATTGCAATCAAGTGTAGGTCTTGCCCACAGTCTTTCAAGTGTTGTAAAACCTTTCTCTCCGTCAAGTTCATCAAGTCCAATCTCTTTTGCAAATTTTTTATCAGAGAATTTTAATCTCTTAAAGTTCTCTCTTTCCTCTTTCGTTAATTTGATTACATCATCATAGAAGTGAGGAATATTAACTTTACCATTTTTATCGTGAAGACTTGCAACCATTTTAGCAAGAACATTGATTGGATTTGCAACACCGCCGCCATATTCTCCTGAATGTAAATCACGATTCGGTCCTATTACTTCAACTTCGAGGTATGATAGTCCACGCAATCCATAAGTAATTGTAGGAACACCTGGTGCATAAAGATTCGTATCTGAAATAACAACAGCATCGCATTTCAACATATCTTTATATCTGATAATAAAAGGCTCAAGACTTTCACTACCAATTTCTTCTTCACCTTCAATTAAAAACTTAACATTAAGAGGAAGACTTCCTTTGGTTTTAAAAAAAGCCTCAACAGCTTTAATATGAATAAATAACTGTCCTTTATCATCGGTTGCCCCACGTGCAAAAATATTTTCTCCCTTTATTGTAGGTTCAAATGGAGGTGAATTCCACAATTCAATAGGATCAACTGGTTGAACATCATAATGCCCGTAAATTAAAATTGTTGGTTTACCCGGTGCACCAAGCCATTCGCCATATACAATTGGATGTCCTTCTGTCTGGAAAATTTCTACTTTACTTAAACCTGCGGTTTTAAGTTTGTTTGAAATATATCCAGCACACTTTTGCATATCAGATTTATTTTCTGGTAAAGTACTTATGCTTGGTATTCTTAATAATTCTTTCAACTCTTCAACGTAGCTGCTGAAGTTGCTATCAATAAAATCTAAAATAGATTGCATAAAAACTCCATAATTAATTTAAAATTTTATAACGGTAAATAATGGGTATAAATTCCTTAAAGTTTTTTATTGTTACAGGGTCAAGTTTATTTAGTATCTCCGGAACAGGCACATAAAGTTGTTTCCATGGATCATCGATACAGTACATATAATTTTCATTATCAAAAGTAATTGACTCTAACGATGCTACATAACTAAGATTTTGATATCCGGGTATTCTACTAATGAAGTTGTAAAACTTGAGTGAATTTACATTAAAATCTTTACTAAAGATTATTCTGAAAATTTTTCTATTGTTTCTGTCAACTCCCCATAGTGATAATTCTTTATCGCAATATAAACCACAAATAGTATGAATACCAAGTTCTTTTGTGTTGATTGTTTTTATTATTCTAAGACTTTTTTTATCCACTATAAAAATCAATGTACTGTCTGCGAAAGTAGATTCGTTCTGAAATCCTTCAAGTCCAAGATAAATGTAATGAGAATCTACAGCCACTCCTTCAAATCCAATATTATCCGCAGTATATTTCCATATTGTTCCAACAGGTTGAATAAGCACTTTAGAAATAGACACTATTGTATCTGAACTGATTGGATGTGATGAAAAAAATATTCTGTACAGCCCGACATAATCTTTATACTCAGGTCCATTCCCTTCTATTGATAGATATACCTGCTGGGTAACTCTGTCGAATGTAATTTCTTCAAAATCTTTTTTGCGAAATTTGGCAAGAAAATCATTTACTTCTTCAGTAAAAACAATTTCTTTTATTTCAAAAGTAGTATCAGCTTTTATTGTCAACCGATGAATTGAACCAATATCATCTGCAAGCAGAAAAACTTTTTCTTTATTGCTGTTCAAACCTATAAAAGCAATTCCAGAGGTTTGTTCCGTGTTTGAAAAATCATCTTTTAGCCAGCGAGGATAAAAATCATCTTTCGGTAAAAAACTGACTTGCTGTGCAACAATTTTAATTACCAGCACAACAATTAATGCAAAGGTTGTATTAAATCTAATCATCATACTCAAACTTAATAATAATAAGCGTATTTGACAATTAGGAAGTGTTAAACTTTGTTTTTTGCGTTATAAAAATATTCTTGATTTGTACTAAAAAAACATTTCCACAGATGGAAAAACGTTAATGGTTTGTTAAACTTTCATAGTGTTGCTATTTTGCTAATGTGATTTTATTCTTCTACATAATTAAAAACCATATAGCCCCGTTTCTGTTTTCGGTGGTCTCTTTAATGTTCATTTTCCTTTTCCAATTTTTAATGAAATTTGCAGATAAACTTGTTGGAAAAGGATTGGACACATGGATAATTATTCAACTTGTAATGTACAATCTTGCATGGATGGTTGTGCTGGTAGTACCAATGAGTGTTCTTGTTGCAACTCTTATGGCTTTTGGCGGAATGAGCCAGAATAATGAAATAACCATAATGAAATCTTCTGGCATGAGTTTGTACAGAATGATGACCGGTCCTTTTATTGCCAGCATCGTTGTTGGTTACTTTCTTATCATCTTTAATAATGATGTCCTTCCCGACGCCAACCACAGTGCAAAAATTCTGATGGAAGATATTTCACAAAAGAAGCCGACTCTTTCGCTTGAACCGGGAGTTTTTTCACAGGAAGTTTCTAATTATGCCATTCTTTGCCGTGAAGTTGATCCGCATTCTAATAAAATTTTTGGAGTAACAATTTATGATTATACTGAACTTAACAACATTCGTGTGGTTACTGCAAAAAGCGGAAATATTTACTTCTCAAACAATTATACCAAATTAATAATGGATTTGGCAAACGGTGAAATACACGAACAGGAAGCTGAAGGAACACGTCTTTACAGGAAACTTGTTTTTACTAATCACCGTATTGCAATGAATGCTGACCAGTTTTCTTTTCAGCAATCAGGACCCGGAAGCTCGAGAGGTGACCGTGAGTTAAGTGCTGCTGATATGATGACTATTGTAGATAGCTTCAAGGTGTTGAGAGATGAAGTGTTCGCAAAATTTGATATTGATTTTGACAAACATTTTCTTGGCGACTCCTTGGCAAAACCATTACAATTAGCTGAAGGAAAACTTGCAGATATTGAAAACACCTATTCCGCACTTGTGGAAAGAACAAGATCAACAAAAAATTTCTTACTCTCATATCTTACACGAGCAGATTTTTTTAATAAAGAAATTGATAAGTATATGGTGGAAGTTCATAAGAAATATTCCATTCCCGCAGCATGCCTTGTCTTTATCTTACTTGGTGCACCGCTTGGAGTAATGATAAGAAAAGGAGGATTTGGTATGTCGGCAAGTATAAGTTTATTCTTTTTCCTCGTTTATTGGGCTTCATTAATTGGCGGAGAAAAACTTGCAGATAGAGGTTTTATTACTCCTTTCTGGGGAATGTGGTCTGCTAATATTATTATGACAATTCTTGGAATTATTCTTACCGTAAGAGTAGCAAAAGAAAATGTTCATCTTGAATTTGTTTGGCTCAAAAAATTAATTCCTAAAAACTGGCGGTTGCCGCAAGAGACGCAAGATGAAAATTCTTGATAAATATTTAATTAAACAGTTTGTGCAAACTATACTGTTCGGACTTCTTGCTTTTACTCTGCTGTTTGTTATAATTGATATGATGGAAAACCTTGATGATTTTATTGATCAAGAAGTTGCGTGGACTATAGTAATCAAATATTATTTTCTGTTCGCTCCAGAGATTATTAAATTAATTACTCCTGTGGCTGTACTCTTTTCTGCTTTGTTTATTACTGGAAAAATGTCTGGATTAAATGAAATAACCGCTGTTAAAGCTGGTGGAGTAAGTATGTACAGGTTTATGGTACCGGTTATTCTTGTTACTCTCGTTATCAGTTTTATCTCTATTTACTTTGGTGGTTATGTTGTTCCAAAGGCAAATAAAGAAAAACTGGAAATAGAAAGAAATTATCTTAAAAAAGGTATTGAGTTTGCCGGAAGCAATATCTTTTTCCAAGACTCTTACAATCGCATTGTAAACATTTCCTTTTTTGATGAAGAAAATAATGCCGCTATCCGTTTAACTATACAGGAATTTGATAGAAACAACTTAACCCATATGACTAAACGAATTGATGCACAGAGAATGGCTTTTGACACGCTTAGAAAAATTTGGACTGCTTATAATGGTACAATTAGAGTTTTTAATGACAATAACGAAAAGGTTGAATACTTTAATTCCAAAGAAATAACTGGGCTAAACTTTCTCCCTAACGATCTGGCATTTAAGCAACAGAAAATTCAGGAAATGAATCTTGGTGAATTAAAAAGATTAATAGACACAAAAGTAAAAGCCGGTAATGATCCAACCTCGATTATGATTGAATATCATACAAGATTTTCTTTTGCTTTTGCGAGTCTTATTGTTGTGTTGTTTGGTATGCCTCTCTCTGCAAATAAACGTAAAGGTGGACTTGCATTACAGTTTGGAATTAATATTCTTATCACTTTCATTTATCTTGGTATGATGAAGATAGTAGAAGCATTTGGCAAGAATGGTGCTCTTGATCCATTATTAACGGCCTGGTTTGTTAATTTACTTTTCTTTGTTGGTGCTTTAATTAATTTAAGCCGCATAAAACAATAGTCTGTCATCTTTATTCAAATTACCTGGTCTGCAAACCATATTAATTTTCTCAAACGATTGTTTTTTTATTTGAATAGTAGTTATGTTTGATTTATGTTTTGTTTCTGATGGCGAATTATTCGTAAGCTATGTAAAATTATTTGAACTTCTTCCATAAAAGGAGAAAGAAAAGTTGCGAAATGAACAGACTGAATTTATCTCCGATAGATATTCCAAGGCACTTAAAATACATGATGGTGGGGGAATCATTTCTCCTAGTTTGGCTAATATGGATTTCTATAGAATTACTGAAAATCGATTAAAAGAATTAAATAATCGTATTAAAAATATTATCTAGCATAACCCGTTTTTCAAAGTTGCATTGCTTTTCTGGGCAGCCGGTTAGCGGCAATGTCGTTATGCAACAAAAATAATAAGGAGTTTTTGTAGCATTGTCGTTACATCTTAAGAATGGATAAAATGAAAAATTATAGCTTAATTAAATTTTTATCTGTGTTTTTATGTTTTAGCACAAATTTCACTGGCTGTTTTTCTTATTTCTCGGTTTCAAATAATGACTTTTCAAATATTCAACATGAGACGAGAATAAGGATTATACTAAAAGATAATAGGGAATTTATTGTTCAGAATATAAATGAAATTAATTTTTCCAAACCTGATACAATACAACTATTCCAAAATGATAAATTAATTACATTGTCTGCGGATGAAATAAGAAAGTTAGCTGAAGAAAAATTTGATTTTGGAAAAACATGTTTTTCTGGAGTTTGGATTACAATGGGAATAGTTGCAGGTCTACTTATAATATTTTTAATATATGGACTGGTGGAAGAGGTTTTAAAATGTGATATATCTAATGAATTAATTAGTTCTTTTTTTCAGTACATTTTTCAATCCAGAAGTTTTGCCTTTCTCCATTATCTAACCTCAGCTATTTTAGTCGCAGCAATTAATTAATATCACCGGTTTGGTGACGAACATTTCAATATTATTTATAAACGAGAGTAAATTGGATAATTATTTTGAGAAACAGATTGAGTTAAGATATTTCGAGATGAATAAATTCGGAGAAGCATCTCCCACTGCTATTTTAACCCTGCTTGAAGAAACTGCCGCTGATCATTGCCTTTCAATCAATCAAAGTTTGTACGATCTTGAAAAACAAAATATAGGCTGGGTTTTGCTTTCGGGTTTTATGAAAATGGAACGCTATCCTATTTACAAAGAAAAAATTACAATCAGAACATGGCTTTCCGGTTATAGTGCAATTAAAGGCATAAGGCAAAATATTATTTATGATGAACAGAAAAATATTATCGGTCGGGCAAAAGGTTTGTGGGTTTTCTTTGATATAAAAAGAAGAAGACCAATTCAAATACTGGATTCAATAAAAGAGAAGTGGTCTCATTATGATGAAGAATGTGTAAATCACGATATTATAGCAAAAATAAAAGCCATCGACTCATCAACCAAAATTAAAGAGTTTATGATTAACCGTTATGATGTGGACTCATACCAGCATGTAAATAACATAAGGTATTTACAATGGTTAATGGAATCGATTCCGGAAGAGATTTTTGATAACTATTTTCTGCACTCAATTGACGGTCGTTTTATTTCTGAAGCTCAGTATGAAGACACCATCATTTCCTATACAGAAAAAGATGACGCTGAAAATTCATTTGCACACACAATAAAAACAAAAAGCAATAATAAAGTATGTGCAACCGCAAAAACATTGTGGGGAAAAAGAAATAAGTAAAACGAAAGATTCTGGGCAGTAAATATCTTTAGTAAAAATATTTCACTGTGTTAAAATTAAAATCTCCATCGAGAATCGCAAGAGAAGGCAATTTTCTTTGCTTTATCTGGAGTAAACAAATATTGAAATTCAGGCAGAGCAAAATTAAATTCAAGCAAACCGGATTCTATACCAAGTCCTAAAGCCCAGCCAAATTTATCGTACCCACCTAAAGAGCAGCCGGTGCGGAATGCAAATATCCAGTTCGGCGGAACCCACTCCAGACCAAATGAAAAACGTGCAATCTTACTATTTCCGGGTTGATTATTAAATCCCTGGTTATAATCCATAGCAAACAAAAATTTTCCTGCATAGTTCATTGGTTTATTTAGTTGAAGAGAAAAACCAAATCTTAATGCAGTTGGTAAATCTGTAATAATTGAACCAACAAATTTTCCATCACCAAAAAGATTATCAACAAGGGAATCCCTTTGTTTTTTGTTGGTTATATCATCAAGGAACAAATCACTGTTCGAAGAAAATTCTGCAACTCGTTCAGTCCATTTTATTTTCCCTATATCTGTAACTGCCAAGGCTATTCTTGTAACATCATTTACATTAAGGTTAAAACCAAAGTCAAATCCAAAACCAAAACCAGCGGGAGAAGGAAACAGGTTAAAGCTGTATCTTTTCTTTTCACTCACATTTTCAAAATCGTATTCAACGTTCAAACTTTTTGAAAATGAAGAATAAGCAATAAACTTACTTTTACCGATTATTTCATTTTTAAAAGACGTTCCTGTTGTAACATCAACCTCATTAATCCCTGCATAAGCAAAACCTGTAACAACATTGCAAGAAATTCCTATAGAAAGTTCTTTCATGTATTTAGGAACAAGGTCAGGGAAATTTTTTGCATATGAAAAAGAATATTTTCTAATCCACCAGGCGCTGCAATCAGCATCATTAAAATTAAAAACTTTGCTTATATCATTACCATAAAGTCCTAGAGTAATTATATCCTGCGGGAAATTCATACTTGCTGAAGCGACATCAAAAATTGAAAAAGCAAAAGCACCAATAGAAGTATTGGGTTTATACAGAACCGAAAAAATCTGTGCTGATAAATCTGTAAAAATTAATTCACCGCCTTCAAAAATGGATTTTAATTTTTCTTTATCATCAAGCGATAAATATCTTCCAGTCTTTTTATTCTGTGCATCGGTCACACCGCAAAAATAATAGTTATAGTCTTTTAACGTTATAAAATCGGTTCCAACTCTGAAGTTAAAACTTGGTAAAGGAAATACAGAAACAACTTCCCAGTATTTTTTTACATTTAAAATATTAGCGGGGTTTTTTCCGACCGCAAACAGCCCAGTAGAAATAGCTGTTGATGTTTTTCCAAACGCCGAAGAGGTTGCATCGTAACCGCTTATTGAGCCACCGCCTTGTGCATGAACTTTATAAGAAAATCCAAAGACGAGAGACAATATGATTAAACAATTTTTCAATGATTGTTAGTGTATTTTATAATTTACTTTACCATAAATTCTAATCTTGAAAAAGTCACTTGTTCTGAATTTAACCGGCGATGCATTTGGCAAAGTTGTATTAACACGGACTTTTGAGATTATATATTTTGCATCAAGAATTTTTTTAACATCATCTCCATAAAAAAATAGTTTTGTACTGTTTTCTACAGAACTAATTACTTCTCCATTTGGATTGACTGGAGCTGCAACTGCAATTATTGAATCACTGCCGGTTGGAAGATATTCTAAAAAATTATATGCAGAATCAACAAGTATTCCTTTATAAACAACCCCAGATGGTAACGCATTTGATATTTCAATATTCAATTCAGCAGAAAGAATATTGCTAATCATTTCTCTATCAGTTTTTACGAAATCAACAGCTATCGTATCTGTAATAAAACCTTCTCCTATTCCCATGTTCAATGGAATTTCCAATTCTAAATTTCCTGAAACAGAATTTGTATCCCACGCTGAACCAGTTGCATAATTCGGGTTTGCCAATCCATCACCTGTAACAAGTATTGAATCAGGAAACTTAGTCGAAAAGCCGCTAAGAAAATTTGCCATATCCGTCTTATTAATAGAAAATAAGTTTGAACCCTGATGCAAATTTTTTAACGGGATACTTAATATATGAGTTTGAATTCCATTAGTAGCTGTTAATATGCCTCTGAAATTAATATTGAAATTAACTGAGCTATAAAAATTAAAATCAGTAATAACCTCTTTCAGATTCAATTGATTGTAAGAAAATTTTTTATAAAAATCTTTCATATCAAGTTTGAAATATGTATTACGCGATTCCAATTGCGATGGTTTTAGTTTTCCTGCAAAATATTTCATTGTTGCTGAACGCTGTTGAATATTTACCAGTACACTATCTCCAACCGACACAGTTCTTAGTTGAGTGCTGCTTTTAGGTTGAACCGTAATCTTTACAGGTACAGTATTAACAAGACTGTTGCTGCTAATCTGATAACCTGTTAATGGATTTATCATAAAGTGATTATTCGCTCCTGTAGTTCCTCTTCTGCTAAGAGCAATAAGAGTGTCATACGATTTCCCTGATGAAGAAATCAAAGTTGGAAAGCTGACTATAGCATCTAAATCAGCATCAATTCCATTATAAGAGAAAATGTCAAACCATCCTTTACTGAAAATCAAATTAGTAAAGTAAGATGAGTCATCAAGGAGAATGTCAAAATTCTGTATAAAGGAATTTTGTAGTGGAAAAATTGCAGTGGCAGATTTAACATTTAAATTTTCAAATGAAACTTTTAGTCCTGTATTAGCATTGGAAGGAATAAAAACTGAACTCCCCCCGCTTCCAGGAGTTGATAATGTTAGATTAATTTTCAAGCTATCGGGAATAGTTTTATTAGCCAAACTAAAAAATATATTTGCAGTGGAAGAATTTGAGATGCTTATTGCAGTAATAGAATCAAGAATAACAAAATTTGTATATGCATTCAAAATGCTTATCCTGTTTATTACAATGACGAAAGGACCATTATTGTTTGTTATGCTTGTTTTCAGATAGCCGCTGTTAAATGTTGCTGAACGAAACTCAGGTATTCGGTTAATTGGTTCTGAAATATTTTGATTAACAATTGCCGGAACAATGGTATTCGTTCCTGGTTGAACGAATGTCCATCTTGTAAGAAGAATTGTTCTGTTTATTTCTGCAGGATTTGTAATTTGAATTGACGGTACTCTTACGTTAATATTCGAATTAACTTCTTTAAAGGTAATGCTGTCCCCAACTATTACAGGTTTAACATCAACAGTATCATAATAATATAACAAACCAAGGTTAGTTGGGTCATGATAAGATTTGATTATGGTCGAATCTTTTTCTATTATTTCAGTAAGTTCATATTTCCTGTTCATCAAAGGAATATTAAGGTCTACATCCCATAAAGGCATAACAGGATTTTTAATCTCACAAGCTTGAAAAACAAAAAGCAAGATTACAAAAATTACAGAAATTAATTTTTTTATCCTTTTCAATGAAATAATTCTAATTCTGGTAATTGCAGGCGGTAAATTCCTTAAATTGTAATGAAAAAACAAGAAAATATTAAAAAAAAGGCTTCAGGAATTCTGAAGCCTTAAAATTTAATTTATCTTTTCCTGCTTTATGGGAGGAATAAATCCAAACTGTTGATCAGGAGGATTGTCTGTGTGTATCTCTCCAAATCTTGTTTCAAATTTATCAATGTTATCTTTCAATGCTCGCATCAACATTTTGGCATGCTGAGGAGTGGTAATAATTCTTGCATGAACTTTAGCTTTAGGAATGCCGGGAACAATTCTTGTAAAATCTATTATAAATTCAGCAGGAGAATGTGTTATGATTGCTAAATTAGAATAAATTCCTTCGGCTTCTTTTTCACCAAGTTCTATGTTTATCTGCTGTGGTTGTGGTTGATTTGAATTATTTGACATACTATCATTTCCCAGATATTTTTGTAAATCCAATAACTTTATTATCAGAGCAGTAAATTATTAAACTTATGTTCTTGTAGTAATAACTTGTAGCATTTATATTTTGAAAAACGCTTTCTATTTTCTGATCTGGTGTACCAATCATTTTGACTACATCTTCTTCACGCATACCAATTTTGAGGTTTTGTTCATTAGCCGTTCTTAAAGCATCGGATTTATTGAATGCATCAAAAGCTTTATCAGTCGTGCCAAGTACTGAATATACTTTGCCAAGCAGTTCCCAAATGGCTGCTTCGTCAGTTTTTTTCTGTACATATGTTTCAAGATATGGTAAAGCAAGATTATATTTTACTTTAGCTTCAGGATCTTCTTTGCCTAAAGCATCAGCATCTTTTGCTATCTTAGCTCCCCATTTAACATAAGTTACAGCAAGATTATATGTGGCATTTAGATATTCAGGATCAATTTCCAGAGCTTTTTTAAATTGTTCAACAGCACCTTCAAAATCATTTGCTCCTAATAAAAGAACACCATAATTATATCTGTATAATTTATTTGTAGGTTCCTGTTCAACACCAGCTTTAAAGGATTTTATTGCTATATCAATTTTGTTGGCACCAATGTAGGCATTCGATAGATAGAGAAGAATTTCAGAATCGTTTGGATAAATTTTTCTTCCATCTTCTAATGTACTTATTGCTTTATTGTAATATTCAATTGCTTTAATACTATCGGCAGCAACTTTGTTTTTTTCATATTCATTTCTTACTGAGAGACCTTTGTTGTAATAAATTTCCCCAAGAAATTTTATACCATCAAGAGTTTTCTTTTTCGAATTAAGTTTTTCAAGATTAGGGATTGCATCATCGTATTTTCCCTGACTAATATAAACCAGTGATAAATTTCTATATGTATCAGCAGAATCCGGTTCAAGTTTTATTGCATAATTAAAAGCCCAAACTGATTTGTCATAATACATTTTGACACTATCCTCATTTTTCACATTGGTAGCTCTCTGGTAAAATCCAACTCCTTTATTAAACAATTGTGCCCAGTGATATTTTTTAGAATTTTCAATATCTTTTTCAAAATTTTTGCTTATAGAAAGTGATTTATTGTAAGAAGAAATCAGATTATCATAATCTTCTTTCTCTCCAAAGATATAACCCATAAGATAATATCCTTCATCACTTTTAGGATTTTTATCAGTTTCTTTTTTAAGGGCATCTAAAGCTTTATCAAAGTTTTTTTGCTGTATATATAATTTAGCACTTGTTAATTCTGTTGAAGAGCATTGATAACCTGTAAACATCATTGCAAGAATAAAAAGAGCTGAAATAAAAATATAAAAGCGTTTCATCTGTTCTCCATTATTATTTTTTTGTGCCTCAAAATTAAGAGATTATAAGCCTTAAAACAAGAATACAGGTATTTTATTTATTCGTAGGGGAATGGATAAAAAGAGAGATATTAAGCTAAAAACTGACTAAAACGTAAGGTCTTTAATAGAATTTAATTTAAACTTTGGTTTGATGAGTGAATTTCCGTTCAGGAAATTTTTTATGCCCGTTGATACTAGTGCGGTATCAACTCCAAAATTATTTCCCATTGCAATATCTGTTTCCAGCCTGTCGCCGATTAACAATACCTCTTTTAATTTAAGGTTTAACCGACTCATTGCTTCTTCCATAATAAATGGTGATGGTTTCCCGAAATTCAACTCAAGTTTACGGTGAGTTCTTTTTTCAAGAGCAGAAATTGTAGAACCTGCATCAAGTATCTCCCCGCCTTCAACAGGACAAGTGTCATCAATATTTGCAGCAAAAAATCTTGCTCCTTTTTCAAGACTGTGTGCCGCTATTTCAAGTTTTTTATAATCAAGAGTTCTATCAAGAGATACAATAAGAATATCAATTTCATCTGGATTATCGGTATACTTCAACCCGCTTTTTTTTATTTCATTTACAAATTTTTTTTCAGCAATAGCAAAAAAGTTTAATCTGGGAAAATTCACAGAAAGATAATTCTGTACGATAATCGTTGCATTAATTACTTCGTGTTTTTCGACTTTTACTTTATGTTTTTTTAAAAAACGATAATAATCAACTGCGTTTTCCGTTGTTTTGTTTGACACAAAAACTATTTTCTTCTCTTTTTGTTTAAGCAAATTGATTGTAGTAGCTGCCCCGGGAATTAATTTATCGCCACGGTACACTGTGCCATCAAGATCAATTATAAAGCCTTTATACTTATCTAGTAACAAAACAACTCTCAGTACTTATAAATTTCAAATGAATTGGGTTTTAATATCGATTTAATTTCTGTGTCGGTTAAAGGAATTGCGTTTTCAAATTCAACTTTAAAAATTTTACTTGTATTTACTTCATAACTAAAATGACAAGAATTATTTCCTAAATTGAACACAACTAAAATATTTTCATTTTCATAACCTCTTTTGAACGCAAATACGCGATGTTCATCATCAAATAAAACAAAACTTACATTACCTGATTTAATGGCTTTGCTCTTATTCCGAATAGCAATTATTTTTTTATAGTAATCGAGCAGGTCATCATTAACATATACTTTATATTTTCCATATCCTTTTTGAAACCCTGATGATGAATCTATTATCTCATCATCATAAATTAATTCACTCCATATCATTGGTTTTCTATCGTGAGGATCATCTGCACCCCACATTCCAGCTTCATCTCCATAATAGATCATTGGTGCGCCTTTATAAAGCATCTGGAAAGCTACAATCATTTTCATTTTTTCATAAAATTGCGAAGAGGGTTTTGCTGGATTGTAATTTGGATTTCTTTCATCTGCATCTCGGTCATAACCTCTGTCGGGATTAGCAATCATTGAGACAAGTCGTTCGGTATCATGTGAATCTAAAAGATTTTGAAGCAGATGCAGATTTTCCCTTGGATATGTTTTTTCAATCTGCTCAAGTCGTTTTATAAATTCAGATGTTTTTATTTTTGATGTATCAGCAATAAAAAAATCTTTTACTGCATACGCAAAATTGTAATTCATCAGGGCATCAAATACACCATTTGCACATACTAGGTCGGGAGAAAAATCCCATAGTTCTCCAATAATTATTGCCCGACTGTTTATACTCTTCACCAATTCATTCCAATCTTTCCAGAAACCTTTGGGAACTTCATTCGCCACATCAAGCCGCCATCCGTCAATTCCATCAGAAGGATTACCATCCTTGTTCGGATCCATCCATTTGCAGGTTGAATTGAAAATGTATTTTTTAACTTCACTTTGCAAATCATTTTCGGTTCTGTTAAACTCAGGCAGTGATTTTACATTCCACCAGCCTTTGTAATCAAATTCATTTTCTTTAGTCTTCGGGTCGTCAAACGATTTGATTTTGTACCAATCTGCATATTTAGAATTTTTTCCGTTTTTTATTATATCCTGAAAAGCCCAGAATTGTGTTCCTGTATGATTGAACACTCCATCAATAATTATTTTCATTCCTCTTGAATGAACTTCATCAATTAGTTTAAGAAATAATTTGTCCGCAGAAGTCCAGTTCCACGTTGAAGCATCATCAGGAATCTCTTTGTTAATCAATTGACTATCTTCTTCGGGATTGGTCCCAAAATTTACATCAATATGATGATAAGTTGAGCCATCATATTTATGAAGAGAAACTGCATCAAAGACAGGATTAAGATAAATTGCCCCAACACCAAGTTCTTTCAGGTAATCGAGCTTATTTATTATTCCCTTTATATCTCCACCGTATCTTCTTAAAAAAAGATTATCGCGGAATTTTCTGTTCGATTTTTTTTCCCATTCATTCTGTCCAAACCAGTTTGAAGTCCATCTTGAAATTTTCCAATCTTTGTTCATATAGCCAGAATGAATAAAAACTTTTTCCGCAACCGGATCATTTGCCGTATCGCCATTACAAAATCTTTCAGGAAAAATTTGGTACCACACTATTCCCTTTGCCCAATCAGGGAACTTCTCCTGCTGCAAATATACATGCCTTGTAAAAGAGAAAAAAATTATGACACAAAAAGTTATGAACTTAAAGCAGGTCATAGTTCAAGTTCTCTTTTCATTGCAGCAAGAGAATCAATTATACTTATAGGTTTATAACCAAGTTCAGTTTCTGCTTTAAATATTATCAAACCAGAATTAAGTGGTCTTTTAGCAAGTTGTTTTAATTCTTGTGTTATGATCGGAATAACCAGCGATTTATCAAGTGAAAAGAAATCAGCAATCTTCATTGTAAATTCAAAACGGTTAAGAAATTCTTTCCCGGCTATATTGTAAATGCCGCTCTTTCTGAATTCAACAACTTTACTAATTCCCTGTACAAGGTCATCAATGTAAGTAGGATTATTAACCTGATCTGTTACAATTCTGATATTTCTTTCTGCACTAAGTTCATTAAATACCCATCTTACAAAATCAGGTCGTCCTTTTGGAACAATACCGTACAAAACATTTGTTCTTAGTATTGTGAACATTATCCCGCTCATCAATAAAACATTTTCACTTGCAAGTTTTGTGCGACCGTAATAACCAAGCGGATTAGGTTTATCTGTTTCAAGATAAGGTCCTTTAATCCCGTCAAAAATGTAGTCTGTAGAAATATGAATCAAATGTGCATCGATCGTACGTGTCATTTCAGCAATATATTCAACTGCTTTTACATTTAATTTCCATGCTTGCTCTCTCTCGGTTTCTGATTTATCAACATTAGTAAAAGCTGCGGCATTAATAATTACATCGGGGCAAAAGTCGAACACAATTTTTTTTACTTCATCCCTTTTCGTAATATCAGTCTGAATATAATTGACATCATCATAAAATGATTCATCCTCAAACGAAGAGCAAAGCAATTCCACATTACTGTTTTTTTGGTAGAATCTTGTAATTCTGCAGCCAAGCATTCCATTAGAACCAAAAACAAGAATTCGCTTTTTAATTATATCGTTTGAAAACATCTTCTTTAATTTTTTCTAAATCTTTAACATCTTTGTAAGTTGTAACACAAGCACCTGCAATATTTGCAAGTTTAATAGATTTTTCAATATTATTTTCTTTCAAGTAAGAATAAAAAAACACTGCACCGAAAACATCACCGCAGCCAATTTTATTAACCACTTCAACGTTTAATGGTTCTTCATTAATAACATTTATAATATTTTTATTGCGAAAATACAATTTAGCTCCCGAATGTCCTTTTGTTACAATAAATATTTTAACACCTAAGCCTAAAATTTCTTCCGCAATTTTCTCTTCTTTAGTTTCGTTGGTTAGAGTCAACATTTCATTTTCATTTACTTGTATTATATCAACTGCAGAATTCCATCTGTTAAATTCAGGAATCTTTCTAAAATTTCTGATATAATTTTCATCCATGCCCCGTGCTAGGCTATGCACATCAAGATAAATTCTTCCTTTATAATTTTCGCTGATTTTTTTCAGGTCATCAATTGATATATCAAAACCGGTAATCATATTAATAAGTATTCCATCAAACTGACCCAATTCCTCAAAACGTATATCAAGTTTATTTGTTAGATTCTCATATTTCTCGTGTCTTTCCTTATCTTCAAAGACTGTAAGATGAATAGATGGAATTGCTTCAACTTTAGAAAAATATTTTTGATTTATATCTTTATATAAAAACTCAAATAGTCCGTAATTTTTTTCAGAGATAGAAGTTGCCAAAAATATTTCATCCTCTTTTTCTTTGAAGTAATTCATTGCAGCAGTGGAATAAAAAATTCCCCCGGGTTTTACATTTTCCTGTTTCCCTCTAAACAGAATATGGTCTTCAACACTATGTCCAATTACTAATATTTTCACAATGTAATCTGTTTAAAACTAAAAATGATTTTTAATAGTTTAATATAAAAAGAATAATTATTTTTCTTTTGATTAATCAAAACTTAAAGACAAATTAAATGGAAAAAATTTTATGAAAATAGGAATAACTTGCTACCCAACGTACGGCGGAAGCGGTGTAGTTGCTACTGAACTGGGAAAAGAACTCGCTTTAAAAGGTCACGAGGTACATTTTATTAGTTATGCAGTTCCCTTCAGACTTACTCATTACGTAGAAAATATTTTTTTTCATGAAGTTGAAACAAGTAATTATCCTTTGTTTGAATTCAATCTCTACAGTCTTGCTCTTGCAAGCAAAATGGTTGAAGTTGCTACTTTTGAAAATCTTGATTTGCTGCACGTTCATTACGCCATTCCTCATGCTACGAGTGCTTATCTTGCTAAACAAGTACTTGCAAAACAAAAAAAATTAAAAGTTATTACAACTCTTCACGGTACAGATATTACTTTAGTTGGACTTGAACCATCTTTCAATCATCTTGTCCGCTTTAGTATTGAACAAAGTGATGGCGTAACAGCTGTATCAAGATATCTTAAAGAAAAAACTCTAACAAATTATGATTTCGAAAAAGATATTGAAGTAATTCATAACTTTATTGATTCAGAAGTATATAAACCAGCAACTGATTCTCCCCTTAAAAAACATCTTGCTCCTAATGGAGAAAGAATTCTTGTCCATACTTCAAACTTCCGGCAGGTCAAACGAGTACCCGATACAATTAAACTTTTTAGCACAATTGAAAAACAAATTCCATCAAAACTGGTCCTTGTCGGTGATGGACCGGACAGAAGTGAATGCGAAAAACTTTGCAGAGAACTTAACCTTTGTGGAAAAGTAATCTTTTTGGGAAAGCAGGAAGCATTAACTGATATTCTCACCGCTTCAGATTTGTTTTTAATTCCATCTCAATCAGAAAGTTTTGGACTTGCCGCTCTTGAAGCAATGGCTTGTGGTTTGCCTGTCATTAGCTCAAGTGTGGGTGGACTTCCGGAATTAATTCTCCATAATAAAACAGGGTTCATTGCTGAAATTGGTGATATAGAACGCATGGCAAAATATGCACTCGACTTACTTACTAACGAAAAAAAATACAAACGTTTTGCCGAAGACTCAAGAAACAGGGCTGTTACTCTCTTCGATAAAAGTGTAATTATTCCAAGATATGAAAAATTTTATGAAAAAATTTTAAGTGAGTAAATCTTGAACCAAAACACCTCTAATGTCAGCGATAAAATTATTAACTACCTTCAGGAACTTTTTGGTAATGAAGAAGTTGAAAATTATTTACAATTCATTTCGCAAAACACAAACCAATATATTCGTGTTAACAGATTAAAAATATCTGTTCAGGATTTGCAGAAACTACTTCAAAAAGATTATAATATTCACTCAGAAAAAATCGAATCCATTCCCGGTGCTTTAAAAATAATCTCAGATGAAAATAAACTATTAAGCAAAACGATTGAACACATAACCGGCAAGTATTATATCCAGAGCCTCTCTTCAATGGTTCCACCGCTTGTCCTTTCTCCTTGTCATGATGATATTGTTCTCGACCTTTGTTCTGCCCCAGGTTCTAAAACTACACAACTTGCCGAAATGATGAATAATAAAGGAACACTCATTGCTAATGAAGTGCAAATGGACAGATTAAAATCTCTTGTTTATAATATCGACAGAATGAGCATTTCAAATGCGGGAATAATGCATACAAAAGGTGAATGGCTTCAACAATATTATGAGAATCATTTTGATAAAATTCTTGTCGATGCTCCTTGCAGCGGTCTTGGTATTATTCAAAAAAAGGGAGAAGTAAGCAATTGGTGGTCAGTCGATAGAGTAAAAAATTTATCAGACTTGCAATACAAACTGCTTGTCGCTGCTGTTAAAATGTGTAAACCCGGTGGTGAAATTGTTTACTCAACCTGTACAATGACTATTGAAGAAAATGAAATGGTAATTGATAAAGTCTGTTCAAAGTATCCCCTTGAAATTGTACCCGTAGAAGTGCCAGTTAATTCTGTTGAAGCCTTTACTTCTTTCAAAGAAAATTCCTTCATAAAAAATTTGAACAAAGCCAAAAGAATAATCCCATGGAAAATAAATTCAGAGGGATTCTTTCTTGTTAAGCTCAGAAAAACAGAATACACCCAGCCTAATTCTGAAATAAAAAAAATAACCCCTTCAATAATTTTTACTCCACATAATAAGCTTTCTCATTTTTTTTCTCAGTTGAATGATGAGTTTGGAATTAATGAAAATATTTTCCATAACTACAAATACATAGTAAAGACAAATGATATTTTCTTTGTTGATGCAAACTGGGTTGATGATTATCCAGATAAATTCACTCGTATTGGTATAAAGTTCGGCTCGATAGATAAAAACAAAAAGTTCATACTTCACACAAATGCAGTAGAGATTTTTCAAAAATATATTTCAAAAAAAATAATCACTCTTCAAGACAATAATGAACTAAAAAAATATCTTGAAGGTGGGATAATCAAAAGAGAAACAGGACTAAGAGGACAGGTAGTAATCAAATACAAATATTCAATCATTGGAACTGCTGTAGTCTCAGATAACGGAATAAAAAGCCGCTTCCCACGTGCTAAAAGAACGCAGGAAATACATAAAGATTAAAACAGGAATATTTATGGCTGTCAACATTCAAATCTTCGGAACAAAAAAATGTAAAGAAACACAAAAAGCTGAACGCTTTTTCAAAGAAAGAAGAATTCAATTTCATTTTAGAGATTTAACTGAAAAAGGAATTGCAAAAGGAGAACTTGATAACATTTCTAAAATCATTCCCGTTGATGAATTAATTGACCGTGAAAGCACTCAATTCCGAAAGAGAAATCTTGCATATATGAGTTTTAATATTGAAGAAGAACTTCTTAACGATGCACTGCTTTTTAAAACTCCGATTGTAAGAAACGGTAGAGAAGTTACAATTGGTTATCAACCTGAAGTCTGGAAAAAATGGCTAAGCTTATAAGGTGAAAAATGAAAACTAAAATCTCTTCCTTCTCCTCAAAGTATAGTTTCCTACTATATAAGCATAGAATATTACTACATTAGTATCTAATTCTACTATACTATCTTGTAATAAAACTATAATAGAAATACTCGAACACCTAAAAAAAGTAATTGATGAAACAAAAAGTAACTTAAACAAAAATGCCACCTGAACTCAGATGGCATTAATTTAACAATAAATCACTCTGTTCTTAGCAGTCATAATACAGAGCAAACTCATAAGGATGAGGCTGCAATGCCATTGGTTTAATTTCTTTTTCAAATTTATACTTTATCCAGGTTTCTATTACATCAGGAGTAAATACATCACCCTTAAGCAAATAGTTATGGTCTTTTTCTAAAGCATTCATAGCTTCGTTTAAACTTCCCGGTGTTGATGGAACACCCTTAAGCTCTTCAGGTTCCATATCATAAATATCTTTATCAAGCGGCTCACCCGGATCAATCCTGTTTATTATTCCATCCAATCCCGCCATCAATATTGCCGAGAATGCAAGATAAGGATTACTTGTTGCATCAG
Source organism: uncultured Ignavibacteriaceae bacterium (assembly GCA_964536015.1). Taxonomy (GTDB): domain Bacteria; phylum Bacteroidota; class Ignavibacteria; order Ignavibacteriales; family Ignavibacteriaceae; genus CAZHVS01. The sequence goes on from CAZHVS010000006.1 coordinate 152,490, forward strand.
GACATCGGAATTCAACCCGTTTACTTTTTGGATTTGTTGAATACATTGGAATCCGTATTGCTGCACTCCTGTTCCGCATTGAATATGCAAGGTTTACCGGTGCTTCATAACCCGGAACCAATCGTTTGTAAGAGTTTGTTGTTGGATTTGTAAATGCAAGCAATGAACCAGCGTGTCTCAACAGTCCACCAATAAAGTACAAACCCATTTCACTCAAGTTTGCATAACCATTTCCGTAAAACAAAGGCTTACCTTTTTTCCATAAAGAAGTATGAACATGCATACCGCTTCCATTATCTCCAAATATAGGTTTAGGCATATATGTTACAGTTTTGTTATTCATTTTAGCTGTGTTTTTAACAATGTACTTAAACATCAATAATTGATCTGCAGCCTTAAGTAAAGGTTGAAAACGTAAATCTATCTCGCATTGTCCACCGCTAGCAACTTCGTGATGTTGTGCTTCAACTGGAATTCGGCAATTCATAAGATTAATGACCATTTCGTTTCTTAAATCATTCAATGCATCAGTCGGAGGAACAGGAAAATATCCTTCCTTATAACGAATTTTATAACCAAGATTCGGATTTTCTTCTCTACCGCTATTCCATTTCCCTTCAACAGAATCAACATAATAAAAACTTCCATTCGGTTCAGAATCAAAACGGACATCATCAAAAACAAAAAATTCTGCCTCAGGTCCATAATAAGCAGTATCTGCAATACCTGTCAACTTCAAATATGCTTCAGCTTTTTGTGCAATATTTCTCGGGCAACGGGAATATTTTTCTTTCGTAGCTGGTTCATATACATCACAAATAAGACTTATTGTCGGCGCTTTAACAAATGGATCAACAAACATCGTTTCCGGATCAGGGATGATTAACATATCACTTTCATTAATTGCTTTCCATCCACGGATAGATGAACCATCAAAACCATAACCATTTTCAAATGAACTTTCACTTAATTCCGTAACAGGAACTGAGAAATGCTGCCACTGTCCCGGAAAATCCATGAACTTCAAATCAAGAAATAATATCTTATTATCTTTAACATACTTTAACACTTTCATAATTGTAGAAGAATTTTTTGCCATAATACTTTTCCTTTTAAATAATTAATAAATTCACTTTACTCAAATCGAGTACAAAAAAAGATCGCCAGATAAAACTTATTTCAGATAGACAGAGAGTTTGTTTCTTTTATTGTAGAGAGGACAAAATATGTTTTTGTACTCAACACACCAGGCCAGCCCTGAATTTCACCTAGTAAAGTTTCTAGGTCTTCAGAATTTTTAGCAATAACTTTTAAGATGTGAGAACCTTCTCCAAGTACCGAATGACATTCGAGGATCATTGGATGTTTTTCAACTTTAGTCACTAGTTGTTTATAATGCTTTGATGATTCCATTATCACCATTACAAAAGCCATAATATCATAACCAAAAGCTTTTTTATTTAAACGAACTGTGTAACCTTCTATTATTCCTTTTTCTTCAAGTTTATTAAGTCTTTCACTTACTGAAGGAATTGAAAGACCAATCTCTTCCGCAATCTGACTTCTTTTAGTTCTTCCTTGTTGCTGTAAGAGGGAAAGAATTTTAGTATCTAAGTTATCTAACATATTTTTCCTTATTTATTTAGGTTAATTTATTTTCTTATTGTTAATATAAAGGCATTTGCTCTTTTTTGCAAGAATATTTTCTAAATCATTAGCATTATACAAAAAGATTTTGCTTACAATTATATTTACAATGAAGAAAAAATTAATTATGCGAATTACAGACAGAACAAAAATTAAAAACATACTTGTAATAAGTATAAAGTACCTGGGTGACCTGGTTGTGCAGACACCAGCTTTCAAATCGCTAAGAGCAGCTTATCCGGAAGCAAGAATTACATTAATGCTTAGGAAAGAGTTTCAAAGCCTTTTTTACAACTCTCCTCTGTTTGATAATTTAATACCTGTTGACTTTACAATCAAGAACTTAAAAGGATTAGCAAGATTAAAAGAAGAAAAAAAAATCGTTAGCCAATTAAGATCACAAAAATTTGATGCTGTATTAAATATGCAGGCTGGTGATCGTTACACTTTATGGGCTTGGTTATCAGGAGCTAAGTATCGAATTGCCCCGCAAAAACAAAGTCTGCATTATTTAAATAACATTAGTGTAAGTGTTGAAGAAGATACTATAAGTTATCTCGATTATTATCTGAAAATAACTGAATCATTTGATATACCAGCAATTACAAAAGAAACCGAGATTTATATTAATGACACTTATCGTGAATGGGCAATGCAATTTTTTAACGATAATAAGCTGCAAAATAAGATAGTAATCGGAATTCATCCCGGTGCAAGTATGAAAAGTAAAGTGTGGCACTGGAAAAATTATTCTGCATTAATTGAACAATTAAGCATTCACCCAAATGTCAAAGTAATTTTATTTTGTGGACCAAAAGAGAAAGAAATTGTTTCGCATATATTAAATTCTTTTACGTATCAACTTATTGTAGCTGATACTTCTGATGACATAAATAAGCTTTCTGCATTAATGACAAAATGTAATTTGTGTTTAACCAATGATTCGGCAGCTCGTCACTTATCTGTTGCGGTTAAAACAGCAACCCTATCATTAATTCCTGCTGATTATGTTAAATGCTGGGATTTTTATTCCGAGGAAAACAAACATTACAGTTTAATTGGTAAAAGGATTTTGTCGGAAAAAGAAAATGAATCCTTTCTTGATGGAATTACAGTAGAAAGTGTACATCAAAAAATTAAGGAACTTTTGCAATTATGAATATCGAACCATCGTCAATAAAAAAAATATTGATCATTAAATGGGGCGCGCTTGGTGATATGGTGGCTTCTACGCCTGCAATTAAAGCCATCAGAAGAAATTTTCCAAATGCTAAAATATACCTGTTAACTAATAAACTTATGTCGCAGATTGTTCCTCCTAAAAGTATTGTTGATGAATTAATTATTAATGAAGATATTGATGACCGTGGAATAAAAGGAATTTTTGCGCTTGTCAAAACAATTTTACAATTACAAAGAAAAAGAATAGATGTTGTTTTCAATTTAAGGTGGACTTCTGATCGTTGTGCTGTTATTGCAAGGTTATGTGGAGCAAAATATCGAGTTGGAGCTGGTCCGAAAGGAGTGATGAAATTTTATAACATCCAAATAAATCATCCTGCAGGAAGGTATCATGAAATAAACCGAAATCTTGATTTTGTTAAAGCACTTGGAAATAAAGTTGAAGATACAACTCCTTATACTTTTATTAGCAAAGAAGATTCTTCATTTGCTGATCATTTTTTCAAGCTCAACAATCTTAACAAAGACACTACGATATGCATTCATCCTGGTGCAAGTAAACCTAATCGTGCTTGGCCTCCTGAAAGATATGCTGAAATTGCAAAACAAATAACAACAGAATTAAATGTAAACATCATAATTACCTGGGGAAAAAACGAACGAGAAATTGCAAACATCGTAAAAGATAATAATTCAAATGTATTCATTGCTCCAATGACAAAAACAGTTGGACAACTTGCTGCTTTAATTTCAAACTGTAAAATGTTTATTTCAAACTGCACGGGTCCGATGAACGTAGCAGTTGCAGTACGAACTCCGGTAATTGCATTGCTCGGTTCGTCAGATCCAACTGATTGGGGACCATATGGCGAGATTCATAGAATAATAAAATCCCCTTTGCAACTTGAACATTATTCAGATGAAACTGAAAGACAAGCCTTTGAAGCTATTGATATTAAAGTTGTCTGGAATTTGGTTAAGGAAAGATGGGTTGAATTAATAAAATGAAAATTATTTTAAGGTGCTAATCGTTTTCACTTTCTCCCTTCTATAAGTTTTTTTTGACGTAATTACTTTCGGTTTTTGTTTAGGGAGAGGAATTCGTTTCTTCTTTTTTTCAATTTTAATTTTTTGTTTCATAAAAAAAATGGAGGACTAAAAACTTAATCCTCCAAAAATTTATTATACATTTACATTTTTTCTGCCAATACTAAAATACTTAAATCCTTCTTCCTGCATTTTCTCAGGAGAAAAGATGTTTCTCCCATCGAAAATAAGAAGGTCTTTTAACCCGCTCTTTAATCTTTCAAAATCAGGATTCCTGAATTCGTTCCATTCCGTAAGTATCAGTAAAGCATCTGCATCAATCAATGCATCATATTCATTTTCTGCATAACGGATTTTATCATTAAAGAAATATTTGGAAGTTTCATTTGCTGCAGGATCATATGCTGAAACAGAAGCCCCCAATTTTAGTAATTCATTGATGATTATAATTGAAGGGGCTTCACGCATATCATCAGTGTTTGGTTTAAATGCCAATCCCCACACAGCAAATCTTTTACCTTTAAGATTTTTTCCGAAATAATTTGTAATTTTTTCAACCAGTTTAAGTTTTTGTGCTTTGTTAACTATATCTACAACTTCAAGAATTTTCATCGGCGAATTATTTTCTTCAGCAGTTTTAATAAGTGCATTTACATCTTTTGGAAAACATGAACCACCATAACCAATACCCGGGAACAAAAATCTTTTTCCAATTCTTGAATCGGTCCCCATTCCTTTACGAATCAGCTCTACATTAGCACCAACTTTTTCGCAGAAATTTGCAAGCTCGTTCATATAAGTAATTCTCATAGCAAGATAGGAATTTGAAGCATATTTTGTAACTTCGGCACTTTTAGTATCCATCTCAAGAATCGGATTTCCCTGTCTTACAAAAGGTTCATACAAAGTTCGCATTTTTTCTAATGCTTTTTTGGATTCTGCACCAACGACAATTCTATCTGGTTTCATAAAATCTTCAACTGCAAATCCTTCTCGCAAAAACTCTGGATTAGATACAACTTCATAATTCTTTAGAGAATATTCACTTAAAATTTCTCTTACTTTTTGACCAGTACCAACAGGAACGGTACTTTTGTTTACAATTATTTTATATTCTTTATCCCCAGCCTCCGATAGAATTTTTCCGATATCATTCGAAACCTTCATAACATATTGCAAATCGGCAGAGCCATCTTCCCCTTGTGGAGTAGGCAGGCATAAGAAAATAATTTCACACTTTAATACAGCAGCTTTAAGATCATTTGTAAATTCAAGTCTTTTTTTAGCAATGTTTCTGTAAAATAATACATCAAGCCCGGGCTCATAGATAGTTATTTCTGCATTTTGAAGTTTTTTTAATTTATCAGGATTGTTATCAACGCAAACAACATTATTTCCCATTTCTGCAAAACAGGTTCCGGAAACCAACCCGACATAACCTGTTCCAATAACTGCAATATTCATTCATTCTCCAAGAATTAGTTTTTTCGTATTCAAAAATAATTAAATTGAACTGATTAAGAAATGATTCAAACCTCATCAATTTTTACAGGTTTAACATTCCATATCTTTTTTGCATATTCTTTAATCGATCTATCGCTCGAGAATTTTGAAATTCTTGCAACATTAATTATTGATTTCCGTGTCCATTCATCTTTATTAAGATATAGTGTATTTACTTTGTCCTGAGTCTGAATATAAGACTCATAATCTGCAAACAGGCAGTAATAATCGATCTCCATTAAACCTTGAATCAATGGTTGAAAAATTCCGACATCAAATTTGCTGAAATGATTATTGGTAATCATATCAATTACTCTTCTCAGCTCATAATTCTTCTGATAATACTCATAAGGATTATAACCCCCGCTTTTTAGTTTTCTTATTTCATCAGCAAGTAAACCAAAAATAAAAATATTATCATCACCAATTTCTTCACGCATCTCAACATTCGCTCCATCCATTGTACCAATTGTTAAAGCCCCATTCAGAGCAAACTTCATATTACCGGTTCCGGATGCTTCAAACCCAGCTGTAGAAATTTGTTCTGATAAATCACTTGCGGGAATAATTCGTTCGGCAAGAGTTACAGAATAGTTCTTAAGAAAAAATACTTTTAAACGATCACCAACTACTTTATCGTTATTAATAACCGAAGCCACGTTATTAATTAATTTTATTACAAGTTTTGCCTGATAATATGCAGGAGCAGCTTTACCCGCAAAGATAACTGTACGAGGAACAAAATCTCCCGAAGGATTGTCTTTAATCCTGTTATACAAAGTAATAACGTGCAAAATGTTCAATAACTGACGTTTATATTCGTGAAAACGTTTTACCTGTACATCAAATAAAGACTCCGGATTAACTGTTGTCTCAAATTCCTTCTCGATATAATTAATAAGAATTTTCTTGTTTAACCATTTAGCTCCACGCCAGTTTTCAAGGAATTCGTCATCATTAATATGTTTTTCTATTCCTTTTATTTTGGATAAATCTTTTATCCATTCATCGCCAATCTTATCCGTAATTAATTGAGATAAAAACGGGTTTGCTGTTTTTAACCATCTTCGTGGAGTAATACCATTCGTAACATTTTTAAACTTGCCTGGGAATATTTTATTGAAATGAGGAAAGATAATTTCTTTTAGAATATCTGTATGTAATGCAGCAACACCATTAACTGAGTGAGATCCAATAATTGCCAGATGAGCCATTTTAACTTTTTTATTATCACCTTCACGAATTATTGATAAATCAGCTATAACATTATCATCCTTTGTATAGTGCTTCTTCACATATTCAAGAAAACGATGATTTATTTCATAAATTATCTGAAGATGTCTTGGAAGAAGTTGTTCAAAAATAGATACAGACCATTCTTCAAGTGCTTCCGGTACAACAGTATGATTAGTATATGCAAAAGTTTTTGTCGTAATATCCCATGCTTCTTCCCATTCTATATTTTCTTCATCTAAAAGGATACGCATTAATTCAGGAATTGCAACCACGGGATGAGTATCATTTAATTGAATTGCATTTTTTTCTGCAAACAGTTCAAATGTTTTATGATTAATTTTATACTTCCGAATTATGTCCTGCAAAGTTGCCGATACGAAAAAATATTGTTGCTTCAATCGTAAAAATTTTCCTTGTGTTACAGTGTCATTTGGATATAAGACTTTAGAAATGTTTTCGGAATTATTTTTACTTTCTACTGCGGCAAGATATTGACCCGTATTGAATTCCTGGAAATTAAATTCTTTAGTAGCTTTTGCCTGCCAAAGTCGAAGATTATTTACTGTATTGGTCCTATACCCAGGAACAGGAACATCATACCCTACGGCAAGAACATCGTCTGTATCAACCCAGCTAAAATGAATTCGTCCTTTTTCATCCTGTTTTAACTCAACTCTTCCACCAAACTTAACACGAAATTGTAATTCTCTTCTAAATATTTCCCAAGGATTTCCATAACTAAGCCAGTTATCGGGTAATTCTATTTGCCAACCATTTTGAATATCCTGTTTAAAAATCCCGTACTCATATCTTATTCCATAACCAAAAGCAGGTAGTTCGCAAGTCGCCATTGAATCGAGAAAGCAGGCAGCAAGTCTTCCTAGACCGCCATTACCAAGTCCCATATCTTCTTCAAGGTCTCTTATTTCTTCAAGCGAGTATCCTTCCTGTTCAAGAATGCTGTAACATTCATTATAATAGTCCATATTGATTAAAGCATTTCCAAGGAGTCTTCCCATTAAAAATTCAAGCGAGAGATAATATACTCTTTTTACGTCTTCTTCTTTATATTTTTGTTGTGTACGCAGCCATTTACGTACAAGTCTATCGCGAATTGACATTGATAGTGAATAATAAACATCAGTCGGAGCTACGGTAATTTTATCCTTTACAAGAATAAATTCAAGATGTTCAGCAAACTGGTTTGATAATGAATAACTTTCTAGTTTTTCAGAATCTGTAAAGAAAACGGATTTGTTATTTTTTTTCATATTACCACTCCTTCAAGTTGATAATTAAAAAAGAAAATCTTTTTCTATATCTTTAAATTTTTTACCTGACAAATCCTTTTCAGATAGGATTGGTGAGTTTGTATTCCAGTCAATTTTTAAATCGGGATCGTTAAACAAAATGCACCGTTCACTTGCTTTATTATAATATGCTGTGCATTTATAATGAAAAACTGCTTCGTAAGAAAGCACAGAAAATCCGTGTGCAAAACCAGCAGGGATATAAATCTGTAAATTGTTTTCTTCAGACAATTCTATTGCGAAATAATGTCCGAATGTTGGTGAACCAAATCTTATATCAACAGCAACATCCAGAACTTTACCGTAAATCACCTGACAAAGTTTTCCTTGTGCAAACGGATTCACCTGATAATGCAAACCACGAATTGTATTTTTTTGACTTTTAGAAAAATTATCCTGAACAAAATCTGAAGGAATTTGAGACTCTTCAAATCTTTTAAGATGAAAAGATTCATAAAAAAATCCCCTTGAATCTTTAAACACTCTCGGTTTAATAACCAGAATTCCATTCAAATGTTTTTCAATTATTTCCATCATTAACCTGTAGATGTTTCTAAAAGAACTTTTTCAAGATATTCCTTGTACTTACACTTAGGAATTGAATTTATTAAGGCAACAAATTCATCTTTCGAAATAAATTTCATATGATATGATATTTCTTCAATACAACCGACTTTTAATCCTTGTCTGTCCTCTATTGTTCCAAAAAAATTTGATGCTTGCAACAAAGCCTCCGGAGTGCCAGTATCTAGCCATGCAACTCCACGACCTATTTTTTCTACGCTTAGTTTTCCTCTTTTAAGATATTCAATATTAACATCAGTAATTTCAAGTTCTCCTCGTGCTGATGGTTTCAAATTTTTACTGATCTTCACTACTTCATTATCATAGATATATAAACCAGGAACGGCAAAATTGGACTTTGGTTTTACAGGTTTTTCTTCAATAGAAATTGCCAGCCCATTTTTATCAAACTCAACCACACCATATCTTTCTGGATCATTTACACGGTAACCAAAAATTGTTGCCCCCGATTTGTTTTGCAAACCTGCATAAAAGAAATCAAGGTAGCCATAAAAAATATTATCTCCAAGAATCAAAGTAACAGGATCATTCTTAATAAATTTTTCACCAATAATAAAACTTTCTGCAATGCCATTGGGTGCTTTTTGTACAGCATATTCAATATTTATTCCAAGATGTTTTCCATCAGCAAAAAGTTTTTTATAATGAGGAATTGTTTCGTCATTCGATATTATAAGAATATCCTTAATCCCACCCAGCATTAAGACTGACAGCGGATAATAAATTAGCGGCTTATCATAAATTAATGTGAGTTGTTTACTATAAATTTGTGAAACAGGATAAAGTCTGGAACCTGATCCACCGGCTAAAATTATTCCTTTCATCTAACTCCTAATATTTTTGATTTTGATGCCATTTCCAAGCAGTTTCTATAATTTTTTCAATTTCATAATATGGTTGCCAATTAAGTAATTGTTTTGCTTTTTTATTATCAGCAACAAGCACTGAAGGGTCGCCTTCGCGTCTTAGTGCTATTTTCTTCTTTATTTTTTTCCCTGTTATTCTTTCAGCAGTTTCAATTATATCTAAAACTGAATTTCCCTTACCAGTGCCAAGGTTCAACATAACTGATTCATTCCCAACTATAAGATATTCAAGAGCTTTTACATGTGCATTTGCAAGGTCATCAACATGAATATAATCTCTTATACAAGTTCCATCAGTTGTGGGATAGTCGTTTCCATAAATTTTTATTTCTTCTCTTTCTCCCAATGCAGTTTTTAGAACAAGTGGAATAAGATGAGTTTCAGGGTTATGACTTTCTCCAATTTCTCCAGATGACGCAGCACCCGCAGCATTAAAATATCTTAAAGCAACTGATTTAATTCCATATGCACTGTCATAATCTTTTAATGCATTTTCAATTATGAGTTTAGTCTTTCCATATGGATTAATTGGTTTGTCTTGCTCTTTCTCTGAGATTGGAACCGCATCAGGATTACCATAGATTGAGCAAGTTGAAGAGAAAACAAAATTTTTAATTTTATATTTTTTAATAGCATTTAAGAGATTCAAAGCACCCGAGACATTATTCAAATAATATTTTTGCGGGTCTTCAACAGATTCACCAACAAGTGCAAAGGCAGCAAAATGAATAACCGCCTCCGGTTGATGTTTTTTTAATATTGATTCAATTGCTTTCGTTTCTAAAAGATCTGCTTTTTCAAAAACAGCAAATGGTGGAACCGATTCAATATGACCGGTTGAAAGATTGTCAAGAATTATTACTTCGTAATTTTTCTGATTTAAAACTCTAACAACATGAGAACCTATATAACCGGCTCCACCTGTGACTAAAATTTTCATTTATTACTTTACTTATGCTGTAGCTTGGGAATCAGGAACAAACGTTCTTGTTGCAAGTTCTCTATCCATCATAAACAAACCGCTTCTGTTGTCAGCTATCATTTTTAAGTCTTCCAGAATTTTTACGACATTCGCTTCTTCTTCAACCTGTTCCGTAACAAACCAATTTAAGAAAGTTACAGTTGCATGATCCCTTTCCTGCACCGCTAAATCAACAAGGTTGTTAATTAAACTCGTAATTTTTTGTTCATGCTTTAATGTGTCTTCAAAAACTTCTACTGTTGAATTCCATTCTGTTTTTGGTTCATCAATTTTAAGCAGAATTACTTTTCCTCCTTTTTGAAGTATATAGGTATAGAATTTCATGGCATGAAGATTTTCTTCCTGATATTGAACTTTCATCCAGTTAGCAAATCCTGAAAGATTTTTTGATTCGAAATATGCAGACATTGACAAGTACAAATAAGAAGAATACAATTCTTCATTCAGATGTTTATTAAGAGCTTTTTCCATTTTTTCTGATAACATATCCAGACCTTTCAATAAATTGATTTAATTAATGCTTAAAACTAATAAAATAGTCTATTCGCAGCAAGTGCCGTAAAATTAGTTTAGAGTTTTAGAAATATATTTATCAGGATTAAAATCACATCAACAAATTAGCCGCTTGTTTCTAAAATTGTCTTTGATTAGTTTACATATGTAATAAGGAAGCATTATTTAAGGATTGTGCTATGAATAATTATTTACTTATTGTTATTTGTTTTGTAGTTAATTTCTTACTTAGTCAATCAATCTTCTCACAACCTGATTATACAAGAACAGATAAAAATCTCCAATTTGGAGATGAGTCTGATGCGATAAAAATAAATGATGTAACTCCCGCAAGCTGGCAATGGCAAAATCCAATTCCACAAGGAAATGATCTCTGCCACGTAACAATGGTTGGTGACAATATCGCTTATATTTATGGCATTAGAGGTACTTTTCTTAAAACAATTGATTACGGCAGAACATGGTATGTTCAACACTATACTTCAGGTTCAGTTAATTTGGGAACTGGTGGGACTTTTTACGGTACTACAACAGGAATGATGCTTGGAAGCAATAAAAATCTAGCTTATACAACTGACCAAGGAAAAACATGGAAAGCTCCGTTAAGAGGCATTCCATCTTCTGTCAACACATCTACCACTTTTTATGATGCTGCTTATTATAATACTAAAACAGTTGTAATGATTGGAAGATATTCTTACATACATACTTATTATAACTATATTCTTGGAAGTAATAATGGTGGCAGTACCTGGACTATACTTCTTGAAGGCAGCGGGAATTATGTTTCTGGTGTTGCGTATGCAGGCACCACAATAGTGGTGGTTGGTGGAAGTGGTCTTATTATGTATTCCACTAATGCAGGTTCAAGTTGGACTAATTTGGACTATGGCTCTTTCGGTTTTACTGATGTTTGTTTCCCTTCTTCCGCTATTGGTTATGCAGTTGGAACTGGTGGAAATATTTGGAAAACAACTAATGGAGGAACAAGCTGGGCACAACAGACAAGCGGCACAACTGAATCTTTATATGGAGTACATTTTTATAGTACAACTTATGGAATGGCTTGTGGAAATAACGGAACAATCATTAAAACTACTAATGGTGGTACAACCTGGACAGATGAAAGTTACAATACTACCATTTCACTTAGAAGTATTTATGTAAATCAAAACTCTGCTATGGCTGTTGGTTTAGGTGGATTGATTTTGTATAAATCTGGCACAAAATGGTTTAACAGAACAGCAGGCACTACAAATACATTAAGTAGTCTTTTCTTTGTAAGTTCTACAAACGGTCATGTGGTTGGACAAAACGGAACTATAAGAAGAACGACTAATGGTGGTGATGATTGGACAATTCAAACCAGTGGAACAACTGCCTGGTTGTACGCACTTGATTTTTCATATCAAAAACAATATTTCGGAATTATAGTTGGTGAGAATGGCACAATAATTAAAACAAATGACAGTGGTGCCAATTGGGTCCCAAAAAATTCAGGAACAACAAATACGCTTAGAGGAGCAGATATAATAAATTACTATGCTTATGTTGTTGGTGATGGCGGAACAATCTTGTATACAAGTGATACCGCTAATACATGGACAGCAAAAAACAGCGGTATTACTACAGATTTATATTGTGTCGATTCTTACATTTTAACCAACTGTTATGCAGTAGGTGCAGGTGGGGTTATTTTAAGAAGTACAAATACAGGAAATACTTGGTTTGCTCAAAACAGTGGGATAACGACAAATTTATACGCCGTATATACCAACGATGATGTTTCAGCTTATGCAGCTGGAGCAGGAGGAAAAATTCTTAAGACAACTAATTATGGAGCTACCTGGGTCAGTTTGAATAGCCCGACAACTGAAACAATCTATGGTATTGACTTCCCTAATTCGAGCACGGGAATTATTTGTACAATGAATGGAAATATATTCAGGACTAAAGATGGTGGTGCAACATGGATTGCAGAAAAAAGTCAAACAGGAAATATTTTGTATGACATCCAGCTTGTCAATTATGGAAGTGGCTATCTTGGTTGTGCTTGCGGAGAATTGGGACAAATATTAAACTATAGTTATAGTGCAAACCTTGTTAAATATTGGGTTGGTGGACAAAGTTCCAACTGGTTTGATGCGAGTAACTGGAGTCCATCTGGAGTTCCAGCATTTGGTGATAGTGTTGTATTTCAAGCAGGCTCAACATATTATCCATACTTTAATTCAACTTATCAGCAGGCAACTGTGGCTTCAATGTTATTTACAAATAATGGAAGAATGAATATTAGCGATTCATTAAGAAGATTGATGGTTCTTGGAGATGTTAATGTCCGCGGTTCTTTAATCCTAAATTCTGATGCTACAACTAATATCATTGTTACTGGCGGCTGGCAGATTAACAGCGTTAAAACCAAAGAAGAAAAATTAAATCTTGCCAATAATGGTTTCGTTTACGGTCAATCTACTGTCACTTTTGCTGGTACAGGTGCAGTAGAAGATACTTTTTACAATGTATCATTCGATGCGACAAGCGATATGCAAAGCATAGGTAATATTACGGTTTATAACAATTGTGTAAATAATTCATCTTTTGAACTGCGGAGGGAAGATACTTTGATTATTAAAAACACTAGCACTAATGCTTTAACAGGAGTTGGAAGATTTACAAGGGGAACAATTAAAAGATACATCGGTACAAGCACTGCTGAAGAATACCAGTTTGAAAGTGAAGATACATATATTAAATTTAACACTGGATCAACTTTCCCTACGTGGGTTTCTCTGACAACTTTTCCAGATACTTTACCTGATGATTTTGGTAGAGTAGTTGTAATAATTCCAAGTACGGTTGATACTGTAAATAATATTATTACAGCAAATGGATTAACAGAATTTGGATTGTGGGGAATCGGCACGGATTACACAGATTCAAATGGTGATTTGGTTAAAACAAGAGTGAGAAGAGTATATTCAGGTGGAACAAACCAGGGTTCTATGAAAGGTGGTGTTAACTTTAATTTATCAATAAGATATGATCAGTCTGAAGTCCCTATAGGAGCAAATGAATCAGATTTAAAGATTGTAAGATTTGCCAATAATTATGTTGCAGCTAATATAAAAATATTACTCCAGGGTCCTCATAATGGTTCAGGAGGATTGTATACATACCTCAATACATATGGATATATTCCAACATCTCATCCATATAATAGTAGTCCCTGGAACTATTCAGGTGATGAGAAAGTAATTTCTATTCCTTCTGGTGTTGTTGATTGGGTTTTATTGGAATTAAGATCTTCTTTATCAACAGTGGTTAGCAGAAGAGCAGCATTTCTTAAAAGTGATGGAACCATAGTTGACCTTGACGGAACAAGCCAGGTTAGCTTTGCGGATATTTCTACAGGTAATTATTATCTTGTTGTGTATCATCGTAATCATTTACCAGTAATGAGCTCTGCTACAACAAGCTTAAGTAAATCAAGCAGTCTTTATGATTTTTCAAACGCAATGACTAAAGCTTACGGCACTAACCCAATGAAGGATATGGGAAGCAGCCGGTACGGCTTATACTCGGGCGATGCAAATGCAAATGGAACTATTTCTGCTGTTGATAGAAATAGTTATTGGCGTGTTCAGAATGGTTCGACAGGATATTTATCTGCCGACTTTTCTATGAATGGGTCTGTTAGTTCGACAGATATAAATTCACACTGGAGGACTAATAATGGAAAAACATCACAGGTGCCTGTTTCATCATTTATGAAAATTATTTCTGATGAAGAAGAACTAAATCAAATGGAAAAGGATAAGTAATAATCTCCTTGTGCAGATTTAGTGTTAGAGTTCATAAAAGTTTTTTGCTTATTTTTACTTTTAGATTTTACGACTTTAAACATTCTAGGAGAATAAAAAATGACTACAATTATTGATGTAAGAGCCAGAGAAATACTTGACTCAAGAGGCAATCCAACTCTTGAAGCTGAGGTTGAACTTGAATGTGGAATAATTGGAAGAGCTGCTGTTCCAAGTGGAGCTTCAACCGGAGAACACGAAGCCTGTGAACTTAGAGATGGAGATGAAACTCGTTTTCTTGGTAAAGGTGTCTTAAAAGCTGTTGATAATGTTAACGAAAAAATTTGCAAAGAGTTAATTGATTTTGATGCACTTGATCAGACTGGCTTAGACCAATTTTTAATAAACCTTGACGGAACACCAAACAAGTCTGAGCTTGGTGCAAATGCAATTCTTGGTGTTTCTCTTGCAGTAGCAAAAGCCGCAGCTGAATGTGTAGGCTTACCTTTATATAGATACATTGGTGGCTTTAATGCAAAAGTTCTTCCTGTTCCTATGATGAATATTATTAACGGAGGAAAGCATGCTGATAACAATGTCGATTTCCAGGAATTTATGATTATGCCAGTTGGTGCTGAATCTTTTGTTCAGGCACTAAGAATGGGTGCTGAAGTATTTCATGCTCTTAAATCGGTCCTGAAGAAGAAAGGTTATAATACTTCTGTTGGTGATGAAGGTGGTTTTGCACCTAACCTTAAATCGAATGATGAAGCTATAGAAGTAATTTTAACTGCAATAGAAAAAGCAAATTATAAAGCAGGTGAAGATATTTGTATTGCACTTGATCCTGCAATGAATGAATTATTTATTAAAGAAAAAAATGCTTATCATTTCTTTAAATCAAATCCCGACAAACTCGTATCCCCTGAAGAGATGGTTGATTATCTTATTAAATGGACAGAAAAGTATCCCATCATTTCAATTGAAGACGGACTTGCAGAAGATGACTGGGATGGTTGGGAATTAATTACAAAAAAAATTGGAAATAAAATTCAACTTGTTGGAGATGATATTTTTGTTACAAACACAGAAAGATTATCGATGGGAATTGAAAGAGGCATTGCAAACTCAATCCTTATTAAAGTTAACCAGATTGGAACACTTACCGAAACAATTGATGCAATAGAACTTGCAAAGAAAAATGGTTATACTGCTGTAATAAGCCATAGAAGCGGTGAAACTGAAGATACGACAATAGCTGATATTGCTGTTGCTACAAATGCAGGACAAATAAAAACAGGTTCTACAAGTAGAACAGACAGAATAGCCAAATACAACCAGCTTATAAGAATTGAAGAAGAGCTTGGTGGTTCAGCTTCTTTTCTTGGAATTGGTGCGGTGAATTATAATAAATAAACTTAATCCTTTTGGGAGCCCGGTTTTAGTACCGGGTTTTTTATGCAATTCATCGGAGAAATAGCCGCTTTAATTACTGCCCTGCTCTGGTCAGGTTCGTCCATTGTATTTACTGAAGCATCAAGAAGAATTGGAAGCCAGCAATTAAATGTTAACAGACTAATTGCCGCATTGTTTTTTTTGTTAATCATAAATCTTTTTATTGGAATTGATAACAAAATTTCCAACCAGCAATATTTCTATTTAATCATAAGTGGAATCATAGGATTGGTGTTTGGTGATGGATTTTTATTTAAAGCTTTTCAAACCATTGGTGCAAGATACAGTATGCTGCTAATGTCGCTTGTTCCGGCTTTTACTGCTTTACTTGCATTTATTTTTTTGAATGAAGTTTTATCCTTCACTGCTCTATTGGGTATGGCTATTACAATAACAGGAATTGTAATTGTTGTTGGTGATAAAAAAAATAACTCAAAAGAAGTAATGAGTTTACCCGGTTTGTTATTTGGAATATTCGGTGCAGTTGGTCAGGCTGCAGGTCTTTTATTTGCAAAATCAGCTTTTATGCTTGGTGAAATAAATGGCTTCACTGCAACATTTATCAGAATATCTGCTTCTGTTATACTTTTTGTACCTGTGATGATAATCTTCAAACAATATTCTAATCCTGTTAAAGTATATTCTAACGATATAAAATCTTTATGGTTAACTATTACGGGAAGTATTATTGGTCCTGTTTTAGGAATAACATTCAGTTTAATTGCAATTAAATACACTGATGTTGGAATAGCATCTACTCTAATGTCGACTGTACCTGTCACAATGCTTCCGCTTGTTTGGCTTGTGTATAAAGAAAGAATAACATACCTCGGTTTCCTAGGTTCAATAGTAGCAGTCATTGGTGTGGCTGTTTTAATTCTCAGATAATGAAAATCCGAAAAATTTTTCGGTTTGTAATTAAAAAATTTCCTAAATTACTTCTAACAATTATTTAAAGATTTTCTTCTATGCCATCAAATTTTGAAGAAGTAAAGAACAATGTAGATGCCCTCTGGGTTGAGCATGGTTATGGAAATCGTTTCCAAGGTTTCCAGAATTTAATGCGTTTACGTATCCGCGACATCCTTCTTGTGTCAAGTCTGTACGATTTATATTTATTTGAAGAGGACGGACGTCTTTATGAACTTATCCGGAACGAATACCAGGGATTAAACCTGAGCCACTCACCAGAACTTACAAGGGTTTCAAACGGTCATGATGCTATTGCTCTTGCAAAAGAAGAAAGAAGATTTGATCTGATAATCTGTACCTTGCACATTGAAGATATGCATGCAATTAATTTTGCAAAACTTGTTCACGAATCAGGTTTGAATATCCCCGTTGTTCTTCTTGCTCACGATAACAGAGAGCTTCATTTTCTATTGAAATACCAGGACGCTTCTGTATTCGATAAAGTTTTTATATGGCAGGGAGACTTTAGAATAATTATTGCCATAATAAAGTATCTTGAAGATAAACTTAATGTAAACCAGGATACAAGAATTGTCGGCGTTCAATCTGTCATTGTAATTGAAGATAATGTAAGATACTATTCTTCTTTCCTACCAATCATTTATACAGAAATGCTTAATCAATCAAGACGATTGATATCAGAAGGAATAAATCTTACACACAAATATCTCCGTATGCGGGCAAGACCAAAAATACTTTTATGCTCGAACTACGAAGAAGCTTTTAATTACTATGAAGAATATAAAGAAACATTACTCGGTATTATTTCTGATATTGATTTCCCGAAAAATGGAGTGCAATGTCCCGAAGCAGGAATAGAATTTGCCAAACTCGTTAAAGACGAACATACAGATATTCCAGTTCTGTTAATGTCTAATATGAAAGAGAATGAAAAAGCAGCACTTGAAGTTGCAAATTCATTTATCTTAAAAGATTCTCCAACCCTTCTCGACCAGCTTAGAAATTTTATGAATCATTACTTTGCTTTTGGTGATTTTATTTTCAGAACCCCGGAAGGAAGAGAAGTAGGAAGAGCTGCTGACTTAAAGACATTACAGGAACAGTTAAGTGTAATCCCCGAAGAAAGTATTAAGTACCACGCTGAACGAAATCACTTTTCTAACTGGTTAAAAGCAAGAACCGAATTCTGGCTTGCTTACAGGTTAAGACCAAGAAAGGTTTCCGATTATAATTCTATCGAAGAACTGAGAGAGGATTTAATCAAATCACTTTCTTCATATCGTCATTTAAGACAAAGGGGATTAATTACAGATTTTGCTAAAGAATCATTTGATCCGACAAATAGTTTTGCACGCATTGGAGGCGGTTCGCTTGGTGGTAAAGCAAGAGGTCTTGGTTTTGTAAATACATTAATTAATGATTACAACGTAAGAGACAGGTTTGAAGAAGTAAAAATTTATATTCCCTCTGCTGTTGTGCTTGGTACAGAAGTGTTCGATCATTTTGTAGATGAAAATAATCTTCGCAATTTTGCTTTGAACTGCAATGATGACGCTGAAATTACAAAAAGATTTCTTGAAGCATCCAAATTTCCCGAAGATATTCTTGGTGAGCTTGCCGCATTTTTAGATATAGTTCACACTCCGCTTGCTGTTCGTTCATCAAGCTTGCTGGAAGATTCTCAATATCATCCTTTTGCCGGTGTTTATGAAACTTATATGATTCCAAATAAACACCACAATCCTTTAATAAGATTGAATGACTTATTGAATACAATAAAACGTGTTTACGCTTCAACATTTTATCAGGGAGCTAAAGATTATATTAAAATAACTTCTTACCGTCTTGAAGAAGAAAAGATGGCAGTTATAATTCAACGACTTGTTGGACTTGTCCACGAAAACCGATTTTACCCCGACATTTCAGGCGTTGCAAAATCTTATAATTTTTATCCACATCCTCCACAAAAGCAATCTGATGGAATTGTCTCTGTTGCACTTGGTCTGGGAAAAACGGTTGTTGATGGAGGTAATACTGTTCGCTTCTGTCCAAAATATCCAACAGACCTTATGCAGTTCTATTCTGTAAAAGAATCTTTGAACTCAACACAAAGACAATTTTATGCTTTGCAGCTTGATGGAAATGCAGATTTTGGCTACACTACACACGATATGCTTGTTAATCAATACGATCTTGATGTTGCAGAAAAAGATGGAGCGCTTTTCCCTGTTGGTTCAACTTATTCTGTTGATAATAATATGATTTATGATGGTCTTTCAAGACAGGGTCCACGACTTGTAACTTTTGGTCCTATTCTGCGTAATAAAATTTTCCCTTTGCCGGAAATTCTTGACCTGCTGCTCGATATGGGAACATGGGGAATGGGTTCTCCTGTTGAAATTGAATTTGCTGTTAATATGACAACTCCAAGAGGTGAACCGAAAGAATTTGGTATTCTGCAGATGAGACCTCTGGTTGTAAGTCATGAAGCTGAAGAAATTAATTTGCATGAATACGAACCTTCTTCAATACTTTGTTATAGTAACCAGGTTCTAGGTAATGGAATTATTAAAGATATTTACGACATCATCTTTGTTGACTTCCATTTATTCGATCGTTCAAGAAGTCGTGAGGTTGCAAAGGAAGTTGCATGGTTTAACAATAAGTTAAGTGATGAAAATCGGCATTATCTTTTAATTGGTGTTGGAAGATGGGGTTCTTTAGATCCGTGGCTTGGAATACCAGTAAACTGGGAACAAATCTCGGGTGCTAAAGCAATAGTTGAAAGTGGTTTTAAAGATTTTTCTGTTACTCCTTCGCAGGGTTCTCACTTCTTTCAAAATATTACTTCATTCCAGGTTGGATATTTTACTGTGAATCCTCATCTTAACCAGGGCAATGTTGATTGGGATTGGTTATTAAGTATTAAACCAATTGAATCGCAGTCGTTAACGCATCATATAAGATTTGAAAAAGAAATAATTATTAAAATGAACGGACATCAAAATCAAGGAATAATTCTTAAACCGGAGATTTAAATGAGTTCAAACGAACAAAAAAAAGAAACTTTGGATTCCTGCCCGCACTGTGGACATAAACTAAGTCAATGGCAACAGGTAATTTTAAGCGTTGATAGAGTTTTAATGTGCAAAAGCTGCTGGTACAGGATCATCCTCGATGTTAATACCGGCGAAGATGATGAAAAAAAAGAACAGGATAAAAAAGGAAAGGAAAAATAAATATGGAATCTTATAACTCTTTCCGCGTTACGCAACAACAGGTATTGGAAGCGGCAAAAATCTTAAAACTTGATGAGGAAACAATTGAACTTCTTATCTGGCCGCAAAGAGAATTTAAATTCACATTTCCAGTAAAGATGGATAACGGAAAAACAGAAATTTTTCATGCATGGAGAATTCAGCATAATTATGCACGCGGTCCGGCAAAAGGTGGAATTCGTTTTCACCCTGAAGAAACAGTCGATACAATTCGTGCTCTTGCTTCGTGGATGACATGGAAAACCGCAGTGGTTGACCTTCCGCTTGGCGGCGGTAAAGGTGGAGTAAGATGCAATCCAAAATCAATGTCCGAACGCGAACTTGAAAATCTTTCCCGTTCTTATATTCGTGCTATTGCTCCTATGATTGGAGTTGATAAAGATATTCCCGCTCCAGATGTTTATACTAATCCTCAAACTATGGCATGGATGATGGATGAATATGAAACGATTGTTAGTTATCATCACCCCGGTGTAATGACAGATAAACCCCAACAAATTGGCGGTACAGAAGGTAGAAGAGATGCTACTGCACGTGGCGGTGTTATCACTGTAAATGAAGCTTGTAAACTACTTGGTTATGACCCAACAAAGAGTTATGCAATTCAGGGATTTGGAAACGCCGGACAGCGGGCAGCATTACTTCACCAGGAAATTCTTGGTGGTGGAAAACTTATTGCAGTAAGTGATTCTCGTGGAGCTATTTATAACGAACAAGGATTTGACCCAAAAGAACTTGTAACTTATAAACTTAAAACAGGTTCGATACTTAATTTCCCGGGTGCAAAATCAATTCCACAGGATTCTCTGCTTGAACTTGATGTAGAGATTCTTTATCCTGCTGCCCTTGAAAATTCTATTACACAACACAATGCAAATAAAATAAAAGCAAAAGTAATTTGTGAACTTGCTAATGGTCCTACTACTCCTGAGGCTGATATTATTTTGAATAAAAAAGGAATACATGTTATTCCTGATATTCTTGCAAGTGCTGGCGGAGTTACAGTTTCATACTTTGAAATGGTGCAGGATAAATATTCATTCTTCTGGGATGAGCAAACTGTGCATAACAGGTTAGACCAGAAGTTGAAACAGGCATATCATCGTGTTCAGGACGCGGTTAAAGAAAAAAAGGTTCATCCGCGCCTTGCCGCAATGGTTGTTGGTGTTGCTCGTGTTGCCGAAGCCTGTAAATTAAGAGGCTGGGTATAATTAATTACGACTATTCATTTTTCATTCACTAAATAAAGGATAAACAAAATGGCAGATATGTTAAAGAAAATTTCACCTGTTTTTTACGTGGTGATAGTTCTCTCGTTCTTTTTAACTTTTGTAAACATTACCTGTGCAGGTACCAAAATTGCAAGTCTCAGCGGTTTTGAAGTTGCTTTTGGTACCACAATAGAACAACCAGGGGGCGCTGGTGGTATGTTTGGCGGTAAAGGAGCTAAGGCAAAAGAAACTACTACCGACCCGAATGCTACTGCAATAATTGCTCTTGTAATTGCAGTTGCCGGAATAATTCTTAGCTTTGTGCAAATTAAACAACAATCATTAATTTTGATTATTCTAAGTGCACTTGGCTTTATTGTAATGTTGATGGTTAAATCTTCAATTGGTGGAGATATTTCAAAGCAGCCGGTGCAGATGCTTGAAATCTCTTATGGGATTGGTTATTATCTTGCATTACTCTTTTTTATTATTCCAATTGTTACCAATGTACTTATTATGGTGACCGGTAAAAAAGAAGTTGTGATTGATGGTTTACCACCTGCAAATGAACCACCACCAGTTAATAACGACCAGCCACAGGTATAAAAATTTAAGCCCGGTTTTTACAACCGGGTTTTTTTTGCTCATTAATATTCCTTTAGATTACCAGTGCCCCAGATTAAATTTGAAACTTCTCCACCTTAATACCCTTCAACATTGTCCTGAGGGTTTTTGCCCTCCATTTCCAAAATTGGAAATATGGTTTTTTGTTCGAAAAACGGCATTGTAAAAACTTACAATAGGGGTTTCCGCGTAGAAAGTGGCATTGT
>CAZHVS010000006.1:174967-200289 GCA_964536015.1 uncultured Ignavibacteriaceae bacterium
CGTAGAAAGTGGCATTGTAAAAATTTACAATAGGGGTATAATAGATTTCAGATTAGTTCCTAAAAATCAACAAAAAGGAATAAAAAACTCATTCAATCAAAATTTTTTAAGAAATCGGGCAATAGTTTTATTCACAAAATCTGGTTTTTCTACCGGCGTCATATGTCCTGCACTGGGCACAATGCAGAATTCGGAATTGGGAATTTTCTCCTGCATCTTCTTCATTTCTTCAACCGGCGAAAGGACATCTTTTTCTCCGCATAGTACCAGCGCCGGTACTTTTATTTGGCTTAAAAATTCTGTGGTGCTTGTTCTTCCCTGCATTGCAAGCAGACAGCCTTTAACTCCAAGCGGATTTAATTTCTTTGATGATTCAAGGTAAGATTGGTATTCATTTGTTTTTTTAAACTCATCTGAAAAACAGTTTGGTAAAAATCCATCAATAAATTTATCAAGTCCTTCTTCGTTAATCTGTTTAATGCCCGCCGCTCTTTTAAGTTTTGCCTGATTTGTATCAGCATCGGCACGGGTATCAAAAAAAATTAAACCTCTGAAAAGTCCGGGATTTTTTTCAACTGCCCTGAATGAAAGATAACCGCCCATCGAAAGCCCCGCAAGAACAGGTCTGTTCAATTTAAGTTCTTTAATAATTTCAAACAGGTCATCAACAAACATTTCCATAGTATATTGCCCGTCCCTTATATCCGATTTGCCAAGACCTCTTATATCGTAGGTTACACAATAGAAATCTTCTTTTAAAAATTCTGTCTGATAATTCCACATACTGTTATTAAAAGTAAAACCATGCACAAAAACAACAGGAATATTATTTTCATTTCCGTATGTGAACACGGGCAAACCATTTACAGTTTTCATATTTTCTCCAAAAAAATCCTTTTAAGACGACAATTTTTCTTATAATTTTACATACAAATTTAATTAAAGCATCAGGTTGAAACCAGATAAAATAAAATTATTTCAAAAGAATGCAGAAATAGCCTGAAAAATGAATAAGAATCTAACAGCTCCAGGTGAAGTTTTGCAATATGATTCAAGGTCTTTTGAAATTAAAAACAACATTACTGAATTAAGTTACATTAAAAATGAATTTGATTCTCTTTACAATTTCTGGCAATGTAATGAAGAAACAAAACTTGATATTGACCTTGCCGTTGAAGAGATTCTTACAAACATAATTCATTATGCTTTTAAAGATAATGATGAACACAAAATACAGGTTAAACTGGAAAAACAAGATGATTTAATTAAAGGAGAAATAATTGATGACGGAATTTATTTCGATCCGTTGAAAGCATTACCGCCAAACATTGCACAATCTAACTTAAATGCAGTGCGAGTTGGCGGAATGGGAATTTTACTAAGCAGAATTGTTTTAACTTCATTAGAATACAAACGAGTTGAAAACAGAAATGTTATCACATTTACAAAAATTATTAATACATCAAAAGGAACGCAAATGATAATTAATGAATTGCAGCACGAAGACCTAAAAATCCTTAGCATTGAAGGAAGACTTGATATTACAAGCGTTGAACAGCTTGAAGCTAAATTCAATGAATTGATTGATAAAGGAGTTACAAAAATATTACTCGATTGCACACAGCTTACTTTTATCAGCAGTGCGGGTTTACGCATTCTTATAGTTGCACAGAAAAAACTTGAACCGCACAAAGGAGAAGTAGTAATATTTGGATTTAATGATTACACAAAAAAGATTTTTGAAATTACCGGTTACTTCAATCTTTTTTCAATCTTCGAAACTAAAGAAGAAGCATTAAAACATTTTAACAGGTAAAATAATTCTGTCAATATATTATCACAGTAATTAATGCTGCACTAAAGCAGTGTCGATAATATTTATTAACCAATTTTATGATTATGAAAAAATCTATGTTTAAAAAAATAGAAAAAATCTTTGTGTTACTTATTGCCATAGTTCTCTTCTCCTGCAGCTCCAAAGGAACAGGCGGAAGCAGCTTTGATGATAAATATAAATTTGATGAAGATGAATTTTATAATTCATTCAGACAATTAATAACTTCAAATGATTCAGCAATAACAAAACTCTCCGCTTATCCGCAATATTTTGATACGTTAAAGGTGTTCTACTCATTAAGAGAAAACAAACCGTTCTGGTTTATCAATCTTGAAAATAAAAATGTTGTTGATTCAATAATCTCTTTGCTCGCAAATGCATATGAACACGGAATCGACCCGTACACGTATGATGTTGAACTACTGAAAAATAATTTTTCATCTTTCTTAAATGCATCACCGGAAGACAAATCCAGATACAGCTATCTTGCAAACACAGAATTGCTTCTTTCAAATGCAGTACTGCGCTATGCTTATCATCTCCGCTTTGGGGTAATTAATCCAAAAGAAATATTTGATGAAAAATACGCACTTCCAACCATTGATGCTTCAGATAAAGAAATCTTTACTCCTTTTATGAAGGAAGATATACTCGCTTACCTGAACTCAATTCAACCAAAACAAAAAAGATATTTGAAACTGCAGCAAGAATTAAAAACATTTACAGAGTTAAGCAAACAACAATGGGAAAAAATTCCTTCTGTAACCGGAAAAATAAAATTGAAAGATAAATCGCACCTGTTAAACTCAGTTGCCGAAAGACTTATTACACTCGGTTACCTTAAAGAAGAGCAAATAACCAAACCGATAGAATATTATGATTCAACATTATTCAATGCTGTTTCTGTTTTTCAAAGATCAACCGGATTAATTGATGACGGAGTTATTGGAAAAGAAACAATTGATAAATTAAATATTCCGCCTGCAGAAAGACTTGAAGCGATAAAAATAAATCTTGAACGCTTCAGGTGGACACATTATGAAGATACATCAAAGTATATTCTTGTAAACATTCCCGATTTTCATGTTTACGCCATAGAAGAAAACAAACCCGCTTTCAAAATACGTATTTGCACGGGGAAAAAACGTTCTATAAGCATTGAAGAACAGATAAAATTGCTTAAGAAAAAAGGAACGCTAAAGGATTTACAAAACGATTGGGAAACTCCTCAGCTTTATGGAAAAATTTCTCACTTAATATTGAATCCAACATGGACAGTTCCGACAAGTATTATACGTGAAGAAATTTACAGCGAAGCAATGAAAGACTCTAATTATCTCCGTAAGAAAAATTTCAAAGTCTTCAAAGGCGGCAAACAGGTAGATGTAAATGAAGTAAACCTAAGACAGTATTCACGTAATCAGGTTCCTTATACTTTTGTACAAAACTCGGGACCCGGAAATGCACTTGGAAGAATTAAGTTTATGTTCACAAATGATTTTGGTGTTTATCTTCACGATACTCCAACTCGTCCACCATTTTCTCAACCAAATCGTGCTGTTAGTCACGGTTGTATGCGTGTAGAAAAGCCTTTTGTACTTGCTGAATACATAATGGCAAATAATTGCAAATGGACTCCGGACTTTATTCGCCTTGAAACAGGTTATACTGTGAAGGATAAATCTGTTAATGCTGAATTTCAAAAATTAAGAAATGAACTACGCAAAGGAAATAGTTACGGCAATACAACTGAAGTTAAGCTTGATAAACCCGTTCCTCTCTTTGTAGATTATTTTACTGCCTGGGTCGATTATGATGGCTTTATGAATTTTAGAGATGATGTTTACAGTAAAGATAAAATCATAAAGAAATATCTTTCGCCATTTTTATCAAAGTAAAAAAGTTCATAAGGGTGATAGATAATCTATCACCCTTTTTTTTATTTAAGCACTTCCTCCTTGAGATAATTTCCGTTTGCAATTTCGAGTAATGTCAGATAACCAAGTTTCGTAATATTTTCGAACAAAGAAAGATTAAGAGTTTCTGGTGTATCGCTTTGTAAATGCAAATGTTGATAACTATTCTTTGTTACGAAATATAATGCCGGAATTCCTTTATCGTGAAAAGGACCTGCATCGGCTCCGCCGCCATTCCAGGTAGTTTCAACCATTAGTTTTGTATACTGAGAATCTTTTTCTTTTGCAATGTTCCATAATTTAGGTGAAGATTTTCCATTGCCAATTTGAATACTATCTCCAACACCAACACAATCAAAATTAAACATAGCAATAATTTTTTCAAGCGGTACAGGAGAGTTATTTACAAAATGCTTTGCTCCTTCAAGTCCAATTTCTTCGCTTGCAAACAGTACAAAAACGATAGAACGTCTTGTCTTGATACCGGAATTTATAAATGCTTTGGCAATTTCAATAACTGCTGCTGAACCCGAAGCATTATCATTTGCACCTGGGAAATAAATTTCTCCCGCCTGACTTCCAACGTGATCAAGGTGAGCACCAACAACTATGTATTCATCTTTAAGATTGTCATCATAGCCGGGTAATAATCCTACAACATTCATTGTCTGTTTTTCCTTTGAGTATTTCGCATGAACTTCTATGTATGCTTTACTTTTTAACTCAACAGAAAACGGTTGTTTTGTCGAATCAATTATACTTTGTAGTTGCGAAAGAGTAAAACCTGTTCCATCTAAAAATTTATTAGCAGCATCAATGCTTATATGCATCATTGGAATATTTTCCAGTTGTTCGGTTTTTCCTTCAAGAATGCTTCCAATAGGTTTTTGCGGATTAACTTCATTCGGTGTACTTACAATAAGAAGTGCTTTCGCTCCTTTTAATGATCCAATCAGTGCTTTATATCGGGGATGATTATCACTCCATGAACCTTCTGGAAGAGCCCATGCAGGATTCGTTTTAAAAACAATTACAATTTTATCTTTTACATCAACATTTTTGTAATCATCATAGTTATTTTGAGGAAGTGAGACACCATAACCGCAAAATACAACTTGTGAAGTAAGAGTACCGCTGCCAGTAAATCCTCGGCAAACAAAATCATTTCCAAGTTTAAAGTCTTCGCTTGCTTTATCATTAATTAATTTCAATTTACATGGTTGAAGAATTTCATTGTACTCAACTTTTAAGAATTGATAATACCCATCATCAATAATCGGTTTCAGATTTATTTGTTCAAAAATTTTTTTTACATAATCTGCAGCCTGATTATAACCATCACTACCCGCAAGTCTTCCAGCATATTTTTCTGAAGCAAGTGTACTTACAATTTTAAGAAGGTTTTCTCCTTTAATTAAAGATAAACCGGGAACATCCGGGATTTGAGAAAAAATAAAATTGTTTGGAATTAAAAAGATGAACCAGAAAAGAATAATTTTTTTCATATAAAACTAAGATTAATTAAAAAGATAGAAGAACCTTTTAAAAGGTTCTTCCCAAACGAGTAAACATCAGAAACCAGAAGCGTATGGATTAAATCCTTCAAATACAATTGCATTAACCAATACACCGATTAACACATAAACTACAATTGCAACTATAAGAACAATAACATAGTATGCAACCATTTTATCTTTTGGAACGGATTTAACACATTGCAATCCCCAGTACATTAATACCAGAGTATATATGGCTGCAAGAGTTGCAATAATTGATAGCGAAGGAAGAATCATTACTATGCCTGCAATCCATGAAGCAGTTTGAGCAAATACAACAACCTTCATTGAGGCAGCAAAATCTTTTGTTGAACCGAAATTAGGGGCAAGAAAATCAATAATGAAAGCTGTAATAAAAACACCTGCTATTGAAAATAAATAAGTAAATATTGCATACTTAATTCCAAAGCCAACAGGCAAAGCAAAATTACCAAACATAGTTGAAACACCAACCAGCGATAAGCCAATAAATCCCGCAATAGGTGTTATTGCAGCAAGAATGATTGTGTACTTCAAAAGCATATCCATTACTGATATGTTTTCGTTCTTAATCACTTCCCATTCTGGCTTTGGTGTAATAAGAATGTTCTTTATGCGAGCAACAATATTCATACTTTACTCCTTATAATTGATGAATAATTTATTTATTGTAAATATACGTCAAAACTTTTTCATTAGTCATAGGTGCTGTAATATTAAAATTACTTTTTCCGCAATAAGATTTTATTGCATTAAGAATTGCAAAGTAAGCACCGATGCCATACATAAATGGAGGTTCACCTATTGCTTTGGAATTAAAGACTGCAAGATTATCAAACGGATTTTCTAAAAACTCTACTTGCATTTTCTTTGGTGCAAAATAGATATCCGGCACTTTATACGTCGAAAGAGCGTCGGTTATTAACTTTCCTTTGCTATCGTGAAGGATTTCTTCAACTGTCATCCAGCCTATACCCTGCATTATCGCACCTTCAGCCTGACTTTTATCAATTGCTTTGTTAATACTTTTACCAAAATCGTGCACAACCTGCACAGATTCTATTTCGTAAGTGCCTTTAATGCAATCAACTTTAACAACTATTATTGCAGTGCCATATACGTGATATGCGAAAGGCTTTCCTTTGTTTGTTTCTTTATTAAAGAAGATTGTTGGAGTTGCGTAATGAGCAAGTGAAGATAAATTAACTCTCTTCATATAGGATTTTGAGATTAATTCTTTCCAGCTTAAACCAGAAGGTTTATTTTCAACACAAACCATTTCATCTTTTAGATGAATTTTCTTTTCATCTGCATTTAATATTTCTGCCGCAGATGTTTTTAGTCTTGAAAGAATCTCTAAACAAGCATTTAATGTAGCTTTACCATTCAGGTCAGCGCCGCTGCTTGCGGCTGTTGCAGATGTATTGGCATTTCTTGTGGTGTTTGTTGATTCTGATTTCACCTTATCAATATTTATTGAAAATATATCAGCGATTACCTGACGTATTTTCATATTTACACCCTGCCCCATTTCAATTGCAGCGGTGGATACACCAACGCTGCCATCATTATAAACGTGTACAAGAGAAGTTGCCTGATTTAAGAACGTTGTTGTAAAAGATATTCCAAAGCATATAGGCATTAATGCCATGCCTTTCTTTATAAATTGATTTTCATCATTATATTTTTGAATATCTTTCTTTATTTCTTCAAGTTGAAATTTTATTTCTGCTTCATTCCAGCTTTTCTCGCTCATACAATGTTCTGCTTTTTGTCCATACGAGAATTCATCTCCTTCTTTAAGCAGATTTTTTTTCTGAATATGTGAAGCATCCAATCCAAGTTTCTCTGCAGCATTGTATATAGCTGCTTCTATTACAAACATACCTTGTGGACCGCCGAAGCCGCGGAATGCTGTATTGGGCGGAAAGTTTGTTTTGCACGAATACGCAGTTGCTTTTACATTCGGAATGAAGTATGCATTTGTTGAATGGAACAATGTTCTGTCAAGAATGGCAGGCGAAAGGTCGGCTGAGGCACCTGCATCTTGATAATATGTTACTTCGTATGCAAGAATTTTTCCTTCTTTGCTTAAACCCATTTTATAATCTGAAGAATATGGATGACGCTTTCCTGTCATTCTCATATCTTCCTGCCGGGGTAATATTAATTTTATTGGTTTGTTTACTTTAACCGCTGCAAGGGCTGCCATAGCTGCCCACGATGATGCCTGGTCTTCTTTACCTCCAAAGCCGCCGCCAAGACGCATTACATCCACTTCTACTTTGTGCATAGGAATGCCAAGAACTTTTGCTGCAACCTTTTGAACTGCTGTTGGCGATTGTGTTGATGATACAATTTTAACATTATTCTCTACTTTATATGCAAAACATCCCTGCGTTTCTAAGTAAAGGTGTTCCTGTCCGCCTGAATCTGCTTTACCTTCAACAATAATGTCGCAATCTTTCCATGCATCGTTTACATTGCCAAGCGAAAAGACTCGTGGAGGAATAATTAATTGTTTCTTTTCAAATGCTTCTCTTGGATTTAATACTGCAGGCAGTTCTTCTATCTCTATTTTTATTTTCTTTGCTGCTTGTCTTGCTGTTAATTGGTCTTTTGCTACTACAATTGCAATTGGTTGACCTATATAATCAACTTTATGTTTAGCAAGAAGTTCTTCATCTTCAACAATTCCGCCTATTTGGTTTTCGCCCGGAATATCATCTGCAGTAATTACTGCTGTAACTCCTTCAACTTTTAGTGCATCTTTATAATCAAGTTGTTTAATTATTCCGTGTACCACAGGAGAGGCAAAAACAGAAGCGTGAAGCAATCCTGCAGGTGTAAGAAGGTCATCAACAAAAAGAGATTCTCCTTTAACGTGTTTAATCAGGTCTGTATTTTTCATAAAATATCCTCCGCATTAAATAGCTGAGGTTTGAATTTAATGAAGTGAGAAAATATCAACTGCCGTAATAACAGTTTTTTATATTCGGCAGAACCTCTTGCATCGCTTATAGGAGATATTTCTTCCTGTATATAGTCTATAGAGCGTAAGATGTTTTCCTTATTTATCTCTTTGCCTTTCAGGAATTTATTCGTCTTTACTAACAGCAAAGGAATTGGTGCAACTCCTCCTGCAGATATTAGAACTTCTTCAATAATGTTTTCTTTTAGTTTAAGATATATTGTCGAATTTACGCTTGCTATATCCAAATAGGTTCGCCGCGATACTTTTTCATAATTAAAGAATTCATTTTGTGAAGGAATTACGAATTCAATTTCTTTTACAAGTTCATCTTTTTGTAATGCAAGTGTTTTGTAGCCAAGATAAAAATCTTTTAATGCAATTTTTCTTGTTTTATTTTTTGCTTCAAGTGTAAGCTGTGCATTAAGTGCAAGCAGAATGTTTGTAATATCACCTATTGGCGAAGCATTGACTATATTGCCTCCAACGGTGGCTCTGTTACGTATTGGTTTTGAGCCAAAGTACTTTAAAGATTCTGCAAGCTTAGGAAAATGTTTTTGCAGCAACTCCGACTCTTCTATCTCTGCAATTGTAGTTGATGCTTTTAGTGTGCAAATGTTTTTATCAATTGTAATATGTTTGCCATCGACTGTTGAGGAGATAAATTTTACTTCCGAAGAGAGCAGCGTTTCCCATTTTTGCACGAATAAATCAGTTCCACCTGCTACAACAAATCCTTCAGGTGAAATATTTTTTTCTTTATCAAAAGTATTTTCTATTTCATTTAATCTATCTGGAATGCCAATGAAGTATTCAGGAAGAATTTTCTTTTCAACAAGCTCATCAATTCTTCTTTCTGATGTTGGAGAAAATTCTGCGACAAGATTATTAATTGCCCTTTTAATTGTAGTGTGTCCTGTGCATCGGCAAATGTTTCCCGCAACATATTCAACAGCTTCTTCAACCGAATTTTCTTTTGCATTAATAAACCAACCTGTAATCGACACAATAAAACCCGGCGTACAGAAGCCGCATTGTGTTGCAACCTCTTCAATAAATGCTTTTTGAATTGGTGAAAGTTCTTTTGCGCTCAAACCTTCAATAGTAACAACGTGTTTTTTATTTACATCTGCCATAGGAAGCAAACACGAGTTCACATTTCTGTAAACAACTTTACCATTAAACAATTCGCCCACAAGCACAGTGCAAGCGCCGCAGTCTCCTTCCCTGCATCCTTCCTTTGTACCAGTAAGATAAAGTTCCTTACGCAAGTAATCCAGCAAAGTTGTTGAAGGAATAACCTCTGCATTTACTTTTTCGGAATTACAAATAAAAGTAATCGTCTCTTTCATCTTTGCTTTTAAATTGTTTGTTCAAACTTACAAAAAAAATAAGTATTAATAACACCCTGCTTCCGTTTGAGCAATTAATTTTTATAAAATATTTTCTAAAAAAAATTTTGTATGATGACCTGCATCCGCTGCATAAATAATATTCGGGTTCGAGTTCATCATGAAAAGGCTAAAATGCAAACGCCGATAGTTTATTTACAACACAATATATCTTATTTACAAAGCTGTAAGGCTTATTTACAAGACAGTAAAGCTTATTTACAAGTCTAAAAGGTTTATTTACAAGACTGAAAGGCTTATTTACAAAGTTGTAAAGTTTATTTACAAGGTTAAAAGGTTTATTTACAAAGCTATAAAGCTTATTTACAAGATGAAAAGGTTTATTTCAAGGGCTTAAAGGCTTATATCACGAGCAAATTTCTTTATTTCACAAAGAGAAATGACTATATCAAAAAAAGATTTCTTTAATTCAAGCGAAAGAAACAACACTTTTCAAATAAAATATCAGCAGAAAACACAAGAAAGCACAATTAAAAAATAAATATCAAATAAAAAATTCTAACCCACGATGATAATTACTCATCGAAAGGTTAGAATAATCATTATAGGTGTTATGAGAATCTTAAAATTATGACAAACTCAGTACTTATACTTCAACCATTTAACAACTTCAGACCATTTTGGCTTCTTACCTGTTCTAAGAATACCAACACGGTATATTTTTCCAGCAATAGGAAACAGTGCAACAAAAGTAAGAATGTTAATTGCCGTTGCAAGCAGCAAGTGCCATGCAGGAACTCCTACAAGCGTCATCCTTGCCGGCATAACAATAATAGAAGCAAACGGACACAACGAAGCAATCTCTGCAACAGGTCTGTTAGGGTTATCCATCATCGAAAGAGCAATAAAAAACGGAATAATAATTAAAAGCATTACAGGCATAACCCCCGAAGAAGCATCTTGCGGGTTATCAAAAATACTTCCAACCATTGCAAACAATCCAATAAATGTAACTAAACCAATAAAAAAGTTTAGGAGCATATAAAGAATAACAGAACTATCAATACTAAACATTATATCCTTTGGCAGCATAAAAACAGAAGTTGACATAACCATAATAACAGGCGACAACCAAATTGCCATCTGGAACAACCCCGTAATTGAAGCACCGAGAATCTTTCCCATCATCAACTCTTTTGGGCTAACAGAAGAAAGAATCACTTCAACAATACGATTAGACTTTTCTTCAATAACAGATTGCATTGTCATCTGTCCAATAATAAGCATACTCATATACAAAAGGAAAGTAAACAAATAAGCAAGAATCAAATTTCCATACCCTTCTTCCTTAATTCCTTCCTCCTTCGATACTTTGAAGCCAGTAAAGTCAACACTCATTCTTGCATAGTTTAATTCATCACTCGAAAGGGTTCTTTCTTTAAAATAATTATCGAGTAAAACCTTGTTAAGAATTCCTCCAATATCTCTAAACAAAGAAACATTCTGCGAAGACTTAGAATAATAATCAACCTTCTTATCCTTCAAAGCAGAAGATGGGATATAGATAATTCCAGCAATCTTCTCATCAATAATAGAATGCTTTTTCTCTTCAATATACTTTTTGAAAGCATCTTTATTGTAAGTAGCAAACGAAAAAATGTACAACCCGCTTTTAGAAAGGTTAGTATTAGCAAGTTCTTTCTCAACAGACTGCGAAAGAATTTCATTTTCGCAAACAATTTCCAGTTTAACATTCTTACTTTCTGAAGTAAATAGCAGAGCCTGTATTCCAAGAATTAAAAACATAAAGCCGGGGATTAATAAAGTCATAGCAATAAACGCTTTAGAAAAAAGTTTTTCTCTAAGTTCTCTTTTAATAACAGCAATAACTCTGTAATTAAGCATTGTATGCCTCCTTTCTTGTTGCAGCATCGTCATTTCCAGCAAGCTCAATAAAAATTTCGTGCAAAGAAATATCATTTGCATCAAACTTCTTAACAATTACATTATTATCAACAAGAAGTTTCAGAAGTTGTTGAGTCTGCGAAGGTTCTTTAACTCTAATTCCAGTAGTGTTGCCAAAGTTTTCTATTTTTTCAACAATAGGATTACCCTTAAGGAAAGAGATGTCGCCGTCAAAAGAAAGACTGACATTCTTCTTAGCATACTTTTCCTTAATAGAAGAAAGAGAACCTTTAAGAATAATGTTACCGTTATCAATCATTGCAATATGGTCACACATCTTTTCAGCGTAATCCATCAAATGAGTAGAAAATATAATAACCTTTCCCCTGCTTTTCATTTCAAGTATAATATCTTTAAGCAAATTAGTATTAACAGGATCAAGCCCGCTAAAAGGTTCATCAAGAATTACAAAATCGGGGTCGTGCAATACAGTTGCAATAAACTGAACTTTTTGCTGGTTACCTTTGGAAAGGTCTTCAAGTTTAGAAAGTCTCCTGTCATAAAGCTCAAATTTCTTTAAGTATTCTTCCGCTTTACGATTTACGTCCCTGCCTGTTTTGCCTTTAAGCTCTGCAAAGTAAAGAAGAGTTTCCATCACTTTCATTTTTTTGTAAAGCCCACGTTCTTCAGGCAGATAACCAACTTTGTTTTTAAACTCCTGCCCAACTTTAGACCCTTTAAGAATAATTTCACCGTTATCAGGAAGATAAATTCCCATCATCATTCTAATTGTTGTAGTTTTACCAGCACCGTTACGACCAATCAAACCAAAGATAGAACCATCAGGCACCTCGAACGATGCATTATTTACTGCAACAATCTTATCAAAAGATTTAGTAAGATTTTTTATCTCAAGAGAATACATAATTCCTCTTTTTATTAGTTGATAATTAAATTCTTTTACGGTTTCTTTGTTTCAGTTTTAGGAGCAAGAAATTTATTGTAAAGAACTAATCCGATAATTGTAACAACACCAATCAAACTGAAAATAATCCAAAGAGTTTGAGGGTCATTCAGTTTATCCACGAAGTGAACATAAAGGTTCGCTCCAAGAATTCCGCCGATAAAACTACCAAGAACACCGTATAAAAATGCGTACCCAAGATACAGAGCTTTTTTATCTTCCGGTGCAATTAATCCAACATAGCTAATAAATTTAGGATGAGCGGTCATTTCTCCAATTGAAAAGACAATAATGCCAATCATAAAAATCCATATGTTTGTATTTATTGCAAGAATTGCCATACCTATTGTACCCATAGTAATACCTGCAATCATTGTGGGCAGCGCTTTAGTATTCTTTACAATATTTGAAATTAAAATCTGTAAAAGAATTATTGTTCCTGCATTAATAACAGTAACATGTTCAACATCAAATTTCCAGTTAAGATTAATTCCAATTCCACCAAGAGCCCCGTTAACAAAGTTATTCAAAGAAGAAGCATCAACATATTTTTCAACATACCATAACACAGAATCAAACATCTGGAAATATAAAATCCAGAAACCGGAATAGATAACAATCAACCCGATAAAACGGAAATCAGAAAGAACCATAACCATTCCTTTTAATACTTCGGCAAGATTTTTTGTGCTTTCAGGTTTTTTTGGTTCTTTATAAAAAAGGAAAGTGGGAATTAACATTGCAGCAGTGCATATAGCAGAAGCCATCATTACGTAATTCCATCCAAAATTATTTTTAATGTAAGGCACAAGTATTAACGGAAACAAGAATGCACCAAGATTTATTGTCCAATAAAAAATTCCGAATCCAAGCGTACTATTGGTTTCATCAGTTTCTCTTGCAATAGTACCACTTATCATAGGTTTAAATGCACCAGCACCTAAAGCCATGATAACAAGACTAGCAAAAACCATAGAATATTCCGTTGTCTGGCTTGTAAGAAAATACCCAAGTCCAAGGAAGATAAAAGCAAAAGTTAAAGTTCTTCTATAACCAAATCTATCTCCAATTGCACCTGAGAGTATTGGTAGAATATAAAGAAGAGGTTGAATTGTACTTTTAATTAATCCCACGCTTTCTTTTGTGTAATTCAACTGGGAAGTCATATAAACAGATAGAATACTCATCATTCCATAGTAAGAACCTCGTTCAAAAAATTCCATTAAAATAACAATCCAGTAGTTGCGCGGAAAAGATTTTAATCCTGTTTTAGCCATATTAATCCTTTATATAAGTTGAATTAAAATTAAATAAAATTATATTTGTCAAATTACAAATAACTTGGTTAAGTCATTATATTTTGTGCGAAAATAAAGCTAGTAAATATTTAAATGAATCTAAAAATTGTGCTTGGATTTTTTATTTTTTTTTACAAAATTATTTTTAACATTTATGTATTTATATAAATTTATTCATTAACTAAATCGAAAGGCAATTCTATGATAAAAAGTCTAAAATTACTTTTTATAATTGCACTTGTTTTTACATGCAATAGTGCATTTGCTCAACTTGGTGCAGATTGGCAATGGCAGCATGAAACACCTCAGGGTAATGCTAATCGTTATGTAAAAATGTGGGATGCAAACAACTGGTACACGATGGGCATTAACGGTACCTTTATGAAAACAACAAACGGTGGAACGACATGGGCATTCCATCACAGAGCTGGTGATTTATATACAGATGGAAGCTATGGTTCTGCTTATGACGCTCATTTCTTTAATCAAAACACCGGAGTCGCTGTTGGCTATCGTGGTATAGTTAGGACAACAGATGCTGGAAATACATGGACAACAGTATACACTACTACTTCTACAATCTACCAGGTTTATTTCCTTAATGCTAACGTTGGTTATGCTGCTGGTACGTCTGGTTTACTTGTAAAAACAACTGATGCCGGACTTACCTGGAACACAATTGCATCAGGTGTTACAACCGCATTATATGATGTATGGACACCTAATGACACATTAATTGTTGTTACTACAACTTCTGGTAATACACGTCGTTCAACTGATGGTGGTGCTACATGGACTGCTATTAACGTTGGAAATACTGCCGCTTTATACAGGCTGGAATTCTTCAACAACACAACTGGTTTTGCTGCTGGTTCTACTGGTAAATGCGTTTATACTACTGATGCAGGTTTGACCTGGAGTGATAAAAGCACAGGTTTAAACACTGGTGCATCTTTCTATGATATTGATTTTCGTTCTGGTGTAGCTCCGTTAAAACTGGACGAGGGCTTTGAAAGCACTACTTTCCCGCCTACTGGCTGGCAAGCAATTAATGCCCTTGGCACAAACGTGTGGGGTAGATCAACGACATATTATAATACTGGTGTTGCAAGTGCTTTCATTAATTATGAAACTTCTGGCGGAGATGATTGGTTAATTACACCAAAAATAAGCATAACAGCTGGAGACACACTTGTATTCTTTTTAAGAAAACAATACACTTCAGCTTATCCTCCGGATTCTATGTTAATTAAAGTTTCCACTACAGATTCAAATATTGCAAGCTTTACAAATGTATTAGCCAGAATTGACGTTGCAAATTTAACCAATTCAACTTTTATTCGATTTGCAGTTAGTTTAAATGCTTTTGCAGGACAGAATGTATTTGTTGCATTTCACCATTTTGATACCGATGGAAATGGCTGCTGGCTGGATGATGTACAAATTGGCAGCTTCGCAATGGTTAACGAAACTTACTTAACTGGATACTCATATAATTTATACAAAAGCACGGATTGGGGAACTACCTGGACTGCCTTAAGTCACTTAGCTCCTATTTCACAACAACCGTGGACAAGCACATATTACGCAACTGATATCTTTTCAGACGGGACCATATTAACTGGCGGTGCTTTCGGCTTGTTAAATAAAAAAGTTGGAACTGCGGATGCAACAGTTTATACTGTTTTCAAGAAAGCCGGTATTATATATGATGTTTGGGCTCAATCAAGAACTGGTAAAGTTATTACTGTTGGCGCTCCTTCATCTACCGGTGCAGTATATGATCAATTCTTCTATTCAACTAATGGCGGTGGAACATGGAATATATCTACTACCACTATGAATAAAGGGATTACATCTCCTTCTCAGGTTATTGAAGTACAGGAACCTACAGAAGCTGAACAACTTAAAGGTGATGAAATGTTAACACCAACTTCTTTAGCAACTTTCAGAAGCATTTCTATGATTGATGCTAACAATGGTTGGGCTGTTGGAACTCTTAGCGCTGTTTACAAAACTACAAACGGTGGATTAACCTGGGATTCAGTTGCAACAACAATACCTGCTGCATTAAGTTTGTACAGAGTCCAATTTATTAATGCATCTACAGGCTGGATATTCAGCTATACTGCAAGTGCTACCGGAACAGTATATAAAACTACCGATGGCGGCGTAACCTGGACACCTACCATTCTTCCTGGATCAGGTTTGGCAACACAGGTTTATAATGCTCATATGCTCAATGAAAATGTTGGTTATCTTGTTAATTATACACCTCGTCCAATGAAGACTACTGATGGTGGTGCTACGTGGACAGAACAACCTATTGTTGATACTTATTCTGGAATAATGTATGATATCCACATGATAAATGAGAACGTAGGCTTTATTGCTGCAGGTTCTGGAAGAATTTATATGACAACTAATGGCGGAACATTGTGGGATACTATTCCAAATCTTCCTTATAAAACCGGAACCCGTTATGGAGTACACTTTATCAATAACAGTGTTGGTTATGTATCAGGAAGTGCCGGAACTGTTCTTAAAACTACAGATGGCGGTGCAACCTGGACACTTATGAATACAAATGGTGGCGGTACAAATTATGCTGTTTATTGTATTCCTTCCGCTATTGGTGATACTTCTGCAGCATTTGTTGTCGCTTCAAGCGGGCAAATATTTAAGTCAACTTTCTATGTAATTCCTGTTGAACTTTCAAGTATGACCTCAAGTGTTAGCGGTAACACTGTAACACTAAACTGGATTACTGCAACAGAAAAGAACAACTACGGTTTCGACATTGAAAGAAGCACTGACACACAGAATTGGAACGTTGTTGGTTTCATTTCTGGTAAAGGAACTACAGCAATGAATACCGAGTATTCTTTTGTTGACAGCAAACTTGCACCCGGTACTTATAATTACAGGTTAAAACAAATTGATTTTGATGGAACATTTAAGTATTACAACTTCAGTGAATCTATACAAATCGGTTTACCTGAAACATTTGAACTCTCTCAAAACTATCCTAATCCTTTCAACCCGAGTACTGTAATTAATTACAATATTCCTCAGGCTGGATTGGTTACACTTAAAGTTTACAATGTTCTTGGAAAAGAAGTTGCAACTTTAGTTAATGAGAAAAAGGATGCCGGAAGATATAATGTGGAATTAAATGCTACAAAGCTTGGAATGGGCAGTGGTGTTTACTTCTATACACTTGAATCAGGTAGTTTCAAGTCAACCAAGAAGATGATAATGATCAAGTAATATTGTTCATTTGTAATTTAACTTTTAACCCCGTCACTATGGCGGGGTTTTTTTATTTACTATTCTACAAAAAAGCGTTTGGAATTTATAAATATTTTTTTAAAGTTTAGACACTTATTAAAATCATATTTAATAATTAATTCATCGACTAAACAAAAATAAATTCATGAGGAAAAAATGAATAAAAAATTCAAACTTTCTATTCTCTCCTCTCCGCTTTTTGTTTTACTTTTCATTGTTATAGCATTCACTACAACTAACGCACAACTAACCGGTATTAAGACAATTCCGGGAACTTATGCTACATTAGCTGCTGCTATAACTGATTTAAACACAAACGGAGTTGGATCCGGCGGTGTTACTTTTAATATTGCCGCTGGATATACAGAAACATTTGCTTTGCCAACAGATGGTTTAATAACCGCTACAGGCACATTTGCTAATCCGATAATTTTTCAGAAGTTTGGTGCTGGAAACAACCCTATAATTACTGCGGGGGTTGGTGCTGGTACCACGGATGGTATAATAATAATTGCAGGTGGTGATTACATAACCTTTGATGGCATTAATGTTTCTGAAAATTCAGCTAATACTACCACTACTACACAAATGGAGTGGGGTTATGCTTTAGTCAAAAAGAATGCTACTTCACCTTTTGATGGATGTCAGTTTGTTACAATTAAAAATTGTAATGTTACACTTAACAACTCTAATACTGCTTCAGAAGGTGTTCATGTAAGCAATCACATTGCAACTTCAACAACTTCTTTAACAATTACTGCTACAACTGATGCACATAACAATATTTTAATTTCAAACTGTGGTATCTCCAGTGCATTTGTTGGAATTTTGTTTAATGGTTATGCTGCTTCTTCCCCGTACGATTTATATGACCAGAACAATTCAGTAATAAATTGTACAATAAGTAATTTTGGTTTATCCTCAAGCACAACAACTACTTATGGAATAAGAGGGGTTGCGCAAAACAATTTTGTTACAAATGGAAACAATATTAACAACACTGCAAATGGCGGCTCAGCTCATGGAGGTGTTATCTACGGTATTAGTGTTGCAACAGGAACCACATCTAATTTTACTGCAAGATTAAATACTATTAATCTTAGTAAAGGCAGCACTTCTTCAGCAACATACGGCATTTCAAATGCATTTACCGGTAATGTTATTTTGAGTAATAACATTTTACAAAATTTTATTTCCGGTGGAAGTAGCGGAGCGGTTTACTTCATTTATAATGCTTCAGTTACAAATTCCACTGCAATTGATTCAAACACAATTGGAAATAGTACATCGTTAAATACTACTGGTTCAATTTATGGTATCTATAATAGTTCCAGTACAAACACTGTAAATGTTAGAAACAATAGTGTGAAAAACTTAACCCGTATTACCGGAACGACCGGTGCATTTTACGGTTATTATAATCTTGGTAGTCCAACTGGTGGAACTGAAACAATTGCGAATAACGTGGTTGCCAACATTAATAATACAATTAGCTCTGGAGTAATTTATGGAATGTATTCCGGAACTGCAGCCGCACAGGCTAAAAATATCAATAATAATACTGTGGATTCATTGTTTAATGGTACCGGTACTATTTATGGTTTATATATGACGTATTCAAATCCTAATAATGTTTATCAGAATACTGT
The DNA here is from genome assembly GCA_964536015.1 of uncultured Ignavibacteriaceae bacterium. Taxonomy (GTDB): domain Bacteria; phylum Bacteroidota; class Ignavibacteria; order Ignavibacteriales; family Ignavibacteriaceae; genus CAZHVS01. The sequence continues at coordinate 193,686 of CAZHVS010000006.1, forward strand.
GTATGCTTTAGCTGGCGGAGGAACTATATATGGAATTAATTTCGCAAATTCATCAACCACGGTTGGCAATTGTTATCAAAATTTAATCTATAACTTATCTTCTACTGGTGCTTCTTCTGCTGTATATGGATTATACGTTGGTGGTGGCACAACAATAACAGTATATAGAAACCGCATCTATGATGTTAGTGAAAGTGCTGCCGGTGGTTTAGTCCATGGTCTTTATGTCTCCAGCGGAACCACTGTAAATCTACACAACAATTTTGTATCTGATTTGAAAGCTCCTTCTGCAACTGGTTTAGTAGCTGTTAACGGAATATATATAGCTGGTGGAACTACAGTTGGTGTTTATTATAATACGGTTTATCTTAATGCCACAAGTTCTTCAACAACAACTTTTGGAACATCAGGTATTTACAAATCTTCAACAACAACCGGAGATTACAGAAATAATGTTGTTATAAATACTTCCACTCCAGGTACAACTGGAGGTTTAACGGTTGCAAATAGATGGTCAGGAACATATAACGCTATATATTATGCTTCAACATCAGACAGAAATTGCTTCTTTGCGGGAACTCCCGGAACAAGTAATTTAATTTTCTATGATGGAACAAATTCATTACAGACAATTGCCGAATATAAGACGTTGGTTTCAGGTAGAGATGCTGGTTCTTTCAGTGAAAATCCACCTTTCGTCAATGTTGCTACAACTCCATATGATTTACATATGAAAACAAATGTTGCAACACAATGCGAAAGCGGCGGAACACCAATAACAACACCTATTGCAATTTCAGTTGATTATGATGGTGAAACAAGAAATACTATTAACCCCGATGTTGGTGCAGATGAATTTTTTGGTCAGGGCATAGATTTAACTCCTCCATCAATTGTTTATACTCCTTTGGGAAATACGAGTAGCACCACTATAAGGACTTTATATGCAACAATCACAGATTACAGTGGTGTTCCTATAACAAGTCCGGGCGCGCCCAATCTATATTGGAGAAAAACAGGACAAACGACTTATACGGCTGTAACGCCAATTGCTTTTGGAAATAATACATTTACATTTATGTTTGGTGCAGGTGTTGCAACCGGCGACACAGTTTATTATTACATAGTCGCACAGGATAGTGTATCCCCTATTCCTAACGTTGGGTCATTCCCTTCAGGAGCAAGCGGATTTACATATAATCCTCCGGCAGCTACTAATCCTCCACCTACCCCAAGTAGTTATATGATCGTTCAAGCTCCTCTCTCCGGCAACATTACTGTTGGAATATCAGCATTCAATTCAATTACCGGCCGAAATATTACTTTTACTAAATCAGTAAATAAAGTAATGAAAGAAGTAGTAAGTGAAGCTCCTGTTCTGAATAAGACAGATAAGAAAGGAGATGCAACAGAAACTTCAATCTATGCATCTGGAAAAACTCAAATGGTTGAAGTTGAAGAAATAAGCTGGATTCCAATGGAAAATGGACAAGTTTATGAAGGACCTCTTTATGTTAAAAAATCAGAGAATCCTGAACTTAACTTCCCTGATAATGTACTTGCTGTATATGCTACAATTACTGCAGCTGTTGCTGATCTTAATCTTCGAGGAGTAAGTGCAGCTACAAATTTCTTATTGATTGATACGATATACGCTAATGAAACCTTACCAATTGTTATAAATGTAACAAGTGATAGTAAGCCAACAGCGACAAATTTGGTAACAATAAAACCAAATACTGGAGTTAATACTGTAATATCATTGCCTGGCTCAAATACACAAGTATTTAAAATTCTAACCAGTTATGTAACTATTGATGGTTCAAATTCCGGAGGAACATCAAGAAACTTAACTATTGAGAATACAAGTGCTACATCTCCACAGGTGGTTGTAATTGGTTCAACAGGTACAACTCCAATTGTTGGAGTAACAGTTAAAAACTGCAACCTTATCAATGGTGTAAATACAAGCAGTGCCTTAATTGTTACTGATGGAACTACCCCTGGTAATGCTGGTTATTTTAATAATATAACCATAAGAAATAATACAATACAAAAAGCTTACATTGGAGTTTATTGTAATGCTGTTGTTGCAACTGGAAATGGAAAAGGCTTACTAATAACTGAAAATGACCTTACAACATTAGGAACAAATTCTATTAGGTATTGCGGAATTTATGTTCAGGGTGTTGATAGTGGAGCGGTTACTAAAAATACTATTGCCAACTTTGATGGTGCCACAGGAGAAGATGACAGGGGAATTTGGTTTGCAACCGGAACAGTTAATAGTACTATTGAAGCTAATAATATCAACTCTCTTGGTTATACAGGAACAAGTGGATATGGTGCTCATGGAATAACAATTTCGTCTGGAACTACTAACTCAAATAACGTCATCAAGAACAATATGATATCTAATATTTTCGGTGATGGTTATGGCACCAGTATTCTTGGCGATAATCCATTTGGTATCTATATATTCAGTACCCAAACCGGAGTTAAAGTATATTACAATTCAATTAACTTATATGGTAATACGCTTAACCGTACAAGTGCTTTATCTTTTGGAATTGGACTTGGAACTGGTAGTACTGCCGATATTAAAAACAACATAATTGTTAATAACCTTGGATTATTAGCTACTGTTGGAATTGGTAGTATAGGTATTTATCTGCAAACAGCTAATACACAATTAGAAGCTTGCGATTACAACAATATCTATGTGAATCCAACAGGTTCTGGAGTAAAATATATTGGTCAGATTGCAACTACAGGTTATACTGATTTAGCAACTTGGCGTACAGCTTCAGGAAAAGATGCAATGTCTATTAGTGTAAATCCTCCTTTTACCTCTAATAACGATTTACATATACCTAATTCTTCAATAACAGCAATTGAATCAGCAGGAACTCCTATAACAGGTATTACAGTTGATATAGATAATCAACCACGTAATGCAACCAGACCCGACATTGGTGCAGATGAATTTGTTGGTATAAATCCTGCATTTGCTCTATCCGGGACTTATTACATTGGTGCAGCAGGAACAGGTCCTGGTGGTAGTAACCCACAATTTGCTACTCTTAAAGCAGCATGTGATACTTTAAATACTGTTAATGTTCAGGGCAACTGTATTTTCTATATCACAAGCAACCTTACAGAACCTGTAAATGTAAGTTTAGGTTTAGATCCCGGACCTTATACAATAACATTTAAACCTTACACTGGCACAAATGATACAATCACATTTACACAAACAACTGATAACACAGGTGTTTCTGGCGGTTGGGTATTTGGTACACCTACTTTGTCAATTACTTCCACAACAAATTATGGACTTGTTACAACAAATAATATTATTGTTGATGGTTCAAATACAGAAGGCGGGACCACAAGAAACCTATTTGTTCAAACTGCTGCTACATCACATACAAATACAAATCCATTCAGGATTATTGGTGATGTAAATAAATGTACTTTGAAGAATGTTATTATTAAAGCTAATCAATCTGTAAGTTATGCCGTTAATATAACAAACAGATTCTTCTCACCATTAAACTATACTCCCGATAGTATCGTTGTTGATAATTGTGATATAACAAATATAGTCAGCACAACTGCACAAGGTATATGCATCTCAAACAGCAACACACCTATAGCATTTCCGAATGGAATGGTATTTAGTAATAATGATATTATGGCAAAAACCAGGGGTATTTTCCTGAATTATGCAGGTAATACAAATATATTCGGAAACAGAATAAAAATTAACCAAATAGGAACCGGATTTATGAGCTATGGAATATGGGGTTATGTAATTGGTGACACTTCAAACGTTACTAATATTTATAACAATCATATAAATATGCTTTCATCTGCAAATGCTACAACCGGTGATTATGGTATTGTAGGAATTGAAGCAGGTTCAAAAGGTTATTACAATATTTATAACAATATGATCTGCGGTTTTGCTCCTACAACTACAACTGCAAACCCAAACATAAAGATGATTGGTATTCGCAGTCAGGCTGCTGCAGTAACAGCAAACCTATTTTACAATTCCATTTATTTACCAGATGTTAATTTAACACCCGGTACCGGAACTGTCCTGTACACAGGAATGTATATCTCAAACGGAACCAACAATGTTAAAAATAATATTGTTGTAACTGATGAAGCAGATTTCCCATCATACTGTATTTATCGCAGTGGTACGAACGGAACTCTTGTTTCTGACTATAATGACTTCTTCTATTCAAATGCTTCAAACGGATATGTAGGTTACTGGAATAACGCACCTGCTCAAACACTTGCAGATTGGAAAACTGCATCCGGTCAGGATAATAACTCAATCAGTGCCAATCCAAACTTTGTATCTTCATTCGATTTACACTTAACGAATACTTCTTCTCCAGTTATGGGAAAAGGTATTAAGATAGATTGGATTACAAAAGACTTTGATTGGCAGACAAGAGATTCAATTCCTGAAATTGGTGCTGATGAATGGCCTGGAGTCATTCCTGTTGAATTAGCTTCATTTACGGCTGCCGTTAATGATAACAACGTAACATTAAGTTGGCAAACAGCTACAGAGAAAAACAGTGCTTACTTTGAGATTGAACGTAAATCTGAGAAATCAGGCTGGACATCAATTGGAAAAGTTAATGCAACCGGTACAACCACTGACCCAGTTGTTTACAGCTTCACCGATAAAAATGTTAATCTCCCATCAGCTTCGTACAGATTGAAATTAGTTGATCTGGATGGTACTTACAGTTATTCAACTGTAGTTAATGTTGATATAAATTATCTTCCAAAAGAATTTGCTTTATATCAGAACTATCCAAATCCATTCAATCCATCGACAGTTATAAAATACGCTTTACCATTTGATAGTAAAGTTAAACTTTATATTCATAATATTACCGGAGAATTAGTTGAAACAATAATTGACCAGACAAATTCTGCTGGGAATTACCAGGTTGTGTTTAATTGCAGCCGTCATGCTTCAGGAATTTATTTCTATACATTAGAAGCACAATCCATAGATGGAAAGAATAATTTCAAATCAACAAAGAAAATGATAATGATTAAGTAATTTTGATCATATCAAGACAAAAACCCCGTCTTACTGGCGGGGTTTTTTATTCCATAGTCAATGTTCTTTTCATTGACACATAATCACAACCATGTTTTCAATTTCGATACTTAATTTTTGTTTTTAAAAAAATTATTGTATGTTTCATATGGTTATTCTAACGATAAAAAATTAATTATAAAAAGGATATCTTATGAAAAAAAGAATTTTACTTTTCTTAATTGTAACATCAATTATCTCATTTGGACAGGTATTACAGGTGCAGAATCCAGTACCTGCTCCAGGTTATGTAAGTCCAGTCTGGGCAAATGATAATGTAATACTCAACAATGAGCCTACCGGAACATTCTCTGGTGTACAAAAATCTGATGGAAAGATTTATGTAGCAGTCCACGATACTCTTTTTACTTCAAATCTTGGTCTTATAATACTTTTTTCCACCAATAATGGAACCACTTGGAGTTCTGCACCAGGTATAAATTATAGAGGCAAAATAGATAATGTAAAATTACTTAGAACAAACCTCGATTCTGTTTATTGCTATTTTCAAATTGATTACCACGTTTACTGCTGGAATATTGCAACATCAATAATAAATGAAATTATGATAGGAGGTTACAGGGGTTTTGATGTTGTAACATCTTCAAGTGCAAGTATGTACGTCTTTTTAGATTCGCTCGCTAATAATTCAGTTGTCAGATACAGTTCAATTAATGGTGGTTATAATTGGTACAATAGGGGCAGTATTACATCTGCAGGAGCAAATCCAAAAGTTTCAATGTCAGGAACTGGAGATACTTTATTATTAAATTATTACGGACCTATTCAAGTAGATACTTCTACATCAGTAATTCGTGTTGCCAGATATCGCGAAACTGCCATTGGAACATTAACCTCAGCAACATTTTTAGATATTGCCACAGAAACAGATCAAAAGCTGGAGTATGTTGCAGCAACAAACAATAGTGAAATGTGGTTTTTTTATACTGTTGGTCCTGTCGGCTCAAGAGATATAAAAGCTAGAAAGAGCACTAACCTTGGTGTGTCGTGGGAAGCCGCTACATTTATTGCTAACAATCCAAATCTTGATGAGTATGGAATAGATATTAAGTATCATGCTTTCAATGGTTATGGTTTTGATCTCATTTACCAAGCAGATTCAAGTCAAACTGGTCCCCCAACAAACGCATCTGATAAACTGCTTTATTCAATTGCAAATTTTGGTTCAGCTTCATTTACAGGATTAACTCAAATAAGTGATTATCCACCCGAGACATATAATGGCAGATACTCAAACGCATTAGTTCCATTACCAGTAACTAATGATGTTGGCGTTTTGTATGTTGGAGTAAATGGTGCAAATAAAAAATTATACTGGGATCGTTTGACTGCTGTTGTTCCTGTTGAATTAACTTCTTTCTCTGCAAACAAGATTGATAACAAAGTAGTTATTAATTGGTCAACTGCAACAGAAAAGAACAATAAAGGTTTTTATGTTGAGAGAAA
>CAZHVS010000007.1:0-170593 GCA_964536015.1 uncultured Ignavibacteriaceae bacterium
AAATCATTTTCCTCGTTTTCGAAGCTCCTCACTGACTTTTCGAAATCATTTCCCGTCCTTTAGAAATCATTCCTCCCACCCCAAAAATAAAAAAGCACACCATAAAAGTGTGCTTAATTAAAAACAAAGTAATGTAATCTCACATCAAAAAGCTAAGCAATATTCCCGCAGCCACCGCACTTCCTATAACTCCCGCTACGTTCGGTGCCATTGCATGCATCAACAAATGATTTGTAGAATCATACTCCAGCCCAACCACCTGAGACACCCTCGCACTATCAGGCACTGCCGAAACTCCCGCATTCCCTATCAAAGGATTAATCTTATTCTCCTCCTTCAAAAACAAATTCATCACCTTTACAAACACTACTCCGCCAAAAGTTGCAATCATAAACGAAACTGCTCCAAGCACAAATATACCAACCGACTTAGGTGTTAAAAAAATCGTCGCCTGTGTCGAAGCTCCCACAGTCAAACCAATTAATATTGTAACTATATCAATCAATGGTTTGGCTGCAGTATCAGCAAGCCGCTTTGTTACTCCACTCTCCTTTAACAAATTTCCAAAAAACAACATACCCAGTAAAGGCAGCGCACTTGGAGTTATAAAAGTTGTAAGCAGCAATCCAACAATCGGAAAAATAATCTTCTCAGTAGAAGAAACTGCTCTCGGAGGCTTCATTCTTATTCTTCTCTCCTTATCAGTAGTCAGCAGCCTCATAATCGGTGGTTGAATCAAAGGCACAAGTGCCATATAAGAATAAGCACTAATTGCAATAGCTCCAACAAGCTCTGGTGCCAGTTTAGACGACAGGAAAATTGCTGTAGGTCCATCTGCCCCGCCTATTATTCCTATTGCCGCCGCCTGATTAATATCAAAACCAATCATTAGTGCTGCTATATATGCTCCAAATATCCCTAACTGAGCAGCAGCCCCAATTAAAATTAACTTCGGATTCGATAGCAATGTAGAAAAATCCGTCATCGCTCCTATCCCAAGAAATATTAAAGGAGGATATATTCCTTTCAACACTCCAAAATAAAGATAATTGAAAACACTTCCGTTCTCATAAATCCCTATTTGCAAATTAGCTCCCTGAAGAAAAGGAATATTACCAACTAAAATTCCAAAACCAATAGGAACCAGCAGCAAAGGCTCATATTCTTTGGTGATTGCCAGAAAAATAAATAACAATCCAACCACCATCATAATTAAATGACCCCAGGTAAAGTTCGCAAATGCCGAATACTTAAAAAACTGGAATAAACCTCTTTCAAGAAAGTTTAAAATACCTTCCATCATTAAGCTCCAATCTCTAAAAGAACATCACCTTCAAGAACCGCATCTCCCTGCTTCACTTTTATTGAAGTAACAACACCTTCTTTATCAGCATTAACATTATTTTCCATCTTCATTGCCTCAAGAACAATCAACTTCTGTCCAATCGAAACTCTGTCCCCCTCTTTAACAATCACATTCAAAATTGTGCCCGGTAAAGGAGACTTTATCGTCCCTGTTCCTTTAGGATCAGTTGGTTTACTTGTCTTCATTGTTGAAGCACTCACCTCTGTAGATGGTGAAACAACTGAACGCTTTAGTATCGGTGTCTTTGTAGGCTGTATTTTTTTATCTATCTCTACTTTATACACAGTTCCATTTACATCTATCTCGGCTATATTGTCTTCAACATTAATTACTTCAACATCATATTTATTGCCGTGTATCTTAAAATTAAATTTTTTCATTACAAACTCCGCTCAAATTATCTTAAAGATTTTCTTAATCCATATATCTTCGAGCTCCACGGAGAATAAGTCCTTGAAACTCGTTTTATAGTCAATATTGGATTTTCCAGATCATGCTGTTCCGAAAAGTACAAATGCAAAGCTGCTGCTATTGCTGCATTTACTTCTGCACTCATATCAAGTTCTTTATCAACTTCCTTCTCGTTTTTCCCTTCTGCCAGTAAACTTTTCTTTAACTTTCTATTCAATAACTTTGTAATGTTCATAAAAGCCAGATAAAGAATCATAAGAGAAAAAAACACAATTGATAATCCTATTACTGCCAATCCAACACCTGAAGGATCAAGTTTCTTTACTTCATTACTCACTTTATGAAGCGAATCATTATTTACAATTTGAAGAATAATTCCAATCATGATCTTCCTTCTTATAATGGTATATTGGAATGCTTTTTAGGAGGCATACAATCCTTTTTTGTTGCAAGCGATTGCAATGCCCTTATTATTCTGAACCTCGTATTTCTTGGTTCAATTACATCATCTATATATCCATACTTTGCAGCAACATAAGGAGAAGCAAATTTATTTTTATACTCTTCTTCTTTCTTTTTAAGAAATTCTACTCTTTCCTTCTCATCAGTTATTCCCTGCAATTCTTTTTGATGTAATATTTCTATTGCACCTTTAGGACCCATTACAGCTATCTCCGCATTAGGCCATGCATAGTTTATATCACCTCTCAAGTGTTTTGAACCCATAACGTCATAAGCTCCACCATAAGCTTTTCTTAAAATAATTGTCACTTTAGGCACCGTAGCTTCTCCATATGCAAAAAGTAACTTAGCACCGTGAATAATAATTCCACCATATTCCTGTGCAGTTCCCGGCAAAAATCCTGGTACATCAACAAAAGTTACTACAGGAATATTAAACGCATCACAAAAACGTACAAACCTTGCTGCCTTCCTTGAAGAATTAATATCAAGAACACCAGCTAAATAACTTGGTTGATTTGCAACTATTCCCACGGGCATTCCATTAAATCTTGAAAAACCTATTACAATATTAGGAGCGTAATGTCTTCCAACTTCAAAAAATTCTTTATAATCAGCAACAGCATGAATTACATCCCGAACATCGTAAGGTTTACTTGGATTATCTGGAATTATATCATTCAACTGATCTTCCAATCTATCAATCGGATCATCACAAGGAGCTATTGGAGGGTCTTCCAGATTATTCTGAGGCATATAACTCAATAACTTTCTGATAAGAAGAATTCCTTCCTTTTCATCATCAGCAATAAAATTTGTTACACCCGATTTGGTTCCGTGTGTAAAAGCTCCGCCTAATTCTTCCTCATTTACCACTTCGCCTGTAACAGTTTTTACAACTTTTGGTCCTGTTACAAACATATAACTTGTATCTTTAGACATAATAATAAAATCTGTAAGAGCAGGAGAATATACAGCTCCACCAGCACAGGGTCCAAATATAGCTGAAATCTGTGGCACTACTCCCGAAGCCATAATATTTCTTTCAAAAATATCAGCATAACCTCCAAGAGATTTTACACCTTCCTGGATTCTTGCACCGCCACTATCGTTAATACCAATAATTGGAGCGCCAACTTTCATCGCTTTATCCATCACTTTACAAATTTTCTGTGCAAACATTTCTGACAAAGAGCCGCCAAAAACTGTAAAGTCCTGTGAGAAAACATATACTAATCTGCCATCAATCGTTCCATAACCTGTTACAACCCCATCAGAAAGATAAGATACTTTGTCCAATCCAAAATCAATAGTCCTGTGAGAAACAAACATATCAAATTCTTCAAAACTTCCTTCATCAAGAAGGAGATCAATTCTCTCGCGTGCTGTAAGTTTTCCTTTTTTATGTTGAGCAGCAATACGTTGTTCCCCACCACCAAGTCTTGCCTGGTTTCGAAGATCCATTAATTCTTTAATCTTTTCATTTATCATAAATTTTCCTTAAAATTTTAAACTCTAAAAGTCGCCGATATCATTATTCTGGTTTTTCGCACAGTTCAGTTAATACACCAATTGTAGATTTTGGATGTAAGAAAGCAATATTCAAACCCTCAGCTCCTTTTCTTGGTTGTTTATCAATTAGCTGAATTCCTTTACTTTCAATTTCGGTAAGATTCTTTGCAAGATCTTTTATAGCAAAAGCTATATGATGAATTCCCTCTCCCTTTTTTTCAATTGATTTTGCAATAGGTCCATCGGGTGACGTAGATTCTAACAATTCAATTTTTGTTTGTCCAACCATAAAGAAAGCTGTTTTTACTTTCTGGTCAGCAACTTCTTCAATTGAATAACATTTCAGTCCAAGTATATTTTCATAATATTTAATAGCTTCTTCAAGATTTTTAACAGCAATTCCGATATGCTCAATGTGTGAAATATTCATATAGATTCCATTATTTTCATTTTAGTTTACCAATATTGGCAAAACTTATGCCGATTTGTAGTTGATTAAGTAACTCCTAAAAAAAACTGATTTTTAGCTTAAAATAATAATCTTTTAATGAATTAAACCTTGTACGTTTTCCATTAAAAAAGAAAATTATTGTTAATGAGAAAGGGACTCTTTAAACAGTTTAATAATCAATTCTGCTGCCTGTGGAGCTAATAATTTACCAGTTAAAACATCCATTTCAAGTTGAGGAATCATTTTCTTCAATGTTAAATTATTATTGAGCAATTCTTTTAAACTATCCTCTACCATTGTTGAAATCCAAGAGAGAATTTGCTGCTTTCTTCTTTCTATAAAAATTCCACTTTCCTTTGTCGTAACCTCAAAATCTTTGATAACATTCCATATTTCACTAATTCCTTCTCCGCTAATAGCTGAACAAGTGTATGCTTCTGTCTTCCAACCTTTTGTAGCAGGCTGAAGATATTTTAATGCATTCGAGTAATCTGTTTTAGCAATTTTTGCTTTTATCTTATTATCACCATCTGCCTTATTAATTAGAATTGCGTCAGCAAGTTCAATAACTCCTTTTTTTATTCCCTGTAATTCATCTCCCGCACCACCAATCAACAACAAAAGGAAAAAATCCACCATTGAGCGAACTGTTACCTCGCTTTGCCCAACTCCAACTGTTTCAAGCAAAATAACATCAAAACCTGCAGCCTCACAAACAAGTATAGTCTCTCTACTTTTTCTTGTTACTCCACCAAGAGTTCCACCTGAAGGAGAAGGACGAATAAAGCAATTCGGTTCACGGGCTAATTTTTCCATCCTTGTTTTATCTCCAAGTATACTTCCTTTGGTCACTGTGCTTGAGGGATCAACGGCAAGAACTGCAACCTTATGCCCAGATTTAACAAGGTTAACACCAAGAGATTCAATAAAGGTACTTTTACCTGCCCCGGGTACTCCTGTAATACCAATTCGTAAAGAATTACCTGAATAAGGAAGCAGTTTCTTCAGTACCTCGGATGCTGTATCTTGGTGAGATGGAGAATTACTTTCGATTAAGGTGATAGTTCGGGCAAGAATTGTCCTATTACCTTCTAAAACGCCTTTAACATAATCATCAACTGATAATTGAGTCTTTTTTTTTGTAGAAAAAGATTTTGAATCCGGATTCGAATTTTCAACTCCTTTTACAATTCTAATTGCAAACTCCTGTCCAGAATTTTCAGGAGTCCAATCTGGTTTATAATATTTTTGCTCTTTTACAATTTTTTTTTTCATTAACTATTTTTTTTATTTAGCTTCTTATCATTATCAGTTTAATTCTAAAATCTTTCTTTTATTAATTCCATAATCTTAATTCCAGCCTCCGGAATTTTTGTACCAGGACCAAAGATTGCAGAAGCACCATGTTCATAAAGAAATTCATAATCCTGCGCAGGAATAACACCGCCGCAAATTACAATTATATCTTCTCTGCCAAGTTTTTTCAACTCTTCAACAAGTTGAGGTAATAAGGTTTTATGTCCCGCTGCTAGTGAACTCATTCCAACAACATGAACATCGTTTTCAACTGCTTGTTTTGCGGTTTCTTCCGGAGTTTGAAACAACGGACCAACATCAACATCAAAGCCCATATCAGCATAAGCTGTAGCAACAACTTTAGCTCCCCGATCATGTCCATCCTGCCCCATTTTTGCAATCATAATCCTTGGCCTACGTCCCTCCTTCTTTGCAAATTCATCAGTCATTCTCTTTGCCTGAATTAATTTATCATCTTCAGCCTCACTATACTCACTGCTATAAACACCTGATATTGTTCTTGTCACTGCTTTATACCTTCCACATATTCTTTCAATTGCGTAAGAAATTTCTCCAAGAGTTGCACGGCTTCTTGCTGCATAGACAGATAATTCTAGTAAATTTCCTTCTTCTGTCTCTACACATTTTGTTATAGCATCAAGACATTTATTTACTTCTTCTGTATTCCTTTTGCTTTTCATCTCCTGAATGCGTTTTATCTGGCTAAGTCTAACCGCTGTATTATCCACTTCAAGAATTTCAATTGGAGCTTCTTTTTCAAGTCTGTATTTATTTACACCAACTATAGTCTCTTTACCTGAATCAATTCTCGCCTGACGTCTTGCAGCAGCTTCTTCAATTCTCATCTTCGGGATGCCTTCTTCTATTGCTTTTGTCATTCCTCCATAAGATTCAACTTCCAGAATATGATCCCAGCCTTTCTTTATTAAAGCATCTGTCAATGCTTCAACATAATAAGAGCCTCCCCACGGATCAATAACTTTACAAATATTTGTTTCATCCTGTAAATATAATTGAGTGTTTCTTGCAATTCTCGCCGAGAAATCAGTTGGAAGTGCAATTGCTTCATCAAGTGAATTTGTATGCAATGATTGAGTATGTCCTAATGCAGCAGCCATAGCTTCCATACAAGTTCTTATAACATTATTAAATGGATCCTGTTCTGTCAAACTCCAACCAGAAGTTTGAGAGTGTGTTCTTAAAGCCATCGATTTAACATTTTTGGGGTTAAATTGTTTTATCAACTTCGCCCAGATAACTCTTGCAGCACGAAGTTTTGCAACTTCCATAAAGTAATTCATTCCTTCAGCCCAGAAAAATGAAAGGCGTGGAGCAAAATCATCAACAGACATTCCTGCTTTAATTCCAGTTCGTACATATTCCAGACCATCAGCAAGAGTATAAGCCATTTCAAGATCAGCCGTTGCACCAGCTTCTTGCATATGATAACCCGAAATACTTATACTATTAAACTTAGGCATGTTTTTAGCTGTGAACTTAAAGATATCTGCAATAATTCTCATCGAAGTTTCTGGAGGATAAATGTACGTATTACGAACCATATATTCTTTCAGAATGTCATTCTGAATAGTTCCTGTAAGTTGTTCCCATTTAACCCCTTGTTCCTCTGCTGCAACTATATAAAATGCAAGAACCGGAAGGACTGCTCCATTCATAGTCATTGAAACAGACATCTTATCAAGAGGAATTCCGGAGAAAAGAATTTTCATATCTTCAATTGAGTCTATTGCAACACCTGCTTTTCCTACATCTCCAACAACACGTGGATGGTCACTATCATAACCGCGATGAGTAGCCAGATCAAAAGCAACTGATAAACCCATTTGTCCTGCTGCAAGATTCCTTCGATAAAAAGCATTACTTTCTTCCGCAGTCGAAAAACCAGCATATTGTCTTACTGTCCATGGACGTTGAACATACATTGTTGAGTAAGGTCCTCTTAGAAACGGAGGAATGCCTGGAAGAAAATCAAGATGTGCACAATTTTGAATATCTTCCTTTGTGTAAAGAGGTTTAACATCTATCTGTTCCATTGTCTGCCAGATAAATTCTTCAACATCTTTACCTGTTTCTTCTTTAAATTTCTTTTTCCAATCGTTATAAGTAAATTTATTTTTTTTTAAATCAAGCTCTATCTTAGAAAAATCTATATTATTGTTCATTGTAAACTCCGGTTTTCTTCATTAAAGAAAGGATAATACTATAAGCATCAGCGCCAAGATAAATGAAATCATCAACTCCATTTTGCTTATGAGTCTCAATTTGTTCTTTTGGATAACCAGCAAGAATTACCTGTATTGAAGAATCAGCAGCTTTAATCCCTTTAACCAAAGGAGGCACAAGGTCAGGATAAGTATCATCGGTTGAGCATATTACTACAATCTTTGTCTTTGATTTCAATACTTCCGAAACTGCTTCTTCTGTCGATTGATATCCTTGAGGATAAATTACATCGAAACCAGCTATTTCAAAAAAGCCGCGGGAAAAATCTGCACGAGCTTTAAATTGAGCAAGTGGTCCCATTGTAGCAAGAAACACCTTTGGCTTACAGCCATTTTGTTTTTCATAACTCAATGAGGTTTCCCTTAGCTTTTCAAAATCTTCTGATAATCTGAAAATTTTTAACGCTTTGACTGAAACAGATTCATTCGTTTTTGCTCTTGAAGCTTTAACTATTTCTCCAAGTGTAGCTCCATTAAGAACAGCTTCTGTTCCCACTTCTATCATCTCATCGTCATTAGATTCAACCAGTTTACCTAATTCTTCCAGAACTTTTTCGTTAACTTCCCGGCTACCTGAAGTTCTGAATTTTTGCAAGTACTCTGCTCTCTTTTTGTGAATCTCCTCATAGTTAATAAAATACGATTCAAGTTTGCTTTCTTTATTATTTGCGTAGGAATTCGTTCCAACAATTACATATTTTCTTTTTGCAACGTCTTTTTTCTTTTCTTCAGATATTTTTTCTATTTCAACCTGTGGAAACCCATCAATAATTGATTTTAACATTCCACCATTTGATTGAATTTGTTGAATCAATTTCCAGGAAGCTTTTGCAACATCATCAGTTAATTTTTCAATATAGAATGAACCTCCCGCAGGATCTATAAGTGCATTCAAATGGGACTCTTCATTAAGAATTATTTGCGTGTTTCTTGCAATTCTCCTTGAAAATTCATCAGGAGTTCTGAAAGATTCATCGAACGGATTTGTTGTAAGTGCATTTATTCCACCAATAATTGCTGAAAATGCTTCTGTCGTTGTGCGTAACATATTTACATAAGGATCAAAAATTGTTTGGTTAAACAAACCTGTCTTTGCATGAATGTACATTTGTAAAGATTCAGTCTTTCCGCCATATAATTCAACTATTTTAGACCACAATAATCTTGCTGCTCTGAATTTTGCAACTTCCATAAAATAAAAAGGACCAACACCGAATGATAATCTTGTCTTCTGAGCAATTGTATCAATATCAAGTCCCCGTTGTGTCAATTTTTCGATATATTCAATCAAAGTGGCTATAACAAAAGCCAGTTCCTGTACTGCACTTGCACCACTATTATGATAAGAGATACCACTTGCACCAATAGTTCTAATAAATGGAGCATTTTTTTTCGCCCATCTTGTAACAACCGCTAATCTATCGAATGCAAATTCAATTTCAGTAGGAAGTCTCCCTTCTCGGGCAAGATATCCTAACGGATCGGCATAAATACTGCCTTTGACTGTCTTCAAATCTATTTTCTGATTTTTCAAATAGGCATTAAATATCATCAACATCTGCACTGCAGAAAATCCACAATCCATATGAAGGGGATATTTTGTAAGATCAATATCTTTCAAAGCTCTGGTAAAACTATTTAACCCGGAAATTGATAATCCCCCGTTTCCTACTTCACCGACTTTAGCATAATCTGCATCAAGTCCCATTTGAGTTGCTTTATCAAGAAGAATAACAACACTATTTTGACCTCTTGATAATTCGTGCTTTAATTGTTCATTAAAATCAATTGAATCAGCTGTTACAATTTCCTGATTAATTTCCCATTCATTGTTTATATACATAGAAGCATTACTGCCCCGTAAAAAATTTTTAAATCCTGGCATCTCATTAATCTGAGGCAGATTGATTATATCCTGCTTTGTATAAAGTGGATTAAGATTTATTCCTTCATAAGTTTTAGTTATAAGTTTTTTATCAAATGGAACACCTTTTAAGTCTTTTTCAACAACCTTTTTCCATTCTTCAAAAGAAGGAGAATTAAAATCATTGCCGATATTTAACTCTTTTGAAAGACTCATTTCCTCAGTGGACATTATTTTTCTCCGAAAAAAATTAATTATTATGTGTAAAAATAGTAATTATTTTTCTTGGTGTTAGTGTAATTCTTTTTACTAAAGGTTTTTTATCCATTTAAATTTGCCAGAAAAATAATTTGGCTTAATGTTGACAAATCCAATCTGATTTGTTAAGTTTACGCACCAATTTTAAAATATCTTCCGCGATAGCTCAATGGTGGAGCATTCGGCTGTTAACCGAAGGGTTGCAAGTTCGAGTCTTGCTCGCGGAGCTAACATTTATTAACCTCAGATTTTTCTGAGGTTTTTTATTTATGTACTTTGTCTACGTTTTATATTCTAAAACTTTCAACAAGATCTATCTCGGACAAACTCTCGATTTATCCCGAAGATTTATTGAACACAACAACATGCTTCTATCCAAGTACACAAAAAGATATGTTCCCAGGGGAGTGATTTACACTGAAGAATTTCTCTCTCGAAGTGATGCAATAAAAAGAGAAAAGCAACTAAAAAGTCAAGAAGGAATTGAGTTCCTTCTTTTTTAATTCGTTAAAATTTATTACCAGCTAATACTTAATTTCACTACAAAACAGACAATCATTTTTATTATATTTGCAACAAAAAAATTTCCAAAAAAAAGATAATATACTATGGGCAGAATATTCGAGACCAGAAAGCATAAAATGTTTGCAAGATTTGCAAAAATGTCTAAAGCGTTCAATCGTGTTAGAAAAGAAATTGAAATAGCTGTAAAAGCCGGCGGACCAGATCAAAAAACAAACTCTAAACTCAGGTTGGCAATACAAAATGCAAAAAGTGTAAATATGCCTAAAGATAGAATTGAAGCTGCGATCAAACGTGCTTCCTCTAAAGATACGACCGGTTACCAGGAAATTGTTTATGAAGGATATGCTCCTCATGGTATTGCAGTTATGATAGAATGTGCAACTGATAATCCAACGAGAACAGTTGCAAGTATTAGGCATCTTTTCCGAAAACATGAAGGAACTCTTGGGAATCCCGGAAGCATTGCTTTTATGTTTGAACATAAAGCTTTACTAAAAATTGAGAGAACAAAAATTGAAGATATTGAAGCTTTTGAACTTGAAATGATTGATCATGGTCTTGATGAATTGATTGCTGAGGAAGATTTTTGCTATATCTATACGACATTCGAAAATTTTGGCTCAATGCAAAAAGCACTTGAAGAAAAAGGAATAGAAGTAACAAGCTCAGAATTTCAATACATTCCTCATAATTATAAAGAATTAAACGAAGAACAACAAAAAGAAGTAAATGCTTTACTGGAAGTTTTAGAAGACGATGATGATGTTCAATCGGTTTATCATAATATGCAATAAACACTTTATTGGAATTTATTTTAAAGTTTTATAATTTTTAATAGCAGATGTAAAATATCTGAGTGTTCTAACTTTACGGTGTCCCGACTTGTCGGGAAGAATAGGGAAACCGGTGTAAATCCGGTGCTGACGCGCAACTGTAAACCCGGGCGTAATTACGTTTTTGTTTTGTATTAAAAAAGTCACTGTTCAGATGAATGGGAAGACAATACAAAACCGGGAAGCCAGGAGACCTGCCGTAAATCATAATCAAAGACCTTCGCGGGAAAGGTAAGATTGACGATTGTCTCCCTGATCTTTTCGTTTTATCTCAACTTTTTTTTGCGAAGTTACTTAAAATTTTTTTGGAGTAACTTCATTGTTAAAAAGAAATTGTTTTTCACTTTACTTAGTGTTTTTTCTTTCTCAAGTCTTACTGCAAGGACAAGAAAAAGATTCATTAAAAACGTACACTCTAAATAATGTAATAATTACAGCAAATAAGTTTGAAGCTGATATAAGAGAAACTTCAACCAAGGTTGAATTAATCAATCTTGACAAAATTTCTGGTACAAACGGAAATAGACTTCCAGATATTTTAAAAACATCGAGCTCTGTTTTTATTAAATCTTATGGATTAACGCCTTCTCTACAAACAGTCTCTTTAAATGGATTAGGTGCCGAACATACATTAATTCTGATTGACGGAATCAAAATTAATTCAATTCAAAACGGACAGGCTGATCTTTCACTTATTCCCAAAGATAATATTCACCACATCGAAATTATTAACAATGGAGGAAGTTCAATTTATGGAAGTGAAGCTATTGGCGGGGTTATCAATATTATCACAAAAAATAGTTCCCCTTCCACTGCAATTAAAAATTTTGACCTTGTAAGTAGTCTTTCTGCTGGAAGTTTTAACACATATAAATATTCTTTATCTATTACTCAAGCAATAAAAAATTTTTCTGGTAATATTTTTTTTAACAAAGAAAATTCGTGTGGGAATTACAATTATCTTTTTGATAATGGTTTAGCTATAGAAAAAAAAGAAAGAAAGAACTCAGCTTATAAAATTTTTGATTTGGGTATTAATACTAATAGTTTTTTTGATTCATTAAATATTATTAAAATTTATTCTACATATTCATACCAGGACAAAGAAGTCCCCGGAATTGAAACCGGAACACCATCACCAAACACTAAACAAAAAGATAGAAATTGGAATAACACTATCTCCTATACAAATAAAATCTCAACATCAAAAGAATTCAATGCGTCATTCAACTTCCAGAATAATCTTATGAATTATTCGGTCGAGTCAAAACAAAATAGTTTTTACAAAAATATAACTTACTTTGTCTCGCCCGAGCTTAAGTGGCTGTCCGAAAATCATAACATTGTAACTGGATATTCATTTCGCTATAGTAGTCTGAATAGTAATGAAGTTGAGGAAATCGCAATTAGAAACGAACACGCAATATTTATTTCTTCAGGTATTTTTCTTCATGAAGGTATAAAGGTATTTCCATCAGCAAGAGTTGATTACTTATCTGATATTAAAAAAAGTGTTTTAACTTATAATCTAGGTTTTAATTTTCAACCAATAGAAGGAATTAATTTTAATATCAAAGTAAATGCAGGAAAAAATTTCAGAGCCCCGACGTTTAATGATTTGTTCTGGAAACAATCTGGTAATAAAAATTTAAAACAGGAGAATTCATTCAATATAGAAACCGGATTTATTTTCATAACAAATTCCCCGCTTAATTTTCAATTTGAGTTCACTTACTTGAATATTTCAGCAAAAGACAAAATTGTTTGGACTCCGCAAAGAAATTTATTATGGAAGCCGATGAACATTTCATCATCAATTTCTAATAACTATATGGTAACCCTTGCTATCAAGAAAAGTTTTACCGATAAAATGTTAATTAAATTTGAATCAGGAGTAAATTTTGTAAACTCAAAGAAAACAAGTGCTGCGTTTATGGATGATCCAACAAAAGACAAATATATTCCTTTTTTGCCGCTTCAATCAATAAAACTTTCTTTTTCTTTTGAATATGATTTTGCCGGTGTCAATTTTTATTTTAACCACACCGGAAAACGTTTTGGTGATTTTGAAAATACAAACACCTTGAAATGCTTTAACACCCTTGATGGTAATGTATTTATTAAATTTAATACTGCTAGTATTTCCCCTCTAATTAAATTTGAAATAAATAATATAACAAACACAAATTATGAAACTGTTTCGGGTTACCCGATGCCCTTACGAAATTTTCTGTTCACTATTTTGATAAACATTTAAGGGAAAAATTAAATGAAAAAACAAGCTATACTTTATTTAGTTTTAATTTATTCAATCATTGCTTATCCTCAACAACTAAGCAAAGTTTATATACTATCTGAAGGAGGATTTAGTCCGGGTTCATCAAAACTTTCATTATTAGATGTTCAATCAGGAAATTTTACTCAAAGTATTTTTTCCCCAGGAAATTTGGGCTTATATCCCGATGGACTACTTTATGAAAATGGAAATGTTTATGTGACCGAACAAGGAAGTTATGGCAGCAGTGGAAAAATTTATAAACTTGATACACTTGGACAAGTTATATCTTCAAAAGTTGTTGGAACAAATCCATACTCTTTAGCAATTGGAAGTGGTAAAATATATTTAACAAACGGAACAGCAAGTAATGTTACAGTATTGAATGTTTCCGATTTTTCATTTGTAAAAAATATTTCTGTTGGTGTTTTTCCACAAGAAATTATTTCTTTTAATAATAAAATTTTCGTTGCAAATACAAGTTTATGGGGTGGCAGTTTAGATTCAACTATTTCTGTAATAGACACTCAAACAGATTCTGTTATTGCTAAAATTATAGTAAAAAAAGATCCGTCTTCGTTTGCAATATCTGCTGATAGCTTTTTATTAGTTGGTTGTCCCGGCGAGGCAAATAAAGGAATAATCTATAAAATAAATCCTTTAACTTATAGCATTGTCGATTCCTTCTTGATACCGGTTTATGGTTTTGACAAAGATATCGCAGTTGATAAAAACAGCAGCAATATCTACTTTATTGGATATACAAATGATATAATTAAATATAATACAATTACAAGAAATTCATCAGTTGTCTTTTCTTCAATCTATCCAAACAATTATTATTATGGATATAATTATGATTACACCAACAAAAAACATTATATGCTTGATGCAAAAAATTTCACTGTAAATGGTAATTTGGTTATTATTGATAGCTCTAATACAGTGATGAATAATTTCCAAACAGGTATTGCTCCAAGACGAGTTGTTTTAAAGTATAACAATTATCCATCTGCTGTTAAGCAAAATAACATGATTAATAATTTCATCTTAAACCAAAATTATCCAAACCCATTTAATCCTGAAACTAAAATATGCTGGCAAACTCCAATAGAAGGATGGAATACTCTGATAGTTTATGACCTGCTTGGAAGAGAAATTGCCAGGCTGCTTGATGAATATAAACCTGCAGGAAATTATTCAACTATTTTTAATATGAGTAACTTTGGCAGCGGCATATACATTTATCAATTAACTTTTAATGACGGAAAAACTATTCGAAAGTTTTCCAATAAAATGACTTTATTAAAGTAAAACTTACAACAAACGCAAAACAGATTACTAAATAAAATCATTATAAACCAATAACAAAAACTTATAATTTTTTTATAAAAAACTAATTATTAAATTTCAACTAATTAAATAAACATTTAAGAAACCTTTGTTTAAGGAAGTATAAATATGAAAGAAAAATTCACATCAAATAAATTTTTATTTTTAAGTGGACTTGTGTTACTAGCTTCTGCAACCAGATTAATTCCACATCCTCCTAATTTTGCACCTATTTCTGCAATGGCATTGCTGGGAGGAGCATATTTTACAAATAAAAAATTTGCATTTATTGTCCCATTTGTTGCAATGTTTTTAACGGATTTAATTCTTGGGTTCCACAACACAATGTGGGCAGTTTACGTAAGTTTTGCTGTCACTGTTCTAATTGGAATGTCACTGAAAAAGAAAAAAGTTCTAAACATAACTTTAGCTTCTGTATCATCTTCTGTATTGTTTTTCGTACTCACAAATTTTGCATTCTGGACAACTGGTTTGATGTATTCAACCGACTTAAAAGGATTAACACAATGCTATGTGGCTGCAATTCCTTTTTTCCAGAATTCATTAATTGGAGATTTAACATACACTGCATTGATGTTTGGAGCTTTCGAAGCAGCCCGTATAAAATTACCAAAACTTGTTCAGGCTTAATTAATTTTGGGCGAAGTGAATTACAACTTCGCCTTTTATTTTCTTAATGAATCATACTCCTTTACTCATCGATTTTGATGGTGTTATTCGCATAGGTAACATTCCAGCTCCATTTGCTTCTGAGTTTCTTAAGTTCTTAAAGCTAAAAAAAATTCCATGCTACTTTTTAAGTAACTCCACATTAAAATCCGGTAATGATTTAATTAACTTTTTGATTGAAAATAATCTCGAACATATTTTCCCGGCAATGACTACAGTTGATGCAACTCTTCAATTTGTTAATGAAAGATTTACAAAAGTAGCTGTTTATTGTATTGATAAAATAAAATCACTTTTTCAAAATAAATTGGATTACTCCAATCCTCAAGCTGTAATTATGGGAGATATGGGCAACATATGGAATTTTGAAATTCTTAATTCAATTTTCAATTATGTGAAAAATGGTGCTGAGTTAATTGCAATGCATAAAAACAAGTACTGGCTTCCGGATGGAGTTAATTTACAATTAGATGCTGGTGCTTTTGTAGAAGCAATTGAATACGCAACAGGTAAAGAAGCTATTTTAATCGGTAAACCTTCTCCACTTTATTTTCAAAGTGCTTTAACAAAAATTGGATTTCCAACTGAGCATAAGTTTTTCATGATAGGTGATGATATAGAGGCTGATATTAATGCGGCACAAAATATCGGTGCAACAGGAATTTTAATTTTAACAGGTAAAACAAAGAAATCTAATCTTAAAGATTATAACCATAAACCTGATTTTGTTGCTGAAAATTTGAATGAAGTAACTACAATTTTAGGAAACTTCTATTCCTAGTTCTTTCTTTCAAATGCAAAACGGACTATTTGCTCTAAAGCATCTTCATACTTATAACCCGCAGCTTCAGCTGAACGCATAAAGCCTGCACCTTCTGTTAAATCGGGATTTGGATTTACCTCTAGAACATACAACCTATCATTTTTTGCAAGCCTAATATCAACTCTCGCATAATCACGGGCTTCCATAAGTTTAAAAGCTTTAAGAGCTATCTCTTTAGCTTTCTTTTCAATTCCTGGTTTCAACGGAGCTGGACAAATAGGAATGGTTTTATGATAAGACTCATGAAGCGGATCCCATTTCGCCTGATAGCTTACAATATTCTCAAGATGGTCTGGCATTTGTGAAAAATCAATTTCACTTATTGGAAGAGCAAAAGGATTTTTATCCCCCATTACAGAAACATTCAATTCTCTTCCTTCAATAAATTCTTCTACCAACACTGGTTGATGAAAATCATTCAATACAAAAGAAATTCTTTTATTTAAGGATTCTGCATCTCTTACTACAGATGCATTCTCTATACCAGCACTCGCATCTTCAAGAACAGGTTTTATAATCAATGGAAAATGTAAATCAATTTTATATTCTTTTTTCTCTTCTTTAATTAATTGAAAACCTGGAGTAGGAATTACATTTATGTGCAACAATCTTTTTGCAAAATATTTATTCTGACAATTTGCAAGTGTAAGAGGTGGAGCTCCAGTATAAGCAATACCCATTAGTTCAAACAACCCCGCAATGTTCAGTTCATAATTGGGTTTGTTGTCAAAAATTTCGATAAAATTAAAAACTACATCCGGTTTTTCATTCTTTAAATTATTTATAAGAACCTGAAGATTATCTTTTATATTTAGGACATATACCTCATACCCTTTTTTTCTTAATTTTTCTCCAATCAAATCATAAGCTTCCATCGGAGTAGAATGTTCAACTTCAAAATATGGTTCAAAATGAAGGACAGTCCCTTCAATATCTGGCTTTTTTTGATACTGCTCCGGTTGGGGTTCGTTATATAAAATTCCGATCTTAATTTTTTTCATTGATTTATCAAATTTTTCTCGACTAAAATGAATTCTTTGTTTAAATTTATTGCAAAGATTTTTTAATTAAAAGTATTAATTACATTTTATGAGTTTTTATCCTCAACCCTACAAATATCAATGTGGCCCATTTGCACTTAAATATGCTCTAGTAATGCTTGGACAATTCAGGAACGAAAGAGAAATCGGGAAAAAAGCTGGCAGTAACTGGTGGTATGGAACTGACGAAATTGGATTGGCCAAAGCAGCAAAAAGTTATGATTGTAAGATGAAATACTTTCGCCGTGAAACTGCGAATGAAGCTATAAAAGTATTAACCTCGCATCTCAAACAAGGTTATCCATGTATTTTAAGCGTTGATAACTGGGAACACTGGTTTACTGTTATTAATGCACAACAAGACAAATTTATTGTTGTTGATAGTATGCTTGATAAAGTAATTGTCATATATTCCAAAAGACAACTAATCAAAAGATGGAAATATACAGACGAAGAAACAGGTGAAATAAGTTTTGATGGTTATGCTGTTAAACCTCAATTCAAAGTCACTACAAAAGCAATGTTCTCTCTGGAAAAAGCAAGATATGTTATGCGTGAAAGAAATAAGAGTCTTGCTGAACGATGGGACACTTATTTTAACGATTTGAGCAGCATTTGCCGGCCACATTCACCTAATGCATACAGGACAATTTCATTTAATGAATTTTTACGAAGACACGAAAATCTGCTGGTAAAACAAATAGCAATCTGGCACGGCACTCCAACTTATACTGAACTAAAAAAAATCTTGAACAATATGAGGTTTGTTGCTGAAGTTTATGATCTTGTAATTTATGAAGAAGATCAAAAGAAAGCACTTATTGATCTTGCCGCAATATTAATGATGTATGCTTGTGGCAAATATGGAATGGACCCAATTTATTAAAGTTAAAGGATTAAATTTTATGTTATTAAGACATCCTCTTATTTTGAAAAAAGAATCAACTGCTTTATTGGTTATTGATATACAGGAAAAAATTTTTAGAGTTATGCAAAACTCAGAGAGAGTTATTGAACATACTCTTAAATTGATTAATGGATTTAAGATTATGAACTTACCAATTTATTACACAGAACAATATCCTAAAGGGCTTGGTGAAACCGAAACAAGAATTAAACAAGCAATAAAAACAACTTCTGCCATTCAGAAAATGTCATTCAGTTGTTTCGGAGCTGATGGTCTGTTTGAGGAATTGAAAACAAAAAATATAAGTCAGGTTGTTGTTGCAGGAATTGAGTCTCACGTATGTGTTCAACAAACCGCTCTTGATTTAATTGCAAATAATTTTCAGGTAAATCTTGCCGCCGATGCAGTTTCATCAAGAAAAGAAATAGATTATAACACAGCTTTGAGAAGAATGAATAAACATGGCGTTGAAGTAACTACTACCGAATCAATTCTTTTTGAGTTACTCAATGTTTGCGGCACTGATGAATTTAAAGCTGTTTCAAAACTTGTAAAGTAATTTGTAATTGACTTATTCTTTCGTCTTGTTCTCAATTTTTTTCAAAGTTGATATTCGCTGATCAAGAATTTTTATTCTTTCATTAATCTCATTCAAGTATGAATCAAGCTGCTTTTCATATTCGGTTTTATCATAATAACCTCTTTGTTCAAAGTAACTTTTAAATAACCAATTTCTTTTTAGTGCTTCCATATTTTCGGCAAAACGAGCTGCTCCTGTCTTTGTTTCTTCTGTAATTTGTACAAGATTATTTAGTACGCTGGTAATACTTGTATCGTACCTGTTCTTTTCACTTATCAAAGTTCCAAGTAAACCTTTTCCCTGATTTATATTTGAAATTACAGTATCAATATCAACAACAACATTATCAACATTTTTTACAACGGATTTTACTCCCAATCCAAGCGTAGTAATAAACGAGCCTAGAGTATCAAGGCGAGAGGTAATTGAATACAGACTTTTATCGGCACTTAGAATTAATTTATTTGTATTCTGATAGAGTGCATCGTCATTAATTAATTTTCCAACTGAACCCTCACCTTCATTCACTTTTTTAATTATATCCGCAAGATTACTTGTCATATCTTTTGTATAATTCATTATGCCTTGCGTTTCTTCAAGTATTGCCCCAAATCCAAGAGGTTCAACAGAGAGAATAGTTCCGCCATCTTCAACTTCTTTTGCAGCAACTGTTCCAATTTTTAAAACGACAACTTTATTTCCAACAAGACCTTCATTCTCAATTGACGCCTTTGAATCTTCTCTAATGAATTGCTTGACATCTGATGAGAGCCGCATAACAACCACAACTTTACCGGAAACATCGGGAGAGATTTTAATATCAGCAACACTTCCAACATTAATTCCGCTTAATCTTACTGCGGCTCCTTTACGCAAACCTTCTATATTATTAAAGTAAGCCTGAACTTTAAATGTTGATGCAAAAAGTCCTTCTTTGTTACCAATCAAAAATATTGTAATAATAACCAGCATTGAACCTAGAAACACAAATAGTCCAAGCCGAAAAGCAGACATTTTATTTTCCATTTAAGCTCCCGCTCTGTTCGTTAATATCAAAAGTAAAAAAATCTTTTAAGAAAGGTTCTTTAGAAGAAGTAAGTTCGTTAAGATTTCCCTGGTAACGAATTTTACCATCTTTAAGAACTATTGCTCTATCTGAAATTATTTGTGCACAGATAAGATCGTGTGTAACAACAATTGAAGTCATATTTAATTTTTTCTGAAGTTCATTTATTAAAAAACTAATTTCTTTTGTAGTGATTGGATCAAGTCCAGTCGTTGGTTCATCATATAACATTAACAATGGTTCGGTTATTATTGCTCTTGCCAATCCAATTCGTTTTCTCATTCCACCCGAAAGCTCTGATGGCATTTTATCAATTGCTTCAAGCAGTGAGACATTTTCAAGTGCATTAACAATTTTTTCCTCAACTTGATTTTGAGAAAAATTAAAATTCCTTATCAGTGGAAAAGCCAGATTTTCTCGAACAGTCATTGAGTCATATAGTGCCGCGCTTTGAAAAAGAAATCCGATATTTTTTCTTAGCTCATTAAGCTCTTTAATCTTTATATTAAGGACGTCCTGTTTATTAATATAGATTTCGCCGGAATCGGGTTTCATCAATCCAACAAGACATTTTAACAAAACACTTTTTCCTGTTCCACTTCTCCCGAACACAACCAGGTTTTCACCTTTTTCTACTGAAAGCGAAACATCATCAAGCACGTTTAAGCTTCCAAATGATTTACAAAGATTTTTTATTTCAACTATACTGTTGGCCATAACCATAAAGTAACTTTAACTAGCACAACATCAAAAATCAGAATAAGCAAAGAAGAAACAACAACCGAAGTTGTAGAAGCCTTACCCACTCCTTCGGTTCCCTTATCTGCTGTATAACCTTTAAATGCTCCAACAATACCAACAATAAAACCGAAGATTATTGTCTTCCCGACACCGGGAATGAAATCACCAAAAACAATTGCTTCAATTACCTGATCAATATATAATGTCATTGTCATACTTTGAACCATAATCATTGAAATATAACAACCAACCACTGCAAGAAAAATTACATACATTGTAAGTAAAGGTAGAATTAAAGCACAAGCTGTTACACGTGTAACAACCAGATACTTAAATGGATCAATAGCCGAAACTTCCATTGCATCAATTTGTTCTGTTACTCTCATTGAACCAAGTTCAGCTCCAATACCCGAACTTACTCTTCCGGCAAATATTAATGCAGTAATAACAGGACCAAGTTCGCGAACAACAGAAATTGTAACCATATAAGGCAGGTATGCTTCAGCACCAAAGCGTGCCATTACTGGCTGACTCTGAAGAGTTAAAACCATACCTATAATAATTCCGGTTATGCTTACAATTGGAAGAGTTTTAACGCCTAACTCATCCATATGTTTTTTAATTTCCTTCATTTCATACGGTGGTAAAAATGCATAACGGAAATAGCTAAGTGCAAAACTTGTTAATCCACCTAAATTGGCGAAAAACTCTTTAAGACGTTGTTCGGTTACAGATATATTTTTAATTGAAGCCACTTATAAGTAAAGTAATTAAAATTTTCTTTTAGTGAATCTAAAATAAGAAAAAAGAAAATTGAATGAAATTAACCTGAACAATTGATTCTATTATAATTCAGAAATATTTTTATAATGTTTTATCTCTGCTGCTTTTCCAGATTCTTTTAAAATTGCAATTGCATCAATCCGGCATAACTTATCTTTAATTTCATTTTGGTATAAATATAATTCAGCAATTTTTTTTACTTGTTTAATTTTATTTTTAGTAAAGGCATTCTCCGGTGGTCCTTTCTCAAGACTCTTTCTAAACTTAACTTCTACGAAAACAAGGCACTCCCCATCTTCTGCAACGATATCTATTTCGCCCTTGCCATATCGATAATTGCGAACAATTATTTTCCAGCCTTTTTCCTGCAAGAATTTGGCTGCAATTTCTTCCCCTTCATTTCCTTTTTGTTTATTTGAATATATCAAGTTGATGTTCTTCCAAAATTTTTTTCAAAAAAGTTTTTCTGTGGTACTTAGTAAAACCATGTGTTTTTAAATATGCAATATGTTCTTTTGTTGGATATCCTTTATTTTGTTTCCAGTTGTACAAAGGATATTCTTTATCAAGCTTTACCATAATTCTGTCTCTAATCACCTTGGCGATTATTGAAGCAGCAGCAATTGAAAAAGATTTAGCATCTCCTTTAACTATTGCTTTCCCGTCAATTTCGTGCTGAAAAGTTTTATTTCCATCAATAAGAATTAAATCAGCTTTAACATTGAGTTTATTAACAGAATTTTTCATCGCTAATAACGAAGCTTGCAAAATATTTATTTTATCAATCATATGTGGAGAGACAATATCATATTCAACTGCCAGAGCATTTTCAAAAATTACTTCAAATAATTTTTCACGAGTGCGTTCGCTTAATTTTTTTGAATCGTTAACTTCTTCCAGATAAAATTCTGGTCTAAAAATTACAGCGGCTGCCACAACAGGACCTGCAAGCGGACCTCTGCCAGCTTCATCAACACCAGCAATCAATTTTATTTTGTCATTTCGGAAAGTATCATCAAACTTTTTCATCGTCCAATAAAGATAGCCAATAATCCAAAAATCATATTTAGTTTAATTAATTTACTAAGTTTTCCCAGATTCTGCTTTGAATCATCATGATGAAGTTCCTTTAAAAAATAAACCAGTAAAGGATTTACAGTTATCATTACAATTACAAAAAATTCTATTTTGTAAATCATAAACACAAAAGGAATAAATGTCAGAATAATAAGCGTTGAAGTAAGAATAATTATTATAAATTTACTTCGTCTAAAACCACATTTCAAAGGAAAAGTAATTACTCCGCACTTCAGATCTCCTTCTATATCTTCCATATCTTTTAGCAATTCACGAATAAAATTAATTAAAAAAGCAAAACAAGCAGGAATAATGACTTTGATAGTATTAGCCAAAACAAATCCGGGATAAATAAATCCAATAAATCCAAGCACTGCAGCGACAATAAAATTCCCAAACAAAGGAATTTTTTTAAACCAAGCGGAATACAAAAAAATAACCAGACTTAAAAGCAGCAAAAAGATAAATGCTTTAAAACTTACAAATACAGCCAGCATTAAAGATAAAAACAAAATCACAAAATAGATTATTAAACTTTGCTTTCGTGTAATTATGCCTATCGATAATACTCTTTCAGGTCTGTTGATTTTATCTATTTCATAATCATAATAGTCATTAATAACATTTCCTGCAGAAATTGCCAAAGCTCCTGAGCATGCAATTAACAGTAATTGTAAAGACAATATTTCATTACCGTTTGCAATAAAACCAGCAATAACAATAGAAATAAAAGTAATAAGGAAATTTACAGGTCTTATAATTTTGATTATTGCTATAATTATTGAAATCATTAATAGAAAAAATTTTCTTGTTAGTAAATATAATTGCATTCAAAATTATTTCTTAGCAATTAAATGTAATACTTCATCTATTTGATAAGAAAATTGCTTTTCATAATTTGGAGTACGAAAGATGTATTTACAATCAAAGTCAATTAATATGTACAGAAAAGCTAAAAACGGCAAGCTGATGATTGATATTATTCAGAACAAATGTGACTTTTGTGGTTGCTGTGTCGGCGTTTGCCCTGAAGATGCAATCGAACTTAAAGAAGCAGAAATAAATATAATTGATGAGAGATGCACTAACTGTTCAAAATGTGTTTGGTCGTGTCCTTATGAAGCAATAAAATTTAACAAATCGGGAATTCCTATAAGGCAAATATGAAAAAAGAATATGACGTTATTGTGGTTGGTGGTGGTCCTGCGGGTTCTATGGCAGCAAGATTTGCAGCTGAACAAGGTGTATCAGTTTTGTTATTAGAAAAAGACAGAGACATTGGTTATCCTGTCCGCTGTGCTGAAGCAACAGGGAAAGCTGGAATAGAAGAATTTATAGAACCTGATGAAAAATGGATTGCTTCACATATTACTAAATTTGGTTTTGTGGCACCTGACGGAAATGAAGTTATCCTTGATTTTCCTTCTGAAGGTTATGTCCTTGAAAGAAGAATTTTTGATTATGAACTCGCACGCACAGCATCAGATGCCGGTACTGAAATACAAACACGATCTTATGTAAATGGGTTATTAATAAAAGATGATATCGTCTGTGGAGTAAAATATGAATATCGCGGTGAGCAATTTGATGTAAAAGCAAAAATTGTTATTGCCGCCGATGGAGTTGAGTCAAGAGTGGGACGCTGGGCAGGTTTGAAAACACATATTGATTTCCGTGATATGGAATGCTGTGCCCAGGTTACTGCAGCCAACATAACTAATATCGATATGAACACCTGCTATTTTTACTTTGGAAAAGAATATGCACCAGAAGGATATTTCTGGATTTTCCCAAAAGGAAATAATAAAGCAAACATCGGATTAGGTATAAGTGGATTTGTAGGAAAAAATCAATCTGCACTGTCGTACTTGAATTCATTTATGAAAAAAAATTATCCGGACTCTCCGATTCTTACACAAATTGCCGGTGGAGTGCCTTGCAGCATTACTCTTGATAAAATTTCTGCTCCTGGGATTATGCTTGCTGGTGATGCCGCCCGACAGGTTAATCCTTTAACCGGAGGTGGAATAGTAAGCGGAATGATTGGTGGAAGTATTGCAGGAAGAATTGCTGCTGAAGCAATAAAAATGAAAAAGCTGGATCATATTTTAAATTACGACAAAGCTTGGAAAGAACGACTTGGTAAACGACATGAAATTTTTAACCGAATCAAAAATGGACTTTACCATATGTCCGATGAAAAATTTAATAAACTTGCAAAATCTCTTAACAAGATTCCCTATAACAATCGAACACTTGGAAAATTTTTCTTAACAGCTTTAATGGATCAACCTTCTCTGTTAATTGATGTAGCAAAAGTATTTATTGTATAAAAGAGGAAAGATAAATGAAATCATTTTTGTTTTTAATTTTTATTATTGGATTTGTTTCTCAACCAATCATCAAAGCCCAGGAGACTAAGGAAAATCAATCTATAATTAAGTTTGATCCTGCGAGAGATCCCGCAAAAGATTTAAAGGGTGCAATTAAAGAAGCAAAAAAAAGCAATAAAAGAATTCTCTTGGATGTTGGAGGTGAATGGTGCATCTGGTGTCATCGTGTTGATAGTTTTTTCGTTGCGAATAAAGATGTTAATGATTTTTTACACGACAATTATATTATTGTTAAAATCAATTACAGCAAAGAAAATAAAAATGAAAAATTTCTTTCAGCTTATCCAAAAGTAGCGGGCTACCCGCATTTTTTTATTCTTGATAAGAAAGGTAAACTTCTTCATTCACAAAACACAGGCGATCTTGAAGAAGGGAAAGGTTACAGTATTGAAAAGATGACCAACTTTCTTAAACAATGGGCTCCGAAATAATTTAATTTTTTAAATTTTATTTTTCAAAGGATTCATTATGCAACAAGTGATAACATATAAAATTGATTTATACACACAGATTATCTTGACAATAATTGCAATAACACTTTGTGTAATTTGTATTGGAATATTTTTTCATCCCGCTGAAGCAAATGCAGCACCATCAGTAATTGATGTTAATCTAAAATCAATAAATGGTTTTAATATTAATGCCGGAGAACTTCCAGTTAATATAGAAGAAGTAGATGGTAGAAGTATTTCTAAAATACCGGTAAATATTGAATCGCTTGGAGGAAGCAGCATTTACAATAACCAATTAAATGTAAATATTGAACGAATTAATGGTAGCAGTATCAGCGGAAGTGAACTGCCTGTAAAAATCCGCTAATTAATAATATGACCGAATTACATTTAGCAAAATGGTGGAAAGGAACAGCAAAAGGAAAGTTACTTTGTACTCTCTGTCCACGCTATTGTACAATAGGTGAGAACCAGAACGGCTTTTGTTTTATCAGAAAAAATATAGACGGCAAATTATATTCTCTTGGATATGGAAGACCAACAGGTTTTGCAATTGACCCAATTGAAAAAAAACCTCTGAATCATTTTTATCCAGGCAGTGAGATATTAAGTTTTGGAACCGCCGGATGTAATCTTGGCTGTAAATTCTGCCAGAACTGGCATATGAGTAAAGCAAAGATTGATGATACAAATTCTATTAATGCTTCTCCCGAAGATGTAATTCTTCTTGCAAAAAAGTATAACGTAAATTCTATTGCATATACCTACAATGATCCAACCATCTTTGGAGAATATGTTATTGATATTTCAAAATTGGCAAGAGAAGAAAATATAAAATCTGTAATGGTTACAGCAGGATACATTGATAAATTGGCACGTAAAGAAATTTATCAATATGTTGATGCAGCTAATGTTGATCTTAAAGCATTCTCAGAAACATTTTATCATAAATTAACTTTTTCTCATCTTAAAGATATTTTAGATACACTTGTTTGGATAAAAAACGAAACTGGCATCTGGCTTGAGATTACTACATTATTGATCCCCGGAGAAAATGATTCCGACGAAGAATTAAAAGCGATGATAAACTGGATACTAAAAAATCTTGGAGATTGTGTCCCTCTTCATTTTACTGCTTTTCATCCAGCATTCAAATTAAAAAACAAACCACCCACATCTCCTTTAACTGTAAAAAAAGCCAGAAAAATTGCTTTAGAAGAAGGTATAAAATTTTGCTATACAGGCAACATAATTGATAACGAAGGCGGCAATACGTATTGCTATAATTGTGGAAAGTTATTAATAAAAAGAGACTGGCATTCAATCGCACTCAACAAAATAAATTCCGGCAAGTGTTACAATTGCCATACTATGATTGATGGAAAATTTTAAATATTATTCTCATCATATTTTCATTTTTGATTAATGGAATTTGTCTTAAGTTTAGTTATACATTAAATAATTATTCAACATTTTCAGGAAAGATATGAAAAAAAATTTGTTTACGATTACTATCCTGCTTGCCTTGTTTGTTCAATTTACTTATGCACAGGACCACTCAGTTACTCCTAAGGGAAAAGATTACTGCAGCCAGAAAAAAATGAACTCGAACCTGATTGATCTTGGTTATAATATTCTTGCTGATATAAAACACTCGTATGATGTTCTTGATTATAAGTTAAATATGGACATCTACAGCTGTTTTATAAGCCCTTATCCAAAATCATTTTCTTGTAAAGAAATTATTACACTTAAGGCCGATTCTAATATAACCTACATTGATTTGAATGCAGTTAATACTTCATTAACTATAGATTCTGTCGGTCTTTCAGGAACATCCTTTACTCATTCTGGAAACATATTAAGAGTTAACCTTAACAGAACTTATACTGTTGGTGAAACTCTGCAGGTAAAAATTAATTACAGACATAACAACGTTAGCGATAACGCATTCTATGTAAGCAACGGAATGGTTTTCACAGATGCCGAACCCGAAGGTGCTCGCAAGTGGTTTCCATGCTGGGACAAACCAAGTGATAAAGCCACATTTGATTTGACTGCAAAAACTCCTGCAACTGTTAAACTTGGTTCAAACGGAAGACTCGCTGATTCTATCCGCACCGGTGATACGATTTATTACAACTGGGTAAGCAGAGATCCTGTTGCTACATATCTTGATGTAATTTCAGCAAAAGTAAATTACAATTTAGACATAGTTTACTGGCACAAAATTTCAAACCCAAACGATAGTATTCCAATGAGGTTTTATTCAAACTCGGGCGAAAATACAGCGTCGATGAGAGCAGTTATCATACCGATGACTACTTATTACTCTCAAAAATTTGGAGAACACCCTTTTGAAAAAAATGGTTTTGCTTCACTCAACAACCAATTTTCGTGGGGTGGAATGGAAAATCAAACATTAACAAGTATCTGTCCAAACTGCTGGGATGAAAATTTAATTTCGCACGAATTCGCTCATCAATGGTTTGGCGATATGATTACCTGTGCAACCTGGGCTGATATATTCTTAAATGAAGGATTTGCAACTTTTTCCGAAGCTTTATGGTATGAATCTTCGGGAGGTTATACCGCTTATAAAAATGATATAAACAGTGATGCATCGGGTTATTTAAGCAGTAATCCTGGTTGGGCTATTTCAAATCCAGATTGGGCAATAAATACACCTTCTACGAATGTTCTATTTAACACGGCTATTACATATTACAAAGGAGCATGTGTTTTACATTTGCTAAGATATTTGCTTGGAGATACTCAATTTTTTAATGGCTTGATTGCTTATGCAACTGATCCATCGTTAAAATATAAAAGCGCTGTGATACCCGACTTCAAAAATATTATGGCACAATTTTACCAAGGCACCGGTAGTCTTGATTGGTTCTTCAATCAATGGATTTATCAGCCCAATCATCCCACATATCAAAATGGTTACTGGATAAGACAAATTGGAAGTGTTTGGGAAGTTGGTTTCCAGGCAAAACAAACTCAAACCAATACTGTATTTTTTAAGATGCCTATTGAAATTAAAATTTCTTTCACAACTGGTTCAGATACACTTGTAAAAGTAATGAACGATGTAAATAACCAGGTATTTATTTTCAATTTCTATCGTCAACCAACAGCAGTCCAATTTGATCCAAACAATAATATTGTTTTGAAGACTGCGTCACTATCAGTAATCTCTCCAATACCTGTAGAATTAACTTCGTTTACTGCTGATGCAAAGGACGGTTTTGTAATTCTAAAATGGAATACTGCTACTGAAATAAACAACAAAGGATTCGAAATTGAAAGAGCAGTTGGAAACTTAAATAACAGCGGCTGGACAACCGTTGCTTATATTAATGGAAAAGGAACCACGACAAATCCGAATGAATATTCTTATGTTGATTATATTGATAAATTTGGAAAATATTCTTATCGATTAAAACAAATTGACTTTGATGGTAAATACAGTTACAGTAAGGAAATACTTGTTGAAGCTGGTTTAAAACCAACAGATTTTGTACTTCATACGAATTATCCAAATCCATTCAATCCTGAAACAAACATCAGGTTTGAAATACCAAAGTCGAGCAAAGTAAACTTATCGGTTTATAATTCGCTTGGACAATTTGTTACAACGCTTGCAGAAGGAACTTTTGAAACAGGAACCTACGAGAGAACTTTTAATGCAAAAAATCTGGCTAGTGGAATATATTTCTATGTCCTTCGAGCTGATAACGTTGTATTAAAACAAAAAATGAGTTTGTTGAAATAAAATTTTTGGTTCTTTTACAAAATATTCAATGCCACCTTAAACAAGGTGGCATTTTTGTTTGCTCTCCTTTATGGCGCACTAACAATTACAACTTCACCTGGAGTGCTTTCATTATGTAAACGATCAACCGAAGTAATGACATATACAATTTTCTTATCTTCACTAACTTCTATGTTATCTCTAAAACGTGTTTTTCCACGATATGAAAAGCCAGCAATGTTAACTGGATTATTGATGTTGATTTCTTCATTATTTATAAAACGATAAATAATGAAGTAATAAGGTTCTTCACCATCTTTTGCTTTTCCGGGATTATCCCAATTTAAAACTACGCTTTTTTGTTCAACTTTTACAGATACATTTGCTGGTGGAAGTGGCGGAACATTGTCTTTCCAGGGCATTGTGTTTGGTAAAGCCGGATATTTGTAAAAGTTTTCCTTTAATGTATCTGCAAAACTACCAACATTTTCAAATATACTTTTGCTACTAAAAAATACTGAACCATGCACATTGGGAGTATTTCTGTTCATAATTATTTGTTTATTGATTTCATCTTTTAAACCGCCATATCTTGAGCCAACAAATTTACCAGACCAGTGACCAATATAAAGATGCCTTTCATTTACAATTGAAGCCCACCATGGCAGCAATTTTCTATAAGCCGCTTTTTCATGATCCATCTCCCAATAAAGTTGAGGAATCACATAATCAACAATTTTATCTTTCAACCAGGTTAATGGATCGCAGTATAAAATATTATATGACTCAAAAGCATTCGTACCCGCATATTTATTCTCAACTACACCAAAAGGACTTATTCCAAATTTCACATAAGGTTTTGTTTCATTAATTAGTTTGTAAATGTCAGCCATAAGACTGTTGATATTATTTCTTCGCCAATCATCAATGTTTGTAAAGTCTCCTTTATTCATTTCAAAAGTTTTGGAATCCTCAGTAGAAACTTTAGGAGAATATGGATAGAAATAATCATCAAAGTGAATTCCATCTACATCATAACGAGTAAGAACATCTTTAACAACATTTAAAATGTATTTTTTTACTTCAGGATTTCCCGGATCAAGCATTTTATATTTTTCAAAACTTAAAATCCAATCCGGGTGTAAAACTGAAATATGATTTTCAGAAACAGTATAATCGCCTTCGTTTTTAACTGCACGATAAGGATTAAACCAGGCATGCAATTCCATTCCTCTTTTATGTGCTTCATCTATTGCAAACTCAAGCGGATCAAAATATGGATAAGGGGCTTTTCCCTGCTGCCCGGTTAGCCAATAAGACCATGGCTCCACCTGTGAATTGTATAAAGCATCACATTCAGTTCTTATCTGAAAAAGAACAGCATTCATACCTGCATTTTTTAACTTTTCCATAATGTTAATTAGCTCTGTTATTTGTTCGCCGGATGTTGCATTTCTATTTAAAGGCCAGTCAATATTTGCAACTGTAGCAACCCATGCGCCCCTAAATTCATACTTAGGATAATTTATTTGTGCCTTAGAAAAATTTATGCAGGTAAGAATTACAAAAATTGTAAGAAGGTTTTTCATTTGTTGCCTGAGTTATTTTAAAATTATTTCAATCCAATTATACTAAAATTTATGAAGTTATCTTATTTTTCAAAAGAAATATTTTCATTTTATGAACACAATTATTATTGTCATATTTATAATTACTTATACTGGAATAATATTTACCAGGCTTCCCGGCTTAAACATTGATAGACCCTCAGCCGCATTTTTTGGAGCAGTATCGCTTGTAATCGTCGGGGCAATCTCTTTTAATGATGCAATTACAGCAATAGATTATAATACAATTACTCTTTTGCTCGGAATGATGATAATCATTTCTGTTCTTGAACTTGATGGTTTTTTTACTTTGATTGCACAAAAAACTATTTCTTATGCTGGAACTTCATTACAATTATTAGTAATAATAATATTTGTAACCGGATTTGCCAGTGCTTTTCTTGTTAATGATGCAGTGGTATTATTATTTACGCCTGTTATTTTGAAAATTTGTTTTTCAGGGAAACTAAATCCTTCTCCTTTTATAATTGCAGAAATAATGTCGTCCAATGCAGGTAGTGTAATGACTATAACCGGTAATCCACAAAATATTTTAATTGGAACAAAAAGCGGTTTAGCTTATGGTCATTTCCTTTTATTAATGTTTCCCATTGCTGTACTAAGTATGATGATAATTCTTCTTACAATAAAATTAATTTATAAAAAAGAATTTGTAAGTGGTAATAAAATTAATTTTAAGGGAAATGACAACGACTATGATTATCAAAGTATGAAAACATCGGTGCCAATTTTTTTGTTTGTTGTTCTCTGCTTCTTTTTAAGTAAAGAGATAAATCTTTCATACTCTGTAATAGCACTTGGAGGAGGTTCTTTAATACTCTTATTTGGAAAAATTAAACCATCGAAAGTTATAAAAGAAGTTGATTGGGTCCTTCTTTTGTTTTTTGCAAGTTTATTTATAGTGGTTCACAGCCTTGAAAATACTGGTGTATTAGACCAATTTATTAATCATTTTCAATTAACAAATAAAATAACCGGAATAATATCATTGCATGGATTAAGCCTAATACTTTCGCAAGTTGTAAGCAATGTACCTTTTACTATTTTGATGATTCCTATGTTGCAAACTGCAAAGAGCGAGTTAATGTGGTTAACTCTTGCATCTTCTTCCACACTTGCCGGCAACCTTACAATAATTGGAGCAATGGCTAACATTATTGTTATAGAAATTGTAAGAAGTCATAAAATAAAAATTGGTGTCTGGGAATTTTTAAAAGTTGGAATTATTGTAACAACTACAACTTTCGTATTATCAATACTTACGCTTTCTTTATATAGTTTTCTGAAAATAATTAATTAATTTTTTAGATCCGTCTTCTGAAGCCTTCACCAAGAACTTCATGCACGTTATTAATTATAACGAATGCATCTGGGTCTATTTCTTTTATCATCTCCGTTAAAGTTGCAAGCTCTTTTATAGATACAATTGTAAATATTATCTCTCTTTCAATATTCCGGTACAAGCCACGTGCTTTAATTGCGGTTGCACCACGACTTAAATCATCCATAATTGCTTTTGCAATCTCATCGTTCTTATCAGAAATAATGTATGCAACTCTTGCATAATCAAATCCATCAATAATTATATCAATTATTCTTGCAGAAATAAAAAGTAAGAAAATTGCATAAAGAGTCAATGAAAGAGCCGGACGAAGCGGAGAAAGATGTTTGATTTCTATGATAAATCCAGCCAAAGAAATAACAAAAAGATCAGTAATCATAATTGCCTGTCCCGGTTTTATTCCAAATCTTTTTTTCAATATGGCTGCAACAATATCGCTGCCTGCGGTTGTTCCTTTGAATTTAAATATTATTCCTAGCCCCACCCCAAGAAGTACTGCACCAATTAAAATTAAAAAAAGAAAATCATTTTGCAGTAAATCTTTTATAGTTTGAGTTTCCTGCAAACGTATAAAATGAAATCCCGGAATATCTCCCCGGAAAAAATCGATGAAGAAAGAACTCATTGAAAAGCCAAAAAAGGTTCTTACACCAAAAGATTTTCCAAGTTCTTTTATCCCCCATATGAACAACGGCACATTAAGAAGCCAGCTTGTTAATCCAACAGGCAAGGCACCATTAGTAAGATAATGTAATGACATTGATAAACCGCTGACACCACCAGGAACAACGCGTGCATCAACCAGGAATACTCCTATTCCAAGAGACATCATAGCAGCACCTATTGCTATTGCTATGTAATCAAGTACCGGATATTTCTTCAAAAATTTTTTTGTCATAATTCTTTCCACTTTTTCATTTAACTATAAATAAATCATAAAAAATTATCGAGGGGAAAATGTAAATTGTTTACTTAATTCATTTCTCTCTTTTTCAGATAAATCTTTCCACAATACACGCAAAGTATAATTTCCGTACATAATTTTATTTTTTATATAATACCAATCAGATATATCTTTTTTATTAATTGATACAGCTTGATTTAAAACCACATTTGTTACATACTCAGGTTGATTGTCGATCTTACCAATAAAATTATCACCAATTATTCTTACTTCACGAAGCCAGAAATGCTCAATTTTATTTCCATCCTGTATTGGAACTTTAACTGCGAATAAAAGGGTAGAATCTTTTTTGATTATTGCAATAAATTTTTCGACCTCGCTTTGAGCTTTTTCAATTGCTATTTGCATCGAGTCTTTATCAAATTTAGTCACAACTTTGTTTTCGAGAACTTTTTTTTCCACGACTTTATTGTCTGCTGCTGTATTTGGCTTTATATCTTTATCATTGTTATCACAACCTGCAATGAAAATAAAAATCATCATTCCCAACAGAGTTGAAATTACGTTATTTTTTATAAGCATAGTTCTTTTTCCTTAATAGAATAAATTCAATTTAATTTATTTGATGTTTCTTCAATTTGTTTAAATACCCGTAAAAAATTTGCACCCCATATTTTTATTATTTCGTCTTCTTTATAGCCTCGCTTGACTAATTCATAAGTAATATTTTCAATTTCACTAACATCCATACAGTCAATTACTGCTCCTCCGCCATCAAAGTCTGAACCGATACCAACATAATCCACTCCAATTAATTTTACAATATGATCTATATGATTGACCAATTCCTGAATTGTCGCCAGCTTTGGAGGGAACTGTTCATTTACTTCGTACCATTCAGCTCTTGCTATATGTAAAACAGAATCAGGAAGATTTTTAAAATTATTATATTTCTTCTGAACTTCAGCCAAAGCCGAATCTCTCTCTGGATTAGGTTCTGGATTTTTTATATAACCGCTGTAAAGACAAACCTGCACTAATCCACCAGAGTTTTTAATTTTCAGTAATAAATCATCGGAAATATTACGTGGATTATTGCACACTGAATAAGCACACGAGTGCGAAGCAATAACCGGAGCAGAAGAATATTTTAGTACATCTAAAACCGTCTTATCAGAAACATGAGAAATGTCTATTATCATTCCAAGTTTATTCATTTCTTTAATTACCTGTTTACCAAATTCACTTAATCCCTTGTGTTCTTCACCATTCGGATCAGTTGAGGAATCACAGATATCATTATTTTTAGTATGACAAAGAGTAATGTACCTGACTCCCATTTCGTAAAAATATTTTATCAAATTAACATCATTTCCAATTGCATAGCCATTTTCTATTCCAATATAAATTGCTTTTTTCCCTTTATTAAATAGTTTTAAAGCATCGTTAGAAGATAGAGCCAATTCCAAGTATTCATTATTTTGTTTAATTACATTACGAATATCATTTATAATTTTTTCTACTTTTTGTTTTACCTTCATATTACTAATGCTGTCTCTGTTTCCCTGTCCGACAAAAGCCGCAAAAAAAACAGCATTAAGATTTCCCTCAATCATTCTTGGTAAATCAAAATGACTTTGTTTTTTTATGGTTTTATTATTCACTGTAAAATTAAAAGATGAATCATTAAACCAAAGAGGTGTATCTGTGTGAGTATCGATTTTAAATATTTTTTTATGAATTTCTTTTGAAATTATTTTTAATGAATCTTCGTTCTGGCCGTGAATCATCCTAAAACCTGCAGTTAATATCAAAATAAGAATAAATTTTTTCATGCTTTTAATAAATTTTAACTTTTTTGAAACAAAATTAGAGAAAACTTTTGTTTCTTATATAAACAAATTAATTTTACTGCAAAAAAATCCAAAAGGCAGAAAAACAGATGAAATATCAATATGATGTGATTGTACTCGGAAGCGGCCCCGGTGGTGAAGGTGCTGCTATGAAATCTGTTAAAGAAAATAAGAGAACAGCTATTTGTGATGAGTTCTCATTAATTGGCGGAAGTTGTACACACAGGGGAACAATCCCCAGCAAAGCCCTTCGTCATGCAAGCCAGATTTTATATGAAAATAAAGAAATAAAAGATGCTAATTTTCAGCAGCTTTTAAGAGAAGCACAGGATGTAATAAAAAAACAACATGAGCTTAGAAAAAGTTTTTATAACAGAAATCTCGTTGACGTGCTTGATGGTCATGCAAAATTTCTTGATGAACATACGATCGAAGTAACTCATCCAAATGGATTGGTTGAAAATTTTACATCAGATTATTTTGTTATCGCAACTGGTTCGCGTCCCTGGCATCCGCCACAAATTGATTTTACTCACCCAAGAATTCTTGACAGCGATACTCTTCTTAATATTAAAGATAATCCACGCTCAATAACCATTTATGGAGCTGGTGTAATTGGATGTGAGTATGCTTCGATATTTCGTGGGTTAAAAGTTAAAGTTAATCTTATAAACACAAGAGATAAACTTCTATCTTTTCTTGATGATGAAATAATTGATGCATTAGCGTATCATTTAAGAGAAAACGGAGTTCTGCTAAGACATAATGAAAAATACGAAAGCGTAGAAGCTGACGATTATGGTGTTACAATTAATTTGAATTCAAATAA
Organism: uncultured Ignavibacteriaceae bacterium; assembly: GCA_964536015.1. GTDB lineage: Bacteria > Bacteroidota > Ignavibacteria > Ignavibacteriales > Ignavibacteriaceae > CAZHVS01. The sequence goes on from CAZHVS010000007.1 coordinate 35,718, forward strand.
AAAAATCAGAACTGATTATCTCCTTTGGGCAGAAGGCAGAACTGGAAATTCCGATAAATTAAATCTGGATAAACTTGGCATTAATACTAATGAAAAAGGTTCCATATCTGTAAACAATAATTTTCAAACAGAAGTCAACAATATTTATGCTGTGGGAGATATAATTGGCTGGCCAAGTTTAGCAAGTGCTTCATATGACCAGGGAAGATTTGCCGCTACTCATCTTGTACATGGCAAATGTGATGCTCATCTTGTTGAAAATATGCCAATTGGAATTTATACTATTCCGGAAATAAGTTCGGTTGGTATGACAGAAAGTGAATTAACAGAAAAGAAAATTCCTTATGAAGTTGGCCACTCATTTTTCAAACATTTAGCTCGGGCTCAAATTACCGGAAGAGCAGTAGGAATGCTTAAACTTCTATTTCACAGGGAAACTCTTGAAATACTAGGCGTTCATTGTTTCGGTTATGATGCAGCTGAAATAATTCATATTGGACAAGTAGTAATGTCACAAAAAGGAAGCGGGAATTCTTTAATGTATTTTATAAATACAACTTTTAACTATCCAACTATGGCAGAGGCTTATCGTGTAGCTGCGCTGAATGGACTGAACAGGATAAATGCATTAAAATAATTTTTCGAATCCCTGATAAGAAAAAGAAAAGATTTCCAATCATTTCATTATTTTTATTTACATAAAAAAAATTATTCTAAATCAAATAATGAACAGAAAAATATTATTAGTTACAGAGGGATATTCAAATCCTCATCAGGGAAAAACTGCCCGCAATTTAATTTATTATTCTCCACAAGAAGTTCTAGGAATTTTTGACAGAGAAAATACTGACAAAACAAGTAAAGAATTATTTGGAACCGGTGATGTAAAAGTAATTAGTTCGTTTGAAGAAGTTAGAACTGCAGATACTTTAGTAATTGGTGTAGCAACTGCTGGAGGAAAAATTCCGAAGAGTTATCGGCCGATAATTTTAGAAGCAATTTCACGAGGAATGAATGTAATTGCACCAACTCATGAATTTCTTACGGATGATTCTGAAATTAAAATTGCTGCAGAAAAAAACAAAGTTCAATTAATTGACTTAAGAAAAAACAATGAAAAAGAAGTAGCTCATCGCAGGGGAATTCGTGAAAATTGTCTTCGTATTCAAACTGTTGGGAATGATTGCAGTCTTGGGAAAATGATTGTAAGTCTTGAAATAACCAACAACCTAAAAAAAAGAAATTTAGATGCCAAATTTGTTGCAACCGGACAAACGGGAATTCTAATTGAAGGTGATGGAATTCCAATTGATGCAGTTGTTGGTGATTACATAAATGGTGCTGCTGAAAAACTTGTGTTAAAAAATCAACATCACGATATAATAATGATTGAGGGACAGGGAAGTTTATTTCATCCAAGATATTCTTCTGTTACATTAGGATTACTTCATGGTTCAATTCCACACGGCTTAATTATGTGTTATGAAATGGGAAGAGAATATGTCGCTGGTATGGAAGGAATAAAACTTCCATCGATTGAAAAAGCAATTGAAATTTATGAACAAATGGCCAGTATTATGTTTCCATGCAAAGTAATTGGAATTGCTATCAATAGCAGACATTTTAGTAAAGAAGAATCTGATAAAGAAAGAGAACGAATCAAAAGAGAATTTAATCTCCCTGCTTGTGATGTAATAAGGCATGGCAGCGATGAACTTGCTGATGCAATTATTGAATTTCAGAGAAAAGTGATTAAAAAAAAATAAAGGCTGCTTGTATAAAGTTTTAAATTTAGTCGGAACAAATCTAAATTCTTTTATTAACAAACAGCCCTTTTACGCTTTAAGGTTACTACACCATGGAGAACAAAATTCTTCAATTCTTACAGGTTTAACCAGTAATTAAATTTAACCATAAAAATATTGTCTGGTTTAATGTTCAGTAATCTATCAAAAGAATGACCGGGATTAAAACTTCCGCTCTCTTCTACCTGTTCTCTGCTTTGCGTCCAAACAAAATATAATGTAGAACCAGGTAGATATTCCCATCTTAATACTGCATTACCACGTAATGAACAATAATTAAAATCAGGATTATAAATAGTCGCTCCAGAGGATTGTCCATTTCCATCAGGGTCTAGTTGATAATACTGGTTTCCGTTGTTATCAATTTTATTTATTGTCGATCCATTATTTCCATAAACTAAAAAATCAGAGGATTTTGCACGAATAAGTTCTTTAAATTCATAATATTTACCTGTTGTTATTAAAGGCTGCAAATAAATTTGCAAACTTAATTGTGGAGTAAGTATCCAGTTTAACCTGATGTTCGCTGAAAATACTTTTTGATCCATTTTTGCAAAGACATAACGTCTTCCATACGTATTAATAGCGGTTACATCTTTGTAAGATGTAACCCATTGTCGATCAACAATATTTCTATCAAATTCAGGTCCAATTATAAAATTAAAAGTAGCCGAAGGTCTTACTGCAATCTGAATGCTCATAAAATAATCACTTTCTGTCCCCTCAAATCCACCAGCACTTGCGTAAAGAATTACAGGTTTTCTCTGGTCAGTCTGTAAATTAAAATTGTATTCATAATTACCAGAATTTTTTACTAATGGTCCTCCGCGTGTCAATCGGTTAGAAATTGAAGGCAGATAAATTGCGCCACTAAAATCAAAATTATAATAATTTGTAAAAGTAATGTTATAATTTCCCCATAGAAATCTTGACAGAGGATTTCCTTCAAAATCATAGCTTGAAGCCCAGGTTGCAAGAAAAGTCATATTTCTGTAATACTCTGTCGGATCTGACCATTTATATCCTGAACCAATATGATAATTGATTACATCAGATCTAGTTTGAAATCCCAGGTCATTAACTTCAAAGCCTGGACTAACAAAACCAAACGCCATATTTAATTTCATTTCTCCGCGAAGTTTTTGAAGAGTAAAACGACTAAAATATCCACTTAACGAATTAATAGAACTATCAACACTTAGATGCGCAGCATCAGGACGCTGAAAATAATGAGTTGAATTACGTTGCAAGGCTATCATTCTTTTTTCATTACCTTTTACATATGAAAAAGCTCCGGCACCCGTAAAAATATATGTTTTATTTTCATCAAGGGCGGTCCATCCATCTAATCCAATTACAAGAGAAGAACCATTAATTTGATTCTTTAATACTTTATCTTTAAACATTCTTCTTGTATAGGTAGATAAAATACCTATCCCCTGTCGTCCTTCATTAAAATCTCTTTGTGTACGAAGAACGCCATAGTAAGTTAGCGGCTCAATTTCCACTTCAGATTTTTCTCCATTAGTTTGAATTTGTGCAAATTCTCTTTTAGTAAAAGCATGAATAGTAGCAAAATTCCAGTTATCAAAAATTTTTCCAGTTACTTTTCCTGCACCAAGAATATGTGTTCCAACCGGTATATCAGAATAATCACTCATTGGAATTGTTCCCTGTGGATTTCTACCTATTCTTCTGCTGTAAAACAAAGTAGGATTTGACCAATTGAAATTCCAGAAGCTTGTACCACCTCTGTTTGCAAATTGAAATATATTAGCTCCTTCTGTAAAGAAAGGTCTTCGCTCGCTAAAGTAGGTTTCAACATCAGTAAGATTAACAACTGCAGGATCAACTTCAACTTGTCCAAAATCAGGATTGATTGTTCCATCAAAAATTAAATTGCTGCTAAGACCATATTTAATATCAACACCCGCACCAGGAGAGTATTTGGAACCATCATTAAACGGATCTCCTGGCAGATGTTTTATAAATTCTGCTTTTGAATTAATATAAGGAAGAACTTCTATTCTCGATGGAAGTTTTATATTTTCAATACCAACAAGTAAAGGAAACTTTGAAACAAATCCGTTCTGGTTCCTTGGTTGAATTACTGCAAGACTTCTTTCATTTTTCCTATAAATATCTCTTTCAAAATTAATTCCCATTTTTAAAGATTCGGATGGATTAAACCGAATTTGAGAAAAAGGAATTCTTGCTTCTACTATCCATCCATCTGAGCTCACTTTGGTTTTCGCGTCCCATACTGCATCCCACGTATAATCTAAATAGTTTTGATCATCATTAGAAATAGTCCCATCGTGTTGAGTTCCCGCTGCTGTTACACAAAATATAAAACCATTTCTTTTATCATTATATGAGTCAAGATAAATATCAAATTCATCTGTAGAATAAGAATTATCTCTTCTTCCCAATCTTACATCAATAGAATCAGGCGACTTATCGTGACATTTTGCTGTTATGTACAAAGCCTCATCATCATAACAAACCCATATTTCAGTATGCTCTGAAACAGGTTCACCCTGTGTTGGGTCTGCCTGAATAAGTTTGGAAAATGCAGGCGATTTATAAATATTTTCGTCCAATATTCCATCAATTCTAATTTTTTCAGAAATACGAATTGCTTTAATTTCATTTACAGAAGGATTATCGTAAACTCTGGCAAAAGCAGATGACAAACACAGCAAAGCTAAAATAATATAAAAGAATTTCATCGGGTTTCTTCCTTTAATAAGTAATAAAACATATGTTATTTTATAATTAGACTCTTCGTTCTTCCAAAAAGACTAATTAATATTACAACCGGTTATTATTGAACTTAAAAGGATAAACCGATGAATAAATATTTAATTGAAGTGACAAAAAAAATTTATTCAACAATCAAATAAAAGTTAATGATGAATGAACTTGTAAAAGAGATGTCATTGCTAAAGGGTCAGGATATTTTTTTAGTGGCTAAATTTCCGAATAAAAAAGGCTGCCCTTTTAAGACAGCCTCTTTGCTAACTTGCACTGTACTGAAATTTATTTTTCTAAAATTTTACCATCACCATCAATAAGCTTTATTTCGTAACCAAGTTCTTTAATGCTATTTTCTATTTTGGATTTATCTCCGACGACAATCCATACAATATTGTCTGGATGTAATACTCTTTTTGCATTTTTAGTTATATCATCAAGATTCAGATTTTTAATTTTACTTATATATGTTTCAATATAATTATCTGGTAAATTATAAGTAACCATCTCATAAAGAGTATTTGCAACAGCATTATTGGTTTCCCATGAACCCGGCAGTTCAAGCACTTGGTTCAATTTAATTTTATTCAATTCATCTTCTGTAGCAGGTTTTGTTGAAACCATTCCGGAAATCTCTTTATAAATTTCCTGAATTGATTCTTTTGTTTTGTCTGATTGAATAAAAGCATAAGCAATAAAAGGTCTTTGTCCTTTAGCTCCCATAATAAAACTTGATGCCCCATAAGACCAATGTTTGTCTTCGCGTAAGTTCATATTAATACGAGAGGTAAAAGTTCCACCAAGAATATTATTCATTGTTTCAATTGCTATATTCTCCGGATCTGATTTTGGAGGGGCAAGATGACCAGCCAGAAGAACAGATTGAGGTGAGCCGGGTTTATCCATTAAATAAATAATTGGTTTATCTTTTTGCTTTACTTCACTAATATTTTTTTTAGGAACATCGCCCGGTTTCCAATCTTTAAAAAGTTTTTCAATCTTCGGTTTAATTTCATCCATCGTTACATCACCAACAATAATAAGAGTAGCATTGTTTGGTTTAAACCAGGTTTTATGATAATTAACCAGATCGTCGCGGGTTATTTTCATAACGGTTTCTTCGTAACCTGAACCAGTCATTGGATAACCGTATGCATGATCTTTACCATATAAGAACTGCGGAAATACTCTTATAGCCATTTGTATGGGTGTAACTTTTTCTCTTTTTATTTGTGCAATTCTTTCTTTGCGAAGCCTGTCAATTTCTTTTTCAGGAAAAGCCGGGTTAAGAATTACATCTGCATATAATTCCAATGATTTATCAAGATTTGATTTCAAAGTAGATAAGGATACATTTGACATATCAAGTCCCGCACCCGTTCCAAGATTTGCCCCTAAGAGCAACAATTCTTCATTAATCTGCAGAGCATCTTTTGTTTTGGTTCCTTCATCAAGTAAGTTCATAGCAAGACTTGAAGTTCCCGGAAGAGTAAATTGATCTGCTGCATAACCTGCATCAATTAATAAATTAAAATTAACAACAGGTATTGAAGTACGTTTTGCAAGTACAATCTTCAAACCATTCGATAAGGTTGTTTTTTCAATCGTGGGAAATTTAGCATCTGGAGGAGTTCCGGTTTCGGGAAGCTTTGAACGATCAACATCTGTCTTTACTGTTTGGTATTCTGGATATGGATGAATTTCAAGAATATATACACCATCCGAAAGCCATTTAATAGCAGCTTCTTTTAAGTCTTTTGTAGTTGAGTTGTTAATAAAACCCAATGTCGTTTTATAATAATCCGGTGATCCGCCAAACACAAATGATTGTGCTAAAATATCACTCTTTCCTCCAAAACCACCAATTCTTTCCATTCCTCTTACCAATTTGGAAACGTATTGAGTTTTAACTCTTTTTAATTCATGTTCAGTAGGACCATCTTTTAAAAATTTCACCAACTCTTCATCAATTATCTTTTCAATCTTTGATAAATCTTCTCCAGGTTTTGCAGTAGCTTCAATAACAAACTGGCTTCCGATTTCCTTCATATCAAGATAAGCCTGAACATTTGTAGCAATTTGTTCATCATATACTAATCTTTTATAAAGTCTTGATGATTTTCCAATTACAAAAACATCACTTACAAGATCCAGATAAGCTAATTCTTTATTTCCCCACTCGGGGACATTCCATACTTTGTACAATTTTGCTTGAGGAACGCGATCTTGATAAACCTGTCTCCTTGATCCTGTCATCTTTGCTATATGAGTTTCATATTTTCCAATTGGAGGACCAGGGGGAATATCTCCAAAATATTTTTCTACTTTTTCATAAACTTTATTTGCATCAACATCTCCTGCAATAACAAGCACTGCATTTTGTGCACCGTAGTAAGTCTTAAACCATTCGTGAACATCTTCAAGTTTTGCAGCATTTAAATCTTCCATTGAACCGATAACGGTCCATGAATATGGATGCCCAACAGGATAAGTATTTTGTGTAATCAATTCTTCACTAATTGAGTAAGGTTCGTTATCATATTGCCTTTTTTCATTCTGAACAACTCCTCTTTGCTCATCAAGTTTAGATTGATCTATAGCACCAATTAGATGTCCCATTCTATCTGATTCCATCCATAAAGCCAAATCAAATGCAGATGTTGGAACATTTTCAAAATAATTGGTTCTGTCATTATTGGTAGTACCATTTAAATCGGTAGCGCCAATTTTTTCCATGACATTAAAATAATCATCATTATTGTTTTCACTCCCGTTGAACATAAGATGTTCGAACAAATGAGCAAAACCTGTTCTGCCTGGTTTTTCATTTTTTGAACCGACATGATACCAGATATTAATTGCTACGATAGGTGCTTTATGATCCTCGTGAACTATAAGCGTCAACCCATTTTTCAAAACAAATTTTTGATAAGGAATTGAAATATCGTTTATGTTCTGGGGATTGGCACTACTAATGGCTATAGTTAAAAGAACAAATAAAGCACAAAGATTTTTAATCTTCATATTTTCTCCATTTGGTAATAAAATTAAAAGTTATTCGTAAAATTAAATAAAGAGAGACTGTCTTCATATCCTGGAGGTAAACATTTTTGTAAGACAGTCTCAGGTTTATCCTTTTTCGGAAGTAAAATTATTCTTCAAAATGTATTTATTAAAAGTTATTTATCTTAGCGGCAAAAATGTTGTTTAAGTGGTCAATTTTTTTAGGCTTATTCATGCTAAATTTGATAAAAAATTTTTTATTTAATTATGAGCATTTATAAAGATAATGAAATTATACTTTTATAAAGAGAAATATCCTTCATTCTGGATTGTAAACATATCAGGATGGGCTATTTATTTCCTTTTCGATACTTTCTTTCTCAGCGGCAGTTTTATTTTCAAGAGAGCTTCATACTTTATTGAAAACACTATCTTAATATTTATCGGATTTTTAATTTCGTGCGGATTAAGATTTTTATTTAAGAAATATCAATATCATTCAAAACCATTATTAAAAGTGCTTGGCTATGTTCTTTTAGCTTCAATTATTGGTTCGGTGTTATGGTACATTTGTATCCTGTTGTCCGTGTTCATTTTTAGACCAGAAGAAATAAATTCTTTACAAAGAATTTTCACCATAGAATATACTGCTTGGAGATTATCTGGCATTGTACCTACAATAACCTCTTGGAGTTTGATTTACTTTGGTGTTAAATTCTGGTTCGATTGGTCGTCTGAAAAAGAAAGAGCCGAAAAAGCTGACCTTCTTGCTCAATCAGCACAATTACAAATGTTGCGTTATCAGGTTAATCCACATTTTCTATTTAATTCGTTTAGTTCTTTAAGAGCTTTGATAAGAACTGATAAAGAAAAAGCAGAAGAAATGGTTACAAAACTTTCTGAGTTCTATCGTTACTCGCTAGCTACAAAAAACTTTAAGGAAGTTTCTTTGATGGAAGAGATAGAAGCCATCAGTTACTACTTTGATATTGAGAAAATCCGTTTTGGCGATAAAATAAATTTTGATATTAATATTGATCCACTTGCAGAAGAATACCCAATTCCAAGTTTTATTATTCATCCCCTTATTGAAAATGCAATTAAGTACGGAATGAAAACAAGCGAGTTGCCTTTAAGAATAAAAATTGAAGCCGATGTAGAGGATGGAAAATTAAAAATTTGTCTTTCGAATAGCGGGAAGTGGATACCTTCTGATAAAGAAAATATTTTACACGGCACAGGTACAGGATTAGATAATATTCGCAGAAGACTTGAATATTCGCATCCTAATAACCATAAATTTGATATAATTGAAGAAGGTGGAATGGTAAAAGTTATAATGGAAATCAAAAGAGAATTTAAATGAACGGAAAGAAAAAAGTTATAATTGTTGACGATGAACAACTTGCAAGAGAAGATCTTAAAGCTGTTTTGAAAAATTTTCCTGAACTGGAAATTGTAGCAGAAGCAGATAATCCAAATGATGCAAAAAAACAAATTGATTTAATGCATCCGGACATTATTTTCCTGGATATTCAAATGCCAGGGAAATCCGGGTTTGACTTATTGCAAGAGATTCATACAGATGCTAAAATAATTTTTGTAACTGCTTATGATGAATTTGCATTGAGAGCTTTTGAAGTGAATGCTCAGGATTATTTATTAAAACCGGTTAACCGAGAACGACTTGCTTTGGCAATAGAACATCTTCAAAAAAACAAAGAAGAAAAGATTGAAGATATGCGCAAATTTGAAGATGACGACAATATCTTTTTAATGGTGAATAACACTTATCATTTTGTTAAAGTCCGTTCGCTGGTAAAAATTATTTCTGCAGGAAATTATTCTGAGATATATTCAACTTCAAAACTTAAAGGATTAGTACTGAAATCCATGCGGGAGTGGGAAGCAAGATTACCATCAAATATTTTTGTCCGAATACATAGAAATGCGATTATTAATCTTGATTACCTAGATCACATTGAAGAATGGTTTAATTACTCTTACCAAGTTTATCTTCAGGGAATTGAAAAACCACTTGTTATGAGCAGGCGTTATGCAGCTAAGTTAAAAGAAAGAATGGGATGAACTTAAATAAAATATAAAACCTCGTTCTGGGAAAATTAATCTAAAATTTATAAAGACAATTCGATTGGTTTTGAATTTATTCAGAATTTTTACTTGGAAGAATAATTGAAACAGTTGTTCCTTTATTAATTTCACTAGTTATTTCTAATTCGCCACCATTAGTTTCAACCAGTTCCTTGCAAATCATCAAGCCAAGACCGGTTCCGCTTTCATTTTCTGTCCCTTTAGTACTCTGAAGAAATTCATTGTTTAAAATTGATTTTACCTTTTCACCATTCATTCCAATTCCTGTGTCCGTTATAGAATACTTAACTCCACCATTACTTTGTGAGGCTTTAATAGATATCTTACCATTTTTAGGTGTAAATTTAATAGCATTAGTAAGTATATTTTCTGTCGCAGATAGAAGCATATTATAATCTGCTTCTACAAAGAATTCTTCACCAACATTATTTAAGATATGAATATTTTTCACTAACAAATTAGAAGAAAGCAGTGAAATAGAATGTTTTGTAATTTCATTAAGGTTAATTTTTGCAGGTTTATATTCCAATTTTCCAGTATGAATTCGAGACCATTGTAACAGATTTTCAAGAAGCATAAACACTTTTTTTGCCGAACTATCTATCTTGTTTACCACTTCAAATATCTCTGCTTTTGATAATGAATGGAAGTCTTCTTTTAATATATCTATAAACCCTAATAACCCATGAAATGGTCCTCGTAGATCATGAGAGATAATTGAAAACATTTTATCTTTATGATTGTTAATCTCTTTTAATTGCTCGTTGATGGTTCTTATTTTTTCTTCAGAATAATATCTGAAGAGACCTACTTCAATATTTATTTGTAATTCCCTATCTTCATATGGCTTTATCAAGAATCCAAATGGTTCAGTAATTTTAGCTCTTTTTAGTGTGGCATCATCTGAATATGCAGTTAAAAAGATTACCGGAATATTTTGATGAAGTTTAATTTTACCTGCAGCTTCAATCCCATCCATCTCACCTTGCAATTTTATATCCATTAATATTAAATCAGGTTTTAACTCAACTGCTTTAGCAATTGCTGCCTTTCCTGAGGACGCTACTCCCACAACCTGATAACCTAATGAAGATAACCTATACTTTAAGTCTTCAGCAACTAATAATTCATCTTCAACAACCAGAATTTTTGTTTTTTTCATATTCAATTAATTCATATTATTATTAAAAATAATATTTATCGCGGTTCCGTTGTTACTAACTATTTCCATCTGTCCATTTAATTGTTCGGTTAAGATTCTAACTAATCTTAACCCAAGCGTTTTTGCAGATAGTAATTCAACTTCTGACGAAATCCCACTCCCATTGTCTATAACACTCAGAATGCAGGACTTTTTACATTTAAATTTAATAAGAATTTCTCCTATTTCCTTATCAACAAAAGCATATTTTAATGAATTAGTAACCAATTCATTCAGAATCAAACCGCATAGAGTTACCTGATCAATTTTGATATAATTTTCATCTACATCAAGTTTGATCTGCACTTTATTACCAACATTGTACGATGCGACTATTGAATTTACTAATGCACGGATGTAGGCTGCAAAGTTAATCATTTCAACATGTTCAGTTTTATAGAGCTGTTCGTGTATTAATGCCATTACTTTAACTCTATCCTGACTTTCTTTAAACAAAACCAGGTCATTTTCATCTTTAATTTGTGCTTTTTGTAAATTCAATAAACTGGAAATAATCTGAAGATTGTTTTTTACTCTATGATGAATTTCTTTTAACAATAATTCTTTTTCTTTTACAGAAAGGATAAGTTCATTTTGAGCATTTATTTTTTCAATAATTTCTTCCTGCAATTTATTATTTGCATCAACTAGCTCAGCTGTTCTAAGTCTTACTCTTTCTTCTAATTCCTCATTTATTTTTATTAATTCACTCTTCGATTTGTTTAACTCTTCTGTTCTTTCTGCAACAACATTTTCAAGATTTTTTAAATAAATTTTTTGATAGTAAAAAACAATTACAAGGAAAATCAAAAAAATTATAATAAACACAAAAATTGTAATGAACCACCACTTTAAATAGTATGGTTTATTAATGAAGATAATGTTGGATTTTTGAATTTCACTCCATTTCCCAAAAGGATTTCGGGCTCGTACTAGTAAATAATACTTCCCGGGATAAAGATTTTTATAAGATAATTTATCTATGTATGACTGTGAATAATTAACCCAGCTTGTATCATAACCTTCTAACTTAACTTGATATTCCAATGAAAATTCATTTTGATACGATAATGCTCTAACCTCAAGACTAAATGAATTGGAATAAGAATCCAACTCAATTGCATCTTTTAAAGAATAACTGTTTTTTCCTTCTGTAAGATTACCAAGATAAATTTTGGGCACAGGGATATCTCTATCTTCCTTGTTATAATCATAACAAGAAACACCTTGATCGGTACCAATCCATAAATTTTGCTCATTATCAATACACACCGCAGAACGATTTGTTTCTCTTCCTGCCAATCCATCTTTAATCCCAATAGATCTGAATTCATCTTTGCCATTCCAATTGATTACTCCATCATTTGTACCAAACCAGTAATTACCGTTTGTATCCTGAACAATAAAATAAACTGGATTATCAATAAAAAAATCACCAAGTTTAAATTTAATTACTTCCTGATCGCTAATTATATATAAACCAGTTGAGGTTCCTACAAATATTCTTCCAATATTATCTTTGTACAAGGAAAAGATGCTTGTAGTTTCATTTGGATCAAAAGAATAGCTTACTAAATTCTTCCCATCATATTTATATAAACCTTGAAAAGTAAGAAAAAACAAATCATCATCTAGACTTACTATTTTCCTGACATTATTTATCTTTTCAGATAAATAATTCTTTTTCACCAATTTTCCATTTACCAGATTATAAATTAATTTATTTGATGCCACCCAAATAATGTTTTTCTTATCTGTGACAACAGAGGTCACTGACCCAGATATTTTAGATTTAACAAAATTAAATCCTCCATTTTTAGATAATTTCCCCAGACCAAAGAATGAGGAAGCCATCCATATATCTCCTTCTTTATCTTCACACATATCTAAAATTCTTGCAGAAAAACTCATTATTAATTTAGTTTTATCGAAATAATATTTGTAAAATTTGCCTTCTTTAAAAACCGTAAAACCTGTATTATGCCCAAAAATATATTTCCCATCTTTTGTTTGGAGAATAGCGGTTACTTCGTTTTCCAGTAAACCTGAACTTTCAAAATAATTTTTGATGTTAAAATTATTAAATTTGTTGAGTCCACGAAGAGTTGGAAACCAAATATTGTTCTCGTCGTCAATAAAAATATCTACGGCACCATCAGTTATAAAACCATTTCTTGTAAATAATGGTTGTGCTTTGGAGCTGCGTTGATCAAACAAATATTTTTTATAGTAATTCCCAAAATAAATTATATCTCTTTTGTCTTTAGCAATATAAAAACCATTATGTAAATCCAGTATAGGTATATCGAAGCCTGAACAAAGGATCTTTAAATTATTATTTTTTAAAACACCCACCCATTTGTCACCAAGCAATAACAAATTATCGTCATATGCTTTTGCTGCAAAAATTGTTGAACTAATTCCCTTCGGAAAATTAATTTGTATATTTTCAACCTGTTCATTAAAAGGATTATATAAAATTATTCCATTACCAGTAGTTAAAATAAATTTATTATTAAATACCAGTGTACTATAAACCGGAAATGATTTTTGATTTTTATAAACATCCAGTTCATTCCACTCTCCATTTTTATATACAGCAACCTCCGAATTCACCACAGCACATATTACCGGTTTATTATTATGATATAAAATATCGACTGATTTTAACCAACTCTTGGATGCAGCAATTCTTTCTGGTGCTTTTATGCGATGCCAACTATTATTGTAAAAATATTTCGGATTTAAATAAAATGCTCTCGGGAATGCCCAGATTTTACCAGATGAATCACAGAGTATTTTTGCATAAACTTTTTTCTGAGTATCAGAAGGATCTATTACATCTTCCCACTTCTTTCCATCATAAACTGAAATACCTGAAGCAGTTGTACACCATATTTTGCCAAACTTATCTTTAGTTACACTCATTATATTAATGCTTCTTAATCCATTTTCAACTGTGTATAATTGTACAGGATATACCTGTGAAAACATTTTATAAGTTGAAAGTAGAACAATTAGGACAATATACTTAATTGTATTTCTTGACATAATATCTTTAATCATTATTCAACTTTATTGTCATCACACAATCTTTACAATCAAAAACCAGCTTATATGTTTTTTGATTATCCTTTAAGAGTAAGGTTTTGTTATATTGGTTATAATCACCGTCTTCTTTTGGACATAGGTTTAATTGTTTTTTAAGACAATACTTACTTTTCATTAATGTTAAATCACCAAATTCATCTTTCAACTCAAAACCTTCTTCTATGTTAATGGCTCCCAATTCTTTATAAAAATTCTTCGAATATTGATTTGTGACATTTTCTAAATAAGAGATATTTTCTTTGACTTTTATCTGTTCACATTTGGTTAAATAATAATCTTTTGGTTTATAATTTTTAATTCGTTCATCTTCTAAAAGAGAAAATATCTCTCTTCGCAATGAATTTATTTCCGAAATAGTAAAAAACCAATTATGAAGATAGTTAAGATTGATGCTGTTAACTTCAAATATTGTATTTCCAGTTTTCTGAAATTGTTTTTTAATTACCTGAAGAAAATTTTCTGGATTATCGGTTTTAAGATTATTATGATTCCAAAATAATTTTACTTCATTTGAATCTTCATCTCTTAAGTAAATGGTTACACCTGTCGAACTTGTTTCGAGTTGTACTTCAACTGATATTTTTCTTTTATCAACTGATTTGGAAACTTTCTTCACAAATTCAATATCTTTATTTCGAAATATTTGAGTGCCAATATCTATAGAATTGATCGCATTAATATCATCTAAAAATAATTTGTTTCCCTCTGATCTTTCTACATTAATTCCCTTAAGTATATTTTTTGAATCGAAAAAACACAATCCATCACCATTAGTAATTTTTTCCTTTGTGTTTATAATTAAATATTTTTTGTTAATTGTTTTAACAGTTCCAATCAATTTTCCAATTGATTTTTGAGTATTTATTGTTGCAAAGTTATTTTCTTCAGAGCCGATTAAATAACTTGTATAACCTCGATTGAAAGTACGCTCAAGGTCAGGTTCAAAACCCAAATAGATTTTTCCCGAAGAGGCTTTTGTTAAAGTTTTATCACTACTGATTAATTCATCTATTTTTTTCCTGTATGCAGCAGTAACATTTTTCACATAAACTAAATCTTTCAACCTGCCTTCAATCTTAAAGGAGCCTATTCCTGCATCAATCAATTCTTTTAGATATAGAGAAAGATTCAAATCTTTTAACGATAAAAGATATTTGTCTTTAATAATTAATTTTCCCTTTTCATCATAAAGCGAAAACAAATGCCTGCATACCTGTGCACATTCTCCCCTGTTTGCACTTCTTCCTGTTGAAGCATAACTTAAATAGCATTGTCCGCTAAAACTAACACATAATGCCCCATGTACAAAAAATTCTAATTCGATATTCGTCTTATTCCTAATATCTTCAATTTGTTTAATTGTTAATTCTCGGGCAAGTATAACACGGGCAAATCCTGCTGATTCAAGAAATTTTATCTTTTCCAATTCATAGTTATGCGTTTGTGTTGAAGCAAAGATCTGGATTGCTGGCAAGTTCATTTTCAAGATACCCATATCCTGAATTATTATTGCATCTACTCCAATGTTGTAAAGCTGATGAATTAAAGATTCAACCTCTTTAAGTTCCGAATCGAAGATAATCGTATTCACGGTAACATAAACTTTAGCTCTATATTTATGTGCATATTTAACTAAATTATCTATATCTTTTAATGAATTTCCAGCAGCGGCTCTCGCTCCAAAATTTTGAGCTCCAATGTAAACTGCATCAGCACCACAGTTTATTGCTGCAACTCCGTAGTCATAATCTTTTGCTGGAGATAATAATTCTATTTGCTTTTTTCTTTCCATTTTTAGTGGATCTTCCCTCTTGCAAGTGAAGCAAAAATTCCTCCAAAACACAAAACAGTAAACACAATGAAAATGTATTTAATACTCAGTAACAAAGCTTCAATATTTCCTGATGATACTTTTTCTTTTCCAATGAAAATAGAAAACATCATCATTACAACCGACATACTTAGCATCTGTCCGACCATTCTCATTGTTGAAACTGTTGAGGCGGCTGTACCATACTGTGTTTTTTTTACAGAACTCATAATTGCATTGGTATTTGGAGAAGAAAATAGTGCAAATCCAAATCCTAATAAACCTAATGCAATTAAAATAGAATACAAATTTGTATAACGACCAAGAAAAACAAAATTGAATAAACCAACAGTAATTATCATCATACCTAAAGAAGCAACTTTTTGTGGCTCAACTTTATCAGATGTTTTACCTGCAATAGGAGATAGTATTGCTTGTGTAATCGGTTGAATTATCAGTATAAGTCCCGCTTTATGAGGATTCATATTTTTAACATACTGAAGATAAAAACTTAAAAGAAAACTAACTGCAAAAGTTGCGGCGTAATTAATTAAGGCAGCAAGATTAGAAAAAGCGTAAGTCTTGTTTTCTTTAAAGAGAACAATATCAAGAATCGGATAATTGACTTTTAATTCATAATTCAAAAAAATTATTAATCCTATAAATCCTAGTGAGGTACAAATTATTCCATTAACTGAAGGCATAATTGAAAAACCGAATAACAGCAAGAAGATGACTGAAGAATAAATAAGTGCACCAACTATATCGTAAGGATTTTCATTTTTTTCTTGTTCATCATTTTTATAATAAACAAATGAAAGTACTATAACTATTAAACCAAGCAAACCGCTAAAAATAAAAATAAATCGCCAATTGAATAGTTGCGTTAACAAACCACCAATAAAAGGTCCTGATGACAAACCGATATAAACTGCTGCTGTATTTATTCCCAAAACTTTTCCTCTTTCATTCAACGGAAAAGCTGAGACAAGTATAGCCATAGCAGTACTGAACAACATTGAAGCACCAATTGCCTGAATTATTCTTGCAAATATTAAAATAAATGAAGACACTGCTACAGAACTTAAAAAAGAACTGAAAGTAAACACAACTATTCCGGTTTTGAAAAGCCTGATTCTTCCATATTTGTCTGTAAATTTTCCAACCGGCAATAAAAGTATTGCAGTAGTTAAAAGAAAAGATGAAGCAATCCAGCTTAATGTAATTGCCGTTGAATGAAATTCTTTCCCTATTGAAGGCAGAGCAATATTTATCGATGAGCTCATAAAAGGAGTTATAAAAGACGAAAGTGTTGTAATAAAAAGAGTTATTTTATTAGAAGGCATAAATAAAGTGATTTTTATTTTTAATCCGGTTTTTGAAATACTGTTTTTTCAAATTTTTTTACTAAAGCGATTTTAATATCTTACTTAAAAAGAAATTGAATTTTACTTACAAAGATACAGATTGAACTCAAAAGAAAAATCCATTGGTATATGTATTGGAGCATCATCAATAAGCTCGGTAACAATTTCACGAGAAAACAAGGAAGATTTAATAACAAATCACATCGTTATTCCGCATAAAGGAAATCCTAAAAAAATTCTCGAAGATATACTCAATGGCGAAACTGCTGATAAACTTACTATTACAGGAAGAAAATTTCGTAACTTTTTAAATGCTGCAAATATCTCTGAACCTGAAGCAGTTGAGTATGCGCTTTCTTTCCTGAACATAAAGACTGACATTGTAATAAGTGCCGGCGGTGAAAACTTTATGATTTACGTAATTGATAAGTTCGGTAAAATCTCGAAAGCTGTGTCAGGTAATAAATGCGCTTCGGGAACAGGAGAATTCTTTCTTCAGCAAATTAAAAGAATGAATTTATCTTTAGAAGAAGCAATAAATCTTGGTATTAATGGAAATGCACATCCGATTTCTGGAAGATGTTCTGTGTTCTGCAAATCTGATTGCACACATGCATTGAATAAAGGAATACCAAAAGAAAATGTTGTTGCCGGTTTAACAAAAATGATGGCACAGAAAATTACCGAATTAACATCGCAAATAAATTTCAAATCAGCAATTTTAATTGGCGGTGTTTCTTTAAATGATGCTCTCCTGAAACATCTTAAACAGAATATTAATGTGAGAGTCCTTCCTGAATCTCCTTATTTTGAAGCACTTGGAGCTTCGGTTCATGCACTTGATAAAAACACTTTATGCGCTGACAAAAAAAATATCTTTAAAGAAAATCACACTAGTTTTGTCTTTCATGATGATTTAAATAAATATATTTCTAAAGTACGTTTTGAGCAAGGAAAAACTGAAAAAGCTAAAACAGGTGATGTTACAATTCTTGGTCTCGATGTTGGTTCAACCACAACAAAAGCAATATTAATGCGTGTAGAAGATCAGGCAATTCTTGCTTCTGAATATTTACGAACTAATGGTGATCCGATTTTCGCTTCTGTGGAATGTTATAAAAGTTTAAAGAAACAAATTTTAGTACCCATAAAAATTATTGGTTTAGGAGTTACTGGAAGTGGTAGACACATTGCCGGACTTCAGGCATTGACAAAAGGCATAATAAATGAAATAATTGCTCATGCTGCAGCAACACTATATTTTGATAAAAATGCTGATACTATTTTTGAAATAGGAGGACAGGATGCAAAATATACACATATCACCAGTGGTGTTCCTTCCGATTATGCAATGAACGAAGCCTGTTCTGCCGGGACAGGTTCATTTCTTGAGGAAGCAGCTAATGAATCTTTTGAAGTAGATTATAGACAAATAGGCGAGCTCGCATTAAGCTCAACTTCCCCTCCAAACTTTAATGACCAATGCGCTGCATTCATTTCAAGTGATATAAAAAACGCTCTTCAGGAAGGGTTGAAAAGTGAAGACATACTTGCCGGACTTGTCTATTCTATTTGTATGAATTATATAAATCGTGTTAAAGGAAACAGACCAGTCGGAAAAAAAGTATTTATGCAAGGAGGTGTTTGTTATAACAAAGCTGTTCCTATTGCAATGGCAGCTCTTACTGGCAAAGAAATAATTGTCCCTCCAGAACCTGGTTTAATGGGAGCTTTTGGAGTCGCTCTTGAAATTAAAAAACGGATTGAATTAAATTTATTAACTCCAGAAGAATTTAATCTTGATGAATTAATTAATCGTAAAACGAATTATGAAAAGATTTTTACCTGTAATGGCGGAAAAGAAAAATGTGATTTAAAGTGTAACATTTCTCTAATTAAAGTAAATGAAAAAACATATCCATTTGGTGGAGCTTGTAATAAATATAACATTCTGCACAAAGATATAATAATTGATTCCGAAAACCTGAACTTAGTACGTCTGCGTCAGGAACTTGTCTTCAATAAATATCTGATTAAGCGTAAATTATCTGCAAACGCAAAATCAATTGGTGTTTCAAAATCATTTTTAACCAACACTTATTTTCCTCTTTACTATAATTTTTTTACTCAACTTGGTTTTAAAGTAATAATTAGTGATGAACCTAAAACAGAAGGCATAGAAAAAAAACAATCCTCCTTTTGTTATCCTGTTGAACTTGCACACGGTTTTCTTCAGGATTTAATTGACAAGAAACCCGATTATATTTTTCTTCCGCACATACTTGACATATATAGTAATAAAAAAAATTTCTATGACAGAACCTGCGTCCTCCTACAGTCTGAAGTTTATTATCTAAAAACCACGTTTAAAAAAGAACTTAAGGAAATAGAAATTCTGTCTCCTATTTTAAGTTTTTCAAATGGATTTATAGGAGCAAAAAATGATTTTGTGAACTTAGCTTTAGAATTAGGGATAGACAAATCGTTTGCTGCTGAATCTTATAATTTTTCTGTAAGCATAATTCAGGAAATGTTTGAGGAATTTCAACAAGTTGGGTCAAAAGAATTAGAACGACTGAAAAATAATTCTGATCTGTTCGCGGTTGTGCTTTTTGGAAGAGCCTATAATTCATTTGCAAAGGAAGCTAATCTTGGTATTCCACAAAAATTTTCATCGAGAGGAATTACAATTATTCCACATGATTTTTTATCAGTGGATAACTTTCCCTCTTATGAACATATGTACTGGGGAATGGGCAACCAGATTTTAAAGGCGGCAAGATTCGTTAAAAACCATCCACAATTATTCGGTACCTTTATTACCAATTTCAGTTGTGGACCTGATTCAATGCTGATTACCTATTTCAGAAACATAATGGAAGAAAAACCATCCCTTACTATTGAGCTTGACAGTCATTCTGCTGACGCAGGAATAAATACTCGAATAGAAGCTGCAATAGATGTGATAAGAAGTTATGTTGAAGTTAACAAGAAAATCAAAAAAAATTATTTTCAAAACATCTTTACTCCCGTTAAAATTAAAGACTCTCACTCCTTAATTACTTCCGAAGGAGAAGAAGTATCGATTTTTGATAAGAAAGTTAGACTGCTTATTCCAAGTATGGGAAGATACGGAGCAGAAGCATTTGCAGCCGCATTCAGATTTATTGGGATTAATTCTCAACCTGTTTCAATTCCACATATCGAGACTTTGAAAAAAGGAAGAGCCTTTACTACTTGCAAGGAATGTCTTCCTCTAATTCTTAATGTTGGATCGTTGCTTGAAAATTATGATGAAAGAAGCTCTGAGATAACATTGTATTTTATGGCTGAAGGTACAGGTCCGTGCCGGTTTGGTCAATATCATATTTATCTTGAAGATGTTATAAAAAAAAATAAATTAAGAAACGTTGGTATTTATACATTAACGGATGAAGACTCTTATGGTGGACTTGGTAATGAATTTACCAAACACGGCTGGGCAGCAATTACAGTTGCTGATGTAATTCAAAACATTTCTCATGCAATAAATGCCCTGGCAATCAACAAAGAAGAAGCTACAGCTATTCTCGAAAATGAGTGGAAGAAAATTATTAGTACAATAGAATCCTCTCCTGTAGAACTTATTTATAAACAACTTGAAAAAACTGCAACAGTTCTTTCTAAAATAAAGACAAAAATCTCTTATGATGACGCTGTTAAAGTTGCATTAACAGGAGAAATATATGTAAGACAAGATGACTTTTCACGTAGTGATTTGATTGATAGGCTTTCAAAAAATAATATTGTAGTGAAAGTTGCTCCAATTGGAGAATACGTTTACTATTCAAACTATCTGGCAAAAAGAGATGATGGTAAAGAAATTTCGTCATTAAAAGATAAAATAAAATATTCTCTTAGAAACCAAATACAATTGAAAATTGAAAAAAAAATAAAAAGAGCTTTAAGCAATTCAGGTTTTTACAGATATGAACTTGTAAATGTTGAAAATATAATTAAGAGTGCCGAACATCTAATAAGACCAGAAATGGCTGGAGAAGCTATTTTAACAGTAGGAACAAGTTTAAGAGAAATTCTGGATGATGTTTCCGGAGTTATTTCAATAGGTCCTTTTGGTTGTATGCCTTCAAGAGTTGCAGAAGCTATCCTAAGTTCAGAAATGAATTCAGACGGAAAAGCTGAATCTGATAAAAATTTTATAAAAGATGATTTTGATTTTGAAGATTTTCCATTTTTATCAATTGAAACCGATGGGAATTTATTTCCTCAAATTATTCAATCAAGGATTGAAATTTTTATGCTGCAGGCAGAACGGGTTCATAAAAAATTACTGGAACATAATTTAATAGGCCGCAAGCACGGTATGAAAGTCTTAAGGACAATCTATAAGAAATATTTTGGAACGGGTAAACAAAAGAAAGAAAGAGAATCATTTGGACAATTTTTACCTGAGACAGACTAAAAAGCAATATTAAAATTTAGTTTTTAAAAACAAAAGAGTTGATTATATTTGCACCGCAAATTTCTGGAGAGATGGCAGAGTGGTTGAATGCGGCGGTCTTGAAAACCGTTATACTGAGCGATCGGTATCCGGGGTTCGAATCCCTGTCTCTCCGCAAAAAGAAAAGCCTCAAATTATTTCTATTTGAGGCTTCTTTATTTATAACAGTTAATTTATGGTTTTAATACTGCATAAATGGACTTTGCGGCAGCTTCTCCTTCTTTATCATCCGCAAATAATAAACTTATTTTAGGATATTCCATAAAGTTCGATAAAATATCAAGCCGCCATTCATAATGATTAGTTGTATTTTCTATTGAAGTAGTAACTGTTTTCCCTTTGTAACTTCCAGAATTTGTAGAAAATCCGTTTCCCCAATGAATTGAAGAACCGCTTATTGAACCTTTGGTTTTTGATTCAGATTTTCCAACTGAAGTGCTTCCAAGATGAACATGCTCAATCATTACTTCTTTTATATTTTCTTTTGATAATCCACAGATATCTCCTTGTTTCATATCACCGTAAACGCAGCCATTACTGTTATAACAGAAAAATGTCCAGTCACCAAAACCATAACCTTTACCATTAATAACTTCCGATACTTTATATGCAGTATCAAGCGTATGGTCCCATTGCGCCTGATTCATTTTATCATAAGCTTTTTTACGTAAATAATTCAAAAAAGTTGTTACACCAGTAAGAACTACAAAAGCTATAATGGCAAGGAGAAGTCCTAAGAAAAATCCTCCATTAGAAAAAAAACCAATTAGAAATAGTAATGCCATAATAGAATACTTGGCATAAACACCATATTTTGAATTCTGTTCTGCTTTGAAAGCAGCATTAGCGGCATCCATTACAAATTGAGTCTCTGAAAAAGTGGTTATGTTAAATGTTGGTTTTAATGAAAATTTTGCCGGAAATTGCGGCACCTGAACTGAAGTTGACATTTTTTACTCCTTTGAGTTAATTACTAAAATTATTTTAATCGCGGATTTATAAAAAATCCTTCCTCAAAATGTATTTTTCAGGAGTTGATTGGTTAGCAGAAATCGGTCAAAGATTATAACAAATCAGTCAAAAATGATTAATATTCTGTAAAAAATAAGTAAGCGAGTTAAAAATTTTAACAATTTACTTAAATATATCACTAATCTTTATTTAGAATTTCGGAAGGTAAATAACCAAATTCCTGTTGAAAACATTTTGAGAAATAAGGCAGACTGTTGAATCCAACAGAAAAAGCAGCTTCAGAAACACTGGCTCCATCTTCTTTAATTTTTATTACTGCTTTGTACAACCTATAAGAACGAATAAATTCGTTTGGGGATTTATCGAACATTGCATTCATTTTTCTTCTAAGTTGACTTTGGCTCATCCCTGCATCGTTGGAAAATTCTTCAACATCATACTCGGAATTTGTATAATTCTTTTCGAGTAGTGATTTTATTTTTTCGATAAATTGTCTCTCCATTGAAGTTAATTTCTTTTCATTTACAATTTGGCTTTTCTCTTGTGTCTTTATTATACTATTTAACTTCTGATTCAATATTTTACGAATAGATATAAGGTTTTTAATTCTCGTTAAAAGTTCGTCTCTATTAAAGGGTTTTACAAGATAATCATCAGCACCGGTTTCAAGTCCTTCTAATTTATTTTCAAGAGTTGCTTTTGCAGTTAATAAAATTACCGGAATATGATTGGTTATTTCCGAAGTTTTAATTTTTTTGCAAAACTCGTAACCATCCATCTCCGGCATCATAACATCGCTAATAATCAGATCGGGAATTATTTCAAATGCTTTTTCTATTCCTTCTTTGCCATTGGTTGCTTCATGAACAAAATAATTATTATTTAGTAAACTTGTAATTAATTCCCTCATATCTGTATTATCTTCAACAAGGAGAATTATGGGTTTGTCTTCTTGAAAAAGATTTTTGTTTTGTTCTTTTACTTGTTTTCTTTCTTCGGGCAGCAATAATTGATAATCTTGATCTTCTTCTATTATCTCATCTATCCTGTAAACAAAATCATCTGTATAAATCCAAAAGATAAACTTAGTACCTTCATTTATTTGGCTTTGCACTTCAATTTGTCCTCTGTGCATTTCAATAAGTTCTTTCGTTAGTGATAGCCCGATTCCAGTTCCTTCCGAGTTTTTATTTAATCCATTATCAACCTGGTAAAACCGGTTGAATATGTTTGGAAGCACAGATGAAGGAATTCCTATACCTGTATCTTCTACAGTTACATATAATCTATCTTTATTTTTTTCTACTGAAACTAAGATTCTCCCATCTTCTTTAGTAAATTTTAATGCGTTCGATAGCAGGTTATACATTACTTTTTCAATTTTATCAGCATCAAACAAAATTTCTAAATCATTAAGCTCGGAGAAGAAAACAAGATTAACCTGCTTTAACTTGGCAGTGGATTCAAAACTCATCACTATTCTTCTTAAAAATTCTATTACATTCTTTCTTGAGACCTGTAATTTCATACTGCCGGCTTCAATTTTGGCAATATCAAGAAGCTGGTTTATCAATAATAAAAGTCTTCTTGCATTTCTTTCCATCAATTCAATGGTGTGTCTTGTCCCTCCTTCTTTTATTTTTTCTTTCAATTCCCTTAGAGGTTCAATTATTAATGTAAGCGGTGTTCTTAATTCGTGTGAAATATTTGCGAAAAAATTTGATTTAATCCTATCCGTCTCTAACAGTTTTTCAGCCTCAAGTTGATGAAGTCTTAAATCATTTTTTAATTTAACTTTTTTAATTTCATATCGATGTAAGAAATAGTATACAGTAAATATAATCAGCACATAAAAAAGGTACGCCCACCAGGTTTTATAAAATGGAGGAAGAATAACTAATTTTAATTTAACACCTTCGTCATTCCAGATACCATCATTGTTTGAAGCTTTAATGTGTAATATGTAAGTTCCTGCATCGAGATTTGTATAGACTATTTCTCGCCTGTTACTATTATTTATCCATTCTTTATCAAAACCTTCTAATCTATATGTATACTGATTTTTGTTTGATTTAATAAAATTCAATGAAGCCACTTGTATAGTGAAAAAATTCTGAGAATGTTTAAGCTCCACTTCATTCAATACTGAAATATCAGCCTGTAATGACACCTCTTCATTGAATACCTTTAATGATGTCACTACGACTCCCGGAATTACCTTATTAACTTTCAGGTTGTGTGGATAAAATGCTATTAATCCATGTTTGGTCCCAAAATAAAATTCACCCTTCCTCGATTTTAGAGCCGAATTAATTATAAAATATGAAGAAGGCAAACCATCTTCTTTTGTAAATAGTGAAATTGTTTTAGTTTTTAAATCGGACTTTGCAAGACCAGCATCTGTACCAAACCAAACTATAGAATCATAATCAAATAAAATCGAAAAGATATTCTTGTTTGGAAGGCCATCTTTCGCATATAATGACTTAAATTTTTGAGTATTAATATCAAAAATTTTCAGACCTTCATGCAAAGTGCAAATCCAGATTTTGTTATCAGAATGTATTTTCAATGCAATATATTGATTGGCGCTCGCCCAATCATTTCCTGAAATATAGCGAGTGATTTTTGTAAAATTCTTTTCAACTCTGAATAACCCTCCTAGTGTTGTTAACCAGAGATCTCCGTTTGTTCCTTTGGCTATATCTGTTATTGTAAAATCAAGTATAACTGAATTAGAATCTGTTCTTAAATTCAAGAATTTAATTGAATCATTTTTCTCATTGCACTGAAATATGTTATCTCTAAAAGCAAAATATTTTATCCCGTTATCCCCTTCCGCCCCACAAGAAATATTTTCATTGGTCAGCGTAGAGTTTATAGAGAATTTTTTTGAACTTATATTATTTACCGGATTGACACTAAAAACTCCTTTTTCAGTACAGGCAATAATATTTTTCTTTGAGTCTTCAAACAAGTAATTAATTTTAAGAGGACTTCCGGGCATCTTAATTTGTTGAAAAGTATTCTGACTAACAACAAATTTTGTCAGCCCTCCTCCACCTGTTGCCAACCAGATGTTACCCATTGAATCTTCAATCATAAACTTGACAATATTATAATTCAGACTCGAATTAATTAATGGATTATTTTTAAAAACCAAGAATGCTGCTTGCTGCGTATGTAAAATATTTATTCCTTCTTCAAAAGATACACACCAGACTGAACCTGCTTTATCAATATATATGGATTTGAATTTGTTAGATATTAATCCATTAGATGTAGCAGGATCTATTTTGTAGTTGGTTGCAACTTTATTATTTAAATTAATTTCAAATATTCCTTCACCATCAGTGGATACCCACAATATATTTTCTTTTGTCGAGACAATATCGGTGACAATTAAACTATTTAAAGAAAGATTATTTAATTTCAATTCATAAAACAACTTTTGAATTTTATTGAAAATAAATATTCCTTTGTTCGTTGCCACGAGCAAAGAGTCTTTGTTTAGTATTTCAATGCTGTTTATAACAGATTTTTCATTCTTCTTGAACGGCAGATAAAAATTGTTGAATTGCTTTTCTTTTTCATTAAAAGATGTCAAACCATCTTTTGTAGCAATCCAAAATATATTTTCATCATCCTCAACAATTTTGGTTATTGTTTGATCATTTAATCCCGGAATTTTTTTAATATCATTAATTTCGTAATTAAATTCTTTTGCTTCTTCTTCTGTTAAAGAAATAACCCGCAACCCCCAAAATTCAGGGTAATCGGGAGCTAATGCATTCCAGTCATTATAGCAATGACTAATATCAGAACGATAATTAAGATAGTATTTCCCACTGTTCAATTCAATTAGTTTAATGATAATGCGATTTTTAACATCCCCACCTAAGTGAAAATTCCTTCCTTCCCGCATAGTCCAGACAATTTTATTAGCCGTATTATCAATCCAACCATAATCAAAATAATCTTCACTAACAATTTCCCCACCTCCAACTATTAAAAGTTTTGTTTTCTTTTGCAGAGTAAATTGTTTTTTAATTTGTACATAATTCCCCGGCCGAGTAATTGCCGCAACTGGTGATTTGAGCTTAAGTAATGATGCTACTTTACCAAGAAGTGTTTTTGAATATGAGAAATCGTATTTAAAATAATTCTGAAATTTATTTTTGGTTTTATCATATTTACTAAAACCACCCCAGGTACCCGCCCAGATATTTCCAGCCTTATCTTTATGTAATGAAGTAATATTATTATCATGAATGGAAAATCCGTTAGATGGTTGATTGATAAAATAATCAAATTTATCTTTAAGTTTGTTATACCTGTTTAATCCCCCCGATAAAGTACCAACCCATAAATCGCCGTTGTTATCTTCTAATACAGATGTTACTCCATCAGATGATAAAGTATTTTGATTGCTATTGCTATGTCTGTACTGTTTAAATGAATAACCATCGTACCTTAATAAACCATTGCGGGAACCTAACCAGATAAATCCTTTTTTATCTTGGTATACACAATTAATTGAGTTGGTTGGAAGTCCTTGTTCAATAGTCAGAGCTTCAAATTTTTTATTTGTTTGCTGCGAAAAAAGAGGTATTATCTGAATTAAGATAAACACCAAAAAATATTTATTTCTCATACCTCAAAATATAGCTGTAATTCATAAATGATACTGAAAAAATTTGGGTAAAATCTTAATAAATAATTTATGGAATAATCTGGTACAGTATAATAATTAGAATAAAAGTCTTTCGTTTTTTATAAAGATTTTTTTTAAGTTAAGTTTATGAAAAATATCTCTTATTAATCTTTACCAGAAGAATAAAATCAATGAAAAAAATTTTGCGTTATTTGTTTCTGGTAATTGGTTTTACCGGTTTGGTTTTTGCCCAGCAAACCAAACTAAAAAAAATCTCCTTTGTCCCCCACTGGAGTCCGCAGGCACAGTTTGCTGGTTATTATGTGGCATTTGAAAAAGGGATTTATAAAAAATATGGAATAGATCTTCAAATTATTACGGGCGGACCTAAAGTATACTCTTCAAAACTTCTGGAAAACGGTCAGGCTGACTTTGCATCTTTATGGTTAACCAATGCCATTCAACTTAGAGACAAGGGGGTTAAAGTTGTTAATCTTGCTCAACTAATCAACCGTTCAGCTTTAATGTTGATAACAAAAAAATCTTCTAATATTAAAATGCCTCAGGATATGAATGGGAAAAAAATTGGCATCTGGGGAGGAGATTTTGAGATTCAACCGATGGCATTTTTTAAAAAGTTTAATTTGGATGTAAAAGTAATTCACCAAGGAAATTCTATTAATTTATTTTTTCTTGATGGAATTGATGTTACTACGGCAATGTGGTACAATGAATATCATACAATTATTAATTCGGGAATTAATGAAGATGAGCTTGTAACATTCTTCTTTTCAGACTATGGATTAAATTTTCCCGAAGAAGGAATTTACTGTCTTGAAAATACTTTGCGAAATGATCCTGAAGTTTGCAAGAATTTTGTTCTTGCCACTCTTGAGGGCTGGCAATATTCATTTAATAACCTGGAAGAGACTTTACAGATAATTGCTCACTATGTTGCAAAAGCAGCTTTACCTTTTAATTCTGCTCATCAAAAATGGATGCTTTCAAGAATGAAAGATTTAATTTTTCCATCAGGCTCAATAAAAAATTTTGAAAAGCTATCAAAAGAAAATTATATGCTTGTCGGCAAAAAGTTGATGGAATCTTCACTAATAAAAAATATTCCTGATTACGAAAATTTTTATAAACCAGTAGAACCTTAAATGAGTATGAAAAAAATATTGCCAAAACGTGGATTATCATTTAAATTGGTTGTATTAGTCTGCTCGGTAGTAATAATAATTATTACTTCTATTCTTGGTTATTTATATTTTGTTTCTCACATAACAATTAAAAAAAATCTAAAAGAAAATTCTAAATTACTTACTCTTTCAATAGTCAATCGTGTAGAAAAGATTTTAACAGGCGTTCAAAAAGTACCGGATAACCTCGCAAAAGTTGTTGAGTCATCAGATTATACTGAAGAAGAATTATTCCATTTTATGAAACTTGTTGTGCAGAATAATCCCGATGTGTTTGGTATGGCAATAGCTTTTGAACCATATTATTTTAAAACGAACTCATATTACTTTTCTCCTTATGTTTACAAATATAAAGACACAATTAAAACAACTTTTCTTGGGGGAGAAAATTATGATTACTTTACAATGGATTGGTATGAAATTCCCAAAGAACTAGATAGACCAATATGGAGTGAGCCTTACTTTGATGAAGGAGGCGGCAATATTGTAATGTCTACTTATTCTGTTCCGATTTACAAAAATATAAACGGAAAAAGAAAGTTTGTCGGAATTCTTACTGCAGATATTTCGTTAGACTGGTTACATAATATTTTTGAAGAGATTAAAGTTTACAAGACTGGCTATGCTTTTATGATTTCAAAAAATGGCAGCATCGTTACTCATCCCAGAAAAGATTTGATTATGAATGAAACCATATTCAGTATTGCAGAAGAAATTGGTTCAAAAGAGTTGCGGATTATTGGAAGAAATATGATTCAAGGTAAGAGCAGTTTTGCTGAATTGGAATATCATAATGTCACCACAGGAAAATTAAGCTGGATTTCTTATGCTCCCGTTAGTTTAAACGGTTGGTCTGTTGGCATTGTCTACCCTGTTGAGGAATTTACGGCAGATTTAAATAATTTGTTTACAAAAATGATTATTCTTGGTATTTCGGGAAGTTTAATTTTAATGTTTCTAATAATTTACATCTCCCGCTCTATTACAAAGCCGTTGAGACAATTGGCATTTGCGACTGAACAATTTGGTGAAGGAAATTTTAATGTTTCTCTCCCTGAAATTAAATCTAAAGACGAAATAGCAGATTTAACAAAATCATTTTCACTTATGCAAGATGCTCTTACAAAAACTATTGGAGAATTGTGGCAGGCAAATGATGAACTTGAAAATTATAGCCGGACTTTAGAAGAAAAAGTTGAAGACAGAACTTTTGAACTAAAAGAAAAAAATATTCTTCTGGATAAAGCTTTTAATAATGTAAAAACTCTTGGTGAGATCGGACAAAAAATCACATCTACACTGAAAATGGAATCAATATTTAACACTGTTTATAAAAGTGTTAACTCATTAATGGATGCATCTTCATTTTTAATTTTTGCGTGCAACGAAGAGACAAATACACTTGATTGTAAATTATCAATTGAGAATGGTGAAAGACTTCCGGAGTTTAGTTTTAGTCTTGATGATAAAAATCGTTTTGCTGTATGGAGTGTGATTAATCGTCAACCTGTTTTTATGAATGATGTTGATATTGAATTTTCAAAATATATCCCAACACGAGTAAAACCTAAAGCAGGATTGTATGCTTCTTCAATTATCTATCTACCGTTAATTGTTAAAGAAAAAGTAATCGGAGTAATATCTGCTCAGAGTTTCAAGAAAAATGCTTACAATGAAAATCATCTGGATATTTTAAGTACAATTGCAAGCTATACTGCTATTGCTCTTGATAATGCTTATGCATACGAGAGAATTAACAAAGCCAATAAAGAATTAAAAGAAGCACAATCACAATTAATTCAAGTAGAAAAAATGGCTTCATTAGGACAGCTGACTGCAGGAATTGCACACGAGATAAAAAATCCATTAAACTTTATAACAAACTTCGCCGAACTTACTTCGGAACTTGTTCAGGAACTAACTGAAGAACTTGAAAAAGAGCTTGATAAATTCAATAAAGAAAATTGGGAAAATTTAAAATCACTAATTGCTGACATTGAACAGAATGTTAAGAAAATTGATGAGCATGGGAAAAGAGCTGATAGTATTGTAAAAGGAATGCTTCTCCACTCAAGAGGAAAAGCTGGTGAAATGCAAAAAACAAACATCAATGATTTGCTATCCGAATATGTCAATCTTGCTTACCACGGATTTAGAGCACAGGATTCTACCTTTAATGTTAAAATAGAAACTAACTATGATAAATCTATTCCAAAGATTAATGTTGTTCCGCAAAATATTAGTCGTGTTTTTCTTAACATTTTGAATAATGCTTGTTACTCGGTTCATGAAAAGAAAAAAGAATTTGGTGATAAATTTAATCCTGTACTATCTGTAACTACAATTGATAACCATGATAAAATCCATGTCAAAATCAGAGATAACGGAAAAGGAATTCCAAAAGATGTACTGGATAAAGTTTTTAATCCTTTCTTTACAACCAAACCAACTGGAAAAGGAACTGGACTTGGGTTATCACTTTCATTTGATATAGTTGTACAGGAACATAAAGGTGAATTAAAGGTTGAATCGGAACCAGGTGAGTATGCCGAATTTGTAATTACTATTCCAAAAAATTTGTAAGGAACTCCTCTTATGAAAATAATGGTAGTTGATGATGAGCGTGATATAGAAACTCTATTCAGACAGAGATTCAGAAAAGAAATAAAAGAAAATTTACTCGATTTTCATTTTGCCTTTTCAGGCGAAGAAGCACTTGATTATCTGAAACAAAAAAATCCAACTGATGTTGTGCTTATTCTTTCGGATATAAATATGCCAGGCATGAGTGGAATTGAGTTGTTGAAAATTCTTAAAGAAGATTTTTCTCACCTTAAAGTGTTTATGATAACCGCTTACGATGATAAAGAAAAATATGAAAAAGCGATTGCTTATGG
Organism: uncultured Ignavibacteriaceae bacterium; assembly: GCA_964536015.1. Classification (GTDB taxonomy): domain Bacteria; phylum Bacteroidota; class Ignavibacteria; order Ignavibacteriales; family Ignavibacteriaceae; genus CAZHVS01. Next base: position 67,110 of record CAZHVS010000007.1, read on the forward strand.
AGCAGAAGAATTTCTTGCCAAACCAATCGATTTTGAAAAATTAAAAAAAGCAATGTTTGATATTTTAAAAAACAGGAATTAAAATGCCCGAAAAAATTTTAGTTGTTGATGATGAACCGGATCTTGAATCTTTAATCCGTCAAAGATTTAGAAAAAAAATTAAAGAAGCTAATTATGATTTTGTTTTTGCAAGAAACGGACTTGAAGCTCTGGCAAGAATTCTTGAACACAAAGATGTTGGAGTTATTCTAAGTGATATTAATATGCCTGAGATGGATGGTCTAACTCTGCTTACAAAATTGAACGAACTAAAAAATCCTGCCCTTAAGACTGTTATTGTTTCAGCTTATGGCGATATGGAGAACATTCGCACTGCTATGAATAGAGGTGCTTATGATTTTGTAACTAAACCGGTAGACTTTACTGACCTTGAAGTAACAATCGAAAAAACCATTAATGAACTTCAAATAATAAGAAATGCCATAAAGGAACACGATAAACTTTTAGCAATACAGCACGATCTTGAAACCGCAAGAAATATTCAGAAAGCAATTCTTCCAAAAGTATTCCCACCATTCCCTGATAGAAATGAGTTTGAAATATATGCAGCAATGGAAGCCGCAAAAGAAGTCGGCGGAGATTTTTACGATTTCTTTATGATTGATAATGACAGAATAGGATTAGTTATTGGGGATGTTTCTGGCAAAGGTGTTCCGGCTGCAATTTTTATGGCAGTAAGCAGAACTTTATTAAGAGCAACTGCTCTTAAAGGATTACCACCCGATGAATGCCTTACTTACGTCAATAATCTTCTTTGTCTTGAAAGTGTGGCATCTATGTTTGTAACTGTTTTCTATGGAATTTTAAATCTGAAAAGCAAAGAACTGTGTTATGCCAACGGCGGACATAATCCTCCATATTTAATTAAACAAGATGGCGCTGCTGAAGAACTAGAATTAACTGGTGGTCTTGCTCTTGGTATAAAAGATGGAATTACTTATAAAAAAAATACGATTCAATTAAATTCATCAGATACTATTTTTCTATTTACTGATGGCGTAACAGAAGCAATGAATGAAAAAGAAGAATTGTTTTCTGACGAAAGATTAAAAAATTTACTTCAATCATCTATTTATTTATCGACCGAAAATTTAATAAATACAATAGTAAAAAATGTTCACGAATTTTCTAAAGAAGTTGAACAATATGATGATATTACTGCATTAGCATTAAGATTGAAGTAGCTGCTTCTTTTTTATTCTATAAAAATACCAATAAACAGGAAAACCTGTTCCAATCAAACCAGTGCAGGCAAGTAATCCTGCAGCAGGATAAGCAATTAAAGTTCCGTACGCTATGTACAGCTGAATTATAATTGAAATTGTCGCCATTACTCTCCAGAACTTCACTTTATAAGTCGGCTTATATTCCTTTTTCCTTCTTAACGAAAAAATTGCTCCATAAACAAGTGCATTTTGCAACACATAAGATAATGTAAAGTAGCCAAGCATTGTTTCAATATTACCAAGAAGAAAAAGTATAATTGATAAACCCGCCTGAATAAATATTGAATAATATGGAGTCAAATACCTGGGATGAAGTTTGCCGAAGACTTCAAAAAACAACCCATCTCTTGCCATTGCATATTCAAGACGTGGTTGAGTCATAATAACGGAATTTAACACTCCAACCATTGAAATGAAAAATATTATTGCAAAAAGACTACTTGCAATATTTCTTGAAAAATCGATAAATAAAAATGGATTAATAAAATTACCTTCAGAAACAGAAGTCAACTTATCGTATGGGACAATTGCTGACGTACAAAAACTAATTAATGTATAAGCCACAACAACAAACACAATAGAACCTATTAAACTAAGAGGTAAGTTTCTGTTTGGATTTTTTACTTCTCCAGCCATGTAAAGAATATTTATAAATCCAGCATAAGCCCATAATGTAGTCGAGACACCAGTTGTTATAATATAAAATATAGAATTTGTCCCTTCCCATTGAAAATTCGGTTTTACAAAAAAAAGATTTCCACTACCAACATAGAACAATCCAATGACAACTATTGATATTAATGGTAGAATTTTACTCGCTGTAAGAATAACTTGCAATATACTTCCTGTCTTAACATTCTTAAATTGAACATATGCCAATAAAAGAATTATTAAAGCTGCAAATATTTTAGCATAAAAAGGGTTTATTAAAATAGGCACAAAATAACTTAACGCAGATGCGGCCAGCAAACCGATTATAGTTAAAGTTGGTGTATCGCTCGTTAAAAAAGCGGTCCATGTGTAAAGAAAAGCAAGAAAAGGTGAACCAGCTTTGTAAAGGAAATAATATGGTCCTCCCTGATTTGGATAGGCTGTCCCCATTTCTGCGAGTATTAAAATCTGCGGAAACCATAAAAGCCCACCGATTAACCAGATAATTACACTCATTAGTGGACTACCTGCAAAACGAGCTACAATTGGTAAATTAATGAATACACCACTGCCAATTACTGCACCGATAATTATTGCTGATGTTTGTATTATTCCAAGTTGTCGTTTAGGGTTAAGTTCTTCCATGAAAAAATAAAATTAACATCATCAATATAAAATTAATTTATTCATTTGCTTAAGAGTTCCTATTGAAATAATTTTACATGAAAATTTAATAAATGTTTACAAATCATAAATCGTTATGCCGCTTGCCAAAAGATTGATTATTTTTTTATGCATTATGTTTTCTGCCTGCCAGGATAAATTTCCTCAAAAGGAATATGTTGGAGATAACAACTATGAACTTATTAACCAAGATGAAACAAAAATAAATTTTCCGATAATTTTTAAAGGTAAAATACTTGTGACTGTATTTATGTTTACAAGTTGTCCTGACATTTGTCCTATGACTGTACATAATCTTCAGTTATTGCAAGAAAAAGTTCAAGAAGAAAAAATACAGAATGTAGAATTTGTTACTATATCATTTGACCCAAACAGAGACACACCTTCAAAACTGAAAGATTTTGGTGAACTGCAAGACATTAATTTCAAGAATTTTAATATGTGTACAGGGGATATACAATCAATAAAAAAACTTATGAAGGAGTTCAGCATAGTTGCTATTCCCGGTGACACCACTTACACCGCATCAAATAAACCTAGTTACTTTTTTACACATACCGACAGAATTACACTTATCGACAGGGAATTAAATATTCGCAAATATTACAATGGCAGCAAAGCCGACATAAAAGAAATAGTAAATGACATTAAGAGGTTATAATGATTATGACAAAGTTATTAGTTTTTTTATCACTCATTACATTCTTTTTATCAAGTATAAATATTGAAAATCCATGGATACGTCCTGCTAACAGAGAAATGAATACCGGTGGATTTATGGATATTTCAAACACATCTGATTATGCCGACACTTTATATAAAGTAGAATGTAATTTTGCCGAGTTAGTTCAAATTCATGAATCATATCAAAACAATGGTATGATGGGTATGCGAGAAATTAAAGAACTTATAATTCCTCCTAAAAGTACCGTTAGCCTTAAACCTCGTAGTTACCACATCATGTTTATCGGACTAACAAAAGATTTAAAAGACGGAACAACTGAAAAAATCAAGTTGTATTTTAAAAAAGCTGGCATCAAAACACTAACTATTCCTATTACAAAAAAATAATTAAAAAGGATTGAACAATGAAAACCTTTAAAATAATTTTACTTTGCTTATTTGTAACAACAATTTCATTCAACCAGGTTCGTAATAAAGGAAAATTTATTGAACCTAAAAGTGAATTCTGGGAAGAAGTTGTACAAAAAAACATAGATGATTTCAATAAAAAAGACAAACCTAAAAAGCAAGCCTTCAAGATGGATTTTGAAGGACTTAACCTTCCAAAATCAAAATCCGAATTCACATATTTCTGGCACAATGATCCACATAATCAGGGACTAACAGGAACTTGCTGGTCCTTTTCAACAACCTCTTTTTATGAATCAGAAGTTTATAGAATACATAAAAGAAAAATCAAACTTTCAGAAATCTGGACTGCATACTGGGAGTACCTTGAAAAAGCAAGACGCTTTGTAAAAGAAAGAGGCAATTCAGAAATTGGTGAAGGTTCTCAGTCTAACGCTGTTAAACGCATATGGAAACAACATGGTGTTGTTCCCGAAGAAGTTTACAGTGGGTTGCTTCCCGGACAGAAATCTCACGATCACAGCAAAATGTTTGATGAAATAAAAGCTTACCTTCAATCAATTAAAGAACAAAATGCTTGGAACGAAACAGAAGTATTAAATACTGTTCAATCAATACTGAATCATTACCTTGGTGTTCCTCCAACTAAATTTTCTGTTGATGGTAAAGAATACACTCCAAAAGAATATCTTGAAAAAGTTGTCGAATTGAATCTTGACGATTACGTTGATGTTATGTCTTTGATGCAAGAACCCTATTATGAGCAGGTTGAATATAAAGTGCCTGATAACTGGTGGCATAATAAAGATTATTATAATGTCCCGCTTGAAGAATTTATGTCAACAATTAAATCTGCGATACGAAATGGTTATACAATGGTTATTGGCGGTGATGTCTCTGAAGCAGGTATTGAATCTCATTACAAAGTTGCAATGATTCCAACCTTTGATATTCCATCAGAATATATTGATGAGTATTCACGCCAATTCCGCTTTAGTAATGGAACGACCGGCGATGATCATGGAATTCATCTTGTCGGTTATTTAACAAAAGATGGAAAAGACTGGTTCTTAATTAAAGATTCTGGTGCCGGCGCCTACAATGTTGATGATAAAGGTTATTATTATTATCACGAAGATTTTGTAAAATTAAAAATGCTGGGTTTTACAATTCATAAAGATGCTGTAAAAGATTTATTATCTAAGTTCAAAAAATAATTTAAAGCGGGTTTTATCCCCGCTTTTTCCAAATCATTTAACAGAGAAAATTAATGGAACAATTAGAAAACATTCTAACTCAAATAAGTGACTTTGTATGGGGATATCCTTTACTAATTTTATTATTTGGCACACACATCTTTTTAACAATAAGATTAAAATTCATTCAACGATTTATTGGAAAAGCTATTAAAATTTCTTTTGGAAGACTTAAAGAGGGTAAAGGTGATATAAGTCAGTTTGGAGCTTTAACAACAGCACTTGCCGCTACAATTGGAACTGGAAATATTGTTGGTGTTTCAACTGCGATTGTTGCCGGAGGTCCCGGTGCTGTTCTATGGATGTGGTTGACTGGTGTTTTTGGTATTGCAACAAAATATTCAGAGGCATTGTTGTCGGTCAAATACAGAGTAACAACTAAAGATGGTTTGATGGCTGGCGGTCCAATGTATGTATTGGAAAGAGGAATGAATAATAAATTTCTTGCTGTTTTATTTGCCGGATTTACTGCGGTTACAGCATTTGGAATTGGTAATATGGTACAAGCAAATTCAATTTCTTCACTTGTGCAGGAATCATTTCATATTCCAATGTGGATTACTGGTATTGTAATGACTTTATTAACTGCAATTGTAATAATTGGAGGAATAAAATCAATTGCTCGTGTTTGCGAAAAATTAATTCCATTTATGGCCGTTTTTTATATACTTGGTTGTATTATCCTTCTAGCAATGAATATATCAGGAATTCCGCGAACTATCGAACTTATCTTTACAAGTGCATTCTCGGGACATGCAGTTATAGGTGGATTTATGGGAGCTGGTGTTCGTGAAGCAATTCGCTTTGGTATTGCACGTGGGCTCTTTTCAAATGAATCGGGTCTGGGAAGCGCACCTATTGTAGCTGCTGCTGCTCAAACAAAAAATCCTGTAAGACAAGCTCTGGTTTCGTCAACAGGTACTTTCTGGGATACTGTTGTTGTATGTGCAATGACTGGATTAGTAATAGTTAACTCTGGAGAATGGATTAATGGTTTAAATGGTGCTTCACTTACAAGAAAAGCTTTTTCTGATTTACCGGTTATTGGTCCTATTGTATTGACAATTGGGCTATTAACTTTTGTTTTCTCTACTATTCTTGGATGGTCTTATTATGGAGAAAAAGCTGCAGAATATTTATTTGGACAAAAAGTTGTTAAACCTTATAGATGGCTCTGGATAATTTTTGTAATGATTGGCTCTGTACTCTCTTTACATGCTGTGTGGACATTTGCAGATATAACAAATGCTCTTATGGCAATTCCTAATCTTATTTCGCTAATCTTCTTAAATAAAATTCTTGTGCAGGAAACAAAAAAATATTTGTGGGAGGGAAATTTAGAATCAGAATACAAGCAAATTAAATAACAATTAAGATTTATTATGATGTAGTAAAAGTCTCGCCAATATTTTGAATGCCAAGTTCAATATTGTAAGATGAGTAACTTTTTCTTAACCAATTAAGCGGTTCATCTTTTGGTTCCATTCCTTGTTTAAAAGTATTGGTATGAATTGGTATAAAAACTTTTGCATCTAAATCTGTTGCCATTTGTAAAGCCTCTTCAGGATTGCAATGATTTCTTCTCCAAGGATAATATGCGCCTATTGGCATTATAGCAATATCAACTTTCTCATTACTCTCTTTAAATTTATCAGTAAATGCAGTATCGCCACCAAAAAGTATTTTCTTATCTTTTCTTTTAATTACATAAGCATTAAAACTTCTTCCGTTATAAATATAACCTGCAGAACGATCTCTTTCCCAGGGATAACGCCAGCCAAAATGTTTAACTTCTAAAGCTTTAATGTCAATATCATTGACGGTAATTTCTTCCTTCCAATCAATTTCTTTTAATGACTTCCATTCAAGGTCGTTAATCACGTCAGATGTATTATATGCAGTAATGCAATCTATTTCTCCAGGATACATATCTGTAATATTTATCAAAGTCTTATAATCCATATGATCAAGATGAGCGTGTGAAAGTAAAATTAAATCCGGTCTTGGTATTTCATTTATTGTTAATGCAGGCGAAGTAAATCGTTGAGGTCCGTAATTAAAACCAAAAAGATACAGTCCAACCCTATCAAACAAAACCGGGTCAGTTAGAACTAATTTTCCATAAAAATTGATTAGAATAGTTGAATGACCAATCCATGCTATATCAATATTAGTATTTTTCCACTTACCTGGTTCAGGTTTGTTGACATGAGTTTCCTTATAAGAACTTGCTCGTAGAAATGGAGGAATCATCAAAGAACCAACTGCAGCAAGAGTTGTATATTTCAAAAATTTTCTTCTATTCATGTAAAATTAATTTTTATTAAGAATACTATCTACTTTTAATTCGACTTCACCTAAATCAAGCATTGCATTAATTAATGATACTTTCTCAAATGCAATTAAATCTTCTATTTTAATTTCTTGTTCAAATATTAATTTTTCATTTAACAATTTTTTTCTCTTCGTGCCTTTTAATAATGGCTTTGCAGGAGTAAACCACTTATTTCCATCATAAAATACTAAGTTTGAATACGATGTGTCTGTTATAAACCCATCCTTCACTATAATTATTTCATCAGCACTGCTCTGTGCAAGAAGTTCATCTAAGCATTTTCGATCTACATATTTATACATGTAATCAATCGAGTTACATTCAATTAACCTAATAGTTTGAATCTTCTTTTTTGTGTAAGGAATATATTCAACTGATTCAATGTCATTTGAATAAATAACACGACATTTATATAATCCGTTCCCAATTTCTATCGGTAAAGAGATTGATTCTTTTATGTCAATGTTGTTTTTACTGTCAAATAAATCTTTGCGAGAATTATTCATCCTTTCATTATGATATTCAATATTAAATAATTTTTTATTACAAACCTTAATGGTTTCAAACAAAAGGCACATAAACTTTATCTATCATTTCTTTGTATTCTTTTTGGGGATTACTTAGAGAAGTTATTCCACCTCCACTTTTAAATATTAAACCATTTCGCGTTTTTTCAATAAATCTTATCATCACACCAGAATCCAGATTTACACCGTCAAACAATCCAAATATTCCAGTATAATAACCACGTTTATAAAATTCATTTTTTTTAATTATATCAACCGTCTTCTTTTTAGGTGCGCCACAAATTGAACCAGCGGGCAAAAGATTAAATATTATTTCACCAATTTTTGAGTTGTAATTCCCTTGCAAATTCCCGCTTATTTCAGAACTAACCTGCAGCAAATCTTTTTCATTAGTTTTTAATTTTTCAATATACCTGAATTTTTTTACTCTTACTTTTTTTGCAACAATACTCAGGTCGTTTCGTATCAAATCGACTATGGTATTGTGTTCGGCAATTTCTTTTTTATCGCTTAATATTTTTTGCTCAGCATTTTCTAAAGAGGCATCAATTGTACCTTTCATTGGGTAAGAAGAAATTATTCCATCATTAATTTTAACAAATATCTCCGGAGAAAAGACGACAAATTTGTTTTTATAATAAAGCCTGTACTTTGCCTTGCTGTTTATAAATATTTCCTGCAAAGTAAGGTTGGTTTCTAATCTTGTTGGATATGTTAAATTCAGAAGATAAGAATTCCCCCTATTTATTTCTTTCACAATTTTAGTATAAGTTTTTTTATACAATGAATATGCAATGGGAAATTTATTAAAAATAATTTCTTTATTTAGTTTTGAAATATTGAAGCAGTTTGAAATTTTATTGATATTGTATTTAATTTCATCAGAATTAATTTCATCAAGTAAAAATATTTGTGGTGACTTCATTTCAAAATCAATAATAAACAAAAAAGGAGTCTTACTTTTTCCAAGTAAATTCATTTTTTGTATAATTATTTCTTTATTTGCCATTGTAGAAAAAAATTTTTTATGTAAGATAATATCAAAAAGTAAATGAAAGAAAGAATATTACTCATAGACAACCATGATTCTTTTACGTACAATCTTTTACAGATATTAGAAGAGCATGGAAAATTTTCAATTGATGTAATTAAAAATGATAGACTTACTTTAAAATTAATTAAGGATTATAAAAAAATTCTTATTTCACCCGGACCCGGTGTCCCCTCAGAAGCAAAAATCTTGCAGAAAGTTGTAAAAAATTTCTTCCAAACAAAAAGCATACTTGGAGTTTGTCTGGGACATCAAGCAATTGCAGAAGCATTTGGAGGAAAACTCTATAATCTTAATTCTGTTGTCCACGGTATTTCAAAAATAATGATAATTACAGATAGTAACGATTACCTTTTCAAAGGTATTCCATCTTCATTTGAAGCCGGACTTTATCATTCATGGGCTGTCTCACCATCCTCCTTACCCCATTGTATTAAAATATCAGCGGTAAGTGATGATGAAGTAGTAATGGCAATTTCACATAAAAATTATGATGTAAAGGGGATTCAATTTCATCCTGAATCAATAATCACTAAGGTCGGCAAGAGAATTTTATTTAACTGGTTAAATCACTAAATTTTAATAAAGACTTTTCTGCGCCGATTTGTTTTATTTATATCCAGCTTTTTCAAGATCTTTAATCGACTTAAACTGGAATGGCGGCTTCAAGTATTGACCAATGAAATTATAAATTTTCATTCTTATTTGTTTTGCCAGTTTAGTATCTATTCGATCGAAACTATGTCCACCCGGAGCCTCTTTGAATATTTCATATTCAAATTTTTTATTTGCAGCCTTTAATGCTTCTATAAGATGCTGCACTTCCAGAACATTTACATCATCATCGTTTGTATTTGTATGGACAAGTAAAGGGATTTTTAATTTTTCAACATGATTCACCGGTGATCTTTTCCTGTATTCTTCAATATTTTCATTCACTGTCTGTCCAATATGATAAGGTGCATAAAATTCTTTTCTATAGTCGTCATCATAATAACCAAGTCTTGCAACCAGATCACTAACTGGTACACCTGCAAAGACAACCTTGTAATCGTCTGGATGTTCAAATGCATCCATCAAAGCAATTAATCCGCCGTGCGACCATCCAACAAGTCCAACTCTATCCCCATCCACAAAGTCATAATTTTCAACCATCCAGTTGCGAGCTGCATAATTATCTTCAATTTCAAGTCCGCCATAATCAATCTTTTTATAAAAACCTTCACCATAACCAGTGCTTCCTCTGTATTCTGGAGCGGCAACAATATAACCTTGAGCCATCATTTCACGAATTATATGTGTATGATAAGTTGTAAAATTTGCATGTACTCCGCCATGCGGTAAAATAATTAAAGGATATTTTTTATTTCTATCTATTCCTGAGGGGATAAAAATGTAACACCAAAATTTTACGGGATTTTTTGCTCCCATCATTGTAGGATTTTTTACTTTTACTGGTGGAGGACCGACAATATATACTTTATCAATTGTTGCAACATCACCAACCTTGTTGTACCAAAGAATATCATCAATTCTTTTTTCAAGTTCATCAATGCGATGATTCATCTCTTCAAATTTTTTATCAACTTTATCGTTATTATTATCTGTTTTTTGTTGGGCAAAAGTTGATGCAATACAAATAAACATTAATAGAAAAAATATCTTTAACATACCAAACTCCTATTATTTGTTATTGAAATAATCAAACATTGTTATAATATATGCACCTGCACCAAAACCAACCATAGGAACGGCTCCTTCATAAGTTGATTTCTTTACATCATAAAGTTCTGCAATGAGATTATTATTAATTCTGGATTGTGACGTAATCCAATCAATTAAAACTTTAGCTTTATTTTTTTCGTTAAATTTTATAAGTGAACTGGCTATCCTTAAATCCAGCACTATCCATTCCTGGCTATCGTAATAATCTCCTTTATTTACTCTATAAAATCCTCTTTCTTTACTTATACGAAGATTGTCTTCATATTCTTTGAAATGAGATTTAAAAAATTTTTTATTTGAAAAAAGATTAAAGTTAAAAGCTTCAATTGTTGATGCATCATAAAATTCATACTTATCCGGATCGTCTGCTTGATAATTATTTTTTATCAACTTTCCATAAACAACAAGACCTTCATTTATGCCTCGCAAAAGTTTGTTAAATCCTTCGTCATATTTTCCATTTTCAAAATTATATTTTTTACTTACCGCAACAAACATTTGAAGTCCTTTTGCCGCAGTTATAGAAGTATATGCATATTGTTTCCCGGGCAGATGTCTTTCCCAAGGTCCGGAATCTTTTCTTATAAGATTATTTTCATCGATGTTAAATAATATTGCATCGGAAATTTTATCTGAAATAATTTTATAATTACCCTTAAAAAATTCTTCGTCGTTTGCTTGATTTATATAATCACAAAATGCAATTAAAAACAAACCAAGTCCATCAAGCTCAATGTTTGGTCCATCTTCATTAAAATCGCTTTCCTCTTTGCCTGTTCCAAAGTAACGACAAACAGATATTTTATAATCTATACCAATACCATAATCGTTTCCATCAGTATGAATAAAATTTCTATAGTACCCTACATCAGCATTAAGAAAAAATTTCAAAGCGTTTTTAGCTTCTTCAAATAAGCCAAGTTTGTTTAAAGCTATTATTGAGTAAGCAGCATCTCTTATCCAGCAGATATTCCACATACCAGGTGGAAGCGATGCAAGTATTTGTCCACGAGCGGAAGGAAATATTTCCTCTTGCGAAACCTGTGACATCTTCAAAACAGTAATTGATTGTTCAATTAAATTTTTTTGATCTTTATTTAGCTGCTTTGGAATCTTGCAATTTTTTACTAACTGTTTCATAAAATTTACTTCATCGCTAACCAGTTCTGAAAAATGAGATACAGCATTTGAACACATTGCCGTAAAAATATTTCTATTATTGTGAAGCGAATCATTGAAAGAGAAGAGAAAGAGTTTGCAATCATTATTTCCAGAATCATTTATTAAAATGTTGTAATCAAGCACTTCGCAATATGTTTTATCGTAGGTGAATGTAAGATTTTTTATCGCTGCTTCTTTCCCTTTTACTACTGCATAAAACACTTTAATATTCCTTGGATACGGTGAAGATAATCTTGTAAAAGGAGCAAAGAAATCGACAACAAAATTTTTATAAACAACTGATACAACGTGGGTATTTTCACGATAACTTATAGAGAGTGGTTTTTCTTCAGTATTCAGTTTCAGGTTTTTCAAAAAAGGTTTTACTGGTTTGTTCTCATCATATGCTTGAAAAATGTGCGGATAAATTGCTTCAATACTATTATTCTGTTCATCATATACGGCAGCAATTAATCCGTTTGAAGTTACAAGCTTGTAAAAAGATTTTTTTGGACCGGGAGAATAATTCATCTGTTGTTTGAAACCATTAATATCAAAAATTCCTATTACTCCGCTATGAATTCCACCGGGTGCTCCCATATCATAGACACGTATAGTAAGAACATTTTTATCTTTTAATAAACTTTTTGAAATTTTATACCCACGTTGTTCATTCCAGGCGGACTGCGGTTCAGGTGGAAACTTACCGGTCGAACCAACAAGTATTCCATTTAGATAAGTTTCATCCACATCATCAACTCTGCCAACAAAAAGATAAAGTTCATTATCTTTAATTGATTTTACATCTGCATCAAAATGAATGCGATACCACGCATAACCATCATAATTTGTAAATCCTTCATTTTCCCAATGCGATGGAACTTTTATTTTACCCCAATTTACATCATCATATTTTTCATTTTTATACTCCAGGTTATCTCCTGTTTTGAAATACCATTCAGATGGAAAAGAGATAATTTGAGCATTAGTATAAACTGTTAATAGAAGAATGGAATAAAATATTTTTCGAACCATTATTAATCCTTGTTGAAAATTTTTTATTAACAGAGCGACAAAAATTTTAAATTAAAAATTCTTAGATATTTTAACCTACACGATTTTTAATTGCGTGCTCATAAAGTTTGATATATTCAAGTGCAGATACTTCCCATGAAAAATCTTTATTCATTCCATTTTTAATAATCTGATTCCATACATCTCTATTGTGGTAAGTCTGCACCGCTCTTTTTAGAGTAGAAGTAAGAGCAAAGCTGTTATAATCATTAAACGAAAATCCATTGCCAGTTGATTTTCCCTGGTAAAGATATTCATCCCAATCGAACACTGTATCCGCAAGTCCGCCAGTTTTTCTAACAACCGGAACTGTACCATACTTAAGACTGTAAATCTGGTTTAATCCACAAGGTTCATAACGGGAAGGCATTAGAAATATGTCTGCAGCAGCTTCAATAAGATGTGCCAGTTCATTATTAAATCCGATATAAGTATATACTTTCCCCGGAAAAGAGTAATGAAGACTTCGGAAAAGATCTTCATAATGATCTTCGCCGCTTCCAAGAATAATCCACTGAGCATCAATGCTCATTAACTCATTTATAGAATTAGCTATTAAATCAAATCCTTTTTGCGAAGTTAAACGAGAAACAATTCCAATAAGTGGTACATTTTCCCGTACTGGAAGATGAACGTGTTCGAGCAGAAATTTTTTGTTTTTGTATTTGCCATCCAAATCATTTACAGAATAGTGAAAAGGAATATGATGATCATTCGCTGGATTCCAGATGCTGTAATCTACTCCATTCAGAATTCCGAAATAATCTTTCTTTCTAAAATGTAAAGTTCCATCAAGCCCATAACTCCCTTCATAAGTCATTGTCTCTTTTGCGTATGTAGGACTTACAGTATTTATTGCATCTGCAAACATTAATCCTGTTTTAAGAAAATTAAATTCATTCCATGTTTCAACGGGACTATTAGGATACCAGAGTTCGTCTCTAACTTCTGCTTTGTAAAGAGTTTCTTTTGAAAATCTTCCCTGGTAACCAATATTATGAATAGTTATGACAGTTGCAGTCTTTTCAAAGAATCTATCCCAGCTATAATTATCTTTGATGTACAAAGGAATTAATCCGGTTTGCCAATCATTACAATTAATAACATCAGCCTGCCATTGAAGTCTTTGCAAAGATTCTAATACTGCTTTCGAAAAAAGTATAAATCTTTCATCCTCATCAATATCGTTTGTATAAATTGAAGGACGATTAAAAAAGTGGGGACAATCTATAAAATAAATTTCAACATCTGAGTTTGGTAAATTGGTAAAGAAAACCCGAACGGAATGAGTTTTTCCATTAACACGAATTGGCATTTCATCAATTGCCCAGCTATAATTAAGATCATACTTGTTGTGATCTACTAATGCATACCGGGGAAGAAAAACTTTAACCTCGTGCCCAAGATTTCTTAAAGCAATAGGCAAAGCACCAACAACGTCACCAAGTCCGCCGGTTTTTGCAAAAGGGAAAGCTTCTGAAGAAGCGAATACAATTTTCATATAATTTTACTTTTTTGTTTTATCAATAAACTTTGCGACATCTTTTGCAAAGTAAGTCAGTATCATATCTGCACCTGCACGTTTAATTGCCATAAGAGATTCTATCATTACTCTTTCTTCGTCAATCCATCCATTTTGTGCAGCCGCTTTAATCATTGCATATTCACCACTCACCTGGTAAGCAGCAGTTGGCAAACCAAATTTTTCTTTCACTCTCCAGATAATATCAAGATAGGCTCCTGCTGGTTTTACCATAACCATATCAGCACCTTCTTCAATATCAGTTTCAACTTCGCGTAAAGCTTCATTTGCATTTGCAATATCCATTTGATGAGAACGACGGTCTCCAAAAGCGGGAGTAGATTCAGCAGCATCACGGAAAGGTCCATAAAATCCGCTTGCATATTTTGCTGCATAACTTAAAATAGGAATTTTAGCAAATCCTTTATAATCAAGTGCTTTTCTAATTGCTATTATTCTTCCGTCCATCATATCCGAAGGAGCAATTATATCTGCACCAGCTTCAGCGTGTGAGACAGCCTCCTTTGCTAGTAAAGAAACAGTTTCATCGTTAAGAATTTCTTCACCATTTAAAACTCCGCAATGACCATGAGAAGTGTACTCGCACATACAAACATCTGTAATAACTAAAAGATTTTTTACCTCAGCTTTTATTGCACGAACTGCCTGTTGAATTATTCCATTAGCATCATATGCCCCGCTTCCTACTTCATCTTTATGCTCTGGAATTCCAAAAAGAATTACCGCGGGTATTCCAAGATTTTCAACTTCTTTACACTCTTCAACGAGTACATCTATACTCATCTGAAAAACTCCGGGCATCGATTTTACTGCGTTTTTCACTTTTCTACCCGGAACAACAAACAAAGGATAAATTAAATCATTCTTTGTAAGGACTGTTTCTCTTATCATATCCCTGACAAGCGGGTTGTATCTTAATCTTCTTAATCTTTTTAAAGGATAATTTGCCATCTTTTTCTCCATTTAATTTTCTTTTTACATCTGCGGGAATTTCAAAATTTTCTGATTTAACGTTATAAAAATACGCACCGCTTTTCAATTTTGTAACAACAAATTAATTGGAGATTGTTCTCTGTTGATTTTCGTATTTTTGCTGGTGAAATAAATATTATAAATTATGATGAATAACTATATTGAAAAACTAGGCTTCGATAATTGGTTCAAGGGAAAAACAGAACCGTCAAAATTAAACGACTTCCACTTAACAAGAGTTATTAGCGTAAACAAAAATAGTTTTGTAGTCTCTAACGGACAGAAAGATATTTATGCAGAAGTAACTGGAAAATTTTTGTTTAACTCAGAATCTTCCCTTGATTTTCCTGCAGTTGGTGATTGGGTTTATTCTCAGCTTTTTGATGATGATTCTTTAGCCATAATTCACGAAATACTTCCGCGAAAATCTTTATTAAAAAGAAAAACACCCGGTAAAAAAATTGATTACCAGATTATAGCTGCTAATATCAATACTGCAATTATTATGCAGGCTGTTGATTCTAATTTTAATTTAAGAAGACTTGAGCGCTATATAGTAATGATTAAAGAGAGCAATATTACTCCCGTTATCTTTTTAAGCAAATGTGACCTTATCAATCCTGAAGAAATCGAAAAAAAGAAAGAAGAGATAAATAAAATATTTCCCGATATGAACGTAGTTGCATTCAGCAACAATAATGCATCTGATATTGAAAGAGTTAAAAACTTATTCACTCCCGCAGATACTTTTTGTTTACTTGGCTCATCAGGAGTAGGAAAAACTACCCTGCTTAATAATTTAATTCACGAAGAATTGTACAAAACTCAACCTATAAGAGAAAAAGATGGGCGAGGAAAACATACAACCACCAGACGTGAATTAATTTTATTGGAAAACGGCTCAATAATTATCGACAACCCAGGAATGCGTGAACTTGGAGTTATTTCAATTGAATCAGGGCTTGATGAAACTTTTAACGAAATCTCGGATTTAGCCGAAAGCTGCCGTTACGATAATTGCACTCACACAGTTGAAAAAGGTTGTGCTATTCTTAAAGCCGTTGAGGAAGGTGAAATTTCTAAAGAAAGGTATGACAATTATATTAAAATTTATAAAGAATCCTTGTACAACGAAATGTCCTATTATGAAAAAAGACAGAAGGATAAAAAATTTGGGAAATTTATGCATAATTATCAGAAAAACAGAAATAATTTGAAATAGAAGTAACGTGAAAAAATCACCCAGGCATTAATTCAATAATTTTTGTATCTATACAAAAAATAACTCCCCTTGCCAGAAGTATTTATAACCCATGTGAAGAATAAGTCCCCTATTTTGATTATTTATCAACACATTACATATGTAATTAGTCGATTTTGTATTTAAAAATGTGCTCGTTACATATGTAAACTGCCAATTTTATTTTCGAAATGGACACATTACATATGTAAATTCTCGTTTTTACTTTCGAAATGAACACATTACATATGTAAATCCTTGTTTTTACTTTCGAAATGAACACATTACATATGTAAATCCTTATTTTTACTTTCGAAATGGACACATTACATATGTAAATTCTCTATTTTACTTTCGAAATAGGTATATGACATATGTAACCTGTCTATTTAGACAAGAATTTAAGTCCATGTAAGTTGTAAACCCTATATTTTTTTCCCAATATACTAATATCTAATTACAATAGATGGTATTCTGCACTGATGATTGAAGTAAACGACAAAAAGTGTACAAAAACACTATTATTTAAGCAAAAGCATCTTTTTTGTACAGGTGTAGTTTGTTGTTTTTATCCTGTAGAAATAAACGCCAGATGGGCATCCTCCTCCCCTCTGGAGTTTGCTGGCATCAAATTGTACAGAATAGTTTCCTGCTTTTTTGTATTCATCTACAAGAGTGGCAATTTCTTTTCCACTGTAATCAAAAATTTTTAATACAATATGCTGGTCGTTTATTAATGAATATTGGATTGTAGTTACGGGATTAAACGGATTGGGATAATTCTGCAATAATGAATAACCCGTAGCTATCTTTGAGTTGTCATCAATTTTAGTTGTATTATCAATTAATTTTCTCTTAAAGACTCCATTACCATGGGTTGCGGCGTAAAGCATTTTATCTTTTGGAGATATTCTTAAATCCATTACTAAAGTTGCTGTTCCTAAAAATCCGGAATTAAAGTCAGTAAATGAAATTCCTCCATCAGTCGAAACAAAAACACCAAGGTCATTTCCTACATAAATATTATTTGTATTAAAAGGATTTACAATAACAGCAGAAGTTGGAACATCAGGCAAATCATTTCCAACGGCAGTCCAAGTTGTTCCTGCATCAGTAGATTTAAAAAGATGCGCTGAACCAAAGCCCGAAACAGCACAATATACGGTTCTTGCATCAAGAGGATTTACTGCTATATCCACAATGTACCTGTCAGGTAAAATACCTGTTATCTCAGTAAAAGATGTTCCGCCATTTGTTGAACGATATACTCTTGCTCTTTGAAGATTAGGTGCTGTTGCTAAGAAAACTGTATCAGTATTTGAATAAGATGATTCTATTACAAGAACTGGGTCTCCTGTAAAAGTCTGGTCGTTATTTACAACAAACCAGTTTGTCCCGCTGTTAGTAGATTTATAAAGTTTATCGCCGCCGGCATACATAATTTTGGAATTAGAAGGACACACAATAAATGGTCCGTTAAATGCTTCATTGTTGCTTGGCGGATAACTATAACTCCAGTTAATTCCTCTATTTGTAGAACGCATTACAGCAAGATATTGAGATGAACTGTACATTGTGTCATTGTTTGTCCAGCTAATTCCCGAGCAACAACCATCACCCCCACCTACTCTTCGCCAGGCTGTACTTCCAGAGTAAACCACAGAAGCGTTATCCTGTAAGCCACCAACAGCTATAAGTGAATCTTTTTGTCCTACTCCTATACGTTTGTAAAATTGCGTTGTTTGATATCCTCCGTTACAACCTGCAAAAGTTTCTCCAAAATCAGAAGTTCTGAAAATTCCTCCATCATTTCCAAAATAAACAATGTTAGAATTGGTTGGATCAATTACATAACAATGATGATCGGCATGAGAATAATTTGGAGGACCTTCAGGTCCACCGATAGGAGGAGTTGTATTTAAGTACCAGGCAGACCAGCTTGATTTGGTTGTAAGCGTATTTCCACCATTTGTTGATTTCCAGATGTCAATTCCGCCGCATAAAATTTTTGTTGAATCAGTTGGATGAGGAACTACAAAGTGAGAATACCAGCCCTGATAAGTTGCATAATCTGAAGAAGAATTTACTGTAGTCCAGCTTAAACCAAAATTATATGATTTGCATAAAACTGTCCCTGCACCCGTAGCAGTTCCTTTTCCTATGCTTGCATAAAGAATATTTGGGTTAGCGGCAAAAGGTGATAAGTGTACTTTGCCTTCCCAGGACGAAGGCAATCCGTTTGTAATTTTTGTCCAGTTTACTCCTCCATCAGAAGAACGATAAATACCATAACCCGTTGAACCAAGATTACCACAACTAATTACAATTAAGTCAGGATTTGTTTGATTGATTGCAATATCATAAGTCATAATAACATTATGAATTTGATTCCAGCTGCTTCCTGCATCAGTAGATTTATATAGTCCTTCACTTGTTCCAGCATATATTACGTTTGGATTAGCTGGATTAAATTTTATAACCTGCACTCCTCTTCTCTGGTTATAAGACCAATCAAGACTTTTTGTCCACGTTACTCCATAGTTTGTAGTTTTAAGAATACCAATTCCGTAACTGCCTCGCGTTGTTCTGATATTCAATCCACCAATTGAATTTTGATATGCATAAACCTCACCTGTTCCAATGTAAATAATATTTGAATCTGCTGGATGAATCGCAATTGCATTTACACCAAGCACAGGGAAACCAGTGTTGATATGTGTCCATGCAGTTGAACCAATTCCGTCCGTATAGCTTCTCCACAAACCACCGCTGGCAGAACCAGCAAATAAAGTGTATGGATTCTGCGGATTAAGTGCAATTGATTTTGTTCTTCCTCCAACATTAAGAGGACCAGCAGTAATCCAGCTATCTGTGCAATAAATTTTTCTTTGCAAAAAATCCTTTTGCATTTTTTCGTATGCTTTGAGGTAGGCATTATCTGGAATATCATTATAAGGATAAGCTCTCTGGTCAGTCCAGAAATTTAATGATTTCATTGCACCGGATTGCTCTTCTCTTTCTTCATTAAAAGATGATTCGACACTTTGATGATTGGGAATTTTAAAAATGGTAGAAGAGATAATAGTAAAAATTAAAAAAATGATAACTGAAGTGAATTTTTTTTTCATATTATCTCTCAAATTGATTTTAATACTCTTTGATATACTATTTCAGAACTTTTAATGCAATCGCCAACAGATATTCCACCACGATAGTTTCCTGCAAGAAAAATTCCCGGATGTCTACTCTCAAATTCTTCAAAATATTTTTCGTGTTCGATATAACCAATATCATATTGTGGAATTGCTTTTTCCCACTTTCTATAAGTAACAAAATCTGGTTCGGAACTTATTTTCATTCGCTGTTGAAAATCTTTTAATATTTCATGAATCAAAATATCTTTATCTCCCTCAAGAAGCGAAGCATTCCTTGTGCCGCCAATAAAAAGTGTAAAAGTAGCTTGCTCATCATCAGTTCTATGATTAAATATTGCAGAACTCCAAAGTGCTCCTAAATATTTTTTGTTTTCTTTTTCAGGGATTAAAAATCCAAAACCATCAAGCGGTTGTTCAATAGCAGATTTTTTATACACAGCAAACAATACAAGCACAGGTGGATAATGAATAGAATTAAGATGATGAGTTAATAACGAATCGATATTATTTAAAATTCTTGAAGTAACAAACGCAGGAGTTGTAAATACTACTCGATCAAAGGATAACGTTTCTTCTTTATTATTACAAAGTGAATTAAGTATAAAACTTCCGCCGGATTTTTGTAATGATTTTATTTCACAATTATATTTTACTCTTTCACCTAGTTTAGAAGCTATTGTTAAAGGCAGGGTTTGCATTCCTTTTTTGAATGAGAACATCTTTGCACTTTGTTTTGATACTTCTTTGCTTCTTTTTCTTTCTTTAATGCTTCTTATTGTCCCGATAATTAATCCGCCGTATTTTTCTTCAAGTGCATATAGTTTTGGAAAAGCTGAAGCAACGCTAAGAGTTTCAGGATTGCCTGCATATACACCTGCAACAAAAGGATTGATTGCATAATCGAGGAATTCTTTTCCAAGTCTTCTTGTTACAAAGCGAGCAACACTTTGGTAGTATCCATCTTTTGAACGTGGAATTAATGGTTCTGCAAAAAGTCTTAGTTTGGCTTTTGTAGAAAATAATTTTGTCTTTAGAAATGCCGGAGGACTCATAGGCAGCGGATAGAGAATGTTATTTCTTAAAATATATCTCTTATTCGCTTCACGGTTAGCATAAAGAAATTCATATTCAAGTCCAACATCTTCAACAAGCTGACGGATTAATGGAGTAGTTTCTAATCCACTGTTAGGTCCTGCATCGAAAAGAAAATTTTTATGAAACACACTTTCCATCGATCCGCCCGCTACAGAGTTTTTTTCAAAAACAGTAACGTCAAAACCATTTTTGTAAAGCCAGTATGCTATTGCTAAACCAGATATACCAGCACCAATTACTGCAACTCTTTCAGTCATTTAATTTTTCAAATAATTTGATGAAATGTTTTTTAATTCAATCCTCTTTTCTTCAATAATGCATCAACTTTGGGTTCTCTTCCGCGAAATTTGATAAATAATTGCAATGGATCTTCGCTTCCACCTTTTTCAAGAATATTTTTTCTGAATGATATGGCAGTTTCAGGATCAAAGATACCTTTTTCTTCAAACAGACTAAATGCATCTGCATCAAGAACTGCAGCCCATATATAGCTGTAGTAGCCTGATGAATAGCCGCCGGAAAAGATGTGCTGAAAATTAGTACTTTGATAGCGAGATTCAATTTCAGGAATCAAACCAATTTTTGTTAATGATTCTTTTTCAAATTTTATTACATCTATTTCTTCGGGTGTAGTTAAAGTGTGCCAGTCCATATCCAGAAAAGAAGCAGCAAGATATTCTACCGTTTCAAAACCCTGGTTAAACAATGAAGAATTTTCTAATTTCTTAATTAATTCATTAGGCATTGTTTCACCGGTAAGATAATGTGTCGCATATAATTTAAGTATCTGAGGATATGTAGCCCAGTTTTCCATTATCTGTGAAGGCAGTTCAACAAAATCACGAGGAACTCCTGTCCCCGAGACACTTGGATAAACTGTCTGGCTTAACATTCCATGCAAAGCATGACCAAACTCATGAAACAAAGTATTCACTTCGTCAAGACTTAAGAGAGAAGGTTTATCATTAGTTGGTTTTGAAAAATTCCCAACATTACAAATAATCGGTGTAACAAATTTTCCATTAATGTTTGTTTGCTCCCGGAAGTTATTCATCCAAGCACCGCTTCGTTTACTGTCTCTTGGAAAATAATCTGTATAAAGAATCGCAATATGTTTTCCGTCTTTTTCAAGAACTTCAAATACTTTAACATCAGGATGATACACCGGAATATCTTTTCGTTCAACGAATTGAATTCCGTAAAGTCTGGATGCTACTTCAAACACACCGTTAATTACATTTTCCAATTTAAAGTAGGGTCGAAGCATTTCTTCATCAAGATCATACTTTTCTTTTTTCAGTTTTTCAGCATAATACCACCAGTCCCACGCTTCCAGCTTAAACTTGTTTCCTTCTTTATCAATTATCTTTTGCATTTCAGCAGCTTCATTCTTAGCACGATTTAGTGCAGGTGTCCAGAGGTCTTGTAAAAATTTATACACTCTTTCAGGGTTTTTTGCCATGTTTTTTTCAAGTATAAAATCTGAATGTGTCTTATAACCAAGCAGATTAGCCCTTTCAACTCTTAATGAAGCAATGCGTGAGAGTATTTTTTTGTTATCATATTCATTATCATTATTACCACGATTAATATATGCTTTAAATACTTTTTCTCTTAATTCTCTTTTTTCAGAATATTGAAGAAAAGGTATAAAACTTGGTTTTTGCAAAGTGAAAACCCATTTTCCTTCATATCCTTTGGCTTTACCAGTTTCATAAGCTTGTTGAATTACAGCTTCAGGAAGTCCGGCAAGGTCTTCTTTATTATCAATTATCAAAGCAATTGAATTTGTTTCTTTTAGAAGATTATCTCCAAATTTTAAACTGAGCAATGAAAGTTCTTCATTTATCTTTCTGAATTTTTCTTTTTGTTCCGGATTTAAATTTGCACCTCCACGCACAAAGCCATCATAATAATTCTGCAAAACGATCTTTTGCTCCGGTGTTAAATTTAGATTTTCCTTATCATTATAAACCTCTTTAATTTTCATAAAAAGATGCTCATTAAGATTTATATCATCATTATGTTTTGAAAGCATTGGAGCTACAGTCTTAGCAATCTTCTGCATTTCTTCATTCGTATTAGATGAAAGCAAATTATAAAAAACACTGCTTACTTTATTTAACAACTCACCACTTTTTTCCATAGCTTCAACTGTATTTTCGAAAGATGGCATATCCTTCTGGCTGATGATTAAATCAATTTCAGCTTTTTGTTGTTTTATTCCTTCTTCAAATGCCGGAAGATAATGTTCTTCTTTTATTTCGCTAAAAGGAGGAGTTTGAAACGGAGTTTTCCACTCCTTAAAAAACGGATTATCCATATTTTTCTCTTGCGGCAGAATTTGTGCACATATAAAAAATAAAAACATAATTAGTACAATGGGCTTTTTCATTTTGCTATTTCCTTTAATTTTTCTTTCACAATTTCTTTTAATACTTCTGCAAAAATAGGAGAATCATTTAAACCTTTCATGACAATATAGTTTCTTATTCCTACTTTTTCTGCAATGTGTCTATATTCAATATCAAGTTCATAGAGCGTCTCAATATGGTCAGAAACAAAACTCACAGGAATTATCAGCAAATCCTTTTTCCCTTTTTGTGATAGCTCTTCAATCATTTTATCTGTTGCCGGTTCAAGCCATTTCATAGGCCCAACTTTACTCTGAAAACATAAGTGATGTTCGTGATCATGATTTCTTAATTTCATCAACTCATCAACCGTGGTCATTATTTCACATAAGTAAGGATCACCTTTTTTCAGATAACTTCTGGGTGTTCCATGTGCACTAAAAACAAGTTGAACATCTTGTTTTATTTCTTCAGGAAATTGTTCAAGTGATTCATTTATTCTCTGGTTTAATGCTTGCAAATAATTCGGATGTTTAAAATATGAATCAACATAAACCATTTTCGAAACATCTCCTCTATACCTTCTTCTCCACTCTGCAAATGAAGAACCTGTTGTAGATATTGAATAATGAGGATATAATGGCAATAGGATTATTTTATGAAAATTTCCTTTCTCGACTTTTGCTGTTGTTTCCTTCGTCAAAGGATGCCAGTATCTCATTGCAATAAATACCGAAGAGTCAATATTTTCTTCCATTAATTTTTCTTCCAGATTTTTTCTCTGTATTTCTGTCCACATTCCAATAGGTGACTTTCCTCCGATAAGTTCATATTCCTTTTGAACTTTTGGTGCACGTCTAGTAGAAACAATTTTAGCAAATTGTTTTTGAAATGGAAGTTTAAAAATATTGGAGTCATTAAAAAGATTTTCAAGAAATGGCTGCACTGCATCAAGAGAATCCGGTCCGCCAAGATTTAAAAGTACAACTGCTATTTTATTCAATTTTTTCCTAAAGATTAATTAAGTGATTTCAAATTTATAAAAAATGTATATTTCATAAAGGTTAGATTAAAATAAAAAGAGATTGCTGCAAATTATTTGCAACAACCTCTTAAAATTTATTTTTCGAAATTTATTTTACCAAAGACATTCTTTTTGTTTCAACAAAACCGCCAGCTCTCATCTGATAGA
This sequence comes from uncultured Ignavibacteriaceae bacterium, assembly GCA_964536015.1. GTDB lineage: Bacteria > Bacteroidota > Ignavibacteria > Ignavibacteriales > Ignavibacteriaceae > CAZHVS01. The sequence goes on from CAZHVS010000007.1 coordinate 91,503, forward strand.
AATATATTCCGCTTCCTAGTTTTGAAGCATTAAAAACTATTGAATAATTACCGGGTTCTTCTACTTCATTAACAAGTGTTTCAACCTCTTTACCTAGAATATCAAACACTTTTAGCGAGATAAGTTGTTTATTACTTACGGCATATTTAATTGTTGTAGAAGGGTTAAATGGATTTGGATAATTCTGTTCCAAAGTAAAATTCAATGGTTGATTTACAAGCACATCAATAGCGTTAGTATACTTATAACTTCCATCAAAATCTATTTGTTTTAATCGGTAACGATATTTCCCTGAAAACGTAACTTGTTCATCTATAAAATTATAAATGTTAATGTTTGTACTCGTACCGTTTCCTTTTACAAAGCCAATTTTCTTCCAGGTCGATTTTTCATCTGTAGCAACTTTATCATTCAATAAAACTCTTTCAACTTCAAAACCGCTGTTGTTTGTTTCTGTAGCTGTAATCCAATTTAATTTTACTTTGCCATCATTTACTTCGCTGGAAAAAGATGCAAGTTCAACAGGGATAAAATCAATAATTTCAAGCGTTACCGTTCTTTTATGCACAGGCACTCCTCTTGGACCGGCACCAGTAATCGTTATTGTATAGGTTCCCGGAGTTACATCACCTGAAGTTTTAACTTTTATCTTAACAGAATCGGGATAACTTGTCAACGAATCCTTCCCTACAAATGAAAAAGTTATTGTTCCAGAAGAAGGTGTTTGATTTAACAAATAAGTAAACTTCACTATATTTGTATAAAGTTTAACTCCCGGCACAGCAACTGTAATTATTGTACTGTCATTATTTTTTGCAAGTGTATCCCTATCAATTTTAGCAACCATTGCAAAGTCCGGGAAGTATCCTACGTAACTTCCATAACTGTTGTTTCTAAAATCTGTCCACACAAGCAATGCCTGGTTATATAATGAAGTAATCGCATCATAATCTCCTTGGTATGCCGGAGCGCTTCCGGAACCAGATAGTTTTGTTTTAAAAGTTCTGTTTGTAATGCGCTGATTAGGTGCAAATGTCAATCCACCGTCATCAGAATAAGTCGCGTAAACATCCATACTGTCACTTGTTGGACAAAGTCTTGAATCATAAAATTTTACAAATAATCTGCCGGTTTCTTTATCGCACCATATTGCAGGAAAAAATGAATGATTTGCAGTTGAATTCGGATCATCATTTACAGTAACAGGAGAACTCCATGTTGCTCCCATATCTGTTGAGTAACGACAGAATACATCAGGTTTGTTTCCGGAACCGATAGGGTTGTTTGAAGCATAAACAAGATATAATCTTCCGCGGAATGGTCCAAAACTATTATCAGCAGCAATAAATGGATAAGGTCTTGTTCTCATTCCATTAACAGTTGAACGACTGCTTATCTCTGTTCCAATAACATTCGAAAACGATTGTTGGGATTTTTGAGTAAAGGTTAATCCTCCATCAGTTGAAACATGAAAAGTATAAATACCTGCTGCATTTGTGCCTGAGTGAGTAACTACATAAACACATCCCCCCGAAATATTGTTACCATTCCATACATTTGGTCCAACAGCAACCATCATTCCAGGCAATGTTTGTCCAGAAAAAGTTTTTGTTGTAGTCCATGTTGCGCCAAAGTCAGTACTGCGGGCAAAGTTACCAGGAGTCATACAAGTATAAACATAATTGGCATAAGGTCCACTTGTTTGATCGCAGGCAATCCAGTTTTTATCATTTCCTGCGACTGATGTTACTGCTGAAGTCCAGGTTGCACCATTATCTGTCGATTTAATTACTTTACAACCGCTCACACTTCCGTACATAGTTTCATAATATAGATTTCCAAGACTATCATAAGCTGTTACAGGATCACCTGCAGGTGAGGTTCCAAAATTTGGGGCTGAGGAAATCCAGTCGAACCCATTATAAGTTCTATGAGCTCCATTTATATTAAACGCATTAAAAAACTCTAAGGTATTGTTTGGATTAACAGACATATGCGGCTCAGCATAATCAGTACCAATATCAAAGTTATCATATCCATCAAGAGAAATGACGGCTAATTGTGTTTGATCCATAGGTGGATTCAAAAAAAAGTGAAAAGGAATTTTATCTTCATATGGATTGTCATATCGGGTAGAATCTAAGTCATCATCCTGAGAAAATAAATTGATACTAAATAAGGACAAGAAAAGAAAAAGTTGAATTTTTTTCATACTGGCTCACTAATAATTAATTGAAACACTTGTCAAACTAAAACGAATAAAAGATGTAATTAGTTCATAAAAAGAACTATTACATTTTGAAGGGAGCGCTTTATAGGTTTTATTAAACTGAATAAAGTAATAATTTTGTACTAAAATTTACAAAGGAACATCTTATCATCAAAATGAAAAGCTATTTACTGATAACACTATTTGCTGTTATTTCTATTAATTCATTTTGTCAGGAAAAAGAAATAAGAAAAACTTATTACCCGGGCGGAATATTAAAATCAGAAGGTGAATTTAAAGACGGAAAATTAGATGGTGTTTATAAAGAATACTACCCTTCAGGAGGTTTGTGGAAAGAATGGAATTTTGTTGATGGAAAAGAAGAGGGCGTTTCCAAATGGTATTTTGAAAATGGTTTGTTAAGCGTCGAATGGAATTATTCTAATGGAAAGAAGGAAGGAATTTCAAAATGGTTTTATGAGACTGGTGAACTATGGTCAGAACAATTGTACCGCGATGGAAAACTTGAAGGGATAACCAAAACATATTATAAAACTGGTGAATTACAGGGAAACTGGAGATACTACAACAATGAACTTAACGGAATTTCAAGGACATATTATCCTAAAGGTAGTATTGAGGTCGAAAAAAATTTTGTTGATGGTTTGTTGCAAGGAAAATCTTTTGTTTTTCATGATAATGGAGTAATCGCTGTTGAAGCAAATTATATTGACGACAAACTCGAAGGCGAAGTGCTTATTTATGATGCTGCCAAAGGCATAAGAGTAAGAGATACATACGAAAATGATTTGCTTGTTAACAGAATTCGTTATGATTACCTCGGGAAATATGAATCGACAGAAAGATATGATAGAAATTATTTTGATAATGGTTCTGCAAAAGAAGAATTTTTTGTGAAGGATGGAAAAAAACAAGGTGTTGGAAAAATATTTTATGATGACGGCTTTTTAAAGGAAGAATTGAAATATATCGATGATGTCCTTGATGGCAGAGCAAGGACTTACTATAAAACCGGTCTTCTTGAAAGTGAAACAGATTTCCAAAACGGGAAAAAGCAAGGTGTTTTAAAAAGATATTTTGCTTCAGGCGAACTTAAATCAGAAGAGTTTTATATTAATGATGAATTGAATGGATTTTTTATAACCTATTATAAAAATGGTAATATAGAGTTTAGTTCTACATATAAAAACAATCTGCAGGATGGTTTAAGAAAAAAATATTATGAAAATGGCTTACTTGAATTTGAAGAAATTTATGAAAAAGGTATTTTAACCGGAGAAAAAAAATATTATCATAAAAATGGTTTTATTAAAAGAACTGAAAAATATTTTAATGGAAAACGTGAAGGTTATGCAAGAGAGTTTTTTTCTAATGGTAATATTTATAAAGAGGAGTATTACCGTGATGATTTATTAATAAACAACAAAATATATGATGAGGAAGGAAATTTAATTTCAACATATGGATACTAAAATTAAATTATTTTTAACAATGTTTTGCTTAATTGTATTTAGCAAGCTAACCTTTTCCCAGGAAGGTGAAGTAAGAAATTACTACGAATCAAAAATTCTTAAAGAAATTCTACACTATTCTAATGGCAAGCTTAATGGACTATGCTATTATTATAGCGAAAAAGGAATTTTAACTGAATTACTTAATTACAAAGACAACAAATATAATGGCGAGTTTTTCTCTTATTTTGAAAACGGTAGTCTGAAAGAAAGAGGTAAATATAAGGATGGTAAACTTGACTCTACTTATCTTGTATATTATCCTACTGGTGAACTTAAATCAAAAATAAATTATTTGGAAGGACTTAAAGTCGGTGAAGGTCATGAATACTATACTTCCGGTGCAATTAAAGCAATAGTAAATTTCGTAAACGGATTGCAGGAAGGTTTAACCGAATGGTTTTATGAAAATGGTGCTTTAAAAGGTAAGTACAACTATTATGAGGGCAATCTTCATGAAAAATCAACAGAGTACTATGAGTCTGGCAAGGTGAAGGCTTACTTGTTTTACAAATATGGCATAGCAGATAGCACGCACATTATATTTTTCGAAAATGGTAACATAAAAAATTTAATTCCCTATTCAGGTGGAATGAAAAATGGAACAATAAAAACTTATTATGATGATGGAACCCTTTGGTCTTTACAAGAGGTTAAAGATGATGTGATAAATGGGGAAACCAAAATATATCGCAGAGATGGTACTCTTTGGTATATTGATTTATATGAAAAAGGGAACTTAAAAAATTCAAAAGAATTTCCCACGAAATAAAATCTAAAAAAAGAACACATATGAAGAAGAATAATTTAAATTATGTAATTGGACTTATCCAGATTAGTCTTTCAAAAAACACAACACAAAACATGAAGAAAGCAGCAGATTATATTTCTAAAGCAGCAAAAAAAGGTGCTGAAATTATCTGTCTTCCCGAGCTTTATCGCTCACAATATTTTTGCCAGCAGGAAGATTCAAAACTTTTTAATTTTGCTGAAAGTTCTGATGGTGAGTCTGTACAATTCTTTAGCAAATTAGCTAAAAAGATTAAAGCTGTTATTATCGTACCATTTTTTGAAAGAAGAGCTGCTGGAGTTTATTTTAATAGTTCTGCAGTAATTGATAAAGATGGAAAAGTACTCGGAATTTATAGAAAGATGCATATTCCTGATGATCCTTCTTATTATGAAAAATATTATTTCGCACCAGGCGATTTGGGTTTTAAAACATTTAATACTTCATACGGAAAAATCGGCACACTGATTTGTTGGGATCAGTGGTATCCTGAAGCTGCAAGAATAACTGCCTTAAAAGGTGCTGCAACATTATTCTATCCAACTGCAATTGGCTGGCATCCCGCCGAAAAAGAAAGATACGGAAACCAACAGCGTGATTCATGGATTACCATTCAAAGAAGTCATGCAATTGCCAATGGCGTTTATGTTGCTTCTGTAAACAGAATTGGATTGGAAAAACCATCTGATTATGTTGACGGAATTGAATTCTGGGGTTCTTCATTTATTTGCGATCCACAAGGTGTAATACTTGCACAAGCCTCCGTTGATAAAGAAGAAATTTTGCTTGCGGAAGTTGATTTGAATCATCTTGAAAATATTAGGAGGAACTGGCCTTTCTTAAGAGACAGAAGGATTGATGCATACAGCGAAATTACAAATCGTTATCTTGATTAGATGAGAATAAATTAATGGAATTAAAAAATGTCAGGCTTCCTGCCGAATGGGAAAATCATTCAACAATTATTTCCTGGCCGCATAACCGCGAAGATTGGCCTGGAAAATTTTCGCCGATACACTGGGTTTATGTTGAAGTAGTTAAAAAACTTACAACAAGCGAGAAAGTTTTTATAATTGTAAAATCAGATCAGCAAAAGCATAAAATTTCCAAAAGCCTTTCCAAAGCAGGCGTTAATCTCAACCAAGTAAAATATTTTAAGTTTCCAACAAACAGAAGCTGGATGCGTGATACCTGTCCAGCATTTGTCGAAAACTATCAGAACAATCAAAGAATAATCTCAGCAATTCGTTTTAAGTTCAACGGCTGGGCGAAATATGACAACTGGAAAAAAGATGTACAGATACCTTATCGTCTTTCTGAAAGACTGCAATTAGAAATTACAGACGTTTTGTGGAATGATACTGAAGTGGTTCTTGAAGGAGGTGCTATAGACTATAACGGAAACGGCTCTCTGATAACAACAGAAGAATGTTTACTTGATTTAGTTACACAAACCAGGAATCCAGGATTTACAAAAAAAGATTATGAAGAACTATTCAAGAAATATCTGGGAATAAATAATACTATCTGGCTTGGAAAAGGAATTGCAGGAGATGATACTCACGGACATGTTGATGACTTGTGCCGTTTTGTGAATCAGAATACTGTGGTACTATGCAGAGAGACAAATACATCAGATGAAAATTATAAAATACTTGAAGAAAATTTTGAGAGACTTCAGGACGCCCGAATAGAAAACGGTGCCAAGTTAAATGTAGTTCCACTACCAATGCCTTCACCCATCGTTTTTGAAGGAATGAGGTTACCTGCAAGTTATGCTAACTTTTATATTGCTAATAACGTTGTTCTTGTTCCTACTTTTAATGATGAAAAAGATAAAGATGCACTTGGAATCTTATCGGAATTATTTGACAATAAAAAAGTTGTTGGTATTAACTCAGTTGATTTGGTTTGGGGACTTGGAACTTTACACTGCTTGACTCATGAACTTCCAATGTAATAAAGTCAGATAAAAATATTTTTTGGAAAACAAATCTCCTGAAGTGAATATTTACCTTAAGACATAATATTTGACCGGTAATTCCTAAAAAATTTTTCTTTGAAAATATAACTGTATATTTACTATCATAATCCGGAGATTTTTATGAAACATCTTTTCACAACTTTCTTTTTTTTCCTTTCCTGCACTATCCTGATGGCTCAAACTGCTGAGGACCATTATAATCTTGGAAGAACAGCACTTGATCAAAACCAGTTTGAATTAGCTATAAGTGAATTTTCAAAAGCAATTATTCTGAAAAGTGATTTTGCAGAAGCTTATAATGATCGTGGAATTGCAAAAAGAAATCTTGGCAATTACAATGATGCAATACAGGATTATTCCAAAGCAATTGAACTAAATCCAAAGTACGTAATAGCATATTTTAACAGAGGTGTTGCTAAAGACCTGCTTGAAGATTATCGTGGAGAGATTGAAGATTACAATAAAGCAATTTATTTGGATTCCAAATACGTGCAGGCTTATAATAACAGGGGATTTGCAAAAAGCCTACTTGGTAATTTTAAAGATGCGATAACAGATTTCAACAAAGCAATTGAACTTAATCCTAAATTAACAGATGCATATTATAATCGGGGCATTGCTTATTATGCACTTGAGAAATATAAAAAAGCAATTGAAGAATATGATAAAGTTATAGAAATTGATGCAGATTATGGTGCTGCATATTTTGCTCGGGGTTTAGCAAAACTTCTACTGAAAGATTTTAAAGAAGGAATTCAGGATATTAAAAAAGCTGGTGAACTTGGCGACAAAGCCGCCCGTGATATTTTTAAGTGAAAAGTCGTAAGTCTTAAAACAAAAAAGGTTCTCAACTATTTTGTGTAGAGAACCTTTTTTTCTTGATCAATTTAATTCTAATAAAGCTTTGCCCATTCTTTTGCCTGTCTGTTTTTCCAGGAACCTTTATGATAAGCATATCCTGCAATTAAAGGCAAAGCAAGTGTTGCTTCAGAATAAACCATTTGCTCGTATGTTTGAGCCACTTTGCCCCAAGAGCTTGCTTCTTTAAGTGTAGAGCTTGATAAAGCTCCATCACGAACGTCTGCTACAGTTATTTGAATTGCATATTTATGCATTGGTGCTTCTTCAGTAAGAATATCAGCAGCAACCACAATATCCTGTGTAAAGTTTTTAGGAACACCCCCACCAATCATAAAAATACCAGTCTCTTTGCTGTTAAGTTTAATCTTTGTAAGTTCAAGAAAATCTTTTCCTGAATCGAAAGAAACATGTTTATCAGAATTTTTAACCTGGTGCATTACAATTCCAAAACCTGCAGAACAGTCAGAGAAGGCAGGAACAAATATTGGAACATTCTTTTTGTATGCCGCATATATTACTGAGTCATCAACTTTTGGTCCACCATTTTCATCAAGGTATTTTCCAAATTCTTTTAAAAGCTCTCTTGAAGAATATGCACGTGGTTCAAGACTATCAAATATCTTGGCAGTTGTATCATCACAAACACGAAGTTCGTCTTCATCAATAAAAGTATCGTAAATTCTATCAATGTGAAGATCTCTTAATTCATTATCATCAACATAAGGCGAACCGATATAATGTTTAAAACCAAGTGCTTCAAAAAAATCCTGATCAACCATTATTGCGCCGGTCGAGACAATTGCATCAACCATGTTATTGTTAACAAGATCGAATACAACTTTTTTTAAACCTGCACTGAACAGACTTCCTGCAAGTGTAAGTATAACAGTGCAATCTTTATCTTTAAGCATCATATCGAAAATTTTTGCTGCACGGTTTAAATCTCTTGCAGAAAAAGCCATCTTCTCCATTGCATCAACAACAGGAACAACATTATGAGCAGTAATATCAAAATGTTGGACTATATCTTTCAAGTAATCTTTTTTCTCAGCCATAGAATTTCTCCTTATAAAAATTATTTATTAAAAAAACACTTTAGCAAGTCTAAGAATTCCTTGTTTCCATCTGACACGATGAGAAATTCCACTGCTTGCTTGTATTTTATCTACATTTGCAAGGTACCATTTGTAGTTTCTTACAAGAGCATCTTTGTTTGAAAATTTTGGTTTATAACCAAGAATTCTCTCTGCTTTTTCAATTGACACAAAAGAATCTTTTGAAGCTGTTTCATATACCCATTTATACAGTGGTGAGAGTTTTAATGCTTCAAGAAATCTTAATGTCCAGATGATTGGCTTTTCCGGAAGACCTGAAATTTTCTTGCCGAAACCCGCAACATCAAGCACTGCCTGATAATCTTCTCTCATCGTAGTGAATTCTTTTGCACCAATATTGAAAGTATCATTAACAATTTTTTCATCAATTGTAGCACATAAATAAATTGCTTCGCATAAATCTTCAACATCAAGCAGCTGGTATCGGTTTTTACCATTTCCAATCATCGGAAATCCGTGTCCTGTTCTTGCCCAATCATAAAGAAGATCAAAAACACCAAGACGTTCAGGACCAATAAAAGATTTTGGTCTAACGATAGGAACACACATTCCTTTTTTTCTGAACTTTAAGCATTCCTCCTCAGCAAGAATTTTTGCTTTACCATAAGGTCCAACGCCGTCAAGTTTATCATCTTCAAGCAAAGGATGATGATCCGGAATACCATAAACCGCTGTTGAAGAAACATGAATAAATCTTTTTACACCGTGTTTCTCTGCAGTTTCAAGCATATTGCGTGTTCCGTCAACATCTGTAGTCATTATCTCATGTTCAGTGTATAAAGGCAGTGCTGCCGCACAATGAACAAGAATATCAACTCCTTTTGTTGCTTCATCAACAATTTTTTTATCGCGGATATCGCCTGTAAAAATTTTTATTTTGTCTTTACAATCTGCGTAATCAAATTCTACCAAATCAAGAGAAACAACTTCATGGTCTCTTTCAAGAAGGTATCTTACAAGGTTTATTCCAAGAAAACCTGAGCCGCCTGTTACTAAATACTTCAACTGAGTACTCCAATTTAGTTAATAAGTGAAAATTATTCGTACAAAATTAATGATATTCTTCACGCGTTCAAAAGGGAAATAAAAGTATCTTTTGCAAAAGAGGCAACAACACTTAATCAATAATTATCAATTCTTCCTGTGGAGTTGAAAGATATTCACAACCATTTTTTGTAACAACAATCATTTCTTCCATAGTTACTATTCCATGTCCAGCAACAGTAAGGCGTGGTTCAATTGTATAAACCTGGTTTTCTTCTATTGGTAAAAACGGAAGATTACCATAACGTTCCCATCGTGGGAATAAACCACCTCCACCATCGTGTGCAATTCTGCCAACCTGATGCCCAAGTCCATGTTGATATTCTGCATAACCATTTGATGTAATATAATTACGTGCCGCATCATCTACTTCACAACCTTGAATTCCGGGCTTTATAACAGCTTTTGCCTGCTTTATAGATTCTCTAAGAACTTGAAATCCTTTTTTTACTTGTGCGGGGACTGTTGTTTCTCCATCCTGCAAAACGTACCATGTCCTTTGTAAATCCGAACAATATCCATTAACCTTAACTCCAAAATCGATATTAATTATGTGCCCTTTTTCAACAATTCTGTTAGTTGGTCCAGCATGAGCTCCGGCAGTATCCGGACCGGTAAATACAGCAGGACAATGATCTTTACTCCAGGCAAGGTCCAAACCACGTTCCTCAACTTTTCTAATTATAAAATCTCCTATTTCTCTTTCGCTTTTCCCCGGCTTTATAAATTTCGTTACTTCATTAAAAATTTCAAGAGTTTGATTAATTGCTTGTTTCATAAAAGAAATTTCTGTTGAAGATTTTCTTCCTTTCAGAGCACTAACAAGTTCTTCTGAAGAGACTAATCTCTCCTTGAATGCAGTACAAGCAAGAATATCCATTAATGTAAGATACATTCCATAAGATAGTCCGTCTGCAAGATTATTATTAACTGAATAGTTAATAGCAATCTTTTGTGGATTATTTTTATTAAGGTATTCCAACAATGGTTCTTTTACAGATTTTACATATCCAATAACATTTTTATAAGTCCCGAGCATATTGAATGCAGGAACTTCTAGTGAGCCAATAACAGCTGTAGTATCGCCATTGCGATTTATTAAAAAAGCAGATTGCCAGGTTACATCAGCACCAACAATCATTTCCATCATAGGGTCTCGGTTAACTGAACTTTCCCTTGCAAAAATCAACCATAAATCAACATTCTTTTCATTAAGTAAATTAATTGCTTGTTGTACTTTTTCGAGAACTAATTTATCTTTCATAAAACACTTTCTTAAATATTTGAACTTCGATTATCAAAAAGCAGTTTAAAATAAAAAATCTAACTGTAAGATAAACTTTAACTTAAAATTTTAAAAACACAAACAATATATATGCACAATAGTAATCAATATAATTTTATTTGGACAAATCTGACTACCCAAGATGTGCTCAATAGGTTGCAAACTTCATTAAACGGTCTTTCCTCCTCGGAAGCAGAGATTCGTTTACAAAAATATGGAGCTAACGAATTACAGGAAAAAGAAAAAAAATCGTCAATAATTTTATTATTAGAGCAATTTAAAAGTTTGCTTATTTTAATCTTAATCGTTGCTGCCATTATTTCAATAATGAATGGAAAAGAATTAGAAGCAATAGCTATTATTGTTATAGTTCTTCTTGCGGGATTTCTTGGTTTTATACAGGAATTTAAAGCTGGCAAAGCAATTGAAGCATTAAAAAAGATGGCAGCCCCAAATGCTCACATTATTAGAGATGGTATTGAAAAAATAATACCCGCCTCAGAAATTGTTGCAGGAGACATCCTTCTAGTAAAAACAGGAGATAAAATACCTGCCGATGCCAGAATTATTGAATCTGTAAATCTAAAAATTATTGAAGCCGCTTTAACAGGTGAATCATTACCAGTTGAAAAAATAACATCTGAAATTATTGGTGACAATATTTCGCTTGGTGACAGAAAAAATATGTTGTACATGGGAACGTTGGTCTCCTATGGAAGAGGAAAAGCAGTGGTTGTTGCAACAGGAATGCAAACAGAATTTGGAAAAATTGCTGGTCTTCTTCAATCTACCGAAAGCAGAAAAACTCCTTTACAGGAAAATCTGGATCATCTTGGAAAGAGGATTGGAATATTCGCAATAATCTTAGCTGTTGTTATGAGTTTCATAGGAGTACTTAGAAATTATCCGATTGATGAGATGTTTGTCTGGGGCGTAGCATTAGCAGTTGCAGTTATTCCAGAAGCTCTTCCGGCAGTAGTTACCATCAGTCTTGCACTAGGAATAAGAAGAATGGTACTAAGACGGGCACTAATAAGAAAACTTCCAGCTGTTGAAACATTAGGTGCTACTACAGTTATTTGTTCAGACAAAACCGGGACACTTACACAAGATGAGATGACTATTAGAAAAATCTTTGCTGATGAAGAATTAATTTCTGTATCTGGAACCGGATATACCCCTGAAGGTGAGTTTTTTCTTAATGGCGAAAAAATTAGTATAAAGGATAAACCAGCCTCTATAGAACTGCTTAAATTTGGCGCATTATGTAATGATACAATTTTAAAAAAGGAAGGAAATAATTGGGATATTCTTGGTGATCCTACCGAAGGTTCGATAATAGTAGCGGCAACAAAGGCTGGTATCAAGACAGAAGAACTCAGAGACCAAAATAAAAGAATAGACGAAATTCCTTTCTCCTCAGAAAGTAAAAAGATGACAACTGTTCATCTGAATGAAAAAGAAATGTTTGCTATAAGTAAAGGTGCTGTTGAAGTAATTCTTGAAAGTTGTTCATTTTATCAAAAGGGAAATGACCTGCTACCGATTTCTTCTAAGTATAAAGAAAAAATTATTAATACTACCAATATCTTTGCCAACGAAGCTTTACGGGTTTTAGCAATTGCATATAAAAAAATAGAAGATAATAATGACAAAAAAAACTATGACTCTGATATGGTTTTTGTGGGATTAGTTGGTATGATCGATCCTCCCAGACTTGAAGTTAAAGAAGCAATAAAAGTTTGTGAATCTGCTGGAATTAGACCAATTATGATAACCGGCGATCATAAAACCACAGCAGTTGCAATTGCAAAAGAACTTGGAATTATGAAAAAAGGAGGAGCTTTATCAGGACTCGAAATTGACAACCTAAATGAAGAGGAATTTAATAAATCTGTAGAAGTGACCGATGTTTATGCAAGAATTTCTCCTTCCCATAAACTGAAAATAGTTGATGCTTTAATAAAAAAAGGAAATGTAGTTGCAATGACCGGAGATGGTGTTAACGATGCACCTGCTTTAAAAAAGGCAGACATTGGTGTTGCTATGGGAATTACGGGAACAGATGTAAGTAAAGAAGCAGCAGATATGATTTTAACTGATGATAACTTTAGTTCGATTGTATCTGCAATTGAAGAAGGAAGGGGAATTTTTGAAAATATAAGAAAATATCTTGTTTTCCTTTTGAGCGGCAATATGGGAAAAGTACTCGGAATGATAATATCGTTGTTGTTTGCTCTTCCACTTCCTCTCTATGCTGTACAAATCTTGTTCCTAAATTTTTTAATGGATGGACTTATTGCAATTGCACTTGGTGTTGAACCGCCTGAACCCGGAATAATGAAAAATAAACCACGAAATGTTAAAGAAGGTATCTTAAATAAATTTACTTTGTGGTGGATAGGAAGTGTTGGAATGCTCATAGCCATCATCTCAATGGCAGTATATTATTGGGCTTTACAATCCGGATATGATGAACAAGAAGCTATGACTATTTTCTTTTTGACTATGATTTTCTCAAGATTATTTAATGGCTTTAATGTAAGATCACTTGAACAATCAGTCTTTAAATTGAAATTCTTTAGCAATAAAGCATTAATCGTTGGTAGTTTTATTGTCTTAGTATTGACAGCAATGGTAATGTCAGTTGATTTCTTAAGAAAAGCATTTCATATTAGTTTATTAACTGAAATTGAGTGGTTAGGAGTTATTGTTGCATCTCTGTTAATTTTTCTTTTTGTAGAATTAATGAAAATAATCAAAAGGAAAATTTTACTAAACACTTAGGTTTACTTGTGCTGATTTTCCGGCTCAATGTGAACATGAACTTCACATCGTTGAATATTATTCTTTACATGCTCTTCTAATTTGGTTGAAACGTCATGAGCTTTTTGCAAAGGCATATCTGGGTCGAGATGAATATTTACATCAATTTCTGTATCCGGTCCCATATTTCTAATTCGAATATTATGCACATAAGAAACTTCCGGAATTTGCTTAATTAGTTGATGAACTTTTTCTTTCATCCCTTTTGGAGCACTATCAAGAAGCACATCAATTGCCCGTTTGCCTAATCTTAAACTTACAATAATAACTAACACTGCAACCGCAAGAGCGGCAATAGAATCCGCAACGTGTATATCATAGTAAACACAAATTAACCCAGTAAGTACAACAAGAGAACTCCAAATATCGGAGGAAAAATGTAATGCATCTGCTTCTATTGCTTGACTATTATATTTTACTGCTATTCTCTTTAATGCTCTTGAGCGAGAAATATCAACTATAATTGAAGTTAAGATAACAATAAAACTCCATGCATTCACAATAACCTCAGCATGTTTTCCTGTCAATCTTTCAATCACTTCATAGATAATCCAAACGCAGGTAATTAGTAATAATAAAGTTTCAAAAAGTGCAGACATATTTTCAACCTTACCATGACCATAATGATGTTGTTCATCTGCAGGTTTACCAGAAACCCGAACCGCAAAAAAAGTCATTGCAGCGGCAACCAGATCAAGACCTGAATGAGCGGCCTCCGAAATAATTCCAAGGCTATTTGTAGCCAGCCCAACTATTAATTTAAAAGAAGTAAGAAAAACGGCTGCAAGAAGCGAAGTTAACGTTATCCTGTTTTTTTCTTTTTCTTCTTGTATAAGTTCGGATTTCATTTTATTATTTAATCAAGTTTGTGAAAAGGTTTATTATAAAAAATCAGAAAGACAACCCTGTAGGCACAGTAGGTTACAAATGGAGCGATGAATACATCAATTGCATAATGAACATGTTGAAGCAAGACAGAGATTGCAATTATTATTGTAATTAAAAGAAACAACTTCTTCAACCATTTAAGTTCTGTAACAAGAAACAATACAAATAAAGTAGCTGTATGTCCTGAAAAGAATAAATCTTTTTTAAGCAACTGACCTGTGCCAAAAATTTGTACGAATGGATCATTTAATTCAATCATAGTTGGAGGATAATCGAACGGTAAAAGATACATTGCAATCATTCTGATTATAGCCATTAAAATATATGTTTGTACTGCAAAAAGAAGACGAACGGGATGCTGAGTAAGATAAATTAATCCTGCAATCACACCAACATAAATTATTGAGAAGATTATCCATGTAAGATTAATTGGATTAAAATGAGCTAACAATGGATCGTTTATAATTACACCTTCTCTTTTCTCAACAAAAAGAAGAAACCTTGTTAATGCAAATAAAATAATAGCTAAAAGAATAAACGTAAATACCATCTGCTTTTTAAACCAGTTCTGTTTCCATACTTTCTTCCATGGAACACTCCACATCATTCTTATCTTAAAATTAAATTTGTTCAAAGTTTATTTATGTTAATTCCATGTGTAAAAATAAAAAAGTAATACGACTTTTGATACTTAAGTTTGTTAATTTTGGAATGTAAAATTTAAAGGAAAAAAAATGCAAGCATCTTTAGAAATAAGTCTTTATCCTTTTGATGAAAACTACAAAAAAATAATTAAAGAATTTATTACAAAATTAAATTCAAAAAAGAAAAATCTTATAGTTGAAACAAACTTAATGAGCACACAGATATTTGGTGACTATGATGAAATCATTTCTGTCCTTCAAAATGAAATGAAAGAACTTTTTCGAAATCACAAAGCCGTTTTTGTAATGAAAATTGTTGGCAAAAACCTGAAAGAAGAATAATAACATGAAAAAAAAATTAATCTTAGCATTATTAATAATAACTTCTAACTCATACACTCAAAACTGGATTAAAGTAGATTCCATTTTTGCACCATTTGGAGTTACAGTTCAAAATTTTTCTTGTCCTGCATTTGCAGATATGGATGCAGATGGTGATTATGACCTGTTCCTTGGAAATATTAATGACAAAGTTGACTATTTCAAAAACATTGGGACAAAAACAAGTCCAAAATACTTGAAAGATACTACAATGCTTTATTCAATTTATTCAGGTGGAATAATGGGTACGAATGCAGATTATCCAGCTTTAGTTGATTTGGATAAAGATGGCGATTTCGATCTTGCTATTGGTGGTTATAATGGAATTGTTTACTACAGAAACACAGGCGATTCATTACACGCAGTATGGGAGAAAGACACAGTTTTATTCTCATCTGTAAGTCCTCAAATTGGAACTGATCCAAAACCGACATTTGCAGACCTTGATGGTGATGGCGACTTCGATTTAATTGTTGGAATTGGAGAATCCTTACTCGGTGGCCCAACACCGGGAATAACTATGGCTTTCAGAAATATTGGCACTAATACATCTCCAAATTTTGTTTTAGATAACGCTCTCGTTTCCGGAATACAAGATGTTGGCTTAAATTCTTATCCCACTTTTGCCGACCTCAATAACGATGGAGATCTTGACTTGTTAATTGGAAGAGATTTGCAAACTTTTATCTACTATCAAAATAATGGCACTCCAACTAATCCTGTTTGGGCATTAAACACTTCTTTATTTTACGGAGTGGAAAATTCCTCCTATTGGAAAGACCCGACTTTCTGCGATATTGATGGCAATGGTACTCTCGATTTAATCTATGGAACTGATGCAGGAAAAGTATATTGCTATAAAAACACCGGAAGCATAACAGTACCTGCTTTTACTTATGATGCTAATTATTTTAACGTGATAAGACTCTCGGGGAATGCTTCAACCGTTTCATTTAATGATTTTGATAACGATGGCGATTACGACTTATTAAGTGGAATCTGGACAGGAAAATTTCAGTACTTCAAAAATAACGGAACAAACTCAAACCCCATTTTCCAGTCGGCAACATCGTCTTTTACTAATTTAAACCCTGGCTCTTATTCCTCACCAATGTTTGTCGATATTGATAATGATGGAGACATTGACATTGTATCAGGTGCTTTAAATGGAAAGTTATATTGCTACATCAACAGCAATGGTACATTTACCGCAAATTCAACTATTTTTTCAGCTATAAATGTTTCCGGTTTTAGTTATCCCGCTTTTGCGGATTTGGATAATGATGGAGACCTTGATTTATTAGTTGGAGCTGAGTATTCTTATAACTGTAAATTCTTTTTAAATACTGGCAATAATACTTTTGCACAAAACGATACTCTTTTACAAGGAGTTACCTATGCAAGCAATTGCAGTCCTGTTTTTGTTGATATTGATAATGATGGTGATTACGATTTAGTTTATGGAAGATTGACAGGCAGTTTAGTTTATTATAAAAACATTGGGACTATATTTTCACCAGTATGGCAATTAAACGATTCTTTATTCGCAGGAATTAAAGCCAAACAGAACTCTCATCCCGGTTTTGCAGATCTTGATGGTGATGGTAGAAAAGATTTAGTGCTTGGTGAATATGATGGCAACTTTACTTATTATAAAAATATGTTTGCACCACTTGGAATTAAGAATAATAACGAAATTTTACCGTCTGGATTTGTTCTTTACCAGAATTATCCCAATCCATTTAATCCAATTACGAATATTCAATATTCAATTAATAAAAATGAAAAAGTCTCTCTAAAAATTTTTGATGTACTTGGGAATGAAGTCTGTATACTTGTAAATCAAGAACAAGCACCAGGGAAATATCAAATTGATTTTAATGCTTCAGAATTATCCAGTGGAATTTATTTTTACCAGTTAAATGCTGGAAATAATTTGTTAACTAAAAAAATGGTTTTACAGAAATGAAAAAAATTTTATTGCTCCTCAGTTTATTATCAATAAACTCTTTTTCACAAAATCTTCCTCATTATTTGACTAATGAAGAAAAAGAATTATTGAAGACATACAATCCTCCAACTGAAAAACTTGGATGGGTAACTCCACCAACTAAATCGGTAAGAACTATGGCTGAGTGGGAAGAACTTGAAGGTGTATTAATAACCTGGACTTCATACA
The DNA here is from genome assembly GCA_964536015.1 of uncultured Ignavibacteriaceae bacterium. GTDB lineage: Bacteria > Bacteroidota > Ignavibacteria > Ignavibacteriales > Ignavibacteriaceae > CAZHVS01. Next base: position 109,241 of record CAZHVS010000007.1, read on the forward strand.
CTTCCATATTAAGACAAATTGTTGATTACGCACAGGAAGAAGGACTTGTTTATATTGTTTGCAGCGATTCAAACAGTGTAAAAACTTATTTGCAAAGTGGCGGTGTCCCAATAGTCAATCTTAAATTTATAATTGCATCATACAATTCTGTCTGGTGCAGAGATTACGGTCCATGGTATGTTTACTCCGACATAGCAGATAGTGCATACATAATTGATTGGATTTACAATCGTCCTCGTCCACTTGACGATTTAATTCCCGGTATTGTTGCTAACTTAAAAAATATTCCTTTATACCAAATGACACAATCACCTTATAACTTTACTGCTACTGGTGGAAATTTTATGACTGATGGCAATGGAACAGGATTTTCTTCTAAATTAATCTTAACTGAAAACCCATCAAAAACAGAAACCGAAATTGATACGATGTTGAGGAAGTTTATGGGAATTAATCGCTATATAAAATTTGAAACTCTTCCTTATGATCAGATTCATCACATTGATATGCACATGAAATTGCTTGATGAAGAGACTATACTTGTTGGTCAATATCCGGCGGGAGTTGCTGATGGTCCACAGATTGAAACCAATCTACAATACTTATTAAACAATTTTCAAACCTGTTATGGCAAACCTTACAAAGTAGTACGCATACCAATGCCACCAGACGCACAGGGAAGATACCCTAATAATAGCGGCGATTACAGAACATTCACAAATTCTTTAATAATGAATAAAACAATCATCGTCCCAACTTACGAAGTTAGATATGATACAACTGCACTTCGTATTTACCGCGAAGCGATGCCCGGTTACAATGTTGTTGGGATAAACTCAAACAGCATTATTACAGCCCTTGGAGCTATTCATTGCATTACAAAAGAACTTGGTGTTAATGAACCTATTTTCATTTCTCATTCAACAATAAGAAGTGTTGTTAACACAAATAATCCTTTTGAAGTTAAGGCCTTTATAAAAACAAGAACCGGAATTTCCAATGCAAAACTTTTTTGGTCTGTTGATACTTCACAGGGATTTAACCAGATTTTAATGACACAGGTTCAACCAGATACCTTTGCTGCTAATATTCCTGTTCAATCAAACGGAGTAAAGGTATTTTACTACATAACTGCTCAAAGCAATTCAGGAAGAGTAGTAAAAAAACCTTTAACTGCTCCACAAGGTAACTACCAGTTTATAGTTGATGGCTATGTACCGGCTGAGCTGGTCTCATTTTATGCAATTCAAAATGGTAATAAAATAGAATTAAAATGGTTAACGACCAGCGAAAAAAATAATCGCGGCTTTGAAATACAAAAATTTTTTAATGACTGGAAAACAATCGGCTTTATTAATGGCAACGGAACATCAACTGAGATTTCCAATTATAAATACTGTGATGATAAACCTCTCAAAGGGAAAAATATTTACAGATTAAAACAAATTGATTTTAACGGAACATCAACAATTTCAGATATAGTGGAAGCATCATTTACACCTTTACAATTTTCACTCGAACAGAATTATCCTAATCCATTTAATCCAGTAACTATTATCAAATATTCAATTCCTGTTAAACAATTTGTAGAACTAAAAATCTTTAATGCACTAGGAAATGAAGTCGCCCGACTTGTGAGCGAAGAGAAAGATGCGGGAAGTTATTCAGTATCGTTTAATGCTGCTGCTTTTTCATCTGGAATTTATTACTACAAATTAACTTCTAATTTTTTTACCAGCACAAAAAAAATGGTTCTCATAAAGTAATGAGGACCATTAAACCTTTTAATAGTCTTTAAGGTCTAAATAAAGAACGAGGATTATTTTATGAAAAAAATTTTTTTAGCTTTATTTATTTCAATAGCTTCTTTTTCATTATTCGCACAGACCTATACTGTTAAAGGTATTGTGAAAGATAAAGACGATAATACTTCTCTTCCACAAGCAAGTATTTTACTGAAAGATATTTTATCGAGTGAAAAACCTCTGGTATCAATCAGTGAAAAAAACGGCAACTTTACTTTTTACAGTGTACCAAAAGGGACTTATTTGCTTGAAGCTTCATACATAGGTTATGAAAAATTTTTTGATACCATAAGAGTCTTCAAACAAAATATTGATTTTTTGATTATCTACTTAAAGAAAAGTTTTGTACAGATGCAGCAGGTTGAAATTGTTGATAAAATAATTCCTGTTGAACAACGTGAAGACACAATTCAATTCACCGCAAAAGGATTCAGAACAAGCAAAGATGCTAATGCCGAAGAGTTGATTACTAAAATTCCGGGAATTCAAAAAGAAGATGGAAAGATTAAAACGCAGGGAGAAGAAATTCGACAGGTGCTTGTTGACGGTAAACAATTTTTTGGTGATGATCCAATGATTGCTTTAAGAAATTTACCTGCAGAGATGATTGATAAAATTCAGATTTACGATAGAGGAAGCGAACAATCCCAGTTTACCGGTTTTGATGATGGACAAACTTCTAAAACTATAAACATCATAACACGCGGTGATAGAAAGAGCGGACAATTCGGCAAACTTTATGCGGGTTACGGAACTGAAGAAAGATTTTTATCAGGTGGAAATTTAAATCACTTTGAAGGAGAACAAAGAATTTCCTTAATTGGTCTGATGAATAACATCAACCAGCAAAACTTTTCGTTGCAGGATTTACTTGGTGTAAATACTTCTCAAAGAAGTGGAAGATTTATGAGTATGATGCAATCAATGGGACGAAGAGGCGGCGGTAATTTTGGCGGAGGTGATTTCAATAACTTCCGCGTCGATGCACAAAGCGGAAATACGAACACGTATTCAATAGGAATTAACTACATGGATATGTGGAGCAAAGATATTACGGTGAACGGAAGCTATTTCTTCAATCATCAAAAAAACTCTGATGATGAAATTCTTAATCGTGAGTATTTTTCAAGTACAGGTTTAAACCAATTCTATGACGAAAACTCTTTCTCATCATCAAAAAACTATAACCACAGGTTTAATCTAAAAATTGATTACAACCTTGATACTTTAAACTCGTTTACATTGCAGCCAAGATTCAGTTACCAGGACAATTCCGCAAGAGAAAATTATTTCGGAATAAATTATTACACAGGCAACAGAACAATAAGTTCATCAAACAACAAAACATCTAACGACAGAAACGGGTTTAATTTTTCAAACGAATTTTTATTCAGACACAGATTTGATTTACCCGGAAGAACTTTTTCTATCGGAATTAATAATACTATTACAAACAGGAAAACAGACAGAACAAATTATTCTTTAAGCAGTTATTACCAGAATATGGTATCGACTGATACTTCAGACCAAATTTCAGATCAACTTGTAAACGGTTTTAGTGTATCTCCAAATATTGCTTATACAGAACCAGCCGGAGACAATGCACAAATTATGGTTAACTTTACGGCAAATTATAATAATAACCACAGCGATAAAAACACCTTTAATTTTAATCCTATGACGGGCACTTACAATTTGAGCGATACGCTTCAGACAAATAAATATGAAAATAATTTCTTTACTTTAAGAGGTGGTTTATCGTACAGGTACAGGACAGAAATTACTAATTTAAGTCTAGGAATTTCTTATCAGCAATCTAATTTAAATGGTTCGCAAACTTTTCCTTACAGTTACAAAGTTGACAGAACTTTTTATAACTTTCTTCCAAATGCACGTTTAACTTTAAGATTTGGTTGGACAACAAATCTTCGTTTCAATTACAACACAAGTGTAGATGCTCCTTCAATTAGTCAATTGCAAAATACTATTGATAACAGCAACCCACTTTTCTTAAAAACAGGTAATCAGGATCTAAACGAAGAGTACTCACACAGGTTATCAGTCCAGTATATGACCACAAACTTTGAAACAGGTTCCACCTTTTTTGCAATGGCTTTTGCTAATTACACAAACAACTATATTGGCAATTACACTGTGAATGCTTATTCAGATACACTTCTTCCATCGGGAATATTTTTAAAAAGAGGAACACAGTTAACTTATCCTGTTAATTATGATAAATCTTTTTCAATACGGGGTTTTTTAAATACAGGTTTTCCAATCTCCTGGCTGATGTGTAACTTAAATTTATTTTCATCATTTAGTTTTAGCAGAACGCCGGGACAAATTAATAAGCAATCAAGTATCTCTAAAACTTATGCTTTTAGCGAAGGAGTTTTTCTTGTAAGCAATATTAGCGAAAATATTGATTTCAGAATAACTTATACGCCAACTTATAATTTTACAAAAAATAATGTACAGACAAATTCCAAGAATGAATATCTTGTGCATAATGGTTTTGCAAGTTTGTATCTTACTGTTTATGAGGGTATTTTTATAAAAAGTGATTTTACATACTACAACAATCCCGGGCTTGGCAGCGGCATTAAACAAAGATACTACTTATTAAATGCAGGAATAGGGACAAAACTTTTTGCCAACGATGTGGGTGAAATTAAGTTTGAAGTATTTGATTTACTTAACCAGAACGAAAGTCTGAACAAAACAATTACAGAGACATATATTGAAGAGAAGAACAATAAAGTATTACAAAGGTATTATCTGCTGACCTTCACATATAATATGCGTTTTTTCGGAGAATAAACTGAACTAAAAATATTCCAGAAACTTTAAGAAAAGTAAATTGGAAGAGAAAATGACGGGGTAAAAATTCACATTATTAAGAATAAATCTTGTCTTCCAAATTTTACTTGAAAAAACATTTGGAAAAGATATTTAGCTTTATTTAAGTTAGTGGTGCAGTTGTGAGTTAATACTGTTTTGAACTGGTTGTTAACAGAACCACTACCTCAGACTTGCCTGATCCCTGCTGCTGAGGTAAGATTATTGAAATTATTTTTAATTATGTTATTAAAATTTAAACAGCATCTATCATAAAAAGATGCTATTAATAAACAAAATATCAACTTTTTAATTTGAATAAATGCCCCTAATTATAAAGAGGAATAGATTGTTGCACAATACTTCATTCTTTTTCATCTTTAAAATTTTCCAACGATTATTGTTTAAGCGATACTAATAAAGCAATTTTTATAAAATCAAAAGGATAAGTTATGGCTGCAGTTACTTTAACAGAAACTCTTAAAGATGAGTATAATAATCTTTTTAATACCTGCATTATTACTGCTTCAAAAGCCAGTACTGTTGAATCTATCATTAATAATATAAAAAACAACAAATCACGCTACGAAGCAGTTTCAAACTTATTAAACATTCCATGGTACTTTATAGCGGTTATTCATAATATGGAATCATCACTTAATTTCACCAAGCATTTACATAACGGCGATCCTCTTACGGGAAGGACAACACATGTGCCAGCAGGAAGACCAAAGACCGGTAACCCTCCTTTTTCGTGGGAAGATAGCGCTTCTGATGCTTTACAAATGATGAACCTTCATACATGGGATAACTGGTCGCTTGCAGGACTTTTATACAAACTTGAAGCTTATAACGGCTGGGGTTACAGGACAAAACATCCGCATGTATTATCTCCCTATCTCTGGAGTTTTTCTAATCATTATACAAAAGGGAAATACATAGCAGACGGAACTTGGTCTGAAACTGCAGTTTCAGGTCAATGCGGTACCGCAGTTATACTAAGAAGAATGGTTGAACTGGGAGAAATAAATATTCAACAAGCTGTTACCGCAGCAACCAAAAAAGAACCTGTACTAAAATATTCTTCAAAGAAAATTGCTTATGGAGAAGAACTTCAGATTTTCTTAAACAAGTTCCCAGATATTTTTGTAAAAGTTGATGGAGTACCCGGAGAAAAAACATCAGATGCAGTTAAACAAGTTTTCGGCTTCTATTTAGAAGGAGACCCAAGAGCGTAAGTAGATATTGGATTTATTTTTCTAATTTGATTTTCAATTACTAAAAAAACTCCTGCAGTATTAATTTACGGCAGGAGTGAAGTTAATTACAGTTGAATATTTGTTTATACTGTTTTTGCCATCTCATTCATTTCATCGACAAAATTTTGAATTGCATTATCATCAAAATTTTTTTCTTTGGCAGCAGTTTCAAGTGTTCCCCACGCTGGTTCTCCGCATCTTAAACAACGGATTCCTTTCTGCATTAAGTATTCAACTGCAAAAGGATAATCGTTTACAAGGTCTTCAATAAGTATGTCTTTAGTTATTACTGTTTTCATTTTCTGCCTTCTTTTTCTTTCCCGGTAATATCCAGATTGCCCCAACAGCCGCACCGTAAAGAGTGCTTATAATCGGGTTGCTCTGTATAGGACAGCTTCCGCTTCTGCATCCAATAAAATAGTAATATGCATATCCAAGTACAGCGCCAAAAATTACAGGGAAAACTTTTAATAACTTTTTATTCTTTATCATCTTACTTTTATTTTTTGCTGGTTTGATGAGAAAAATCTTTTAAGGATTCTCTCTTTTTCCCCTGCCAAAATAAAATATTTGCCTTGACTTTGTAAAGTGAAATTTCAATTTTGGCAACTGTAAATAAGGTTAATCTTTATACAAAGGAATAAATATGTTAAAGAAATTATCATTTGTCCTTTTCATTTTTGCTTTGTCATTTAGTTCGCAATCACAAACTGTAATTGGCAAATATGCTGGTGAGTTTATGGCTATTGGTGTTGGCGGAAGAGCAATGGGAATGGGAGGAGCTTTTGTAGGTATTGCAAATGATGTTACTGCCGGTTATTACAATCCAGCCGGTCTTGCACAAATAAAATATCCACAAATAGCTTTAATGCATGATGAAAGATATGGACAACTTGCTAATTACAACTACGGCTCGGTTGCTATTCCTTACGGTAAAGATTGGAGTTTTGGTATAAGCACTATGTGGCTTTCAATTGAAGGAATTCCTGACACAAGAAATGCTTTGTATGATGCCAACCGCGACGGTATTCTTGATATTAGAACTGACAGACTTGATTATTCGAAAATAACAGAATTTAACAACAACGATTGGGCTTTCTACTTAACTGCTGCCAAAAAACATTCAGATGTTTTCTATTATGGTGCTAACATTAAAATAATCCGCAGAACTTTTGGAGATATTGGAAGTGCAACCGGAATTGGTTTTGATGTGGGAGCGATGTACTTACCAATGGAAAATCTTGTTGTTGGTGCGAATATACAGGATGTTACAACTACACTGATTGCCTGGAGTACCGGTCGCAATGAGTTGATAACACCTACCTTAAAAGTCGGCTCTGCTTACTCTTACGATTTAGGCTGGGGAAAAATTCTTCCCGCCATAGATCTTGATATTCGTTTTGAAAACCGGCGTTTTGCATCGCAGTTTAATATAGGTCCGGTAAGTTTTGATTCTCATCTGGGCGTTGAGTTCTCTTATAAAAATCTCTTTGCGATAAGAGGCGGTTATAATGATGTTAAACAATTTACAATAGGTGCAGGAGTAAAATTACCCAAACTTAATATTGATTACACATTTGCAAAATTCAATATGTCAAAAGAAGAGTCATTGGATAATACACACAGAATCTCTATAATGCTCACTCTTGAAGAACCCAGATTTTTGAGATCGACCGAGTAAATTACTTTTTCAACAATTCCATCAAAGCATCAATAAGTTGTTGATTGGGAATTGGTTTAGTCAAAAATAAATCAGCGCCCGCTTTTAATGCATTATCTTTATCGCTATTAAAAGCATGAGCTGTCAAACAAACCATGCGAAGCGATTTATACTTTTCTGATTTTCTAATTTCCTTTATTAGTTCAAGCCCGTTTTTGCTTCCCTTTAAGGAAATATCCATTACCACTAAATCGTACTTGTTGTTATCAAGTTTTTGATAAAAGCCAACATCATTAGCACAAAGATCAACTTCGAAACTTCTGCTTAGTAAAAATTTTAAAAATCGTTGGCTTTCTTCATCATCTTCAACAATAAGCAGTTTTGGTTTAGATTTTATTTCATTCTCCAATTGTTCACCCTATTTTTTAAATGTGACAGTAAAAACAGATCCTTTGTTTTTTTCGCTTCTCACTGAAATCTCTGCATTAATAATTTCTGCAACATTTTTTACTATTGCCAGCCCTAAACCGTTACCTTCGTAAGGTCTATTATATCCCATCACTTCCTGTGTAAATGGTTTATAAAGATTATTAAAATACTCCTGGGAAATTCCAATGCCAGTATCTGTAACATCTATAGCTAATTCATTTCTATCATTAAAATAAATCTTAACGGAAACGGAGCCGCTAAGAGTATATTTAATAGCGTTGTCAAGAAGGTTCTGTATAATCAAATTTACAGAATATATATCTGTGACAATCGTTTCACCTCCGCTTAAATCTTCATAAATAAACTGAAGATTTTTTTCTTTTGCTATTTTTCTATAATCGGTAATTAATTTTTGAAAAACCTCTGTAAGAGAAACATTCACAAAATTTGTTTTATAATTCCCCGTAAGTAGTTGAGACATATTAAGATTAAGATCAATCGTCCTGTATAATCTTTTCCCGCTATTTTGTATAGCATTAAAAGCATATTCCAGATCCTGTGGAATCTTATCTTTCATATCTTCATAAATCGATTCACTAAAACCCAAAATAGCCATAAGCGGAGATCTGATTTCATGCGACATTTGTAACAGAAAAAAGGTTTTTAATTTTTCTGAATTTTCAGTTGTAGTTAATGCTTCCTGAATTTTCTCCTCTGCTAATTTCAGTTTAGTTATATCACTTCCGTAAATCTGGCAAATCTTATACTTGGGAATACCTGTTAGCACAAAATTAAAAACTTTATCTCCTATTGGAATAATAAAGTTGTGTTTTTCCGAATTTTCAATACATTTATGGAGATTTATTTTCTCAACCGGTGGTAATAATTCCATAACTTTGGTTCCAGTAATAGGCTTGCCCGGGAACAATTCTATTGTAGAACGATTAGCTAAGGTAATAATTCCATCATCATTCAAACGAAAAACAGGATCAGGATCAAGTTCAGCGAATAGCGCCATTAATTCCGCTTGTTGCAATCTTAAATTTTTCTCCTCTTCAGCATGTTTTTCCTGCATTGGTAAAACGAGGTATTTATAAATAATATAAATAATCGATAGAATGAAAAGTAAAAGAATGAAAGATAAAACTATTGGATTATCAATACTGAAAAACGAGCTTAGCGTTATCTTCCCTGTAAACGATGAAGAACAAGCCAATAATAATCTCCAGCCCAGTTGTAATTAAGAAATTATTCTGAGCATTTACGACATTAGCAAAAACATTCATAAATTTTGTCAGAACAGTTAACTCATAAAAAATTAAGACAATCAAAAAGAGAGAGATTTTTCTTTCTTTTATTAGTGCTGCAAGAGTGAGGTAAGATATTCTTAAAATAATAAGTATATGTAATGAAATGAATATCCAATAATTCACTTCATAATTATGCAACATCCTGGGAATAAAAGAGAAAAGAATTGCCCCTAATAAAACCAGATACCAGATTGCCTTAACCATGTTTCTGGGTATAACAGAAATGAGCAAAAGATATGATACAAGTATGTATGGATAAATTGGACTTAAATTCAAAAAATTTAACGACAAATAACTTGCTATCTCCGCTAAACCCAGAACAAGGAAGTAAAAAAAGTAGTTTGTTTTATATTGCCTGAACGGGACAATAAAAAAAACCAGTAGAATTAAATATTCTACAACCTTTTGATATGGCATTTATCTATTATTGATCGCAATATGGTGGACATCCCCATTTGCTGAATTCAAGAACACTGCCATCACCATCTGGTTTTCCATTACCGTTGTATACAGCCACAGTAAGAACGTTATTTGCTCTTATTTCAACATTTACGATTGAAGCATTGTTCAATCCCATTAATTCAATTACTTTACTTAAACTGAATCCATAGAACTGTTGATTTTCATTAAGTACATACCCTGGAGGGAACAATACTTTTTTATTGTGGGTAATAATAACTAATTTGTTATCAACTAGATTAAAACCAATCTTATCACCACAAATATTGGCAAGAATAGTTAGAACTTTTTTGTTAATTGAAAAAGATCTGATTGGAGGACCAAATAGCGCGTTAGCTTCCTGAGCAGTTAGAATAACACCAATAGGAGATTTATCCTGAGCAACTAAGTTAACGTTGAACTCAACAAAAAAAGTTAAGAACAATAAAAGAAATAATGCTTTTTTCATTTTCAGCACCTCTAAATTAATTTTAAATGACAACCACTGAAAATATAAGAAAAAATTTTTAAAGTGCAATCAGGATTTTTAAAACACTTTTAATTAATTCCGCAAGTTCCTGAAGCACAACCTCCGGCATAAGGATTATACCCACAACTCCCACTTTCGCAGCCGCCAACCGAAGAACTGCCTGAACTACTGACCGATGCACTAAAAGATGAAAGCATTTTTTTGTTGTCGGCAGAGTTGCATTTGGGACAGTTTACAGATTCTATGTTATTTATTGATTTATGTAAAACTTCAAATTTTGTCTGGCACTCATTACATTTATATTCGAATATAGGCATAATATTTTCCTCAATTGTATGTTAACAACTAACCGTAATAATTATTCTTCAAGATGTAAAAAACTCATTAAACGTTTGTGAGCATTTTCTGGTAACTCAACATTGTATTTTTTATAAAAATCTATTGTCATTTCTACAGAATTAAAATATTCCTGGCAATTACTACATGTTTCAAGATGCTCTTTAATTGCCGTGCATTTTTGAGAGTTTAATTGCTCTCCTAAACTATCACATATGTGCATCATTACGTCTTTGCAGGTTGTATTTTTCTTTTTCATTTTTTAAATGCCTTAGTAATTTCTTTTCTTAAAAAAGCTCTTGCCCTATGAAGTCTTGATTTTACTGCTGCAATTGACAAACCCGTTATTTTTGCTGTCTCTTCAGTTGATAATTCTTCAACATCCCTTAACAAGAAAACAATTCTATACTCCGGAGCAAGTTTCGCAATTGTTTTATCAAGCACACTTCTTAATTCTGAGTTTTCCAAATCCTTAACGGGTAATCTCGACCAGTCTGTTATATATTTATCATCAAAAAGACTTTCATCCGTTTCAACTTCAACAAATGTAAAGCGCTTGTTCTTTCGGGCTTCCATAAGACAGTGATTTGTAACTATCCTGTAAAGCCAGGTTGATAATTTTGATTTAGCATCGAACTGGTGAAGCGATTTTATCATACTTAAAAAAGTTTCTTGCATTGTATTTTCAGCTTTTTCCCTGTCGCGACAAACTTTAAAAGCAAAATTATATACAGTCAGCTCATGATTCTTTACTAATTCACTCAAGGCTTTTTTATCGCCCTGCTTTGCCAGTTCAATTAATTTTAATTCTTCCATTGTATCAGATGTTAAAAATTCAAAAAAGATTCATTCCAAAATTAATATAAATAAAGCAAGCAACCATTAATTCAATTATCCATGCTTCTCCACAGATACCAGCTTGCTATACTACGGTAAGGCGCCCAATTATGTTTATTACTTATTCGATTTATTTCTTTGTCCACAGGAAGGTGTTTTAAACCATAATTTTTCATAATCGCTTTTCGCAAACTCAAATCATCAAATGGTAGTACATCCAATCTAGCGAGAGTAAAAATTAAAAACATTTGCGAAGTCCAGACGCCGATACCTTTCACTTTTGTCAATTCTTCAATTATAGCTCCATCTGATTTTGAAGAAATATTTTTTAGTGATATTTCATTATTCATCAGCTTTAATGACAAATCTTTTACATACTTTGTTTTTGCATTTGATAAACCCAGACTTCTTAATAAAGAATCCTCAACCTTCCAAACTTTTTCAGGGGTTGGTTTGCCTTCAAAGAAGTTCAGAAATTTTCCATTAATACTTTTTGCGGCATAATAAGATAATTGCTGCCCAATTATTGCTTTAAGAAGTTGAATAAAGTAATTTCTTTTCCGGGACAGATTACAAATTTCATTTTCATCTATAATACGCCGAAGGGTTTTGTCGTTTTTTCTTAAATGTTCTATCCCGTTTCTAATTTCTAAATAATTCATTATTATTGCAAAGGATTAAAAAAATGATTTATTAAAATGGCTTTGCAAATAAAAACTTTAGCAGCATTAAAATCAAATGCTTTGTTTAAAAACGTTAATGAATCTGATTTAAAACAAAAAGTAAATCAAAAAGATTTAATTAATGTTAATGACGGTGAAATTATTTTTCAGGCAGGTGACTCTGCAGAATGTATTTACCTTATTATTGAAGGTGAAGTTAAAATTAAACATAGTATTGTATATGAAGGAAGAAGAATTTTTATTAAAGTCAAAGGCGATTTTTTTGGTGAAAAAGAATTTCTTGAAAATACCAGTAGAACTTCCTCGGCAGTTGCACAAACAAATACTCTGCTTCTAAGTATTAATAGAGCAGACTTCAACAATCTTGCTGCCAGAAACAGAACAATAATGACGAATCTCCAGGGTATTGATTTTACAGAAGAAGAAGTGCAAAATAACTTGCCTTCTGAACCTGTAATAAATGAAGAAATTATTGAAGAAAATACTACCGAAGTAAAAGATCTTACTACGGATACTTTCGCTTCAGGAACAGATGAGATAATCCAACAGGAAATTCTTGAAGAAAAAACTGAAATATTTTCCTGGGATAATCTAATTGATCAAAAAGAAGAATTTGATGAAAATGTTGAAAAGAATGTGTTTACCCCTTCAAATGATGAGCTTAAAACATCTGAAGAGACTTTAGATATAAACTGGGATTTTAATTTTGAAGAAACAGATAAGAAGGAAGATGCCGAACCGGATGAATGGGATTTTTCAAAAATAGAATTAGAAGAAAAAATAGAATTGCCGGTTGAAGATACATTTCCTGCTGTTCAAGAAGAACCCATTGAACTTGCTGATACCCCAGAAATAATCCACGAAGAGAAAGAACTTGATTACCTTAAAAAAGAAGAACCCGTCAAAGAAGAAACTGAAGATAATGAACTAAACAGAGAGCAATTAAAACTTTTAATTCAGGCAGCAGAAAAAGTAAATTCTAATATTAAGATTGATGATGTACTTAAATCAATTGTAGATGCAGCGACTTCTTTAACTAATGCCGACCGAGGAACCCTTTATGTTGTGGACAAAGATGAGAATGTGCTTTGGTCTAAAATTATTGAAGGTGAAAACATTGAAGAGATAAGGTTAAAACTTGGACAGGGATTAGCTGGCTGGGTTGCTCAAACCGGCGAAATTATTAACATCAAAGATGCAACAAACGATCCGCGATTTGATTCTGAAATTGATAAAACCAGCGGTTATAAAACTAAATCTATGCTTTGTTTTCCAATCAAGAACAGAGATGGTTATATTATTGGTGTACTACAATTATTAAACAGCACAGCTGGTGAGTTCTCTGATATAGATGAAAAATTCCTAGCTGCATTATCAATTCACGTTGCACTTGCATTAGAAAATGCTTCTTTAGTCCAGCAATTGTTAAGAACAGACCGCTTAACTTCGTTAGGTAAAGTCGCACACTTTATAATTAACGATATGAAAAAACCAATTCTTACAATTAAAAGTCTTGTTGAACATATTAAAAAGAAAAACGTTCAACCTGAAATTTATCCGGTGCTTGAAATGATTTCCGATCAAGCATCACTTGTTCTTGATAATGTCCAAACTACTTTAAGCTATTCTGAAGGTAAAACCATCTTACAAACAAGAGTCCAAACATTGCACGCCATGATGGATGAAATTCTCGAAATGCTTGCAGAATTTGTTGAAAGCAGGAATGTAAAACTCTTTAAAAAATACGGAGCTGATTGTTATATAAATGCCGACAAAAAAGAATTGTACCAGGCATTTTACCAGATTACTAAAAATGCTTGCGATGCAATGACGGGTGGGGGAAATTTTTATGTAACAACTTCAGTTGAAAATGACTTTGTAAATATTTCTTTCAAAGATACCGGACTTGGCATTCCGGAAAGCCTTAAAGAAAGAATATTTGAACCATATATGAGTCAGGGTAAAAAACAAGGTGTTGGACTTGGACTTCCAATTGCTGAAAAAATTATTAAAGAACACCAGGGCAGTATTTCAGTTGAAAGTGAACTTGGCGAAGGAGCTAACTTTATTATTTCTCTCCCTGTGTATAAAAAATAATTTATAATGAGCTACAACCTCATTACTATTCTAGGTCCAACAGCAACTGGTAAAACTAAGCTTGCCGCTAAACTTGCTAATAAATTTAATGCGGAAATTATCTCTGCTGATTCTCGACAGGTATATAAAAAGTTAAATATAGGAACCGGAAAAGATTATCACGATTATATAGTTGATGACAAATTAATACCATATCATTTAATAGATATTGTTGAGCCAACCGATGAATATAATTTATTTCTTTTTCAACAGGATTTTCTAAAGATTTTTTCTTCTATTGTGGACGACAAAAAAATTCCTATGCTTGTTGGTGGTACCGGTATGTATCTTAGTTCTGTACTACAAAAATATAAACTGGCAAAAACAATTGACGATAAAAACGAAAGAGAGTTTCTTAATAGTTTACCTCTTGATGAATTACAAAATATACTCAAAGGACTTAATTCAAAACTTCACAATTCAACGGATTTAAACGACAAACAGCGTACAATTCAAGCCATATTGGTGGCAAAAGCTAACTCAAATAAGACAATGGATTTTAAAAAAGAAATTAACTCTTTAACGTTAGGAATTAATCTTCCCCGCGAAGAAATAAAACAAAAAATTACTAATAGGTTAAAACTAAGGCTTGAAAACGGAATGATTGAAGAAGTTAAAGAATTGTTGGCTTCGGGAATTACTTCGCAAAAGCTTGATTATTTTGGACTTGAATATCGTTACATATCTAAATACTTGTTAAATGAAATGACATATGAAGAGATGTTCAACAAACTAAATATAAGCATTCATCAATTTGCTAAAAGACAGATGACATGGTTTAGGAAAATGGAAAGAGAAGGAATAAAAATTTTTTGGTTAGATGGTTTAAATTTTGAGCAAGCACAAGAAATAATTAAAAAGAATTTTTATGCAAATTCCTTTTGAAGTTGATCAGTATCTAAAAAAATTTTCTTTACCAGGATGGAATATTGAAACCTCATTAAATCATCGTGTAAATCTTGCTGTTGTTATTCCCGCAATTTGCGAATACAATAATATTCGCAAACTCATCGAATCATTATTGGATAATGACAAAACTTATTTCGATGACACTTTAATACTTTTTGTAATTAATAATTCAATTGATTCATCAGTTGAAATAAAAAATGATAATAAAAAAAGTATAGAATTAATTCGTTCAATCTTTAGTGAAGCTATCTCAGATGATTCATTGATTTCAAAATGTAGAAATTCAAAACTTAATTTTGGACTTGTAGACGCTTCTACTTCGGGAAAAGAATTGCCTACAAAAGATGCAGGCGTTGGACTTGCCAGAAAAATTGGAATGGATTTAGTTTTATCTATGTTCGATTATTCCTCTCCCAACAAGAAAATACTTCTTTGTCTTGATGCTGACTGCATTGTTTCAGAAAATTATTTGTCTGAAATTTATAAACAGTTTAATGATAAAAATTTCTCGGCAGCAAACATTCCTTTTGAACATCCGCTTGATGGAAAAGCTGAAGAATATGCTGCAATAGTGTGTTACGAGCTTTTTCTGCGATACTATGTGCTTGGATTGCAATATGCAAAATCTCCATATGCATTTCATACTATTGGTTCTTCAATGGCTTGCGATTATCTTAGTTATATAAAAATTGGCGGGATGAATAAAAAGAAAGCAGCAGAAGATTTCTACTTCATTGAAAAATTAGCTAAAGTAACTAAAATAAAGCAAATTGAATTCGCTAGAGTTTACCCTTCCCCAAGAGGTTCCTGGAGAGTTCCTTTTGGCACTGGACAAAGAGTAAATCGGTATCATTCTAAAACTCATGATGAATATCTTGTTTATTCTCATCAAAGTTTTGTTGTGTTAAAACACTGGCTCGCAATTTTTCTTGACAAAAAAATCTATGATGAAATTTATTATCTGGATAATGCAAAAAGGATTAGTCATGCTTTATTTGATTTTTTGGTTCAACAAAAATTTCAGAAAGATTGGAAAACAATTTTAACAAATTCTTCCTCTGATACACAGGTTTCCAAACAAAAGAATCTATGGTTTGATGGATTTAAAACTTTAAAGCTAATACATTATTTAAGAGATAACGAGTTTCCGATGGAACCAATGTTTTGTGAAATTGATAATCTTCTGAGCAAAATGAATTACAGCTATGATCTAGACCGAATTACTGATATTCCTCCAATTGATGATCAGGAAAGATATTTAAACCTGTTAAGAAAATTTAATTAATCTTCAATACTTTTCTATTATTTTTGAGAAAAAGATTTTTTAATTATGGATCCAATAAACATTATTATTGCCATTAATATCGTACTTATTTTTGGTGCAAACTTTTCTGGTGCAAAAGCCGGATTCAAGTCAACAATAACACAGGTTAAAGACAAACCCCAAAGCTACTTGCAAACTTTACCTTTGTTAGTCACTACTCTTTCTTTAATTGCACTTATTCTTGCCGTATTCCAGATTGGAACTTTAAATTATTCAAACGAACAACAAAACATTAGATTGACAGCTCTTGTAATTTATCTTGTTTTCTCATGGTTGCAAGTATGGGCTTATAAATCGCTTGGTAAAAATTATTCACAGGATATAGTAGTTTTTAATAAGCATTCAATTGTTAATAACGGACCATATAAATTGATTCGTCATCCACATTACATTTCACAAATAATTATCGATTTATCAGCAGCGGCTGCCACACTAAGTTTTGTCGTTTTGCCTTTAGCAATAATAGAAATACCGCTTTTAATTCTTCGTGCTTCACTTGAAGAAAAAATTTTACTTAAACATTTCAAAGATGAATATGGTAAATATAAAAAGCGTACCGGATTTATGATTCCTTTTATTGGATAGTGAATGATAAGATTTGTAACTATACTTTTACTTTTTGCTCAAGCATCTATAGCACAGGATTTTTTTTATCAAAAAGTAACCATTGGAAATGAAACAAAAGAAATACTATCATTAAAACACAAAGAGATTATTTATATATCTTCAAAAGACCTGGCAGATAAATTTTCACTTAATTATTTTTTTAATCCTTCAAATAAAAAAGCTGAGTTAAAATTTTCCGAATACATTTTAAGAATTACTGCTAATAATCCATTTATTGTTTTGGTAAAAAAAGATGATAACTCGGTAAATACTTTGCAGATACCTGTAAATACTCTCTATAAAGAATCAATTTTTCTTCCTGTCCATCATTTACAAAAAATATTAACAATCTGTTTCGGTAAAGATATCAACGTTAAAGGTATATCATCAGAAATTGTTAAAGAAATAAATGTTGATAAAAAAGACACTTTAATAAAAACACAAAATGGTATTACTCCTAAATTCAACTTATTAGAAAAAGCAAACGGAACTTTACTCACAATTAAGTTGAGTTCACCTATAAAATCTGTCAACCATTCACTGCTTAAAGACACAATTATCATTATATTTCCAAAAATAAATTTTAATAACACAGCAAAAACTACGACTTTATCAAAAGGTTTAGTTAAAGATGTTTTTCTTTCTAATGCTGGAGATGATGCTTTTATAAAGATCCCTTTAACAAAAGATTTTACATCTTATGAAGTAATTAATTCCAGAAATGGAAATGAGATACTTGTTACAATTCATAGTAAAAAATTTGTAAACACTAATCTTGATTCCAAAAAAGAGAAATGGAATTTTGATGTAATTGTTATCGATGCCGGACATGGTGGCAAAGATTATGGAGCCATTGGTGTTAATGGTGCTGTAGAAAAAGAAATCAATCTTGGGATTGCTTTAAAACTTGGCTCTCTTATTTCCGAACACTTTCCAGAGATAAAAGTTGTTTATACTCGTAAAGATGATCGATTTATTGAATTATACAGGCGAGGTAAAATTGCTAATGAGAATAACGGAAAACTTTTTATCTCCATTCATTGTAATTCTCAACCTCAAAAACCCGGTCCGGCAAGCGGTTTTGAAGTATATTTATTAAGACCGGGCAGAACTGAAGATGCAATACAAATAGCAAATCAGGAAAATAAAGTGATTGAATATGAAGATAATCCATCGCGTTATCAGAAATTGACAGATGAAAATTTCATCCTCGTTAGTATGGCTCATTCATCATATATGAAGTACTCTGAAAAGTTTGCAGAGTTGCTGCATCAACAGGTAAATGATAAATTAAGAATAAAATCTCGTGGAGTAAAACAAGCGGGATTTTATGTCCTTGTTGGCGCATCAATGCCAAGTGTACTAATCGAAACAGCATTTATTTCTAACTCGAATGATGCTAATTATCTAAAAAGCAAAGAAGGACAGGAAGAAATGGCAAGAGCTATTCTTTCTGCAATAAAATCTTTTAAAACATACTACGATAAAGTAATTGAAACCGAATAAAAACTTTTTGTAAATTGCTGCAAAAATAATGGAGATATATGACTAAAACTCAAATCTGGCTTGGTGCTTTTGTATTAGCTTTCGTTATTCTTTTCTTCTTACAGGAATTGACGACAAATAAAACAGAACACCCGCAGGGAATAGACATGACTAACAATAATAAGATGGAAGAGAACAGTAATCAGGCACAAGAAATTATGAATCAATTTGGATGTCTCAGATGTCATGGCAACGATTTGAAAGGAACTGCTTTAGCCCCATCAATCATTGGCTTATCATCATTGTACTCAAGAGATGAAATGATAAACTATTTAAGAAACCCCTCTTCTTATATGGAGAAAGATAGGTTTCAGGCTTTTAGAGAGAAATACAGAACAATTATGCCTTCGTTTAACGACAAGGATGTAAAAGACTTAGGAAAAATTGTAGATTACTTGATGAGTTTAAAATAAAAAGAGGCTTGATTAATTCAAGCCTCTTTTCAACTTTATGCTTTGTTAGCACTTCCAAGAACATTGATAATTTTGTGTTTATACAGTTCTTTTAAGGAATCACGAGCTGGACCTAAATATTTTCTTGGATCAAATTCTGCAGGACTATCATTAAATACTTTTCGAATAGCAGCAGTCATAGCCAATCTGCCATCAGAATCAATATTAACTTTACAAACCGCTGAAGCGGCTGCCTTCCTCAGTTGATCTTCAGGAATACCAACTGCGTCTTTTAACTTTCCACCATTTGAATTAATGATTTTTACAAGATTAACCGGAACCGATGAAGCCCCATGTAAAACAATTGGAAAACCAGGAATTCTTTTTTCAATTTCTTCTAAAATATCAAAACGAAGAGGAGGAGGAATTAGTATTCCATCTTCATTGCGTGTGCATTGTGCCGGAGTAAACTTATTTGCACCATGAGAAGTCCCGATAGAAATGGCAAGAGAATCTACTCCTGTTTTTTTCACAAAGTCTTCAACTTCTTCCGGCTTAGTATAATGAGAAACTTCGCTTGATACTTCATCTTCAATTCCAGCCAGCACACCAAGTTCCCCTTCAACGGAAACATCATACCTGTGAGCATATTCAACCACCTGTTTTGTAAGCTCGACGTTCTTCTCGTAAGGATGATGCGACCCATCAATCATAACAGAAGAAAAACCTGATTCAACACAAGACTTACATAATTCAAAAGTATCTCCGTGATCAAGATGAAGAACAATTGGAATTTCATACCCGAGTTCTTTAGCATAATCCACTGCGCCTTTTGCAAGATGTTTCAACAGTGTTTGATTGGCATATTTTCTTGCACCACTTGAAACCTGTAAAATAACTGGTGATTTGGTTTCTACGCAAGCTCCTATAATAGCCTGTAATTGTTCAAGGTTATTGAAATTAAATGCGGGAATTGCATATCCACCTTTAACTGCATTTTTAAATAATTCTTTTGAATTGACGAGTCCTAATTCTTTATACGTAACCATAATTCTCTCTCTTTTTTAATAATAAACTTAATCTTCTGTGGAATTATACAAAAAGTTTCAAAATATTAAAAGCATAGTCTACTGCTTATAAACTGAAAACTGTTTAAAAATTTTCTCATATAATTATCGAACAATTAATAAACTGAAAATAGTTCAAAATAAAGATTGAATTATTTATTGCAATCAATGAAAAATCCATTTCACTACATTTATATTCTCCTTTGAAGTCAGCCATTTAACAGATAATTTTGTTCATAAGAAATTTAAAATTTAGGAGTAATATGACAACAAAAGATTTTATCGCAATTGAAGAAAAATTCGGTGCCCACAATTATCATCCTCTCGATGTTGTAATAAATAAAGCCGAAGGAATATGGGTTTGGGATGTTGATGGAAACAAATACCTTGACTGTCTTGCTGCTTATTCTGCTGTTAACCAGGGACATTGTCATCCAAGAATAATTAAAGTTTTAAAAGAACAGGCTGACAAAGTAACACTAACATCACGTGCTTTTAGAAATGATCAACTTCCCCTCTTATGTCAGGAATTATGTGAACTTACCGGTTATGAAATGGTTTTACCAATGAATAGCGGAGCTGAAGCCGTAGAAACAGCTCTAAAAGCTGCACGTAAATGGGGCTACAAAATAAAAGGTGTCAAAGAAAATTCTGCAGAAATAATTGTTTGTAATAATAACTTTGCGGGGAGAACAATTACGATTATCAGCTTCTCTACAGAAGAACAATATAAAGATGGTTATGCACCATTCACTCCCGGTTTTAAAATTATTGAATATGGAAATGCTGAAGAACTGGAAAAAGCAATTACTCCAAATACTGTTGCCTTTATAGTTGAACCTATTCAAGGTGAAGGTGGAGTTTGTGTCCCTCCGGATGGATATCTTAAAAAAGCATTTGAAGTTTGCAAAAAGAACAATGTTTTATTTATAACTGATGAAATACAATCAGGACTTGGAAGAAGCGGAAAACTTTTTGCACATTATTATGAAGGCATTCGTCCTGACGTAGTAATTATTGGCAAAGCTCTCTCGGGTGGATGTTATCCTGTTTCAGCCGTTTTATCTGACAAGCAAGTTCTTGGTGTATTTAATCCAGGAGATCATGGTTCAACATTTGGCGGAAATCCACTTGGTGCTGCCATTGCAAGAGAAAGTCTTAAAGTGCTTGTAGAAGAAAAACTTGTCGAAAATTCATTTGAACTGGGAAAATACTTCAGAGCTAAATTGCGCGAAATTAATTCACCTCACGTTAAAGAAATTCGAGGCAAAGGATTATTCATTGGTGTTGAGCTTCATCCAGAAGCAGGTGGTGCAAGAAGATTCTGTGAAGCATTAATGAAAAAAGGTGTTCTGTGTAAAGAAACTCATTCACACGTAATAAGATTTGCTCCTCCACTTGTTATTAAAAAAGAAGATATTGATTGGGCAATGGAGAGAGTAAAAGAAGTCCTGCTGATGAAATAATTTTCTGCTGCAAAGAAGTGGAAGTTAACGCTTCCACTTTTTTATACTATAAACTCCTGAACCAATTGACTCGTAGTTTCAAATGCTTTTTTAATTGCATCTAATTTTTCCAAAACAATAGTAAGATTATTTTGCTTAGCTGCCATTTCAATTGCTTTTGCTTCTTCCCCCATTAACTTTGCACCAATAGATAAACTTGCCCCTTTTAAGGTATGGCTTTCAGAAGCGATTTTCTGGAAATTGCTTTCGCGAATGAACGCTTCAAGTTTCTCAAGACGACCTGTTGTATCACTTAAATATGTAGTTAATAATTCTTTTTGGAAATCAGCATTATCCATACTAATTGATGAAAAATGTTTCCTGTCGAAAACATCATCCATTGGCGTTGGTTCATCAATTTCTGCAATGCTTAATGGATCAACTTTAATGTTTAACCATTTATCTATTACACTAATCAAATCATCGGTGCGAATAGGTTTGGTTAAATAATCATTCATACCTGCCGCAATACATTTATCTCTATCACCCGACATTGCATGAGCTGTCATAGCAATAATTGGAATAGAATAACCATAATCACCCATTTCACGGATTCGTTGAGTTGCAGTAAAACCATCAACTTCCGGCATTTGAACATCCATTAATATTAAATTGTAGCATGGATTTTCTTTAATTTCCTGTATAGCTTCGCCTCCATTACCAACAGCTTTAGCTTGTAATCCTGCAGTCTGCAAAATTTTTAATGCAACTTTTTGATTTACTGCATTATCTTCTGCAAGCAAGATTCTAAATTTTTCTCGCTGACTTTTAAATTCGTTTGCAAATAATTTTGTTTCAACAATCTTTCTTTGTTCAAGTTCAGAAGGTTTAACTTTGCTTTTTAAAGTACCAATAACACTCGATTGTTTTTGAACTTTAAGTAAAATTGAAAAAGTAAACTTACTTCCATTATTTGGAGCACTCTCAACCTTAATTGAGCCATTCATCATTGATACCAACTCTTTGCAGATTGCTAATCCCAAACCTGTTCCGCCAAATTTTCTAGTATAGGATCCATCTAGTTGAGAGAAAGGCTGAAAGAGATATTTAATCCTTTCATGAGGAATTCCTACTCCTGTATCTTGCACAAAAGAGGTTATCTTAACTTTATCATCTTCTAATTTCTCTGAACTTATATGAATATTAACAGAACCTTGGTTAGTAAACTTGATTGCATTCGATAGTAAATTAATATAAATTTGACGAATTCTTGTAGCGTCACCAATAAGATGAAGATGAGCACCTGTTTCAATATCTACATTGATGGATAATTTTTTTTCATTCGCCGCAGTAATAACAGTTCCTATTGCTTCGTTTAAAAGTTCCCGCATATTGAAAGGAACTTCTTTAAGTTCAAATTTACCGGCTTCAATTTTAGAAAAATCTAATATATTATTTATTAATTCAAGAAGTGTTTCTGCCGAATTTCGAGCGCTTGCAACCAGATCTTTTAATTCCTGTTGTGTCCGGTAAGTCCCCTGCTCAATAAGTGTAAGAAAACCTATTACACCATTCATTGGTGTTCTTATTTCGTGCGACATATTTGCAAGAAACTGACTTTTTATTTCACTTGATTTTAATGCTTCTTTAGCAAGGATATCGGATTTGGCTTTTTCTGTTTTTAATTGTTCTTCTGCTTTTCTTCTTTCTTCTTCAAGACGAATTTGTTCGGTTATATCACGTAGCGAACCTTCGAATAAATAACGATCATCAACATCATCTTTTACAACTCTTGCATTAATCTGAACAAAAATTATTTTTCCATCTTTTCTTTTCAACCTTGCTTGGTGAGCTTTCACCTCTCCTGTCTTTCTTAGCATTTCTACAATTTCATCTCTGTCCCTAGGTATAGTATAGATATCTTTTGTCAAACTTAAATTTTTCATTTCCTCAAATGATTCATATCCAAGTAAGTTCATTAATGCACTATTTACGGTTACAAATCGGCCTGAAGGAGTTGTTTGAAATATTCCCTCAATTGAATTTTCAATTATTGAGCGATATTTTTTTGCTGATTGTTTAATCTTAAAAGACTTTTCCGCAAGTTCACTTCTAAGTTTGAAATTAACAGCACTGCCTACAACTGATATTAAACTTAAAAAGATAACAAAAAGCAACGACTCAATTAAATTTGGTAAAAAGTATATTTCTTTTTTATTGAATAAAATTGCTGCAGCAAATACAAAGTTATAATAGATTGCTACTATTATCTGGTTTTTCACTTCCCAGCTAAGAAATAAAGCCGAAGTAAAAATCATCAGTCCAACAATTTGTGTATTAACAATAAGAGTTTTCGGCATTAAATAAATCATATAACCGCTGGAAGCAATAATAGTCAGCAGAAGTATATGAACTAACATAACAGGATTTTTTAATGCATGTTTTGTATGCAAAACGACAAGAATAATAAATGCTATTAGAGTAGCAAGAAGCCGGGTTAAATATATTTCAAAAGAAAAATGCGATGAATATCTTACTTCAAAAACCATTGCAAATAAACCTGAGATGGCAATTAAAAGAGTTATGACTTTTAGCGGAACAACAAGATATTCTTCTGATTCTTTTTTAATGTATTGATATTTGTCCGAATCAAAAAGACTAGCTGGATTGCTTAAGAAATCCAAAATAGAATATTTTCGTTTAAAAAATGTGGACTTTACTGATTTCTGTTTAGTTAATTTCATTTTAATTCAACTTTTTTCATTTGAAATATTCCTGAAAATATTTTCAATTAATGTCGTAAGTTAAATTACCAATTTCAAAAAATTTATCAAAAGAATTTTATTCATTATGTTAGATTTTCTTTACTCTATAGATTTATCGATTTTCTACTTTTTCAATCACACTTTATCAAACAATGTGCTGGATAAGTTTTTTATTCCAATTACAGATGTAAAATACTGGATAATCGCTTATATAATTCTTTGGGGAATTCTATTCTTTAATGGCGGGAGAAAAGGGAAAATTGCTGCAATTCTTGTAATCTTATTAATTATAGTTTCCGATCAATTCGGTTATAGAATTCTGAAAGAATTATTTGCACGTATTCGTCCATGCAATGTTTTATCCGATGCGATTCTGCCATTAGGAAAGCAAGGGACATTTTCTTTTCCATCAAATCACGCATTAAATAATTTTGCAGCAGCTATATTTTTTTCAAGGCTTTATCCTAATTTAAAATGGATACTAATAATAATTGCCAGTCTCGTTTCAATCTCACGTGTTTACCTTGGTTTGCACTACCCTTCTGATATAGTGGGTGGAGCAGTTATAGGGATTGGTTTTGGATTTCTTTTCTCAGTTATTTACTTCCAATTAGAGAAATTTTTAGTTAAAAAATAAAAAAAGGCTGCCTTATCAAGACAGCCTTATAATTTATAAATAAATTACTTCGTCAGTACGTTACTTTATATTCTTTTTTGCCGTCAGCAGTAGTTGTAATAATTGTAATAACAACAGTGTGCTGAGTGTTGTTATTATTTCCAATATATTCAACAAGATAACTATTAGACAAAGCACCAGTAACAGGTAAATTTAATAAATTTAAATCGTATGAAGTTGAATGTATAAATTTAATTGTTCCACCTGTACATTCAGACAATTTCCAAGGTCTTTCATAGCTTGCATTCCAATCTGTGTAATTGTTCCATTCTTTAGATGTATCAGGAACTGAACCTGTCCAATATGAATTAGGAACACTGAACACAGTATGAATTGTTGCTTTGCCTGAAAACTTTGCACAAGCATAAGTGGTCTTATAAATAGAACTTCCTGGTTGAGTTCCTTCATCAGTGAAAGCAATAAATATTCTCTGTGCACCAGATCGCCAAGTGTAAAAAGTATCTGCAAAACTTGCCGCCTTAACCAGATTTTCACCATATACACTTGTAGCAAAGGAATATGCTTTAGTTGCAAGAGAGGCACTATCTGTCCCTGAAAATCCATAAGTTCGGCTTGTCCCCGTATATCCAGTTCTATTCAAAAAATTTGAAATATTGGTTGCAGTTGTAAAATTAATACCTCCTGCTATTTCACCACCACTATATCCTTGTCCAACTACTGCAAATTTTACATCAAGACCACTTGCCTGTAAATAATTTGCAAATTTAATAATGCCTGCAGCTATAGAATCAGCTTCTTCATACATGCTGCCGGAATTATCTACCAAGAAACAAACGTCAGCAGTTAGCGTTGTACCACTACCAACCTTTGTAACTTTCAAGCCCTGAGTTACTCCATCTTCTGTTATAAAGATGTTTGATGATGATGGATTTGAACTATTGTATGTAAGTGTGATAGGATTACCTGTAGTAGGGTCTAATAATCCAGTCAAGTTAATTTGAATTCTGCTTGGGTTACTTGCCGGTGAAGTAAACGTTGCTGTTGGTTGAATATTATTAATTGTTGGTGCGGGAACAGTAACATTTACAGGGTCGGTCGGTATGTCGTTGTTACCACTGGGAGAAGTAGGATTGTCGTCTTTTTTCTTACATCCAATAAGCAGAAAAACGATTAAAAGTGAATAAATAAAGAATAACTTTTTCATATAGCTCCTTGTATATTGATTAAAGAATAATTAAAAAACAAATTTATTTCTTTGATTTTTCCAAGTCAAAATTAAATTAATTATTCCTAAAATCAAATATTGTTTTGTAAAAAAAAAGAGCGAAGTGATTTCGCTCTCATTTAATTTAGTTCTATCATCATGCTAATGACTCACGTAACCTTCTATACATTGAGACAAAAAATCCCATTGTTAATATCCCTACACCAATCCATACAAAACTGACAAACGGCTTCGTACTTACTGTAACAGAAAGAAATTCTTTTGGAGAAGTAGCTGTAACCTGTGAATTTATAACCGACAGAACAAGATTGGCTTTTTTAGAAACAGGATCAATGTTTTCAATATCAACTATAATTCCTGCTTCATCAATTTTTGCTGGAATGTTTTGCATCTGATTATTTGTATTTACAAGCAATACTTCGGATTCATATTTTCTGCCTGATTTTTCAATTTCGAGTTTTGCACCCATTTTAAAATCACCGCCGGTTCGCATCACCTGTAAATCGGGTTTAATAAATTCCAAATATTTAATATTAGCTTCATTGAATTGAATTATATCACCAATATTCATAGTCGAATGAGTAACATTACTTCTATCTGTTTGTCCTTCATCATAACTAACAGGAGAAACGTAAAAATCTTTGAATAATCCTTCAAGTATATCTGGTTCCCTCATCAGACCATTATTAAATGGACTTATATACATAACCGGTTTAATCTTCTGTGACGAGTTCCCTTTTTTTACGTTAATGATAAACTCATACTTTGTATTATTTTCAATTGGATTGATGCCTGCAAACTCAAGCTGATAACCAAGAGCATTAACCGATTTTCCTTTTTCAATATCTATATCCATATGTTCACTATAAGCAGAAGAGCCGATCACTCCCAAAATAAAAACAGCAATACCAATGTGTGAAATATATGACCCAAGCATTGATTTATTCCCTTTAATTACTTTTAATGCAATTTCAATGTTGACAAAAATCGTAAACAAAGCAGAAGTCGAAAGAAAAATCATCATTAAATTATAAACTTTTCCAAAAGCTATAATTAAAATTGTAGAGACAATTGTAGCAATGATAGAAAAGCGAGATTGTTTAATCATCTCCTTGCCATCAGTTTCTTTCCACTTCAGTAAAAGACTAAATCCGTTTAATAAACCAATAATTATTGCAAGAGGAACATGCATCCTGTTATAAAAAGAAGTTTGTACAGACATTCCAAAAATCGGAGCAGATGTACCAAGCAGTACTATCAAAGCAGAAGCACCTAATGCAACTGCTGCAGAAAATAAGGATAATTCACGAGATAAAATACTTTCATCCGTTTCTGTTTTTTCAGACAAAGACTTCCATCTGTAAATTATCATCCCTGCACCAAGTAGAGTAAATGTTATTACAAATATTACCAGGAACAAATAAACAACCCTTCCCGGTTCAGCAAAAGAATGAACTGAAGAATCTCCAAGTATTCCACTTCTTGTTAAAAAAGTTGAATAAATTACCAGCACATAAACAAGAATACTAAGTATCAAATTTGTTTTTGCATACTTTCCTATTCCACCTGTTTTTTGTTGAGTTCTTTTTTGAACAATCATTGTATGAATAGCTGCAACACTAACAAGCCATGGAACAAGAGAAGAATTTTCAACAGGATCCCAAGCCCAATAGCCCCCCCAACCAAGAATTCCGTAAGCCCAATAGCCGCCCAGCATAATTCCTAAACCGAGTACACCAGAACCTGCAAGAAGCCAAGGCAATGACTGCTTTATCCAATCTTTATAATCATTTTTCATTAGTGCTGAAACGGCAAAAGAAAAAGGAACAGTTGCCATTGCAAATCCAGCAAATAAAATAGGTGGATGAATCTGCATCCAGAAATTTTGTAAAAGTGGATTCAATCCTTTTCCGTGAATAATAAAATCACTTATTGCAATACCGGTTGCATTGAATTGTGCCACAAGAGTTAGATCTATTTTTATTAAATTTTGTCCTGAGCTCTGGTCGCTGAACATATAATTCTGTAAAAACGGTAAATTGAAAAAAGCAGAATTTAATTTAGCTGCATCTAGAAATGTTGGTTCAGCCCAGACATACATAAAAGGACTTTTCATTAAAGGCGAAACCATTATCAACAAGAAAGATGTTGCAAGGGTAAACACAGACATTACCCTTGCTTCAAGGTCCTCCCTCTTTGAAGTATATGATTGTAAAAAAACTCCAATAATGGAAGTTAATAGAAGCCAGAGTAAAAAACTACCTTCTTGTCCTGCCCAAAAAGTAGAAATTAAAAATCCAATCGACAGGTCGTCATTACTGTATTCATAAATATATTTATACTGGTATTGATGTGTAAGTATAAGATAAAGTAAAAATGAAGATGCAACTATAATCAACATCGTCATTAGATGATATGATAACCTTGCATAATTTAGAGTATTTTTGTTCCCTTTATAATTCAGATAAAACATTATCATTGAAAACACACTAAACACTAATGCAACAGATAATATGATATTGCCCGCCATTAAAACTCCTTTAAAAATTATTTCTTTAAGTTAAATTTCCTTTAAGAAGATTTAACTGTTTTCTGATCCTGGTACTTTGAAGGACATTTTGTCAAAATTTCTTTAGCTTGAAAACATCCATCTTTATAAACACCCGTAACAACAACACTCGTAGCTGATTCAAAATTATTTGGGATTGTACCGCTGCAAATTACCTTCATCTCTTTTCCTTTGTCATCTTTCATATAAAATGAAAAGGTCTTTTGTTGTTTATTAATTTCATAATTTTTTTCTTTAACCCAGCTGCCAGTTGCTTTTACAACTCTTTGCTTTTCCATCACTTTGGTAAAATCACTTTCATATTGAATGTTGCTTTGTGTAAAAAGATATAACATCAATCCAAGAAAGACTACAACGATAATACCACCAAAGATATATTTATTATTCATATTTTATTTTCCTTGACCTCTTTTTCAATCTTCTTTAAACGTTTATCTAAACTGAACAAGTATGAAAATATTCCTGTCCAGACAATCAGTACAATAATCATCACAATATAAATAGCATTATTTGCGAAAAAGTTTTCCACAATTCACCTCACATTATTTTAATTTTTTATCGAATTTATCTTTTATTATAAGAGATTTATATCCAATATTCCAAATCCAGAAATACAAAATTGTAAAAGCAATTAATGAAATAAAGAATACGAGAAACATATTACCATTCATTTTAAAATTTACTACAGGACCAGCATTTGTATCATCAGCCGAACCCGGATGAAGCCCTTTCATAATTCTTGGCATAATAAAAATAAAAAAAGGAACAGTAATGAAAGCAATAGATGAATATACAGCTGATAAAGAAGCCCTCTTCTCTTCATTTTCGACTGCTGAGCGGAGAGCAAATAAAGCTCCATAGATTAATAACAAAGCAAATATACTCGTTTGTCTTGGGTCCCAACTCCAAAAAGAACCCCAAGCAAATTTAGACCAGACTGCTCCGGTAACTGTTGCAAGAATGCAAAAAATCATTCCAAGCTGAGCAGATGTAAATGCTTTTGCATCATCATCAAGATTTCTTTTCTTCAGGTATTTTACACTAAAAATAGTTGACATCAAAAAAGCAAGAACTGTTAACCATGCTGTGGGAACATGGAAAAAAATTATTTTAGCATTTTCTCCAAGTCCTGGAATATTCGGAAATTCATACCATTTTACGGGTTGGTCAATAACCGGAAATGATATTCCTGCAACCACAACAAAAACCATTAAGATAAAAAGAAATGTTTTCCAAATCATAATAAAAATTAATTATTTAATAAAAATTCAATCTTTCCAAATAAAATCAAAAAGCAAAAATGATGCAGAAAGCATTATCACATCGTAACAAAATAAAACTGCAAGCTCTACAACACCATCAGCCAATCCTACTCCATCCATTGAAAGCTTTGTTATTTCAATAAGAATTAAGATCAGAGGTAAAAGAATTGGAAACGCTAAAACAGGATACAGTGTTCCTTTAGAACCCGCCTTAGAAATTATAGCAGCGATTATTGTTGAAGAAACTGCAATTCCGATATTTCCAAGAATGAACGCTGAAATAAAGAGCAATAAATTTTTAATTACAAACGCTTCAAATAGCATTGAGTAAAGAACTGCTATTATCAGGTTCATTGTAAAGATTAAGATCAAATTAAACAACAGCTTTCCTCCAAACACAGTTAAAGGAGAGGCTATTAGCTGTAAAGTTAAAGTTGTACCTCTTTCTTCTTCTGATACAAATGCTCTTGATAACCCGCTCATTGATGTAAAAAAGATAACTACCCAGAACAAACCACCCGCAAGATAATCGGAGATTTTTTCATTTCCTATGGAAAATAAAATAACACTTATAGCTACAAGTATAAACATAGCAAGTGAATTAACAGCATATCTTGTTCTTACTTCTGAAGAAAAATCTTTTTTAAACAACCAATAGGATTTCATTTATCGTTCCTGTATCCGCTAAGATTTAAGACGCTTGAACACAATTTAAGATCTTGTTCTTCATTGGATGCAACCAGTACAATGTTTGATTCAGCTTCTTTTTTTATGAGGCTATAAATTTTTTCTTTTCCCTCTTCATCGAGATTGGACGTTGGTTCATCAAGTATCAATAAATCAGGAGAATGAATCATTGCAAAAATAAATTTCATTCTTTGTTTCATTCCCGAAGAATAAGTCTTTAATAAATCTTTTCTTCTATCATGCAATCCAACTGCATTAAAAAGAAAATCAAATCGCTCTTTCTCAAAATTTTTCCCTCGTATCTTTTCAATAACTTTAATGTTTTCCTCAGCAGAGAATTCATCATAAAGCACAAGATATGGGGAGACAAAACCAATATAATTATGCAGCTCTTCGGAATTGATTTTTTTTCCATTGCAAGAATGAATAAGCTGTCCGCCAGAAGGAGATATTATACCTGCAAGAATTTTGACTAAAGTTGATTTTCCAGAACCATTAGGACCCGCAATTCCATAAATTCCATTTTCTGTAAAATCAAGACTTATTTCTTTAAAAATTAATCTTCTGCCAAAATACTTTGAAATCGAATCAACTTTTAAGGTATAGCTATTCATTAATAATTACCAATTTACCTTTTTTCACTTTGATGTTATTCTTTACACTATATAGGTAAACACCAGTAGGTAGTTTTTGGTTCTCAGAATTTCTTCCATTCCATGTTACTACCCAGTTCCCGTAATTATCCCGTGAACAATTTTTTTTAAAGGAACATACTAAATGATTTGAAATTGTAAAGACAAAGACTTCAACTTCTACATCCGATAATTCAACCGGGATGCTTATGTAATTACTTTGTCCATCATACTTAAATGGTGAAGGATAAACATAGCTCACTTCATTAGAAAAAGTTTCAGTCCCTTCTATAAGCAGGTTATTCAATACTTCAGCAACAGCAAAATACTTCAATTCATCAGATGAAACTTTTCGAAAGTAATAATCTGATATTTGTTTAAAACCCGTTGTGTTTGCAGATGATAGAGAATATTCGCAGGAAGATGTAACTGATGAATTTGAAATAGCGTTTTGAATATTAGAATTACTTAAAAGTACCGTCAGCGAATCATTTTTTCCTGAGGATTTGTTAACAAATCTAATAAAATTATTTGATGAAGGTAGTGCATTGATATTTACAATTCTTCCCGGAACTGTAAACGATAACTCGCTTGTATGCCGG
Source organism: uncultured Ignavibacteriaceae bacterium (assembly GCA_964536015.1). GTDB lineage: Bacteria > Bacteroidota > Ignavibacteria > Ignavibacteriales > Ignavibacteriaceae > CAZHVS01. The sequence goes on from CAZHVS010000007.1 coordinate 141,132, forward strand.
ATTAAAGGATATTTTTCACTTTCTTTAAAATATTTATTGGGAATCGTCCTGTAATTTGTAAAATATGTCCAAATGCCAAATTCACTATAAGCTTTTGAAAAATCAGACCCGACATCATTAAGACTGTAATCAATAGCTAATAAAGCTCTCATATTTTTAAGATATTCCCACTGTTTTTTAAGAACATTGAAGCCATATTTTTTTTGTAAATAAATATTCCAGACAGCAAGGTTATATCCATTATTAAGTGTAAATACTTTGTCTGTATTATTGAAATAACTTTTCATGTAACCGTAATAATCATTTACATCATCGAAGACAAATTCTTCCATTGCTGTTGAACACAATTCATAAAAATAAGCATCTATAATTTCATCCTGATTATTTCTCCGGAGTATATAATTCCCCATTTGTATAGCATGAAAAAATTCGTGAGCTGCGGTAACTTTTGCTGCATTAATACCAGTTGTATAAAACCCTGAAAAATCATTATCTACAACAATAAAACTTGTAAAGGTCAAACTGCCCGGATATATTTCTGTTTCACTTTCAGTATAACCGTACATGCCACCAAGATTTATAATGTAAATATCATATTTGTCATCACCACCTAATCCGTTATCTTTTGGTGGAGGAGGATAACCAAGAAAATTCACTTCAAAATTATAAGCTGAATCCAGTGCTTTTGCAAAATCTGAAATGTTGTACTTAGGGGCTTCATTTCCTGTAGAGTAATAATGTAACCTAAAAAAACCTTCGGGAGTAACAATACTTGTATCGGTAGTTGGTCGTGATAAAATTTTATTAATCTTATATTTCAATTTATCCGAAGCAAGGTAGGAGGCAAATTTGATATTATTAATCAGTTCGAAACCACATTTAATATAATTTGTATCTTCATTACCAATTTCGGTCGAATTCATATTTATTATTCTTGTACATAAATCACATAAAGAATCAACTTTAGCTTCCCTTTTCTGTGCAAGAGAAACTAATGAGATTAAAATTATCGCTAAAAACTTTTTCATTTCAATTTTTTAATCTCAATACAATTATCGAAGTTATTTGTAAACAATAAGGTCAATTCATTATCTAAAAATTTTTTAACAACAAAGAAATTTACATTCTTCTGTTCAGATATATTTTCAAAAATTAATCTTGAATTAGTGAAGTTTGATTTAACAAATGTTATTATATTTTTATTTAACAAATATAAAGACAATTTTTTATCGCTTTTAGAAATCTTTTTCGGGACATAAATATCTTTCTTTTCGAAAGAAAAGAATTTATCTATTTCTTCTCCGGATAAATATAGTTTGTAATTTTTTCCGGCAATTATTCCATTTGTTTTGTCGCCAACAGTGAGAATTGAAAAACTGACGGGAGCAACTTGATTAATTAATCCACAGGACAACAAAGTAATTTTAGAATTTTCTTTTGCTTTAACAGAATAAAGGTCTATCTTGTTTTGCTTGTCTGAATGACTAATATAACGCAGCAATAAATTCGAATTTTCTTGTTTCCAGTAATAGATATTTCCATCATCGTCAAACAAGGCATCAATTACATCTCTATCAAAAGCAGATGATGAAGTTGTCATATATCTTAAATTATTATATGAATAGCTGTACGAATAAAGCTGCCCGTTTATTAATTGCAAAGTATTTATAATCCCACGTGAAAAATTCTGATGTTCAGTCAATTTTAAATCTTTTATTAAACCATCAGTATATATTATTTCTTTCTGGTAAGAAAACTTGTTCAGATTAACAATTACAATTTCAATAACTCTCTTATTATAATCATACAAGTAAAATTCTTTTTCAAATTTATCTTTTTCTAATATTTCTACTTGAGAATAATTAGTATAAACCGGAATGAAAAATATTTTTTCATACTTTTTTTGTTTGTTTCTAATTACAAGATTTAAAGTTGTGTTTCTCTCATCGATATAACAAATATCTTGAATCCCATCATTCAAATAATCAAATGTTTCAATCAGACCAAGAATACCACCAAAAGTTATTTTTATTTCATCTGCATCCCATTGTTGTGTAAGAGTAATCAAATTTCCATCTTTGCAATACATCGCGATTCCTTTGGTAAAATGATTTTGAAATATTACCAAATCCTCTAATCCTTTTTTCTGTAATGAACATATCTCAGGAAAAAATTCCATTTGATTTTTCTGTAAGACCAAATTAACAACACTTCTTTCTTTGTTTAAATAAACAAAATCTGTCTTGCCGTCATTGTTAAAATCATTCCATAGAATTTTGTCAGGAATAAAATCAAGACTTAAAGACTTGTTATTATTGTATGCTGATGTTCCGTCACCATAATGTATGTAAATAACTCTTCCTGATGAAAAAACTAAATCCGGGAATGCATCATTATTGATATCCACAATAGCGAGGTTACCAATTTGGGGAGGAACGGGAATATCTCTTGTTAGATTAAAATCACCTCTTCCATTATTGAAATAAAACTGCAAAGTTCCTGTTAACACATTATATGCAATAATATCACAATATGAATCGTTATTTATATCAAATAATACTGATTGCGAAAAGGAAGACTTCTTTAATATTTTTTCTTCAACTAAAAGACTATTTGATCGTTTAACAATAGATAATCCATCAAATGAAGATCCTGAAATTAAAAATTCATTTTCTTCATCAAAGTCAATATCACCTGTTGATATTTTATCAGGATAAGAATTAAATTTTATTTGTTTCGATAAATTCAGGTTGCTTTTCTGATTAAAACTTAGAATTGATAATTTTCTTGCATTACGTGAAACAGAAACAATTTCTTTACGAAAATTATTTTCAGTTGATATTATTCTAGACGAAGCAAACGGCAACTGAACAAAATCATTTTTTTGAGTTCTGTTATTAATATCAATATGAATTAAACTATGTTTGCTTTGTTTGGAGGAAAATAGTAGAAAGTTATTAATTGTATCATTTGTTGAGTTAAGGCAAATAATCCCATCATAGTCTTTATCCACCTTAAAAGAATTGAAAGTACAAAAACCGTTTAAGGGAATTTGAGCATTTAAAAAACTCAGATTTAAAAGAAAAAGTAAAAATAAACTACTTATTCTTGGAATGAAGACGTGCCTCTCTTCTTTTAAGTGCTTCTTCAAATCTTCTTTTCTCATCCTCGCTCTCGGGCAATACTTGAATAGCTTTTACCGGTTTCCCTCTGTCGTTAAGAGCAACAAAGGTTAAGTAAGCTGAATTGGTATGTTTTTTAATTCCCTGCTTAAATGATTCAGCAAAAACCTTAACTCCAACTTCCATAGAAGTTCTAAAAACTCTGTTTACAGATGCAACAAGTGTTACTGCCTCACCAAGTTTTATTGGATGATGAAAATCAATTGAATCTACTGAAGCAGTAACACAAATATATTGTGAATGCTTAGCCGCAGCCATTGCTGCACAAATATCAATCCAGTGCATCAATTCTCCACCAAGCAGATTTCCAAGCTGGTTTGTCTGGTGCGGAAGCACCAACTCGGTCATTTTAATGATGGATTCTTGTACTTTTTTTGTTTTTTTCATTTAATTGCAGTTTTATTGCTCAATTTAAGCTCTTCTTTTAATCTCATAACCTCATCATAATTTTTATCAGTAGGAAATTTAACGAGGTAATTGTTCATTTCTTTTTCGGCTTCAAGAAGCCGGTTTTTATCTAAAAGAATTTTTATTTTATTATATGATGCCAGAGGTGCAAATTTGGTATCGTGATAAGTTTCCAGTATGATGTTATAATAAGAAACGGCAGCATTAAAATACTCGAGTTTTTCATAGATATGGGCAGAATTGAAAACTTTTAAAGCGAGTTTTTCATTCATTTCAGCTATCTTTTTTTCTGCCTCAGAAACACGTGAATCGAGCGGGAAAAAATCTATAAATGCCTGATATTCTTCTATTGCTTTCTTGGTAAACCTTTGGTCTAATGAGTATTGCGGGGATAGCTGGTAATAACATTCAGCCAGCATAAATTGTGCATCGGGAACAAAGGAACTTGCTGCCATATTTTTAATCAACCTGCTGAATTCTGAAGCTGCAAGGATGTATTCTTTTCTCATAAATCTGCATTTACCAAGATAGAATTGTGCGTCATCTACAACTTCATTCCCGGGAAATTGAAGAATTATTGCTTCAAATTCGGAAATTGCAACGTCGTATGTTCTATCTTCAAACAATGCAATAGCATATTTCAACCTTTCTTCTGGTTGAAGATTTACTGTTTCTATAGATGAAGAACATCCCCAAAGAATTAATGGCAGAATTATTAAAAATATGTAGTATTTCATTATCCAGTAAAATTTATTTAAAAACTGTTGCAAGTATAGTCAAAACATAAAATGGTTCAAAGGTAAAACTTAATATCATTTTATCTGAATGAAAACTATTACTTAATAATAATTATTTGCTTCTGACTGAAAAAAACAGATAAATCACCGTAGCTGCCAGGCTTAGAACAATTATCGGCTCCCAAATTCCATTTATAGAGAAAGAATCTTTTTTCAATCCCCGAGTAAACTGCAGCTGTGCGTTTTCGACTTGTTCAATTTCAGAATAAAAAATTGTATCCTTAATTATATACGTAAAACTTTCTTCAGCTAAATCATTTGTAAACAGGAAACTTCCCTGTAAAAAGAAATTTCTTTCAATTGTATAATCTCCAAAGAAACCCAGTTTTTCTAGATTACTATATTTAATAGCAGATTGTTCTATTCGAAATAATATGTCCGGTTTTTCGTTTGAGAATATAAATTCTATATCAGGATTTGACGTTGATAATTTTGATTGAAGATATGAATTAAAAAAATTCAATTCACCTGGAAGATCGATAGAAATCCGACATTGTGCTTGATTTTTCACATTAATTTTTTGTGATACTCTTTGCAGTGAGGAATCTATAAGAGAATAAAAAACTTCCAAATTTGTTTTTTGTTGAGCTTGCGCAATAACCACAAACGATAATAGAAAAAGAATTAAAGTTTTTTTAATTGTCAGCATTTCATCAAATAAATTTTCATAGATGGATTTCTTTTCATATATGTGAAATTTAGCAGTTATTCTGCAATAAAAAAAATAATGAGCATCAAATGTTTGTTCACTTTAATGTGAAGAGAACTTCAATCCGACTATTCCAATAATAATTAGAGCAATAAAAAATAATCTAGTAAGATCTTTTGGTTCGTTGAAAAATAAAATCCCAAGCAAAACGGTTCCAACGGCTCCTATTCCTGTCCATACAGAGTAAGCAGTACCGACTGGAAATTGTTTTAATGAATAAGCCAGAAGTCCCATACTTATTATAATACTGGCAACTGTAATTATACTTGGTATTAATTTGGAAAACCCATGCGAATACTTTAGACTAATTGCCCAGACAACTTCAAAAAGTCCAGCTACAAATAAAACAAACCAATTCATAACATTAACATTAAATGGTAAATAATTAACAAAAAAGATTATTTAAAATAACAAACCCTGGATCCCAAAATCCAGGGTTTGGATGTTTTTTTTACAACTGTAGTAAACCAAATCATCGGTTAAATGGTAGGTTGCTTAACTCTGATCTTAGCCAGCGTAAAGCTTTACTACAGTTGCTGCCCTCAGTTATCTTTCAAAATTAAATTTCAACAACTACTATAATAACAAGAGACAATTCGGTTTAGTTCCCGTTTTATAAAAATTTCTTTACTTTGAAAAAAGAACACAATACAATTTAAAATCCATTTTCCAGAAAATCAACCTTTAAATAAACTATTTCGGGTTTATTTCCAGTTCTTACTGGTGGACCCCAAGTTCCAACACCGCAAGAGACATAAAAATGACTATCGTTAATTTTTTTATAACCCCAGCTAATTTCAAATATTTTAGTTGTAATAATATTAAATGGCCATAATTGCCCATGATGAGTATGCCCGGACAGTTGTAGATCCACCTTGTTTTTTACTGCATCAGATAGATTGAATGGCTGGTGGTCCATCAATATAATTGGAAGTTTTGTATTCGCTTTTTCCAATATTTTTTCCAGAGATGTTCTATAAATTTTTTTAAATTGTTTTATGCTTATATCTTCTCGGCCAACCAGATAAAATGAGTTATCTATACAAAGCAATTCATCTCTTAAAACACGCACATTATGTTCGGTAAGATATTTTACAGCAGCTTCTTCTCCTCCAATATATTCGTGATTTCCGGTAACTGCGTAAATACCATATCTGCTTCTCAATTTTTTTAAAGTTTCACCAAGGTTTTGATTGATTACTGGTTTAAGATCTTCATCAACAACATCGCCTGCCAGTAATATTATATCTGGATTGATTTCATTAATCTTCTCGATAATTTTTTCAATTCGTTTTTTGCAGATAATTGTGCCAAGGTGAATATCTGATGCCAAGGCTATTTTCAAAGTTTTTTGCGGGCTACGTTTATTTATTTTGATTCTAAGTTTTCTGACGATAGGACTTGCAGCGTTTATTAAGCCTATTATTACCAAAACCATAATTGTAAATAAAATGATCAGATATATTATTGTTCGAATTTCGTTTAAATTTTTATAGTAAAAAACCGATAATAGTGGAATAAGACGAATAGCCAGTTGGAGAATGTCGAAAAACAAGAAGAATAAAATTGCATAAGCAAATACAGCAAGATATATTGAACCAAACCAAGTTAAAAAATTACTAAAAAATGAAATCCTGATTCTTTCCAGAAATCTTCCTACAGGAAATGATAATGCAGTAAATAAGAAAACAATAAAATATGTAATCTTCAGAGTTGGTATGTGCGAAACTATTTCCCAGCCTTTGTAAAAAATATAAATATTCAGTAATCCATATATTGCAAGAGCAATCGATAAAAAGGTTATTAACTGGTAACGTTTCAATTTTGTTCCTTAATTTCTTTTAGTTAATAAACAAATATAAAAAATGATAGTGCACTTTCTGTTGCATTAAAAATTAATTAGAAATATTTTTCTGTAAACAAAAAGAAGAATTATGAAGCCGTTATTTGCGTTATTAAGTTACACTATAATTTTTTTTAGCGCTGGTTGCAATAACCCTGAAAAACCAAAAGTTCTTGAAAAAATTAAAAACTATGATGTATTAATTAACAACCATGCAACTAATTTTGAAAAAATTAAAAAAGAAGATCAGGATATTCAACTTTCATTTATTGTAAAATTGAAGAATACTTTTTCGGATACTTCATATTTTGTATTCAATAATTTGAAGAAAGAAATTATAAAAGCAGATTTTTCAGGCAGTGAAAAAGATGAAGTTTTGACTTCATTAATAAAAGTTCAAAACAAGGCTTATGATTTATCAATTTCACTAAATGAGTTTTCAACAAAACTTGAATTAATTGAGCTTGACAGCATCTATGCAAGAACGATTCTGCGAGCAAAAAATCTTCTTGAAATAAATCCATCAATGATTGAATCGTTATCAAATATCTCAAAAGAAACTAAATCGAAAATTGATATAAGAAAAAAGGAAGTTAAATTTGATTTAAGTGAGTATATTGATTCAATAAACATTCTAAGAGATGCCTTAAGACAAAATCCGGAAAAAATTTTAGAGTAATCTGAAATATTTATTTATCTCTTTTAATTACCATAACAGTGGCATCATCTTCCCATTTTTTATTTTTACCGAATTCAAACGCCGACTTAAAAATAGCTTTCATAATATCATTGGCAGATTTATTGAGATTTTCATTTACAACAGACATAATTCTTTCAACGCCAAATAATTCTGAGCGGCGATTTTTACGTTCAATAATTCCATCTGTAAAAAGCACAAGTATTCCATTTTGCGGAATACTTACAAATGACCTCCTCAACTCAATATCCGGGAAAGCTCCAATAATTAAGCCTGTCGGCTCAAGAGGTACAATTTTATTCCCAGTAAATAATAATGGAGATGGATGTCCTGCATTTGCATAAAATAAATTTCCTTCAGGTTCCATTTCAGCATAAACTAAAGAAATAAATCTTGCCGAGTAAACACTTTGATAAATTACCGAATTAAGTTTTTTCAAAGTGTGAACCATCTTCATGTGTTTTTCAAGTCCCATTCTTAAGCCTGTAATTACATCGCGGACCATCAAAGCTGCTGGCAAACCATGACCGCTGGCATCCCCAACACAAAAGCCAAAATTTCCATCATCAAAATTATAATAATCATATAGGTCTCCGCCCACAAGTTCTGCTGGTTGAGAAAATGCAGCTACCTGGTAACCTTTAACTTCTGGAGGTGTAGCAGGTAATAAACTTTGTTGAATTTGAACTGATTGTTCAACTTCACTTTTTACAGTTTCGGATACTAATCTATGATTCAATGCTGTTCTTACAGCATTGAGACATAAATCAACCTCTTCCCTTATCCAACCTGCTCGAAGCTCAAAAACAAAAATCCAGCGTGTTACAGAATTACTTACAGTGAATGCGACATGAGTAAAATATTCTTTACGTTTCGAAAGATTTTGTTCGTTTATAAAAACAGGTTCATTGAAAATATAAGTTTTCCATTTTACAACAAGTTGAATTTGTTCAGACTCTACAGGTATTGATTGTTTAACTAAATTTTTTAATGAAGCGGGACTGGAAACAAGCACATATTCATCTTCAGCCTGTTCATAAATAAAACCATTTGCTATTTTCAAATCTTGTCCAAATGTATTTTCCAATTGTTTAACAATCGTGAACAAGTAGTCTTTTCCTGTTTTTTCGTATCCAATTTTGCTCTGGATATAATCAAGTTTTCTATAGAATATTTTAGGTTCAATCATAAATTAAAATTTTTGTTTGCTTAAATGTAATAAGTAAAAAGTTAAGAAAGGTTAATTTGTTGTTAAATTTATTTTAACAGCACCATTTTATTTGTTAAGATTTTATTGTCGATTTTTAATTCGTAAAAATATACTCCACTTGAAACCAATTTACCATTATCCATCTTACCATCCCAATTAAAATGATTTAATCCTTTTATAACATTTTCTTTATGAAAAGTTTTAACTTTTTCGCCTATTGAATTATAGATTATCAGTTCTGCAGAATTATTTGAAATGGAATAAAAATCAATTGTAGTCTGATTATTGAAGGGATTCGGATAATTCTGTTTTAAAACATAATCTGTTGGCAAAGAATAATCATGAAGAGTTATGTTTAATTTACCATAAGTCAAATTAAAATATTTTCCGTTAGAGGGCTGCTGTTTTATTGTTCCGGATGAATCTTCATACTGAAAATACATACTTATGTTATCCAGATTAATAAAGGTTGGCAGTTGAGCGTTGTACTTTAACTTTCCATCATAATTCATATTAATAGATTGAAAAGTTTGCTTATCAAGGCTAAAGAATAATTTTACAGTAGCTGGATTTACTTTATCACTCAAAAAAATCTTGTTAATGAAGTAATACCCATTTTTAATTTCTACATTAGGATATTCTATTGTTTTTAATGCAGAAAGTAAACCGTATCCTCGCTGATTATTGGGAGAAAAAAAGTTGTCGCATGACTCAAGTAAAATATTTCTGATTTGATCGTTTGACAAATGAGGATATGCAGATAATATAAGTCCTCCGATGCCTGCTGCTATTGGAGTTGCCGCAGATGTACCACTATTGTATTGGTAATTAGTTGTCGTCGAAGCAAGCACTCCATAAACATTAACCCCCATTGTTACTAACTCCGGTTTTATTCTTCCATCATAAGTTGGACCAACAGAGCTAAAAAGAGCTAACTGATTTTGATTGTTTACCGCTCCAACTGTAATCACATTGAAACCATCCGAAGGAGCAAGAATATATTTCCAAGAAGAATTGCCTTCATTACCTGCAGCACAAAATGTTGATATTCCTTTTGAAAAAGCAATCTCAAGTGCTTTCGTTGAAATTGCGGTTTTACCATTCATATCCATATAAGAATAAGAACCTATTCCATCATCAAAAATATTATATCCTAAAGAACTGGTAGTAATATCAACACCTATACTGTCCATCCACTCAAGTGCTGCGACATAATTATCCTCTTCAATTTTTTTTTCAGACTGAACATCTTCTGTTTTAGCAAGAACGAATGTAGCATCATATGCTACACCTATTAAAATACTATCTTTGTACCCGCCAATTACTGAGAGGACATATGTGCCGTGACTATGCTGAGAAGGAACATCAACTGATTCATTTGCTGTGTTATTATCTTTGAAAATAAAATCATATTCTGATAAGACATTTAAATTTTTAAATGCTTCGTGGAATTTCCAGTCAAAACCTGTATCAAGCACTCCTATTAAAACATTTTTACCTGTTATACCTGCATTATGAACTTCAGGAATATTTGACAAAGACATCTGCATTAAAGAGAAACCATAGTTGCCAGTTACATTAACTGCTGCCTTATTATTAACGGGACTTTGTAATTCATCTATATTTCTTTTAAATGAATGAGCTTTCTCAACTTTCTCTACAAATGGAAGTTGTAGAACAATATCTTTTTCATTCTCATTTAGAAAAGCTGATACTGCATTAAACCATTTAAGTTTATTTATAATTTCAATTCCGTTCTTTTTTAGTTGAGAAATATAAATTTCACTTACAGGGACATCCTCAATCGTAATAATCTCATCATCGTCAATAGTCTTGTGACGTCTTTGAATACTTCTAGCTGATAATGAGTTAATTGCTTGCCTATAAAGTTCTGAGGTCTTTGATAGCTTTCCATTAAATGAAATCCCTTTATCTTTAAAATAGATTAAGTATTTCTCCTGCGGAAAAATATCAACTAAAAAGATAATAATTATAAAAACTAAAATTCGCATATAACAAATAATTTATTATACACTACAATAAGCATCGGCATTATGAATTTCAAGTATAAATGTGTAAATGAAAGTCAATTAAAAACAAGAATGTAAATAATTTATTTTATTGAAGAAAAAATTCTATCCAGACGTATCGCAGAAAATAAATTGCTTGAAGTATCAATCGACCAATAAACCATTATTGCCTTTCCTACAATTAAGTCTCGTGAAACGAATCCCCAGAAGCGGCTATCCATGCTATCATCGCGGTTATCACCAAGAACAAAGTAGTAATCATTTTTAAATGTATAGTTTTCAGCTTTTACTCCATCAATAAAAATATCTGATTTATTTACCGATACAACTCTTTTCCCATATTCTCGGTTAATAATCATTTCCCAATCTTTAATGTTGTAGGCATCGATGTTAATTGTCATCCCTTTTTTAGGAATCAAGATTGGTCCATAAAAATCTTCATTCCAATCTTTATCTTTTGGAAAAATATTTTCATTTCTTTCACCTTTGAATCGAATTCTCGAATCTCTGATAAAAACACTAATCGGAGTTGGAACTTCATTTCCATTTATAAAAACTTTTTTATTTTCAATTAGAATTGTCTCCCCCGGAAGCCCAGCAATTCGTTTAATATAAAAATCATTTACCGAAGGAAATAACTCATCCTTATAACCTGGGAATTTAAATACAACAATATCATTTCTTACCGGCTCTTTTATTGCAGGAAATCTAAATGATGGAACCGACAGATTTAATAATGGCAATTGTGAAGGTGTGGAAGCGCCATAAACGAATTTATTAACAAGTATAAAATCTCCTTCGAGCAGAGTATTCATCATAGACGAAGTAGGAATTCTATAGGCATCAAGAAGAAATATTTTTATCATTGTGGCAAGCAGAACAGCAAACACAAAAACTTTAACAACGCCAAGCAACCTGCTTTTTTGCCTATGTAAACTTTGATTTTCTATTTCCATTAGTTCTTTTTACAGGTTTGACGCATAAACAAACCTTCTTGTTCGTTCGCAAAAAAATTATTCTTCAATTTGCAGAACAGCCAGAAAAGCCTCTTGTGGAATTTCAACATTACCAACCTGCTTCATTCGTTTTTTTCCTTCTTTTTGTTTTTCAAGAAGTTTTCTTTTGCGTGTAATGTCACCGCCATAGCATTTGGCAAGAACATTTTTTCTCAATGCTTTAACAACTGATTTAGAAATAACTTTAGTTCCGATAGCAGATTGAATTGATATTTCAAACATTTGTCGGGGAATTAAATCTTTTAATTTTGAACAAACTTTTCTTCCCCAATCATAAGATTTAGAGCGATGCACAATCATTGAAAGAGCATCAACTGGCTCGCTATTAAGAAGAATATCAAGTTTTACAAGATCAGATTCTCTGTAGCCAATAAATTCATAATCAAAGGAGGCATAGCCCCTTGTCATTGATTTAAGTTTATCATAAAAATCAAAAATGATTTCTGATAAAGGAAATTCAAATTGTAAATCTGCACGTGTTGGATCTATATATGTTGTGTTTTTAAAAACACCACGCTTATCCATAGCAAGTTTCATTATGTTTCCAATGTACTCGCTTGGTGTAACAATTTGTGCCTTCATATACGGTTCTTCAACATGCTCAACATCCCCTATCGGCGGCATCATTGCAGGGTTATCTACAATTACTTTTTCTCCTCTTCTATTGTAAACAATGTATTCAACATTAGGAAGAGTTGTAATAATATTTTGATTGAACTCACGATATAATCGTTCCTGTACTATTTCCATATGAAGAAGTCCAAGGAATCCACATCTAAAACCAAAACCAAGAGCTGCCGAAGTTTCCGGTTGAGTTACAAGCGCAGAATCATTTAACTTAAACTTATCTAGCGCATCTCTCAAATCCTCATAGTTTTCTGCATCGGTTGGATATAGTCCGCTATACACCATTGGTTTAACTTCCTTATAGCCGGGTAAAGGTTCTAAAGCTCCACCTTTTGCAAGCGTAATTGTATCACCCACTTTTGTTTCATGTACATCTTTAATTCCTGTAATAAGATACCCAACGTTTCCAGCAACAAGTTCAGTTGTTTTAATTTTTTTTAATCCAAGAATTCCAACTTCTTCAGCTTCATGTATTACATCGTGTGCAAAAAACTTTAATTTATCTTTTTCCTTTAAGACTCCATTTACGATTCTTATATATGCAACAGCGCCACGATAAGAATCAAACACAGAATCAAAAATCAATGCTTGAAGCGGTTTTGATTCATCACCTTCTGGCGGAGGAATTCTTTGAACTATTGCTTCAAGAATTTCATCAATACCTAATTTGGACTTTGCACTTGCGAGAAGAATTTCTTCATCTTTGCATCCAAGTAAATCAATAATCTGATGTTTTACTTTGTCAATCTCTGCGCTTGGCAAATCAATTTTATTTATTACTGGAATTATTTCAAGCCCGCCGTCAATTGCTAAATAAAGGTTACTGATAGTCTGTGCTTCAACACCCTGTGCGGCGTCTACAATAAGCAAAGCGCCTTCGCAAGCGGCAAGGGAACGGGAAACTTCATAAGTAAAATCAACATGCCCGGGAGTATCAATTAAATTAAGAATATATTCATTCCCATCTGTTGCTTTATATTTCATTTGTATGGCATGGGATTTTATAGTAATTCCACGTTCACGTTCAAGTTCCATATCATCAAGGACCTGCGAAACAAGTTCTCTTGCAGAAACTGTCCCAGTTCGTTCTAATAAACAATCAGCTATAGTAGATTTACCGTGGTCAATGTGAGCAATTATGCAAAAATTTCGAATTCGTTCCATTACATATAAATTTTTAGTGTGCAAATTTAAGCATTTGTACATCAAGTTCTTAGGATAAACAGATAAAAAAATGGCGGAAAAAATCCGCCATTAATAAATAAAAGTTATAATTATTTCACTAACAACATCTTTTTAGTGATTATATCTTTACTCGTTACAAGACGATAAAAATATACTCCACTCGGAATTTGAGACGCATTGAACTTAATCTGATGATAACCACCTTCAAGTTTTGTATTGAGTAAGGTTTGCACAACCTGCCCAAGAGAATTAAACACGATCAGTTTAACATCAGAGGCTTCGGGTAAAGAAAATTTAATTGTTGTCAATGGATTAAATGGATTAGGATAATTTTGCATCAATTCAAAATCAACCGGAAAAATATTTTCATTTTCAACATCAACAGTCGTAGCAGTAATTGCATTCAATGCGTTCATTTTGCCGTTTCCATAAGTATTACCTGCTGTTGTTCCGGTATAGCCATCTTTAACAGTAGTAGTTGTCAACTTTGAAAAGACAGTAGCATAATCAAGAGTCCTGTTTCTTTCAAGCATTAGTGCTACCACACCCGAGACATGAGGACAAGCCATACTTGTTCCCTGTTCCATTTGCAGTTTGCCTCCAGGCAGAATCATTTCTTGTCCGACATTTGTAACAAAACTGGAAAAAGCTGCCGCTATAATTTGTCCCGGTGCAACCAAGTCAGGTTTTAATCTTCCATCTCTTGAAGGACCTAAACTGCTAAATGATGCTATTTGTCCAATTACAGCACTTGGAATCTGATACGTACTTCCGTTTATACTTGTCCATTGCTTCTTAGTTGTATAAGCTCCTACACAAATAACTTTCATTGATGTTGAAGGACTTCCGATTGATTTGTTATTGTCTGCAGGTTTAAAATAACTCGGAGATGATTTCGTAGTAAAATTTCCTCCAGTTGTTACCCAGGCATCAAAAGTACCTGAACCGTAAGTGTAAAGTGACCAATCAACAAGACTCAAATCATATTGTCCGTTAACATCATCAATTACAAAAATGACTTCCCTTGAATTATTGTTTGGATTAGATGTTGTTGTTGCGTCTATGGTTACTCTTCCGTAAGTAGTTCCGCTTACTGTAAACAATAAATTTTCTATTTTATTACCAGGAGAAATTGGATTTGTATAGCCAATTAACGTTCCTGATTTTGTATAAGCTGCTAATCCAACATTAATGTTTCCCGTATTATACCACATATCAACAACTGAAACACTTGTACTTTGTTGAATTTGCCAAATAGTTTCATAAGCATCCTGGTAACTTGTTCCCGTCGGAGATGAATAGCTTAAGTGAATAAAACCACTTCCTTCATTACCAGCAGCAGCAACAATAATCTTTCCGTTTCCTGTAAGATTGCTCAATGCTTTCTCATAATTAGATGTACCATCATGCGGACTAAAGTGCCCACCAAGACTAAGATTAATTACTGCTGGCTTGTTAAGAGTTTGTGCTTTGTTAAAAATATAATTGCATCCATCAACTACATCAGCATCACCAAAACCGGGTCCGTTTCTAAAACCTTTTACAAAAATAATATCTGATAGAGGTGCCATTCCGATATATCCACTTAATGCACTTCCGTTTCCTCCTGCAATTCCTGTCACATGCGTTCCATGTCCTCCACCGTCATTTCCATCGACTTCATAACATTGGTTTGCATCAATCTGTGCTTTTGTATACTCTCTGCCATAACTATATCCACTCGGTGGATTTCCTGAAGCAGACATATCCCAAAGATAAAGAATTCTACTTCCACTGGTGGTTTTAAAATCGGGATGCTGCCAATCAATTCCACTATCAATTACTCCAAGCACAACATTTTGTCCTTTATAAGGTTTGGGTAAACCCGTTCCATTATGAACGACATCAACTTTTACCTCACTGCGACTGACATTTATATAAGGTTGTTTAAGATTACTTGCTTCAATAAATTCAATTTCATTTCTTGAAGCAATATCCAAAACCGTATTTAAAGGAATATCTGCAACGATAATATCGCCTGCAATTGTACTGATTCTTCCTCCATTAGAAAGAATTAGATTTGAAGCTATAGGAATATTCCCGGTCCTTATTAAAGTAGAAATATATATATCATTTTTTTCTGTACGATAAAGGCTGACCAAATTATCTTTTCCAAAAAGATTTTCATCTACAGAAAGAATTTTTCCATTTGAGAAAATTGTTTTGCTGAAAACGTATTTCATCAGTCCACTTATTTTATTGCTTTCAACGGAAGATTGCAAAATTTTTCCTACCACAAGTTGATTTTGATTTACCTGTTTATTCAAATTACTCTGAGGAAATATTGATGCAAACGATAATGATAATATTAGTAAAAGATTTAAAACGAATTTCATCACAACTCCTTACTTAAATTACTTATTAAACTTTATATCACGATTCTGGGAAAGTTCAAGACTTATTACAAAATCTATTTCTGCCAATTTTTTAATTTTTTCAGTATTGCCGGAAGCGGTAAACAAATCTCCCGTTATTGTTCCAATCATCGCTCCGCTGTTTCCAAGAACTTTTTTCATCTCTGTAGTTATTTCTTTATTACATTTACCAATCACAGATATTTCTTCTGAAGATTTATTTATATCCTGAATTTTTTGTTTCAATGCTGTATCGAATTTCTTTTCAATCAATTCGTTGGAAGATGAACAACCAGATAAAAGAATTGAAATTCCTGCAAGCAAAATGAAGTAAAATTTCATATCACACCTTTTAATAATTATTTGTTTGCAATATAGTTCTAAGAAACATTTTCTTAAGTGCTTTTGGACAAAATTTTTTTTGCTTAAAAGATTGGTTTTTTAGGTTACAGTTAATTTTTATTTTACACATGTTAATAATATTTATTCAAACGTTTAATTGATAAAGACAAAAAATACTCTTTCTGATGAATTTAATTCCAAATTATTTGAAATAACAGCCGGTTATTTTTCGGTAAATGAATTTAGTGAAATAATAAAAAAATTTAATTCCATTTTTTTGCGTGTTCATAAATCTACTGAATGCGAATCGAACCTTTTAAGAATTATTTCTTCTCTTTATGACAAAATCCTGTTTCTGAAAGATTCTCTCCATTATCCACATTATCTTGAAATAATTATTACTGCAGCTTCTTACAGCAATTATCTTACCGATATTCTTGTCAGAAATCCGGAGTACATTTATCTGCTATTAGATTTCCAACAACTAAATAAAAATTTAGGTTCTTCATTTGAGAGAGAGATTGATAATTCTATTTCAAAGTATAATTCATTTGAAAGTAAAATCGCCGCATTGAAAAGCATTAAAAGAAAAGAAACCTTAAAAATCGCATGCAAAGATTTACTGGGATTTTCAGAACTTACAGAAACAACAAATCAATTATCTATACTTGCAAAAGCATTGATAAAATCTGCGTTTGAACTTTGTTATGAGCATACTCTTAAACGTTATAAAATTAAAAATGTAAAAAGTATTTTTTGTCTGATTGCCCTTGGTAAACTTGGAGGGAATGAACTAAACTACAGTTCAGATGTTGATTTAATTTGCTTTTACGATAAAGAATCAAAAATTCAGAACAAAACATTTTATGAAATATTATCAGAAGCAATCCAATTATTCATTGAAAAATCAAGCCAAGCAGATGAAAATGGATATTTGTATCGTATTGATTTTCGTCTTCGTCCTGATGGAAAATATTCTCCATTATGCAAAACAATTTATGATTACCTCAGTTACTATGAAACTAAAGGTGAAAGCTGGGAAAGGCAAATGCTTATTAAAGCATCTTTTCTTTATGGAGACGAGAAGTTATTTGCACAGTTTACCGGATATCTGAATCCCTTTATTTATCCTTCCGCCTTTAAACATTCACCACTTGAACAAATTAAATATTTGCGACAGGCTACCACTTATAGACTTGTTGACAATAACAATATTAAACTCTCAAAAGGTGGAATTCGCGATATTGAATTCTCTGTTCAGGCATTGCAGTTGCTAAATGGATATAAATATAAATCTTTAAGAACTGGCAACACAATTAAAGCAATAGATGAACTATTAAAATTAAATTTAATTTCTATTGAAGAAAAAAACATCCTTTGTTCTTCATATGCTTTTTATAGAAGAATTGAGCATTTTCTGCAACTAATGAATGATGCGCAAACACACACAATCCCCAGAGACAGAAGTATACAAAGAACACTCGGTTTATTTCTTGGTTTTAATTCAGAAAAGAATTTATTAAAGTTTGTTGATTTTAGTAAAAAGAAAGTGTTGAAGATTTTTAACTCAATAACCGGATTAAAATCCGGCAAGGATTCTTTTTCGCTTCAGAAAATCAAATTCAAAGATGCCTCGGGAGCTATTAACAACTACCTTTACTTAAAAGAAGGAAAAGGTTTGATTGGACAAAGAGAATTTGACATACAAAGTATCAATGCCTTTGTAAAAATTGAAGAAACTTTTTTTGCTTACTTAAAACGCAGTAAAAATCCGGACTTGGTTTTGCAAAATTTTGTTCGCATAATAAGGAATTCAACGTTACCTTCTGTCTGGTATGATGAGTTTATAGATAAAAAATTTTTCATCTCTTTTCTAAAGCTTTGTGAAAATTCTCAAAAAGCCATTGATCTTTTTGCAGAAGATAAACCACTGCGTGAATTATTTCTGAGCAGAAAAGTTTTTGAACGATTAATAATCGACAAAGATTATCTTCTTGATACAAAGTCAATTCTATTTATTTGTGTAGTACAGTTTGCACTTCAAATCAGTAATTGCCAGTCTGTTCAACATTATATGGCAAGAATTATAAAGAAAAAAATTAATATTGCAGCAAATTCTTTTGTTAAAAGTATGAAAGAAAAATATTTTATTGCAGCAATGGGAAGTCTTGCAAATAACCAGTTGTCTTTTGCCTCCGATATTGATTTGATTTTCATTGCAAAGAATAATGAACCAACTAACGAACCCGAACAAAAATTTATTCTTCTCTTAAAAGAATTAAAATCTTTACTGCATCCCTTGAAGGTTGATTGTCGTTTACGTCCAGAAGGCAAAAGCAGCCAGATTTTATGGAGCATTAAAGATTACAAATATTATCTTTTAAGTCGCGCAAGAATTTGGGAATTACAGGCATTGTGCAAAATTGATTTCATTTGCGGAAACAAAAATCTTTTTGATGAATTTATTGATGTAGTTAAGCTGCGAATTTCAAAAGAAGAGCCGATTACAATTGCTAAAGAAATTAAATCCATGAGAGATAAAATAAACTCACAGGAAAGATCAAGTACGGTTTTTAATATTAAAAAAAGCATCGGAGGTTTAAACGATATTGAATTTCTTACTCAGTTTTTAATACTTTGCAATGTGAATTTATATTCTTCCTATATTGGAAAGAATTTTAATTACACAATTAGATTGCTCTACATAAAAAAACTAATTACAAAAAGAGATTTGATAGCATTACAAAACAATTTTTCGTTTCTTAAAAAGCTGCTTATGACTTTGCAGAGTACAACAAATAATTTCTTCCCGATATTACAGGTTAACTGGGTAAAAAATTTGCAAATCCCAGGATTTCCCGCTTCGATTGATCTTAAAAATGAAATTGAAAAAATCATTACTTCTAATTCAAATATTTTCAATAAATATCTTAACACCAAATGAACTTACTTAAAAAAACATACTTGTTAATTGCCGGATTAATTTCTTTTATTGTATTTATAATTACTCTTGCACCCTCTGTAATTCAAATTGATTCAGGTGAACTTGCTACTGTACAAATTAACCTTGGTATAGCACATCCAACAGGTTACCCTTTGTTTACAATGCTCGGTTATCTGTTTAATTCTTTACCATTACCTTTTAGCGGCATTTTCAAAACAAACTTACTTGCCGCCTTATGGTGTTCGCTTGCAATTATTATGTTTGTTCTTACTTCAAAAATGATTTTACAAAACATAGATTCCTTTCAAATAAAGAAAAGCTTAATCTCAAAAGCTGATAAGAAAAAGAAACGTCAGGATAAAAAACAAATCATCAAACCCGAACCAGTTGAACCAGTTTTATCTGATATTATGATTTACTTACCTGCTCTTGCTGGTGGGCTTATTCTGGCCTTTAGTAAAACTTTTTGGTTTCAAAGTACCTCTGTTGAAGTTTATTCTTTACAGGTTTTTTTAAATGTCACAATTATTTTCTTTATTATTAAAGCTTTTATTTATAACGATGAAGACAAAAAGAAAGGGCTGTTAAATTGGCTAATGGTTGCTATTGTTCTTGCATTTGGTTTCAGTAATCATATGACAACTTTGTTTATAGCTCCTGGGCTTATTTATCTTTATTTTAATAAATATAAATTTAACTCAGCTTCGTTAAAAAGAATTTTTATGATGCTGCTTGTATTCTTTCCCGTGTTAATTTTAATTTATTCTTACTTACCGATAAGAGCTTCTCAGAGCCCTGAAATGAATTGGGGAAATCCGGTTGATCTTGAAAGAATATTAAGACATGTTTCAGGTTTTCAGTACCAGAGCTGGCTATTTTCATCTTTCGATTCAGCCAAAAAACAGTTTAACTATTTTGTAAATAATTTTCCTTCAGAGTTTAACATTGCTTTAATTATTATAGCAATCGGCATTTATGAAATGTTTCGTCTTACGAAAAAAATGTTTTTGTTTACGATTATTACTTTTGCTTTCACCATTCTTTACTCAATCAATTATGATATTGCTGATATAGATTCATATTTTCTACTTGCATATGTTTCGACGGGTTTATTTGCGGTATTTGGAGTTTTGAAACTTTTTGAAATTTTGCGAGACCATCATTTACATTATACACTTCCAATAAGTTTGCTTGCTATTTTTATTTTCTTTCAGGCCTATATAACGCACGATAAAGTCGATCAGCACGATGTTTATACTTTTGAAGATTATACTAAATCCATTCTTCAGACTTCTGATAAAGATGCTGTTATTTTCAGCTACCAGTGGGATTTCTTTATCTCAGCCTCCTATTATTTCAGGCAGGTTGAAAATATAAGAAAAGATGTTTGTATAATTGATAAAGAACTTCTGCGAAGATCATGGTATCCTGTTCAACTTAAAAGAACATATCCTGCAGTTATTGCCGGGATTCAACCAACGCTTGAACAATTTCTAATTGCATTAAAACCTTTTGAGCAAAGTAAAATGTTTGACGCTAATCTACTTGAAACTCTTTATAGAAAAATTATGACCGACCTTGTAGCAACAAACGCTGATAAAAGGACTTATTACATTGGAGCTGAATTATTTGAAAATGAAATGCAAAGAGGTGAGTTCAGTCTTCCGACGGGTTATTATCTTGTCCCCGATCTTTTCTTCTTCAAAGTTGTTAAAACACAGGATTATGTGCCCGCAAAAGACCCCGTTTATTCAATTCGTTTTCCCAAGAAGCGGGATACTTATATTGATTTTATAGAACGTGTTTGCGGTTCAATGCTGGTAAGAAGAGCTTTATATGAAATGCAATTTGATAAGATTGACAGGGCTAAAATTTATATAATGAAACTTCAAAAAGATTTTCCTGCTTATCCAATACCTAAAGGTCTTGCTGAAGTTATTGAAAAATAATCTATTTTTTTTCAAGTTTTTTAAAACCAAGATAAATAAATACAATACAGACCACTAACCCTGTAATTGCAGGCATTATTATCGATTTACCTGATTGTTCAGCATTCTCTATGCTCCAAATAATTTTTCCTGCGGCAATTAAAACTATTAGAAGCGTTCCAAACCAAAAACTTCTTTTCCAAAAAGACAATCCCAGAACAAATAATGAAAAAGGAACTAAAAAAAACAAGAATATTTTTGCAATTGTCCAATCTCCACTTAACCATTTTTTTTCATATTGTAAAAACTGTTTTACATCATTACTAATTTCTGTCGGCACAGGAAACCACGCCATACTTGTCAACAATAAAAAGATTGTAACAATAATTCCTGTCCAACTATGCCTGTAAGAAAAATAACAAAAAGGAATGATGAAAATTGGTCTTATGTACCAGCTTAATTGATTTTGATGTCTTGAATAAATCCAGTTAAAAAAATTTTCGTTAATAATTGCAGTAGTAATAAACAAGATAATTAGCAATAAAAAGACAATCGAAATATTTTTTTTCATAAACTTTTAATGCTTCAATCCATTAAAAAATAGTACGCTTTTTATATGCCGCATACTCTTTAAATACTACAAGCAATTCTTTTTCTTCTAGGGATCTCCAGTATAAAATATTTGGAATCCAGATTAAAGATGAAAAAAAACTTAGTTGTACATCTTTTGCAACAGGATAACCAATTACCCAGAAAATAAATCCCAGGTACATTGGATGTCGTATGAATGCATACACTCCACTTGTCACAAGTCTATCAATATTTTCAAGTCCCCTCAACTGTACCAGAGGAACTATAAAAAGAAACAAACCCGCAATTGATAAAATAAATCCACAAATTTTAACGACTTCTGGTAAGTTTAATTTTGTTATATCATTATCACACATTAAAAAAAACGACATCCACAAAATTGTCATTACAGTAAACATTAAAAGGAACATAACTTTATTACGTGGATTCAGTTTCTTCCTGTACTTCATAACAGAATAAATCGTACGAAGTACATGTGCAAAAAGACATATAGCGAATAAACCGGGGAAAGACAAATTTATCATAAAATTAAACACCGTTCACAAGTTTCCTTGTAAAATTAAAAAAATGAATCTTAAAAAAATTATTTTTCGCTAAAAACTACTTTATATAACAAATTAAAAAATTGCATTTAGATGAAGAATTTCCCCTTTTAGAAATTCTTTTTCTGGTTTTAGAAACTCTTTTTCTGCTCATAGAAGGGAAATTTCTCCTTTTAGAAATTATTCCATACGTTTTAGAAATACTTTTTCCCCTTTTAGATAAAGTTTTTCACGTTTTAGAAGTCTTTCTTCCCCTTTTAGAAATCTCTTACCTGCCTTTAGACGAGAATTGGCACATTTTCAAAATTGTTTTCCTTCCTTTAGAAGCAATTTTGTATGTTTTAGAAGTAATCTCGCATTCTTTAGAAAAGTCTACTCCTCTTTTAGAAGACAATCTCCGAACTCCCTAAAACAAATTCCTTCAAAGTGGAACGTTATAAAGAGTTAAATCAAGTCCTGGTAAAAACAATAAATACAAACCCCACATTGTAAAACCAATAGATAAAGGAATTGTAAGATTATCATCAGCCCAACCATAAGAGATATTTTCTGCAATTGCACCAATGCCTGCCGCAATAAAACCAATAATATATTCAGCGGATAAATAAGCAACTTTGGGTGAGAATACAACTACAATAGCTGCGCTAATAAAAAACGCAATTGTTCCCTCAAGACTTTTAGCAAGAAATTTATGTTTACCATAACGTCGACCAAGTAATGCGGCTGTAGAATCGCTAATAATGAGAATTGCAAAAGCAGTTACAAACAAAACTTTAGGAAAAATAATAACACAGGCAAGTGCCGAGATTAATACATAAGTTGCACCGTTTAGATTTCTCTTTTTATGGTCCATCTCGTGCTTACGCAACATAAAACCAAAAAACAAATAAAAGAGCCTTGCCATTTTAGGCACAAAGTAACGTCCCACATCAAGCACAAGCGCAATTATAGTCATAAAGCTAAGAATATAAATAGCTGCTATCCTCGGAATGTAGTAATAGATAACCGGGATTGATAAACTGCAAAGATGAATCAGTTTTCTTACAACTTCATCCCTGTAATTTATTGTGGCATTATCAACTTTGTTCATCAGGCGGATTAATTGATGCTAACTTTTTTTGTTCCAATAATTTTTTTACATGCTCGGGAATTTCATCCGTCTTTTCCTGCACAACACTATTCTTTTTTACAGGAGGCAGCGACTCTCCTTTCATAAGCTTATCTATTTCTTCTGCATCAAGAATTTCTCTATCAAGCAATTCTTTTGAAAGAAGATGAAGCATATCAATGTTATCTTTAAGAATTTGTTCTGCTCTGTCCATACAGGAATTAACAACGTTTTTTACTTCAGCATCAATTTCAATTGCTGTTTGTTCACTGTAATCTCTTGGTCTGGAGATTTCTCTGCCAAGGAATATTTCTTCTTCTTTAACGCCATAATTTATTGGACCAAGTTTATCGCTCATCCCCCATTCACAAATCATCTTACGTGCAATTTTTGTTGCTTTCTCAATATCATTACCGGCACCTGTGGTGTAGTGATTAAATACCAGCTTTTCCGCCGCTCTTCCCCCTAGAGCATAGGTAATCATTGCTTCAAGATATTCTTTTGAATAAGTATGCTTTTCATCTACGGGCAAATAACTTGTAACACCAAGAGCTCTTCCTCTTGGAATAATTGTAACTTTATGAACAGGATCTGCATCAGGAAGATGCTTTGCAACAAGAACGTGCCCAATTTCGTGGTATGCAGTAGTTTTCTTTTCGTTATCAGAAATGATAAGACTCTTTCTTTCCATACCCATCATTACTTTATCTTTTGCCTCTTCAAAATCATCCATGTTAACATCGCTTTTGTTTTTGCGGGCTGCAAGAAGTGCGGCTTCGTTAACAAGGTTAGCAAGTTCAGCACCTGCAAGTCCGGGAGTACCTTTTGCAAGAACCTGTAAATCCACATCTTTACTAAGAGGAATTTTTCTTGTATGCACTTTAAGAATTCCTTCACGTCCTTTCACATCAGGACGGTCAACAACAACCTGACGATCGAATCTTCCTGGTCTTAACAATGCAGGATCAAGTACATCAGGACGATTAGTCGCAGCGATAATGATTACACCACTATTTTGTTCAAATCCATCCATTTCAACAAGAAGTTGATTGAGAGTTTGTTCACGTTCATCATGTCCACCACCAAGTCCTGCACCTCTCTGCCTTCCAACAGCATCAATTTCATCTATGAAAATAATACAGGGAGCGTTACGTTTTCCTTGTTCAAACAAATCACGAACGCGACTTGCGCCAACACCAACAAACATTTCAACAAAATCGGCACCGCTTATAGAAAAGAAAGGAACGCCAGCTTCCCCGGCAACTGCTCTTGCCAAAAGTGTTTTACCCGTTCCCGGAGAGCCTAATAACAATACACCTCTCGGAATTCTTCCGCCAAGTCTTTGAAACTTAGAAGGTTCTTTTAAGAATTCAATTATTTCCTGCAACTCCATTTTAGCTTCGTCAGCACCGGCAACATCTTTAAATGTAACTTTATTTGCTGATTGCCCAATCAACTTAGCCCGACTTTTACCAAAGCTGAAAATTCCACGTGAACCACCTGCTCCACCGCCTTGCATTCGACGCATAAAGATTATCCACACACCGATTAAAAGCAGCCATGGAATCATACCAAGGAGCATATTAAGCCATTCGCTGGATTGCTTTTCAAATGAATAATTAATTCCTTTTTGTTTCCATATTGCTTCCTGTTCTTTAACAACAGGTTCTGGAAGGTAAACTGAAAAATTTCTTACCTTTACTTCTTTTCCGTTTATATTAATAAACTCTTCAGCTTTTAATTCTCCCTGAAAGTAATAATCGTTAATATCCGATTTTGCTACATTAGCTTTCCTGATTTTGTCTTCATCAAGAAGTTTAACATATTCTTTATAGCTTATTTCTACATAAGTTGGAGTACCTGTTTTAAAAAGCTGCATTACAATTACAGCGGCAACTATTACAGCACCCCAACCAAAAACCATTCTTATTATTTTTGACCAGTCAAAATTATCATCCGGTTTGTTAGGATTGCCGCGTGGTATTTTTAAATTTTTATTTCCTTTTTCATCCATATAAAACTCTAATAGTATTTTTATTCACTTAAGACATAGATTGATTTGAGATTTCTGTACTTTTGTGCATAATCTAAACCATAACCTATTACAAACTTACTTGGAATTCGAAATCCAATATAATCAATTTTCACATCATATTTAAGGCTATCGGGCTTAACCAGCAACGATACAACTTTCATTGAAGCCGGATTATGCCCCGAGATGAGTTCTTCCATAAACTTAATTGAAAGACCACTATCAACAATATCTTCAACAATAATTAAATCTCTTCCGTTCACATCGCAGTTAAGTTCTTTTAATAATTTGACTTTCCCAGAAGATATTTTTGCATCGCCATAACTTGAAAGCTTAAAAAAATCTATTTCACAATCTCTGTTATAATTTTTTACAAGATCTGACATAAAAATAAAAGAACCATTCAGTATTCCTATGAATACGGGAATTTTATTCCTATAATCTTCTTCAAGCTGTAAAGCAATTTCTTTAATTCTTGCCTGAATTTTTTCTTCAGAGAGGAAAGGAACGAAGGTCTCACTTCCAACAATTATTTTATCCATTTTCTACTTCCAGTTTAATAAATGATTTTGTTGTTGATTTAATCCTGAAACGATTATCGATTCTTAATCCAGTAATCCAGACAATTTTATTTTTATTAACAAGAACAGTTTGTTCTTTTTTTTGGTAAGATGGGATTTTTATATCTGAGAGAAAGTCACTAACTTTTTTGGATTGGTTCATTCCAAACGGGAAAAAGCGATCGCCTTCTTTCCATCTTCTGATTACAAATTCCTTTAATAAATTATCTCCTGAGATAAACTCAACATTTTTTTTTAACCCATATTTTACATCTGTCTTTTTTACAGAAGTTATTGAAAAAATTTTTCCAAAACATTTAACAGAATCACCAGAGGAAATTTTTATCTCTTCATGTTCAATGTTTTGATTTTTTGTTATTACTAACTTATCTCTTTCCCTGTAAGCAAATAAATTCTCACCAAGCTTAATTTTTTTCCCTGTTTGATTTTCCATTAATCCGTAAACAGCTGTAACCTGAATATAGTTCGCTTCAAATGCGAAGTATTGAATTAAAATTCTTCTTATTATTTCTTTTTTTAGTGATTCTTCTAAACCCAGTTCTCTAAATTTGGTTAGAACAATAAAAACACTCGCAACATCAACAGTAACAATTTTTTTAATTACCCTGTTAAAAATATTTTTTTCAAAAAAATTGTAAACATCTTTAAGGAAAACAGATGTATTTGCAATACTATTATCAAGGTTAGGATTCAAGTGTTTTCGTAAAGCGGGAAGAATTTCATTACGTAAAAAATTTCTTTGATAAATATTCTCGTTGTTAGATAAGTCTGTGCAGTACTTTATTTCATTTTCTTTAAGATAAAGAAATATTTCATCTTTTGGGATATTTAGTATTGGTCTTATAATGTTTTGCCGTGCAGCAGGAATGCCGCTTAAACCTTTAATTCCTGCTCCTTTTATTAGATTAAGAAAAAATGTTTCAGTGTTATCATTAAGGTTATGAGCTGTGGCAATTTTATTGAAATTTTGTTCTTTCAAAATATTTTCAAAAGTTTTGTACCGGAGTATTCTTCCTGCTTCTTCAATCGATATTTTATTTTGTTTTGAATAACTTGTTACATCAACAGAAATAGAAATAAATTCTATGTTAAGTTTTTTACAAATATTGGAACAAAACTTTTCATCTAACCGAGCTTTCTCTCCTCTCAAATTATGATTAATATGAACAGCACATATCTCAATTTTAAATTTTTTCTGGTACTTATGCAAGAAACTTAACAGAAAAACAGAATCAGCTCCTCCAGAAAGAGCTACAAGAATTTTATCTTTTTCATCAATAAGTTTATTCAAATTAATGAACTTTAAAACTTTTTCTTCAACCTGTTTCGAAATTCTTTTCAATCAGAATCCTTTTTCTTTAAGCCATTCAGCAGTCATAGAAGGCTTTGCTTTTGCACCAAGAATCTTTTCAACATATTTGCCAAGTACGTCAAACTCAAGATTTACTTCATCACCTTTTTTCTTTTCTCTGAGATTTGTTTCCTGCCAGGTATGAGGAATTATAGCAACGGTAAAATTATTTTCTTTAACTTCTGCAAGAGTTAAACTAATTCCATCCACAGCAATGGAGCCAACCGGAATAAGATTTTTAGAGAATTGAAGAGGAAAACTGATAGTAAGCATATAACTTGAGGAAAGTTTTTTTATTTCAACAATTTTTCCTGTGGTATCAACGTGACCAAGCACAAAATGTCCGCCAAGCCGTGAAGCAGGCTGCAATGATCTTTCAAGGTTAACTTTAATTCCTTTTTGCAAATGCCCAAGAGTAGTTTTTTTAATCGTTTCTTCAACTGTATCAACGGAAAAAAAATCTTTACTACAATCAATGACTGTCTGACAGACACCATTGATATTTATACTGTCTCCAATTTTAATATCTTCAAGAATTTTTTTTGCAGAAATGATTAAACGGATTCCATTTCCCTGTTTTTTTACTTCCTTTACTTTTCCAGTTTCTTCTATTAAACCTGTAAACATAGCTTACTTTCTCAAATCAAGAACTACATCGTCCCCAATTCGTTCAAAATTATTTATTCTAAGTTTCAAAGCTTTTCTTATATCATAAAAACCTATATTGCCAAGCACAGGCAAACCATCACCCATAAGTTTTGGACTGATAAAAGTTCTTATTTCATCAAAAAGATTTTCTCGTACAAACGAAGTGAATATTTTGCTTCCACCTTCTACAAGAATTGAAGCGAAATTATTTTTACCAAGCTCTTTCATTGCATCATAAAGATCAATAGATTTATTGCCATTTGTTCTGGCAAACAAAATCTGCACACCATGCTTTTCCAGAAGTTTTATTTTTCTTTTTTTGGTCTTACACTTATCAGAAGTAATAAGAAAAACATTTTTTTCTGAATTAAAAATTTTATGATTAACACTAAGATTAAGACAGGAATCTATAATTATTCTTTTAGGATTTCTTCCTTCTGTAAGCCGAACAGTTAAACTTGGATTATCTTTTTTTACCGTTCCGCTGCCTATCAGTACCGCATCATACTTTGAACGAAGAAGATGTACGTAGCGTCTTGCTTCACGGGAAGTAATCCACTTTGAATTGTAATACACATCCGCAATCTTACCATCTAAAGTCTGAGCCGTTTTTAAAGTAATGTAAGGAATTTTTTTCGTAATAAATTTGAAAAAAACGCGATTCAGGTCAATGCATTCATTTTCAAGCACACCAACTTTTACTTCAACACCGTTTTCTAAAAGTTTTTGAATTCCTTTTCCGCTGACAAGCGGATTCATATCAAGAGTACCAACGACTACGCGTTTAATCTTTTTTTCAATAATAACATCAGCACAGGGAGGAGTTTTACCGTAATGTGAACAAGGCTCTAAATTTACATATAAAGTTGAGCCGGCAGCATTTTCAGAACAATTTTTTAATGCGTTTATTTCAGCATGATTGCCGCCGTATTTCTCGTGATAGCCTGCACCAATAATCCTGTTGTTTTTAACTATTACACATCCAACCAGTGGATTGGGGCTTACATATCCAATTCCTTTTTTTGCTATCTCAAGAGTTAACTTTATATATGATTCATCTGTCAATTATTGCTTTATTTTACTTGTAGAATTTCAAATTCAGTAAGACCTGCAGGCACTTTTACAGTAACTTTATCACCGCATTTTTTCCCCAGCAGGGCTTGTCCCACCGGTGAAGTAACCGCTATTTTTCCTGTCTGGAAATCAGCTTCTTCAGGAGAAACAAGGAAATAATCGAAAACTTTATTTGTTTTTAAGTTTCTTACTGTAACCGTTGAGAGAATATGAATAGTGCCATC
>CAZHVS010000008.1:0-158274 GCA_964536015.1 uncultured Ignavibacteriaceae bacterium
ATCGCAGTTGGTTTGAAAAACTTTGGAATGATGAGGAAACGATCGAATGGACTGAGCAATTCAAAATTGAAATACTTGGATTAAGCAAGTTTGGCAACCTCAGTTACTCTCCCTTCGAATTGTATATCAAAATACTTTATGAAATTTATGGTGATGACATTGAGATTGAAGAAAAGTTAAAATCTTCGGAATTCTTTGAGTCAAGAGTAGATTTAACCCTTTTTCAAGAGGAAAGCTTAAATAAAGTTTTAGCTCGTTTATTTAATCCTAAAGTCGGTATGTGTTTATTAGCTGACAGCGTTGGGTTAGGTAAATCTTATATTGCTCGAAAGGTATTAGAAAAAATAGGCTACCACGGAAGACAGAATGTTTTAATTATTTGCCCGGCTTCATTAAGGGAGGATTGGGAAAACCATCTTAAAGAAATTACTCTTAACGCACCTATTAATTCTATCACTGAATTTGCTCTGGAAGATAGCTTTGAAAGAATTAAAAATGATTTGATGCTTCGTAAACTTAAATCCAAACGCAATAATGCAATTGAATTATTGGTAATCGATGAAAGCCACAACCTTAAAACGCAAGCAAGTAAATCATTCCGTCATCTTTTAGAATTACTTACTGATAAAGATTATTGTGAACAATATCCAAAAGTCTTGATGCTAACTGCAACTCCGGTAAACAATGGGATTAAAGACTTAGCAAACCAGATATTACTTGCAAAAGGTGGTAACGATAAATTCTTTTCATCGTTTGGTATTGAAAGTATATTTAACTTTTTTAGAACAACACAAAGTGAATTTCGTAGAATCGGTTCTGAAGAAGTATTTTCAGAACTCTATCCAATTCTTAATCGTATTATGGTTAAGCGTACAAAGCATCAAGTTAAAAAAGATTTTCCGGATGCTACTTTAAACGGTGCTAAAATAATCTTTCCTGAAGAAAAACTTGAGAATGTTCTTTATGAATTAGACAGTAAAAAAATCCGCAAAGTGATTAGTGATGAAATCAATTTATTAGAAAGTTCAAAATCAAAACTCTTTAAACATTTTACTAATGAATTGACAGATGAGGATGAACTCGTAGAAGATAAGATCGGGCTTGAAGAATTCTTCAAATTAAAAAAGGAAACCGTAAAAAAACATCAAACCGAGTATGAGTCTGTTTTCCATTTTATTGATAGAGCGATTAAAGGTCTAAAGCTCGTTCCTTATAGTTACTTAACGGAAAAACTTCAAAAAACATTGGAAGAGGAATCACAAGCTAATTCAAGAAAGAATTTGACCGGCGTTATGAAGGTTACATTGTTTAAGTCTTTTGATTCATCAATATTTACGTTCAAGAAAAGGATTTCAAGATATTCTGACTACCTTGCACAGTTTGAAAAATTATTCTTTGAAGAAAAAATCCTGGTAAAACCAGCAATTATAACCAAAGCACTTAACAGGCAAGAAGATGAACCAGACGAAGATTTAATTGATTTGATTTATGAAGAAATTGAAAAATTTAATGAACGTCAGAATCATAAAGAAGAAAATTTAGAAAAAGTTCCGAAGGGATGGATTCCCACATTCGTTGAAATAAATCTAAATGATTATAATACCACAAACATTAAAAATTTCATTAATCAAGACAAAGAAATCATTGAGCTAATAAATAAAGTTCTTTCATCTGTTACTGAAGACACTAAACTTATTCGTTTAAAAGAACTACTTCGTACTCTTAAAGGGAGCAAAGTTCTGATTTTCTCTTACTTTGCCACTACTGTTGATTATCTGAAACAAGAGTTAAATTCTGAATTCTTAAATTCAATTGATATAGCATCAGATGAAATTGCTTTCCTTAAAAGTAAAACGGGAAAGTACAAGTCAGCTTATGTAAAGCGATTTGCACCGAAGGCACAAAACCAAACAGTTATAAATGGTTTGGTTAACGGCGAGAAAGAAATTAAACTGCTTTGTTCAACGGATGTACTAAGTGAAGGTCAAAACCTTCAGGATTGCGGTATTATAATTAACTATGATTTGCACTGGAATCCAGTTAAAATGGTTCAGCGTAATGGTCGTATAAATCGTCTCGGTTCTGCTTTTGAGCAAGTAAAAATTTATAATTTCCGTCCTGAAGATCAGCTTGACAAATTCCTTCGTTTGATGTTAAAGCTGCAAGAGAAAATCCAAGTTATTGGTGCGAGTGTTGGACTTGACAGCAGTGTACTAGGTGAAAATATAACTCCGAAACAATTTGGATTAATAGAAAACATATACAGCGATGATCCTGAAAAACAAAAACAAGCCATAGAATCACTTGAAAGAGAAAATGATTTAGCGTTTGATGAAGTCTTTGAAAATGATCTCCGTATATTTATGCGTAAAGCATCAGACGAAGAAAAAGAAAGAATCAGAAATCTTAACCTTGAAAAATGGTGTGAATTAAATAAGCTATCCAATAAAGAAAAACTGCTTATCTTCAATATTGCAAAAGGGGAATTCCGATTTATCAAAGAAGAAGTGAATAAAGTTGCTGAAGAAAAGAATCATCTTAAAGCACTCACTTTAATTCGCAGCTTTGATAAAGAACGCCAGGTTGTAAAGCTTTCCGACAATGAAATTTCAGATAGTAAAGAATTAGCAAAGAAGTTTTTCGATGCTGAAAAATCTTATCAACTTGCAATGGATTTTGAAGATCTTTCAGACTTCCAGGGTGTACGTAAAACCGGAGGTGCAGCTTCGCTTTCTTCATACAAAGAAGAATTGTTATTACTTTTAAATGAAAACCTTGATCGGTATTCAACTGATAACATTAACAGAATGAGAATACTATTATCGCGTCAGAATTATTTGCCACTTGAAAATCGTTTAAGAAATTTTGTTCGCAGAAATAATGGCAAAGTCTCAATTGACTTTCTGGATAATCTTGCAATTATCAGCAATCACTTATTGAATAATGATAAACCTGAAACCTTGCCTGAACCAATATTCTGGTATGGATATTATGGAAACTAAGGGAGCTGAACTAGAAGTTTAAAATATTTTCACCAATTTCTCTTCAATTAAATAAGTTAAGAAACTTTGACTATAATATTCTTTAGTCTAAGAAAACCAAATTTCCTTGACTAAGCTAAATTTTAATTCTAACTTTGCAATGAAATAATTGATTTTTAAGGCAATTTATTAAAAAAATGGATATAAAAGAGTTTAAAGCCGGTACATTTAAACCGCAGTATAATTATAAAAGTTTTGCACCAACCAAAGTCAATATCGAATGGATTGTAAGCAATCCGCAAGTAAATAAACTATTGGAAGAAGCCAATCTAAAACTGGGTGAGTTGAACGCTTTTTCTGAGATTGTACCCGATGTTGACTTATTCATAAGAATGCATGTAGTGAAAGAAGCTACATCTTCAAGCAGAATTGAAGGTACTCAAACAAATATTGAAGAAGCGGTTTTAAGAGAGAAAGATATTTCAAATGAGAAAAAGGATGATTGGCGTGAAGTTCAAAATTATATTAACGCAATGAACGATGCTATAAGTAGCTTGCAAAATCTTCCTATATCCACGCGTTTAATTAAGTTAGCCCATAAGATATTATTGCAATCTGTCCGTGGAAAAAATAAAATGCCAGGAGAATACCGCACAAGTCAGAATTGGATTGGCGGTGCGACGATAAACGATGCTGTTTTTGTGCCACCACATTTTTCTGAACTGCCAGAATTATTGAGTGATCTAGAGAATTTTTTGAATAATAATTCAATTAATGTTCCTCATTTAATTAAGATTGGCATTGCCCATTATCAATTTGAAACCATACATCCATTCCTTGACGGCAATGGAAGAGTAGGTCGTTTACTGATTACATTATATCTTGTCGCAAATAAAATATTATCCAAACCAACATTATATCTCTCTGATTTTTTTGAAAAAAACAGACAACTATATTATGATAACTTAACAGTTGTAAGAACTAAAAATGATCTTACCCAATGGATAAAATTTTTCCTTACAGGTGTAATTCAAACATCAAAAAATGGTATCAACACTTTCCAAAAAATTTTACAACTAAGGACAGAAATCGAAGAAAGAAAAATTGTTAAAATGGGGAAAAGAATTCCTTTAGCTAAAAAAGTAATTTACTATTTGTATAAGTATCCAATAGTAAATCCCGGATATCTAGTTGATGAGTTTGGTATTTCAAAACAAACTGCTAATTCTATGATTCACGATCTGGTTAAATTAAAAATCCTTACAGAAATAACTGGTCAGAAAAGGAATCGTCTTTTTGTTTTTCAAGACTACATCAATCTTTTTAAAGGTTAACTATTATGTCACTAAGAAACCTTGTAGAAAACAAAGACAAATTAGATTATAAAGCACTTACAACTTCACTTATTAATGAATTTGGGATTACAGATGCTATTACTTGGGATGCAGTAATTCCAGCGAATGTTCAGCAAAATTTATTTGGTGGTGAAACTCTTAGACTATTTTCTGATCACCCGAACTTTGCTACTCAAAAAGATATCCGTACAATTCTTCTTAAAAAAGGGCAGACATCTCAACTGCTCATTCTTTTTGCTAAATTAAAAGATGAGAAGCTTTCCAAACAAAACATTGAAAAAGTAACCAAAAAATTTATCGGTGGTTCTGCTGCAGAAAGATATGTTGTTTGGTTTATAGGTAATCCGTCGAACACTGAATTTAAAGTTGTACTTTCTGGTAAAGAAGGGAAGAAGATTGTACTAAAGACTCTTCCGTTTGGCATTAATCAGCCGTACTATAAAACTTATGATTTTATTCTTGAGGAAGTACATAAAAAAGTTTCACACTTTTTTGTTGAACCAAATGAATTATGGAAGGCACTCTGGAAATCGTTCGACATTTCTGTTGTTAATAAGAAATTCTATCTTGATATAAAATCTGCTTTCGATTCACTGATAAATGATGAAATATTCAAGGGTTCAATAAGAATTGAAGAAGCCCGAAAGCAATTTGCAGTTCGCTTAATCGGAAGATTAATTTTTAGCTGGTTCTTAAAAAAGAAGGGTATTATCCAGGAAAATGTTCTTTCATCTTCTGCTGTTAATAAATATGAAAATTACTATCTGGAATTTCTGGAAAAATTATTCTTTGAAGTATTCAACACACCTCAAAAAGAAAGAGGAAAACTTCCTGATGAAATTAAAGATTATCCCTTCCTGAACGGTGGTTTGTTTGAGTCTCAAATTGGAGATTACGGAGATTATCAGGGCAAAGTTTTTATTCAGAATGATTGGTTTGAAAATCTGTTTAAGAACACACTTGAAAAATATAATTTTACAATTGATGAAAATACTTCTTCAAGCTCTGAAATTGCCATTGATCCGGAAATGCTCGGTCGGATATTTGAAAACTTATTGGCAGAGCAAAATCCGGAGACACAGGAATCTGCACGTAAATCAACAGGTTCTTATTACACGCCCCGTGAAATAGTTGATTATATGGTTGAGCAAAGTATCTCTGAATATTTAAAGACCAATGTCACCCTGAGCTTGTCGAAGGGTGACGATTCTGCACTCAATCCAGCGTCTCTTTCCCAAGCCATAGAGGACTTCGTTCACACAGAAGAATTTCCTGATACACTAAAACCATATTCCACACAAATACTTGAGAAACTTAATGCAGTAAAAGTGCTCGATCCTGCCTGCGGCTCAGGTGCTTTTCCAATTGGAATGCTTCAAAAACTTATAGCATTAAAACTACAAATTAAACCCCACCCAACCCTCCCCTTTGGTAAAGGGGAGGGCAAGGGAGGTGTTTACGATTTAAAACTGCAGACAATCCTCAACTCCATTTACGGCTGCGACATTCAACCAATGGCAGTAGAACTTTCCCGATTACGCTGCTGGTTAAGTTTAATTATTGATGAGGATGTAGATAAGAAAAAAGATAATTGGGGAATTGCCAATCTTCCTAATCTTGATTTTAAGTTTGTTTGTGTTAATACTTTGATTGGATTGCCAAAAATGGTAGAGGATTCACTCGGTACTTCTGCCGATGATTTTGAAAAACTAAAACAACTGCGTGAAGAATTCTTTACTGCTTCTGCAAAACGAAAATTGCAAATAGAAAAAGAATTTAAAACTCTTCAAGGTTCTATTGCTGAAAAGCAGAGAGAATGGTCAACAAAAAACACTGAAGCTGTTACAATGCTTATCAATTGGAATCCATTCAAAGTTGAAAAAACTGATTGGTTCGATCCGTTTTGGATGTTTGGGATAAAAGAAGGATTTGATTCTGTTATTGGAAATCCACCTTACATTCAACTGCAAAAAGCTTTTAACAATAAGATAAAATATGCTGATTTGTACAAAAACCAGAACTACAAAACATTTGACAGAACCGGCGATATTTATTGTCTCTTTTACGAAAAAGGGATTCAATTATTAAAAGAAAATGGTTTGCTTACTTACATCACATCAAACAAATGGATGCGTGCGGGTTATGGAGAAAAGCTGCGGGAATTTTTTACGAAACACAATCCTTTGCAGCTTGTTGATTTAGGTCCCGGAGTTTTTGAAAATGCAACCGTTGATACAAATATATTGATAATACAAAAATGCCCCTCCAGCATCCCTGCTGGAGTTTCATCCCGAAGCAAGGACGCTTCGGCTACTTTGGCTGTTACTCTGCAAAAAGAAGATAAAGAGGATATTGCCAAAGCTTTGAATGAAAAAGGTGTTTTACTTACCAAACTAACAAAAGATGCCTGGTTTATTGGCTCTGATGCAGAACAAAAATTAAAAGTGAAAATTGAAAAGATTGGTAAACCGCTTAAAGACTGGGATGTGAAAATTTATCGTGGCGTATTAACCGGCTTAAACGAAGCATTTATAATAGATACCGAAAAACGAAACGAGATATTAGCAAATTGCAGTGTAGCCGAATCGTCCCGATTAAAAAGTAATGTAGTTGAAGCGTCCCGCTTCGCTGGAAAGACGGAACGTGAACGCACCGAAGAAATTATCAAACCAATTTTGCGTGGAAGAGACATCAAACGCTATCATTACGAATGGGCGGGCTTGTGGGTGATAGGTACATTTCCAGCATTACATTTAGATATTGAAAAATATCCTGCATTGAAAAAATTCTTTTTAGATAACTTTGACATCAGACAGTTAGAGCAATCTGGGAAAAAATATCCTCATTTAGGTTTTAATGGTCGCAAAAAAACGGGAAACAAATGGTTTGAAACTCAAGACCAAATAGCCTACTTCCCTGAGTTTGAGAAGGAGAAGGTGGTGTGGGCTGAAACTGATGATAAATTAAATACTGTGATAGCACCGAGAGAAATGTATTTACAAAAAACTTGCTTTATGATAATATCAAATATAACCAAATTATTAAATGGTTTATTAAATTCTAAAACATCACAATGGTATATAAGAAGTAAGAGTTCAATTCTTGGACAAAAAGGTATGTCCTTAACAAAAGAATCTGTAAAAGATATTCCTCTTCCAGCGATCACTCATCTAAACCAGCCGATAGTTCATAGAATAGAATCCCTCGTTGACCAAATCCTTTCCGCCAAAAAACAAAACCCGCAAGCCGATACAAGCGAGCTGGAGCGGGAGATAGATGGGTTAGTGTATAAACTCTACAACCTCTCCTACGAGGAGGGAAAAATAATAGACCCGGAGATAGAGAAAATAATTTCAAAAGAAGAGTATGAAAAGTTTGAGATTAATAAATAAAAACCTTTTCTTCACTCTATCTCTTGCCTGATTTTAAGAACGTCACTTTCCACACGGAAACCCCTATTGTAAATTTTTACAATGTCACTTTCTGGTTTAAATGGCACTCATCATAAATATAAAAAAAATGTTTTTCATCTGTGTTTTTATAACAGATTCATAAATAAACTATCTTATTTTTGCAGTAAAGAAAAAATACTCTTTTAAATATTTCTCTTGTACAATCAATCTATTAAGGAAACTTTATGAAACTAAAAATACTGGTTACAATAGTCTTAATTAACTTTCTGGCGTTATCACAAAACTTCTGGGTAAAAACAAATTTTCCATACGATAGCACTTCTGCTTATAGTGTATATTCGTTTATCACTACTTCTAATAATCATCTGCTTGCTGGGACATATACAAAAGGTGTTTACCGCTCAACGGATAATGGCTCTACCTGGACTCAATCGGGTTTATCGGGTCATTGGATTGTATCTCTTGCAAAAGATTCATATGGAAATTTATACACTGCTTCAATCGGCTCAACTTACGGCAACGGAGTATTTAAGTCAACCGACAATGGTTATACCTGGAATAAAGTATGGGACGCTCTTACTGGGATGAATCACATTTATGTCGATCAGAATAACAATATATTTGTTTCGTTAAATTATACATCTACACAAGGTGGAATTTATATGTCTTCAAATGGCGGCAGCAATTGGAATAAAATATTTTTCAATACTGATAATATTTATACATTAACGCGTCTTTCAAACGGAAGAATTTTAGCTGCATCTTATGGAAAAGTATTCTACTCTGATACTGACGGAAACACATGGTACTCAACAACAAATGGAATGGTATCATCAACTTTAACAGCGTTTGCAAAAAATAGTCAGAACGAAATATTTCTTGCCTCTGCAGGTTATGGAATATTAAAATCGACAGATAACGGCGTTAACTGGCAAAATCTTACTGGTGCTGGCTGGGATTACAGTTCGCTTAATATTACCGCCAATAATATTTTGTATGCAGGAACAAGAGGGAACTGGGTTTACCACTCAACTGACAATGGTGCTAACTGGCAATTAGTAAACTCAGGAATGAATCAGGATAAATATGTCCTTGCATTACATACAAATCCCGCCGGTTACTTATTTGCCGGAATGGATTACTATGGTCTATATAGAAGTGTAAGTCCTGTTGTTTCATCTATTGATGATAACAATTCAGCAATAAATAATTTTGAATTAAAACAGAATTATCCTAATCCGTTTAATCCATCTACAACCATAAGCTGGCAAATGCCTTCTTCTGGTTTAGTTACAATAAAGTTGTTCAACATACTTGGGAAAGAAGTTCAAACAATAGTAAATGGATTCTATGAAGCAGGAACTCATTCAATTCAATTCAATGTAAAATCTGATTTAACCGGTGGAGTATATTTTTATCAAATAAAATCTGGTGATTATCTGCAATCGAAAAAAATGGTTCTATTGAAATAATATTAACATAAAAAAATTTACAGGTCAGTTTAATTCTTAATTGAACTGACCTTATATCGTATTATTGAAAACCATTTTTTTAATCTCAATCTTTTTCTCGACATAAATTTCCACTCCAAACTTATTCACGTATTCCGTATATTTGCAAAAAAGATTTATTTTTATTTATAATTAGTAAAGGAGTTAGTCTTCGAACCTGCGAAACATGTTAATGGAAAACTTAATGCAAAAGTACTTGTACTAAATCAAAGCTACGAGCCATTAACAATTTGCAACATAAAAAAAGCAATAGTTTTAGTTTTTCTTGGAAAAGCAGAACTTGTATCAAATGATACACGAAAAGAATTACATTCGTGCAAAAGAACTTTTCCCTGGCCAAGTGTAATTCGAGTATCAAGATATATTAATCTGCCATATAAAAAAGTTGTACTTACAAGAAAAAATATTCTTCGCCGCGATTTATACAAATGTGCTTATTGCGGAAGGGGAGATTTGCCTCTTACAATAGACCACGTAATTCCAAAAGCAAGAGGCGGTGTTGATAGCTGGGAAAATCTTGTTGCTGCCTGTATTTACTGCAACAATAAAAAAGGTGATAAAACTCCTTCAGAAGCTAATATGAATTTATTAATTAAACCATTTAAACCTAACCATATTTTATTTATTAAAAATGCGGTTGGTAAATTGGACGAAAACTGGAAAAAATTTCTTTACGTTAATTAATCATCTACAACATAAAAACTAAAAAATGAAACGAATACTTAGCGGAATGAGACCTACCGGTAAACTTCATATCGGTCATTATGTAGGTGCTCTTGAAAACTGGATTAAACTTCAGGATGAATATCAAAACTTTCATCTTGTTGCAGATTACCATGTACTTACTACTAATCTTGATTCTTCAAACATTTATCAGGATTCTATAGAAATGCTGATTGATTGGCTTGCCGCAGGACTTAATCCTGAAAAAAGTCCGATGTTCAGACAATCACAAATAAAACAGCACACAGAACTGAATTTAATTTTCTCAATGTTAATTACTGTTAACAGACTTGAAAGAAATCCAACATTAAAAGATCAGGTTAGAGATTTAAATATTGAAAATATTATTTACGGACATCTTGGTTATCCTGTTTTGCAATCCGCTGATATTCTTCTTTATAAAGGAGAATTTGTTCCTGTGGGAGAAGACCAGGTTCCACACATTGAAATCAGCCGCGAAATTGCAAGAAGATTTAACAATCAATATGGATTAACATTTCCTGAACCAGAACCTATGCTTACAAAATTTTCACGTCTGCAAGGATTGGATGGAGATGCAAAGATGAGCAAATCACTCGGCAACACAATATTGCTTTCTGATTTTCCTGACGATGTGAAAACAAAATTAAAAAAAGCAGTTACCGATCCGCAGAAATTACGCAAAGGGGATCCCGGTCGGCCGGAAGTTTGTCTTGTATTTAATTATCATAAAAAATTTAATCCATCTGAAGTAAATGAAATAGATGAAAATTGTCGTAGAGGATTGCTTGGTTGTGTAGATTGTAAAATGAAATGTTCTGCAAAAATATCAGAGTTTTTATCTCCGATTATTGAAAAAAGAAAGTATTATGAAGAACACATCGATGAAGTAAAAGACATTCTTTCAGATGGAGAAAAGAAAGCAAGAATAGTTGCAGAATCAACCATGAATGAAGTTCACCAAAAAATGAAATTAGGATGAGCTTATTTAAAATTCGTTTAGAACAATTTGAAGGTCCACTTGATTTACTTCTTTTCTTTATTAAAAGAGATGAGTTGAATATCTATGATATTCCAATTTCAAGGATTACAAAAGAATTTTTGGAGTATGTTAATCTTATCAAAATGCTTGACCTAGAAGTTGCCGGCGATTTTATATTGATGGCTTCAACACTTATGCACATTAAAGTCAGAATGCTTCTTCCCCGCGAAGTTGATGAGAAAGGTGAAGAGATTGATCCTCGCACAGACCTTGTAAAAGCTTTACTTGAATACAAAAAATATAAAGAAATGGCTGAAGAGCTTTCTTTTTTTGAATCTGCTCAAAGAAAACTTAATTATCGTGGCAACTTTGAAGAAGATATTAAGATTGCACCTCCTGAGTTCAGTACGCTTCTTAAGAATATAACTATTTATGATTTAGCCAAAGCATTCAAAAAAGCGATTGAAGAGGTTAAAGAAGTTCCGGTACATCAAATAATAAAAATTCCGGTTAGTATTGATGAACAGATAAATTACATTCTTACCAAACTTGATGAATTCCCCGACTTGCATTTTATAAGTCTTGTAGGTGAAATGAGAGAGAGAATTAGAATAATAGTTACATTTATTGCTTTACTTGAACTTGTTAAAATGGGAAAGATTGGAATTAAAACATCCAAAAGATTAAATGATTTTGTACTATACAGGTTAGAAAATGGATAACATTTACAAAAACATTATTGAATCATTAATCTTCGCTTCTGATGAACCTATCAGTCATTCAGAAATAATCCGTGCAATTAAAGGAATAGATGGCGAAGAAATTGAAATATCTGAAAATGATATTGATCTTGTAATTGAAGAATTAAATAATAATTATAACGATCAGAAGAATTCATTCAACATAATAAAAGTTGCCGAAGGATTTTCATTTGCAACAAAACCGGAATTCGCAAAATATCTTGGTTTTCTTTCAACGGAAAAAAGCAAAAGAAGATTAAGTCAGGCAGCACTTGAGACTCTTGCTATTATTGCATACAAACAACCAATAGCAACTCCTGAACTTGAATCTATTCGCGGTGTAAATTCAGATTCTATTCTTTCTGCATTACTTGAGAAAAATTTAATTACAATAGTTGGACGTGCTGAAACAGTAGGTCGCCCTTTGTTGTATGGAACAACGCAGGAATTCCTGAAATATTTTGGTTTGTATAAAATTACAGACCTTCCAAAACCAAGAGAAATTGAAGACATAATGCAGGATGAAGATTTTCTTGAGCAAAAAAGAAAAATTATGATGAGTGAAATTGAAGAAGAAGTTGAAAATGAAACTCTGAAAGAAGAGAATAATGAAAATCAGGCTGAATAAATATCTTGCTGATTGCGGAATAGCTTCAAGAAGAAAATCAGAAGAGCTAATCGTACAGGGAAGAGTACAGGTTAACGGTGAAGTAATAACCGAGCTTGGTTTTTCAATTTCCCCAAATGAAGATGTTGTTTCTCTTGATGGTGAAAAAATAAAAACAAAGGTTAATGTTTATTTTCTTCTTAATAAACCAAAAGGATACATCTCCACAACAAGTGATGAAAAAAGCAGAAAAAAAGTTACTGATTTAATAAACACAAAAGAAAAAATATTTCCTGTTGGTAGACTTGACTATAATACAACCGGTGTTCTTCTACTTACAAATGATGGAGAATTTTCAAATTTTCTTACTCATCCTTCAAATAAAATTCCAAGAGAATATGAAGTAACTCTCAACAAACCATTAACACAGGAAGATGAAACAAGATTACTAAGAGGTCTTTTTGTTGATGGCAAAAAAGGGAAATTTGATAGCATTTCTTTTGAAACAAAAAATCACAAATTTTGTGTTGTAAAATGTACAGAAGGTAGAAATCACTTTGTTAAAAATATGTTTAAAGCAGCCGGTTATTTTGTTGATGAATTAAATAGAAAAAGTTTTGCAGGTTTTAATGTAAAAGGAATTCCTAAAGGTGCATATAAAATTTTATCATTTAATGAAATAAGCGAGGTTTATAAAAAGTATGCGTAAAGCTTTCTTTTTAATACTATTTGTTTTTGCAGTTACAAACTTATTTTCGCAGGAAATTAAATACGACACTATCCCAAAGTATTCATTCAGTACAATAGAAGAATTCTGGAAGCAGATGGATGATATTTTTGAAGATCCGAATTTTTCTAATTGTCATTGGGGAGTCGTAATTCAATCATTATCAACAGGGGAATATCTTTATAAAAGAAATGAAAATAAATTATTTGTTCCTGCTTCCAATCTTAAATTGTTTACAACGGCAGCAGGTATTTTATTGCTCGGCTCTGATTACAAATTCAAGACAGAAGTTTACCGAAAGGGAATTATTGATGGTTCAGTTCTTAAAGGTGATTTAATTATTAAAGGTTACGGCGATCCAACTCTTTCAGGCAGGTTTTATAATGACGATTTGTATTATCGTTTTAATCTTTGGGCAGATGCCTTGCTCGATTTAGGCATTGATGAAATTCAGGGAAATATTATTGGTGATGACAACGCTTTTGATGATGTTGGTCTTGGTGATGGTTGGTCGTGGGATTATGAAACCGACTGGTATGCCGCTCCTTCAAGTGCCTTATCATTTAATGATAATTGTATTGATATTGTCATTACGCCTTCATATATGGGAACAAAAGCTGAATTAAAAATTATTCCCGACACCAAATATGCTATTATTGTTAATAATGTAATGACTGTTTCAAAAGATTCTCCTACTTCAATTAATGTTCATAGAGAAAGAGGAACAAATGTTATAACAGTATCTGGACAGATAAAAATAAATTCAGAACCCGTAAAAGCATTCTCAACTATTAATAATCCTACACAATTTACTGTAGTTGTGTTAAAAGAAGTACTGGAAAAAAAAGGAATTAAAATTAAAGGGTACCCTCTGGATGTTGATGATTTATCAGAATCTGTTGACTACAATCGTTTGACTTTATTAATTACTGATTGGTCACCCGTACTGCGTGATATTGTTCGTGTTATAAATAAAAACAGTCAAAACTTTTTTGCTGAACAGTTATTAAAAGTAATTGGATATGAAAAAACTGGTTTTGGTACAGCGAATAACGGCATTAAATATTGCGAAGAAGTATTTACTCAAATGGGAATTAACACTGATGGTTTAAATATTGTAGATGGATCAGGGTTATCAAGATTAAATCTTGTATCTCCAAACCAGATTAATACTCTTTTGAATTATATGTATAAAAGCGATTCATTTGCTACGTTTTATAACTCATTACCAGTTGCCGGTGTTGATGGAACTTTGGCAAATAGGATGAGAAAATCAAGAGCAATGAATAATGTAAGAGGTAAAACAGGTTTTCTTGGCGCTGTGAGAACTCTTTCAGGTTATATATATACAGGTGATAAAGAATTGGTCGCTTTTTCATTAATGGCAAATAATTTTACAGTACCTACAGTTCTTGCAGATAATCTGCAGGATTTAGTTTGTCAGAGGATTGCAAGTTTTAAAAGAAAATAGGAGTTGAATTGGAAAATAATTTTATTGAAGATATAAACACACTAATTAAGAGAAGAATTGAAGAATACGAAACTCTTTTATCAAAAGGTATTCAACCATATGCATATTCTTTTGATGTTGACGCATATTCAGAAGATATAAAAAATAATTATAAAGATGGCGTTGAAAAAAATGTTTCAATTGCCGGAAGAATTATGGCTATCAGAAGAATGGGAAAAGCTTCTTTCGCACATATTCAGGATGCAAAAGGTAGGATACAGATTTATGTTAAGAAAGATGATATAGGGGATTACTATGATAATTTCCGTTTATTTGATATTGGTGATATTATTGGGGTTAAAGGTTATGTATTTAAGACTAAAACAGGCGAAATTTCTGTTCATACAAAAGAACTCGTCCTTCTTACAAAATCTGTTAGACCAATTCCAATTGCAAAGGAAACAACTGATGAACAGGGAAACAAAATAATCCACGATCAGTTTTCTGATAAA
This sequence comes from uncultured Ignavibacteriaceae bacterium, assembly GCA_964536015.1. Taxonomy (GTDB): domain Bacteria; phylum Bacteroidota; class Ignavibacteria; order Ignavibacteriales; family Ignavibacteriaceae; genus CAZHVS01. The sequence continues at coordinate 14,981 of CAZHVS010000008.1, forward strand.
GAATTGAGATACAGGCAGCGTTACCTAGATCTGATTGTTAATCCTGATATAAAAGATGTTTTCGTTAAAAGAAGTAAAATCATTTCTTACTTACGAGCATTTTTAGACAAAAATAATATTCTTGAAGTCGAAACTCCTGCTTTGCAACCTTTGTATGGCGGAGCTTCTGCAAGACCATTTGTCACTCACCATAATGCTCTCGATATACCTTTATATCTTAGAATTGCAGATGAACTTTATCTTAAAAGATTAATTGTTGGCGGCTTCGAAGGTGTTTATGAAATTTCTAAAGATTTTAGAAACGAAGGAATGGATAAATCTCACAATCCTGAATTTACAATGCTCGAATTATATGTCGCTTACAAAGATTACGAGTGGATGATGAGTTTTGTCGAGCAAATGATTTCAGAAATATGTTTAAATATTTTTGGAACGACTGAGTTTAATTTTGATGGACAGGTCATTGACTTTAAACCACCCTGGAACAGAGTTTCAATGGTAGATGGAATAAAATCAAAACTTGGAATTGATGTTCTTCAAATAAGTGATGAAGAATTAAAATCTGCTGCCAAAAAATTAGGTGTTCAGGTTGAAAAGGAAAGTCGTGGAAAAATAATTGATGCAATATTTGAAGTTGTTCTTCAACCTGAATTAATTCAACCTACATTTCTAATCGATTATCCTATTGAGACTTCTCCTCTTGCAAAAAAACACAGAACAAGAGAAGGATTGGTAGAACGATTTGAAGGTTTTGTATGCGGCAGGGAAATATGCAATGCCTTTAGCGAATTAAATGATCCTTTCGATCAGAGAAAAAGATTTGAAGACCAGTTAAAAGCAAAAGAAGCAGGAGATGAAGAAGCACAATCTTTTGATGAAGATTTTATAAGGGCATTAGAATATGGTATGCCTCCAACCGCCGGTTTAGGGATCGGAGTTGATAGACTGGTTATGCTGTTAACCAATCAATCTTCAATTAGAGATGTCATATTCTTTCCAACAATGAAACCAGAGAAAAATTAAATTACATTTAATGAATAAGAAAATATTTTTAATTTTTCTTGTATGCTTTCTGATTAATAATTTTTTGAAAGCTCAGGATTCAAGGGATTCAATTGTTCATAATATTGAATTGAACTCATTGAATGAAATTCAATATCGTATGCAAGATAGTTTAACTAGTCCTTTAACCCTTCTATCATTCAATGTACTTAAAACTGAATTAAATTATCCTATCCTTATTGGAATGGGTGCTGCATTTATTGGTACTGCAGCTTATATTGATTATTACCAGCGCAAAGCATGGTGGAGTGACCAGCGAACAAAATTCCATTTTCAAAATGATTGGAATTATGCATTATGGATTGATAAAATTGGTCATGCTTATGGAGCAATGTTAATTCAACATGGAATTTCTGCCGGACTTGAAGCTGCCAATATGCAATCTGAAGAATCTGCGATCTATGGTTCTTTAGCAGCTTTAACTTTTCAAACATTTATTGAAATTGAAGATGGATTTGGTCCACAATGGGGTTTTAGTCCAGGTGATTTTGGTGGTGACTTATTCGGTTCAGCATATCCATTAGCTCAATATTATTTCCCTTACCTTAAAAATTTTATGTTCAAAGCAAGTTATTACCCACGTGATTTGAATAAGACAAATCCAAACAGTGGACAAACGCATATCATTGCAGACGATTATCAGGGACAGAAATTTTGGTTTTCAGCAAGAATGAAAAATATTTTACCAAAAACAATTTCTCATTATTGGCCAGATTGGCTAATGCTTGCTGTTGGAATGGGTGTTCGGAATCTTGATGGAAGTGGTGGAGGTTTACGAGATTTTTACATTGCTCTGGATTTTGATACAGAAACAATTCCTTTATATGGAAAATTCTGGCAATTCATAAAAAATACACTAAATTATCTTCATCTGCCAATGCCCGGAATACGCGTAAACAATAATGTTGCACTCTTTGGTTTGTGTTATTAAAATGAAATTTAGTATTATTATTCCAACTCTTAATGAAGAAAAACTATTACCTGTTTTATTAAAACAATTATCAGATATTTCTTTAAAGAAAAAATATAATTATGAGATTATTATTTCAGATGGGGGAAGCACTGACAATACAATTGAAATTGCAAAAAAATATGCTGATTTGATAATCCCGCATAATTCTAAAGAAAAACAAACAATCGCCTATGGTAGAAATGCAGGCGCAAAAGCAGCAAACGGAGAAATATTAATTTTTATAAATGGTGATATTTTTATTGACAATCCCGATTTTTTTTTCCAAGTTATAGAAGAAGATTTTGTTAAATCAAATTACGTTGCTATGACTTGTCGAGTTGAAGTTCCTCCAGAGGAAGAAAAATTTGCAGATCGTGTATTTCATGGTTTTTATAATAATTACTTTCACATGCTAAATGTTATAGGACTTGGTATGGCCCGCGGTGAATGTCAGATAATTAGAAAGAACATTTTTGAACAAGTTGGAGGAAATAAAGACATTCTTACTGCAGGTGAAGATTTTGAATTATTTACGAGAATTAGAAAGCTTGGAAAAGTTCTTTTCTCTAACAAAACTTGTGTTTATGAGTCTCCTCGTCGTTACCGTAAAATTGGTTACTGGAAGGTCACCTGGTTGTGGTTAAAAAATTCTTCATCTGTTTACTTTAGAAAAAAATCTCTTTCAAGAGAGTGGGAAGAAGTCAGATGAAAAATAAGTTTTCCATTTCCCAGTTAATTATTTCTTCTTTATTTTTATTTAGTTCAATAAGTTTTACACAATCCGAGTACGTTCGTTCTGATCACAAAGTATATGATTTTCTACACCGTCTTGATGTACTCAATATAATCGAAGGTTATAATTCATTTGAAAAACCACAAACAAGAAGAACAATTGCATCTTTGCTAAAGGAAGCTAGGGAGCATAAGAATCAACTTGATGAAAATGATAAAGTTTTATTAAATGATTTCTTTGTAGAATTCGAATATGATATTGATTCTTCGGTAAAGAATGCACAGTCGATCATTGATGGTGATTTTAATATTTTTTCTGAAAATGAAAAATATATTTATTTAATAACTGAAAAAGATAAAGCAGCAATATTTGTTAATCTTTTAAGTGAGGGAAATTATCTCTCTGTAAATAATAAATATAAAAACCTAAACTCCGAGTCAGGACTTTTTGGCGGAGAAATTAGAGGAACATTTTTAAATCATTATGGATTCTTATTACGTTCAACTAATGGGATTGCATTTGGAAATAAAGAAGCTTCATTAACAAAAAAAGAGTTACGATATAATTGGAAGTTTAATGAAAAAAACGATGAATCATTTTTTGATGAAACGGAAGGTTATTTTTCAACAGACTTTGAATTAGTTAAAATTAAATTTGGAAGAGACAGATTTATTATCTCTAATAATTTTTCAAATCCATTACTTGGAACTTCTTCTCCGGTTTTTGATTATCTGTATATCAATTTCAATTATAAATTTTTTAATTATTCATTTATGCACGGAAAATTACTTGGAAAAATATCAAGTATAAATGATTCGATAAGTGGCGTAATTAATAAAGTTGAAGATAAATTTATTGGATACCATCGAATTGGTTTTGATGTTTCAAAACATTTAAGTTTTGGATTCGGTGAATTCATTATTTATTCTGACCGCAGTATAGATTTTTCTTATCTCAATCCTTTTTCTTTTTATAAAACTTCTGAACATAATAATCAGGATAGAGATAATTCATTACTCTTTATGGATATTGCAAATAATTCTATTGATGGTTTGAAACTCTCTGGCACAATACTTATCGATGATATCGATTTCGGAAAAATTGGGAAAAACTGGTGGGGAAATCAGACATTATGGAGTATTAGTATTTCATCTTATAATTTTTATCAAATTTTACCAATTGATCTTCATTGTGAGTATACACGAATTGAACCTTATGTTTTTTCTCATCGTCTTAACAGAAATAATTTTACAAATCTAGGTTTTAATCTTTCAAATGATATAGAACCAAATAGTGAATTGTTCTTTGCAAAAATTAATTATAGATTTAATTATAGAATTAACATTAGTTTAGATTATACTTATATCAGGCACGGTGCTAATCCAGTTGATAAAAATGGAAATATTGTGAAAAACGTTGGTGGAGATATTAACTTAGGACACAGAGTATTTGATTCAAGCATTGCTTCATTTCTTGAAGGGGCAAAAGAATTATTCAGAAAATTTTCATTAAGTTTACATTATGAACCAGTAAATGAGTTTATTATATCTTTTATTTTGACCAATGAGAACAATTCCTATCAAAACAATGTTTATATAAATAATTGGATATCCGATTTATCTTTTAAAATTAAAATTTAAGCAGGCAGAAAATGAATTATTCTAAATTTAGAATTCCTTTAATGGTGATTATCCTGACTTCGGGAATATTACTAGGAACCCAGATCCAAAAAGTATTATCTGGTGATAGTTTAATTGATGGATTGAAAAAGTTTAATGACGTTTTAACTTATACACAAAAATATTATGTAGATGATGTGGAGGTTACAAAACTTGTTGAATCTGCAATTAATGGAATGCTGGAACAACTGGATCCCCATTCGGTTTATATTCCTGTCAAACAAATGCAACAGGTTGAAGAAGAGTTTAGAGGTGACTTTGAAGGTATAGGAATTGAATTCCAGGTTGTAAATGATACATTAACAGTTGTGTCTCCAATTTCAGGTGGACCAAGTGAAGCACTTGGTATTTTAGCAGGAGATAGAATTGTTAAAATTGATGATCAAAGTTGTATTGGAATTTCAAATGATGATGTAAGAAAAAAATTACGCGGTCCATCTGGTACAAAAGTAAAAGTTTTAATAGTTAGAGTTGGTGTTAAAGATGCAATTGAATATGAAATTACTCGGGATAAAATTCCTTTGTTTTCAGTTGATACAAGAATAATGCTTGATAGCAAAACAGGCTATATTAGTGTCAATCGTTTTATGGAAAAAACAAACGATGAATTACTTGCTGCTTTGGATGAATTGAAAAATAAGGGTATGAAACAACTTGTTCTTGACTTGAGAAATAATCCTGGTGGTTACTTAAATCAAGCATTTATGATGGCTGATGTCTTTCTTGATGGAAATAAAAAAATTGTTTATACCCGTGGTAGAAAGAAAGAATTTGATGAAGACTTTTATGCTTCTGTTCCTTCTCCTTTTGAAAAAATCCCGTTAATTGTCTTAATCAATCGTGGTAGTGCATCCGCAAGCGAAATAGTATCCGGCGCTATCCAGGATTGGGATCGTGGTTTAATTATTGGCGAAACATCTTTCGGAAAAGGGCTTGTACAAAGACAATTTCCATTATCGGACGGCAGTGCAATACGTTTGACCATCTCTCAATACTTTACTCCGTCAGGTCGATTAATTCAACGTAAGTACAAGGATAAAAAAGAATATTATGAAGAACTTGTTGAGCGGGAAGAAAACGAAGGTGAAAACTTAGAACACAAAGTTGAGAAAGATTCCGCAAAACCTGAATTTAAAACAAACAAAGGTAGAATAATTTATGGTGGTGGTGGAATTACTCCAGATTATATTGTAAAAAATGAAAAACTTACAGGTTACACTGCTGATCTCTTGAGAAAAAATATTTTCTATCTTTATGTTCTTAAGTATATTGATGTGCACGGAAAACAGATTAAAGATAAATTCAATGAAAACTTATTAGTATATAAAGATAAATTTCAGTTTAACGAAAAAGATATGAGTGATTTCATCGAATTTGCAAAAACTAAAGATGTAAAATTCATCGAAGAAGATTATAATAAAGACAAAGAGTATATCTTTGCACGACTTAAAGCACAAATAGCTCGAAATTACTGGAAAAACGAAGGGTGGTATTCTGTCCTTATTCCTATGGATAAGCAGGTCAGTAAAGCCTTAACTTTATTTGATAAAGCTAAAGAATTAGCAAATATGAAATGAGAAAAATATTTAGTCTGATATTTTTTATCACGTTTTTTTTACCAGTTGAAAAACAATTTAGTTTTTCTAATGTAAGTTCATTTTCTTTATTAATTCCGGCGGGAGATAAAGAAATGTTTGTCGGTGAAGAAATTACATATGTGGTAAGTTATACATTTATAAAAATTGGTGAAGTCCGTCTTAGAGTTGTTAATAAACAGGATATAAATGGACAACCATATTATTACACAGTCTGTCACATGGACTCATATAACGGAATTCCATTTGTAAACCTTCATCAGATTTATGAAAGCAAAATTAATCCTGATTATTTTTCTACATTTTTTAAAGGATTAGTCAGAAAAGAAGAATACACAACTTATACAGAATATTATTTCAACTATTCACAAAAACAGATTAGAGTGAAGCAGGGGAAAGTATCTCCTCCACAGTTATGGAAAGATTCAGTTTATTCTGCAGAGAAGATGTATCAGGATGGTCTTTCTATTTTTTATTATGCAAGAATGAATACAGGCCAAAAAAAATCTGTTAATGTTCCTTGCTTTGTAAACGAAGAAAAAGTTTATACAAGAATTAACTTTTACGACAGAGCAGAAAAATTAAAAATTGATGCAGTTGATTATCCAATTAATTGTGTTAAACTAGATGGCGATACAGATTTTACGAGTGTATTTGGGCTTACAGGATATTTTGAGGGATGGTTTTCAAATGATTATGCGGCAATACCAATTCTTGCAAAAATGAAAGTCATTATTGGTAATGTAAATCTTGAATTAAAAAGCTGGAAAAGAAAGGATGGCTGGCAACCTCCAAGATGGCATTGGTAGATAAAGAAATAAAACTGTTCCCTTATATAGGAACATTCCCGAAAATTCATTCATCAGTATTTTTAGCTTCAGGAGTTAAAATTATAGGTGATGTTCAAATTGAAGAACTATCAAGCATCTGGTATAATACTGTAATTAGAGGAGATGTTCATTACATTAAAATTGGGAAAATGACTAATGTACAGGATTGCTCTATGCTTCATGTAACGAATAATCGTTATCCATTAAACATTGGTGATAAAGTAACAATTGGACATAGCGTTACCTTACATGGTTGTACATTACAGAACCTTTGTTTAATTGGTATGCGAGCTGTAATTCTTGATGGTGCGACAGTTGAAGAAAAATCAATTGTAGCTGCAGGTTCGGTTGTAAAAGAAAAATTTGTTGTCCCTTCAGGGAAACTTGTTGCAGGAGTTCCTGCAAAGATTATCAGAGATCTGACTCGGCAGGAATTAGATAATTTTGAAGCATCAGCAAAACGCTATGTAAAATACACTGAACTAACAGTTAAATCTTTTGAAGAATTTAATCCATAATTAGAAAAATGATTAAAAATTTAAATATCTTTTTTAAGCAAAAAATTGAACTTGACAAAAAAAGAGTTCATAAAATTATTTCGGAATTAAAAAAAGAATTAAAATTCAAAATCGATTCTTTGGAAATAAATTTTCTTTCATCTGATGAGGTCCTTGATCTAAACAAAAAATATCTTAATCATCATTATAATACAGATATTATCACTTTTAATTATACTGGCAATAATGAAAATCTTAATGGTGAAATACTAATTTCTATTGAAGATGCAATGAATAATGCAAGAAAATATTCCATTAAAATCAATGAAGAATTTTTAAGATTGATAGTTCACGGAATTTTACATTTATTGGGTTACGATGATATAAAACGTTCAGAAAAAATTAAAATGAAAAAATTAGAAGATTCTTTAGTAAAAAAATTCTGTTATCTTATTTAATATGGAAAATAAATTAGCTGAAGTTATTACAAAAATACTTGAAGGAATTAATCAGGATCAATCTTTAAAAAATCTTGAAAAACAGTTAAAGAAAAGTAAAAATTACAACAAAAGACTGATCGCTACTGCATATAGCTGGATTTACGACAAACTTCTTTCGAATGCAGTTAAAATGCAAAATCTTTCAAATAAAAGCATAAGAGTATTAAATGAATCGGAAATTCATAGTCTAGGAAGTGAGAATTATGAACGAATTCAAAAATTATACAATATTGGTCTTCTTACAAATGAGGACGTTGACCTTCTAATGAATGAAATATTGATTCTTCATCCAAATGATTCGATTAGCGAATATGAAATGAATCTGCTTCTACTTTCATCATTATTTGATATTGATCGTTATACACCTCCCGGAAGCAGAACACTACTATATACATCTGATAAAATAAATTGAATTAGTTATGAGCAAAAATTTAGTCATTGTTGAATCACCAGCGAAAGCAAAAACTATTAATAAATACCTTGGACGCGATTATCACGTGGAGGCTACGGTAGGACATATTCGTAATCTTCCTAAAAGTAATCTGGGTGTAGATATTGAAAATGGTTATGAACCAAAATTTGTTACAATTCGCGGTAAAGCCGAAGTAATTAAAAAAATAAAAACTTATGCTGCGAAAAGTAAAAATGTATTTATCGCTACCGACCCTGATCGCGAAGGAGAGGCAATCGCTCAGGATATTGCTGACGTTATAGATGGAAAGAGTAACAATAAGATATTACGTGTTCTTTTTAATGAAATAACCAAATCTGGAATTAAAAAAGGAATCAGTGAATCACATCAAATTGACACTGCGCTAGTTGCTTCTCAGCGTGCAAGAAGAATAATGGACAGGTTAATAGGTTATAAAGTCAGTCCGTTTTTATGGAAAGCAGCAATTGAAGAGTCTGGAAATGTTTTATCTGCCGGAAGAGTTCAATCTGTTGCTTTAAGATTAATATGTGAAAGAGAAGTAGCTATTATTAATTTTGTCCCGACAGAATATTGGTCTATATGGGGATTCTTCGATACTGCTTCTGGAGATAAATTTAAAGCTAAACTTTATAGCATTTCAGGGAAAGAAATAAAAATTCCTCCAAAACCAATAATGACAGAAGATGATTGGAAAAAATTCCTGGAAAAATATTCGGCTATACCTGATGAAAAAATTGCCCAAAAATATTATGACCAAATAAATGAAAAAAATAATTATTTTATTTCTGCCATAACAAAAAAGCATACTAAGAGAAATCCTTCTCCACCATTTATAACAAGCTCGCTGCAAGCTGAAGCATCGCGTGTACTGAGATTCCGTCCAAAACAGACCATGGCAATTGCTCAGAAATTATATGAGGGTATTGAACTTGGAGATGAAGGAATTACAGGATTAATAACTTATATGAGGACTGATTCAACACGTATTAGTGCTGAAATAATTAATGATGCGAGAGATTACATAAAACAAAATTATGGAAGTGAATATCTGCCAGAAATTGGAAATACATATGAAAAGAAAAGGGCAAATGTTCAGGATGCTCACGAAGCAATTCGTCCAACATCTTTACAATATACACCTGATTTTGTAAAACCATTTTTAGATGATAATTCATTTAAATTATATCAGCTTATCTGGAAAAGATTTATTGCATCACAGATGAATCCTGCCTTGCTTGAAGTTACAGTGATAGAGGTATCCGCTGATGAATTTCTTTTTAAAGCTTATGGTCAGGCAATTCAATTTAATGGCTTTATGCAAGTTTATATAGAACAATCCGACAAACCTGAAGATGAAGATAAATCCGAAGCTACTAATGAAATTATTCCGCTTGGATTAGAAAAAAATCAAAATTTAATTCTGGAAGAGTTGAAAAAAACCCAGCATTTTACAAAACCTTTACCACGATATACAGAAAGTACTTTAATAAAAGAACTCGAAAGTAAAGGAATAGGCAGACCAAGTACATATTCTTCAATTGTAAGTACCATTGTTGATAGAAATTATGTAGAACAAAAAGAGAGAAAATTATTTCCTACTCATCTTGGTATAAAAGTAAATTCAATACTTGTTCAGAATTTTCCCAATATCTTTGATGTTGGTTTTACTGCAAAAATGGAAAGTGAACTAGACCAGATTGCACAAGGAGAAAACAATTACATTCAAGTTCTTAACGATTTTTATTTTCCGTTTCAATCAAATTTGAAGTCAGTAGAAGATAAAATAGAAAAAATATTTTGTGATAAATGTAATGGTGAAATGGAAATTAAGCTTGGAAGGTTTGGAAAATTCCTCGCTTGTAAAAATTATCCTGAATGTAAAAATATTAAATCATTAAAAGAGTTTTCACAAGGCTCAAAAGAAATTGTATATACTGGTGAGATTTGCGAAAAATGCGGAAGTAAAACTGTTTATCGTCAAGGAAAATTTGGGAAATTTATTGGATGTGAAAAATATCCTGATTGTGATTTTATAAAAAATATTTCTCTTGATATAAAATGCCCTAAATGTAAAGATGGAGATGTCGTAGAGCGTAGAAGTAAAAATAAAAGAATATTCTATGGCTGTAATCGTTATCCCGATTGTGATTTTGTTAGCTGGAACAAACCGGTTAAAGAAGCATGTCCTAATGGAGATTCTGATTATATGGAAGAAAAATATTCAGCAAAAAAAGGGAATTATTTAAAGTGTCCTGTTTGTGCTTATGAAAATGTTATATCAAATGAAGAAGAAGTAGATTAATGAAGGAAATTCTTTTACATAATTTAATAGAAAAATATCTTGAAGAATTGCGATACCAGAAAAGATATTCAGATTTAACAATTAAATCTTATAGAAATGATCTTAATCAATTTGAAAATTTCTGTATAGAAAATCAAAAAACGAGTTTGGATTCAATCAATCAAAAATTTGTAAAACGTTTTCTTATTAAAATGAATGATGATAATCTTGAGAAAAGTACTATATCAAGAAAGCTGGCAGCTATAAGAAGTCTATTTAAATATGCATTTAAGAATGATTATCTCGAAAAGAATTTAATCTCATTTATCAAAAATCCTAAAGTTAAAAGAAAGCTTCCTGAAGTAATATCTGCTGAAGAATATAGCGAATTAGTTTTGTTGTTAGAAAAAAAAGATTTTGATGAAAATGAAAATCATAATAATATAAAAATGATTAAAGCGATCTTTGAAATGTTATATGGATGTTCTCTTCGTGTTTCAGAAGTATGTAATCTAAGATTAAACGATATTGATAGAAATCGGAATTTGATTCGTGTAACAGGGAAAGGAAATAAAACAAGAATTATTCCGATTGGTAGAAAATCTCTTGAAATCATTGAAGAATATTTATTAAATATCAAGAATCAAAATAAAAATGATTTTCTCTTCACATTTAACGATAAAAAAATTTATTCCAGATTAATCTATAATTGGGTGAATAAATATTTGGGGAAAGTTACACAAATAAAGAAAAGAAGTCCTCATATACTTCGTCATAGTTCTGCTACTCATATGCTTGATTCAGGCGCTAGCTTAACCGCTATTAAAGAAATATTAGGACATTCAAATCTTTCAACAACGCAAATTTATACTCACGTAAGTATTGAGAGATTAAAAAATGTCTATAAAAAATCACATCCTAAATCATAATTCTTCAGGAGGTAATATGAAGATAACAATAACAGCAAGAAAATTTAAGGCACACGACACTTTAAGAGATTTCATTAAAGGTGAAGTTAATCATCTTGAAAAATATAATGATGAAATTCTTGATGTCGATGTTATTCTTAGCTATGAAAATGCAACCAATAGTGTTAAGACAGCTGAAATAATCGTGAAAGTGCCAGGTCAAATATTAAAAGCATCAGAAAAGTCTGATGACTTTAAAAAATCGGTGACATTAGCTAATGAAAAAATGATTAGACAGATAGAAAAATTAAAAACAAAAAGAAAAGCACATAAATAATGATTACGATTGATAGTAAATCGGTATCAAAAAAAGAATTTATTGATGTAAGAACTTTCTATCAAAAAGTTAAATCCAGAATTCAGATTAACTTATGTTCAGATGAATCAGGTTTTGATAGAAAAATTACAGAACAAAATTTACACAGACCCGGTTTAGCATTAGCCGGGTTTGTTAAATTATTTTCGTATCCTCGTATTCAGATTTTTGGGAACACTGAAGTTAAATATTTACATAGCATCACTAGTGAGCAAAAGCTTAAAGCCTTTAGTAAAATATTTGACTTTGCTATTCCATGCATTATTTTTACAAATGGTCATCATCCTGAAAGTGAGGTAATTGAATTAGCTAACAAAAAAAATATTCCGGTTTTTTGTACGCCCCTTACAACTACAAAGTTAACTTACTTTTTAAGTGATTTTCTTGAAGATCATTTTGCATTACGTGCTTCAATTCATGGATCGTTTGTAGATGTATATGGAATGGGTTTGTGTTTTATTGGTAAATCAGGAGTAGGGAAGAGTGAAGTTGCACTTGACCTTGTTGAAAGAGGACATCGATTAGTTGCTGACGATGTAATTTTTCTTACAAAAAAAGGTGAAGGAATCTTAATGGGTTCAGGAACTGACCTGGTAAAACATTTTATGGAAATCAGAGGACTTGGATTTATTGATGTAGAAAAAATGTTCGGTGTAAGAGCAATAAGATTTCAAAAACGTCTGGAAGTAATTGTAGAATTAGAAATATGGGATCCAAATAGTGTATACACCCGTACTGGTTTAGACCACGAAACCGTCAATATACTTGACGTTGAAATACCTTATATTAAACTTCCAATTGTTCCAGGAAAAAATATAACGGTAATTGCAGAAATTATAGCTCTTAATTATTTATTGAAACATTACGGATATGATGCCGCTCAGATTTTAAAAGATAGACTTGAAAACAAATTATCAAAAAACCAAGTGAATCTTGAAAGAGGTGTAGATTATTTTGAACATGACTTCGAATAAAAAATATTAAATAAAATCGTTGACAAAGAGAGTTGGAATAGTTATGTTCGCAAGGCATTTATGAAAAAATTATATTTTTATTCCAAATCTAAACTTAGATTTGTTGAGATTAGTATTGTCAAAATTGTAATAATATCAACAATTCTTTGTTTGCTGGTTTATGGAACGCTGTTCACTGTGGATTTTTTAATCAAAGAAAATTCATCGAATAGTATTTCAGATGAAAAGCATGCTTCTGCAATGTTAGAGGAAATCATTTTAAAATACAAACAGTTAGATAAGAAATTAGAAGCCTTAACGAAGGAAAATAATGACCTAAGATTAGCTGCTAATCTACCAATCTTATCTGCAAAAGATAGAAATTTGGGTATTGGTGGCGGTTCTTTTAATAACCAGATCGACTTTTTAAAACTTAAAACAAAAGGTGACTTTTCTGCTGCTTTGGACTTTGTAAATAGTATTCAACGCAAAATTGATTTTGAATTGCAGAATTATTCTTCAATAGAAAAAGCTTTTATCGAAAATAAAAATCTTTACAAATGTATTCCAGCTATCAAACCTTGTGAAGGTACTTTGTCCGAAAACAGTTTTGGGATGAGACTTCACCCAATTCTTGGTTATATGAAAATGCATAATGGTGTTGATATAATTACAGATATTGGTACACCGGTTCATGTAACTGGAAATGGTGTAGTTACATATGTTGGTACAAGAAATGGATTTGGATTAATTGTAGAAATTGATCATGGTTTTGGATATAAAACTATTTATGGACATCTTTCTTCAGCAGATGTGGTAGAAGGACAATCCGTAAAGCGAGGAGATTTAATTGCTTATTCAGGTAATTCAGGATTATCATCAGGACCTCATCTTCATTATGAAGTTTTACATAACGGAATTAATCTAAATCCAGCAGAGTTTTTATATGACGAAACAAATATCTTCACAAAAAAATAAAATTAAGGAGAATAGATTTTATGATTTGGACCATTGAATTAGCAGCTTATCTAGATGACGCACCTTGGCCCGCATCAAAAGAAGAATTAATTGATTATGCTGAAAGAATTGGAGCCCCGCTTGAGGTTATTGAAAATCTTAAAGAGCTTGAAGATGCTGAAGAACCGTATGAATCAATCGAAGATATTTGGCCTGACTATCCTACGGATGAGGACTTCTTTTTCAATGAAGACGAAAATTAATCGGCACTTTTAGTGCCTTTTTTTTTATGAATTTTTGGGATGGAATATATGGCCACGATTCTGAAAAAAAAGTTTTAGAAAAAATTCTTTTCTCTGATTCTATCCCTCAAGCTATAATTTTTAATGGTAAAAAAGGAATTGGCAAAGACTTTATTGCCAGGCGTTTTTCTTTCTTATTAAACAGCAGGAAATTACTAAAAAAAAATTCCAAGATCATCTTCAATAATAGTTACGAAGATGAGAATATTAAATATGTGATTCCTTTACCGCGAGGTAAGAATGAGACAAGCGGTGATTCACCATTAGAAAAAATATCTAAAGAAGAGTATAAAATAATTTCAAGTGAAATAAAGGAAAAATGTAAAAATCCTTATTATCAAATTGATATTCCTAAAGCAAATGAAATTAAAATAAATAGTATTAGGGATATTAATAAATTTATTTCATTAGATGTGTCGCAGGATTCTTATAAATCAGTTATTATTTCTTCAGCAGAATTAATGAATGATGAATCTCAAAATGCATTATTGAAAAGTCTTGAAGAACCTCCAGAAAATACTATTTTTATTCTTACAACTTCTGATTTGAATCGACTAAAAGAAACTATTAAGTCTCGATGCTGGATTCTAAATTTTGAACCTCTTGATGTCAGAGACCTTGAATTAATACTAAAAAATTATTTCAATTTTGATGCTGATTCTATATTGCCAATTCTAAATTTTTCTGATGGTTCAACTTCAGTTGCACTTACGTTAATTAATAGTAATTTCAAGTTATTAAAAGAAAAAGCAATATTAGTATTAAGATATTCACTGGGATCAAAATTTTATTCCGCATTTAAAGAAATTTCTTTTATCCAAAAAGAAAATAATTCAATTTCTACTTTCTTGATTTTTATTAATTTAATTATTGCTTGGCTAAATGATGTAAAAAAAGACAGAATAGGTTCAAGTAATTTTGTTTTTAACGATTATATTGAAACAATAAAAAAATTTAATCAAAATTTTTCAGATGTCGAAGTGAACAACTCTATATTGCAAATAGAAAAATTTTCAAATTTATTGATTAATAATAATATTAACCTGAACATTATAATTTTTAATTTAATTTTTGAATTAAATTCAATTATTACAAATCGTTTTAATAAAGAGGGAATATGAAAGTTGTAATCACTAATGCAAAGAGAACGCCAATTGGTTCATTTAATGGTATGTTATCTGGTTTTTCATCACCACAACTTGGTAGTTTTGCTATAAAAGCATTAATAGAAGAATCAAAAATTTCTGGAAAAGAAGTCGATGAAGTTATTATGGGAAATGTCCTTACAGCAGGAATAGGACAAGCACCAGCTCGTCAAGCAGCATTATTAGCAGGTTTACCTGTTACTACTGAATGTTTAACAATTAATAAAATGTGTGGAAGTGGATTGAAATCAGTTATGTTAGCAGAGCAAGCTATTGCCTGCGGAGATGCGGAGGTTGTTATTGCTGGAGGACAGGAAAGTATGAGTCAGGCTCCATATATTTTATCGAAAGCACGACAAGGATATAGATTAGGTCATGGAACTTTATTTGACTCTATGATATTAGATGGGCTTTGGGATGTATATAACAACATACATATGGGAGATTGTGCAGAATCGTGTGCACGAGATTTCAAATTTACGCGGAAAGAACTTGATCTATTTGCAATTGATTCTTATAAAAAAGCTCAGGAAGCTCAAAATAATGGCCGTTTTGATGAAGAAATAATTCCAGTTAAAATTACAACGAAATCATCAGAAACAGTTTTGAAAAAAGATGAAGAACCTCAAAAAGTGAATTTTGAAAAAATTGAAAAGTTGAAACCTGCTTTTCAGAAGGATGGGATCATCACAGCTGCGAATGCTTCAAAAATTAATGATGGAGCTGCAGCCTTACTTATTATGTCTGAAGAAAAAGCTAAGGCACTGGGATTAACACCACTTGTTGAGATTGTTGCTCATACATCAGTTGCAAAAGAACCAATAAATTTTCCAACTGCACCTGCAAACGCAATAAACAAATTACTTAATAAAGTTAATATGGACATATCTCAAATTGATATATTTGAAATAAATGAAGCCTTTGCAGTTGTATCGCTTGCAGTAAATACTTTACTGAATCTGAATAGATCCAAAGTCAATTTAAATGGAGGTGCCATTGCATTAGGACATCCAATAGGAGCAAGTGGAGCACGTATTTTAGTTACTTTAATTCATGAAATGATTAAACAAAATTTTAAATTTGGTATAGCATCACTATGTATTGGTGGTGGTGAAGCATCAGCACTTTTATTAAAAAAATATGGAGATTAAAAAATGGATATAAAAAATGTAACTATTATTGGTGGTGGCACGATGGGAAGTGGTATTATTACTGTATTTCTCATAAAAAATTTTAATGTCTGTCTTTTAGATTTAGAAACTGAAAAAATTGAAAAAAGCAAAAAAGTAATCGAAAACAACCTTATCAGACTAGCCAATAAAGGAATAATTGATGCAAATGAAATTAGTTCTTTATTAAACAAGCTTAAAACAGAAACATTGATTGAAAAAGTAAATTTAGACGCGGACATAGTTATAGAAGCTGTGTATGAAAATAAAGAAGTTAAATTAAATATATTTTATACTTTAGACAAACTAATTAAACCGGAATGTATATTTGCTTCGAATACTTCATCAATTTCTATTACTGAATTAGCAAAAAATTGCAGACCAGAAAAGTTTATTGGTATGCATTTTATGAATCCTGTACCAATAATGAAATTAGTCGAAATAATCCGAGGTTATTCAACTTCAAATGAAACCTATCATACCATTTATGATTTAGCAATAAAATTAGATAAAATTCCAGTTGAAGTTAATGATTATCCAGGATTTATTTCCAATCGTATTTTAATGCCAATGATTAATGAAGCAATTTATACGCTAATGGAAGGTGTAGCTTCAGTTGAAAGTATTGATACAGTAATGAAATTAGGGATGAATCATCCTATGGGACCATTAACACTAGCCGATTTTATTGGGCTTGATGTATGCCTATCAATAATGGAAGTTTTATATAGTGGATTTAATGATACTAAATATCGTCCATGTCCATTATTGAAAAAAATGGTTGCAGCAGGAAAACTTGGTAAAAAAAGCGGAGAAGGATTTTACAAATATTAAATACCGATAATGTATATTATGTAAAGTGTTATTTCTAATCTTCTAATTTAAATAAAGCATCTACATATAACTCAGCATCAAAATTCTGAAGATCTTCAATATCTTCCCCAACTCCAATGAATCGAATAGGAATTTTCATTTTATTATTTATTTGTAGAATTGATCCACCTTTTGCTGTACCATCAAGTTTTGTAATAATTAAACCTGTAATTGGAATTGCTTTAGAAAATTCTTCTGCCTGTAATAAACCATTCTGACCAGTATTTCCATCTAAAACAAGAAAAATTTCATTCGGAGCATTTGGAATAAGCTTTTTGATTGTACGGTCGATTTTTTTCATCTCGTCCATTAAATTTTGCTTAGTATGTAATCTGCCCGCTGTATCTATTAGCACAATATCAATATGAGTATCAATCGCTTGTCTGATTGTATCATATGCAACACTAGATGGGTCGTAATTTTTGCCATGAACGACTTCCACATTAGCACGCTTTGCCCATATTTCTAATTGATCATTTGCTGCAGCCCTGAAGGTATCAGCAGAGCCAATCAGTACTTTAAGTCCATTTAATCTAAAATTGTGAGCTAATTTTCCTATCGTAGTTGTTTTTCCTGCTCCATTTACACCAACAACAAGAATAATAAATGGTCTTGATTTTTCAATGTTTGCTAAGAAATCATTTTCAGGTTTATTCATCATTGTTAAAATAGATTTCTTAACAGCATTGATCACTGCTATTTTATCTCTTTCACTTTCTTCTTTAAGATAAACTTTTGACTGCTCAATTATTTTAGTTGTTGTATCAAATCCAATATCTGAAGAAATTAATATCTCTTCCAGGTCGTCAATTGTATTTTCGTCAATTCTAGCTTTCCCTGTAATAGCCTCGGAGATTTTTGATGTAAATTTTTCACGAGTCTTAGACAACCCTTGTTTTAGTTTATCAAAGTTAATATTTTTAAAAAAATTCATTTTATTGATTTTATCCCACGTATTACATAGTTAATAAAAGAAACATAAACTAAAATTAAACTTCCATTGTAAACAATTTTGTAAAAAATATTTTGTTCTGTAAGTCCAAAAAGAATTGCAAGAATTAGTGAACAAATGACGAGCACTGTTCCCTTTCCGACATAATCAGATGGTAAAACTTTTCCTAGCTTTTTAGATAACAAAACGCTTAATAATATTATTAAAAAATCTCTACCAATAATTGTCCAAAAAATTAAATTATCTAATTTCCCTATTAAGAAAAGTTTAACAAAAATAGTTGCAATGCAAATTTTGTCAGCAAGAGGATCTATTATTTTTCCGAACTCTGTAACCTGATTCAACTTACGAGCAAGATACCCATCCAATATATCCGTCATAGCAGCTAGAATGCATAAAATTGCTATAGTTATTTTATTTACTTCGTAATTATCAAACAATAACCAAAAAGGTATTGCCATCAATAATCTTAAGAGACTCAATAAATTAGATATGGTAAATATTTCATTAAACTTGATTTTCATTTTACAATTGCAATCTTTCCGAGTTTAGTGCCTACTTCATTTTTTTTGTCATCATATTGGACAATCCTGTACAGATAAATTCCTGAGTTTACTTGTTTTCCATATAAATCTTTCAAATTCCATGAAACTCCACCATTACCATCTTTTTCATCTAAAGTAATGATTCTGTTTCCATTTAATGCCCAGATAGTAATTTCGGCATTCCTGGGAAGGTTAGCAAACGTAAGTGTGCTATTTTCATTTGTTATCTTTGCTGGACTTGGATAGAAATAAACATCAGAAAGATCTTTTGCGTAACTTGTTAATAAAATTACGCTGCCTGCACCATCAGTTATATTTACTTTCCCAGAAGATAGTGATGAAAAAACATTACTTATCTTTAACCTGTATTCTCTTCCAACACTGCCAATAACATTTGCTAAATCTAATATTATTTCTTTGTTACCTTGTAATGTATTAAATGAAACAACTTTATTTTCTGGTTGAAAACTATAATTTATTCCATTTGTCGCTGAAGGCACATCATATTCTTTATTAAAAATAATTTTTATCTTATATGGACTTAAAATTTCATACGATTCAACAAAAAACATTTCTGAAACCGGTGCGATTGAAAAAGTAACTTGAATTGAATCGAATTGTATAGGAGATGAAAATAAATCTTTTAATCCATTAATGAATAATTTATAATTTCCACTCATTGAGTTTTTAAATGAGACTAAATATGAGTATTGGTTTGATGAAGAAATAGAATTTGGAAAAATAATATTACCCACTGAATCAGCTAGATAGATTGCTTGAACATTCTCAATTGTATTATTCATCTTTTCTGTAAAATGAAGAATAAGAGATGAATTGTTTTTAGTCTCAACCGACAAAATTTTTGCTGGCTGATGATGATATACTTTGATTATCCTACTCAACTGGGAATAAGGTTCAATTTTCAAAGGATTGTATGCCTTAATTCCATAGTAATAATCTTTTTTCAAAACATTATTAGAATCAATATAATACTTCAAGTAAGTTGAATCAAAAAGTAAAAGGTTATCTGCAGAATTTCCTTTGTAAATATAAAATTTACTATCAGGACTATTCCAAGTCAATTTTACTTTTTGGCTATCAATACTATACCCGGCAACATCGATTGGTGTTTGTGGAGAATTCGAATTTCCAAATTCATAAAACTTTATTTTTTTATCTGTAGGAAATGCAACTTCTATAACTCCATTTTCATTTAAATCTGATATTAAAATGGAATTTGAATTTATATTCTCTTCAAAAAATATTACTTTATCTTTTCCAGCTTGCCTTTTCAATACATATGAGTAAGGGAATGTAAATAGAATCAGTTCCTCTTTGCCATCATTATCAATATCTGCAAATTTTAAACTGTTTCCAGCGTTTTGAAAAGCAGACTTAAATTCAGTAGCTGCATCTATAAATGCATTATTATAAATTATGTGTAATTGATTACCAATAAATGTAAAAATCGTTAATAAGTGATAACTTGCGATATCAACACTACTAATTGAGTGTAATAACACTGCAATATCTTTTCTCCCATCACCATCATAATCACCATAGGCAAGATAAGCAGATGAACCTGCATAACCGGTGCTTATTTGTTTATCCTTAAGTATAGTCCCATCAGGATAAAATTCATAACTAAAAATGTCACCATCCATATCAACCATCCAGAGTTCATTAATGCCGTCGCCATTTATATCTGCGATAAGTCCATTTGGTGAATCGAATAAATTATCAGCTAACCCACTTTGGGTAAAATTAGTTATCGATTTCAAAAAATTTAAACTTAAGTCAGAATTAACCTTATAAACAGACACAGTAGTATCATTTGTAATAGCAAGTAATTCTGTTTTTCCATCTTTGTTAATATCTTTTGCCATTACAGGCCAAAACATCGAAGAATCCTTTTTGGTTTTCTGGATTAGTTTCGATGAATTAATATTATCTTGTTCATACAAATATGAATTGTAATACCAATAACTTAACAGGTCTTTCTTTCCATTCGCATTAAAGTCTCCAAATTCTTTAGGAATCTTTTCATAAAGTGTATCAAGTTTTACAAATAAATTATTTTGAAGCTGATATAAATTTGCAACTCGTGAGTTGGAATTTTCCCTAATAAATACTTCATTTTTCACATTTGAAGTGAAGTTAACCGGTTGATCAAAAATAATCCCTGGAGGTAATGAAAAAGTCATTTCCGAATAAGGAATTAAATTAAAATAATCATCTGTTTTAATCTGAAAGAAATTATTTGTGCTATCTTTTATCAATGTTGTTAACCCGACAAGGTTTTCCAATTGAAAATAAATATCATAAACAGTGTTTGGTTTTACAATTTGTTTTGGAATAAAACCATAATGAAGTTGTGAAACGAATTGGTTATTTGTAGCAAATCCATCAAGAGAAACAAACGAGAAATTTTGTGTTCCTGATTCTCTATAAAACATCTTTACTGTTGCTGGTTTAAAAGTATAAACAGCTGACATAATAGTAGATTTCTCTCCATAGTAAGCGGGTCCTACTGAGACTATTTCACCCGTTGGTGGAGTCTTCATATGATGGAAATTCAATCTCTCTTCCATTGTTCTGCCGTTAGTTTGATAAACAACAAGCCTTAAGGTAAAAACAGTGTCTCCAAATGATGATAGGTCAATATTAGATAAAAAAGAATTAGCAAATTGATTTTTGCGATTTTGCATTAATGTTTTCCAAGATGTTGGATTTAAACCCACACCATAGAATAAATCGCAACTAACAAAATAAGGAGATAATGCAGTTCCGTAAACTTCAATTGAATCAGATTTAGTTGCAAAATCTTGCTTTGGAAAATCAAATTTAATTTTAGCAGGAGCTAATGAATTAAGTGCTTTGAACAGGTTTACTCTTCCAGCTCCACTTTTTAAATCCCAACCAGGTTGTTCAATATCATCTGAACTTGTTTTAATAATTTGTTTGACTTCTTCATTTGAAAAATTCTGCATCGAAAGAATCATTCCTGCAACAGCAGATACAAAAGGTGCAGCTGCTGAGGTTCCGTAAAAAAGAGAATAATTGTTGTTCCTTATTGTTGTAAGTATTCCAGTTCCGGGTGCAACTAAATCTAATGTAGAACCATAGTTAGAACTCGAACTAATGTAATCATCCTGCGTAGAATTACCTACACAAATCACTTCAGAATAACCTGAGGGATAATGAGGATTCACTGAACCAGAATTTCCTGAACTAGCAACCAGTACAACATTTTGACTATAAGCATATTGTATTACATCTTTCAATACTAGAGAAAAGCTATTGTCTCCAAAACTCATATTAATAACTTTTACACCCATTTGAACCGCATAGAGAATAGCAGCAGCAACATCATCTTCTTCTCCATATCCACCCGGATCGAAAGCACGTAGATTTAAAATTTTTATATTAGGAGCCACTCCAGCTACACCTGTTTTATTATTTGTTTCCGCACCAATAATTCCTGATACAGCAGTCCCGTGAGAATAACTATTTTCATCCATTGGATCATTATCCCAATTCAGGTAATCGCCGCCAGTAGAATCAAAAGGAAAGCCAACTCTATCAGTAAAATCCCAACCCATATAATCATCGATAAAGCCATTATCATCGTCATCAATGTTATTATATCTTTTATCGTTCCCAAACGCATCAAGTCCTGTTTCCCCGGAATTAATAAAAATTTTATTTTTCAGATCGGGATGAAGATAGTCAATTCCTGTATCAACTACACCAATTAATACTGAAGGTGATCCCTTAGAAATATTCCATGCAGAAAAAGCATCAATCTTCGACAAGGCCCATTGCTGGCTAATTAGACTATCATTAGGAACAAAATCGACTTTATATACATTTGAAGGTTGAATGTATTCAATATCAGGATCATTATTTGTAATTATGTCATAATCTTGCTGATCTAGATTACGTTCTGTACTTATCTTAATGATTTTTGAGAGTCTTGATTTTCCTAAACCAAGTCCTTTTGCAAGATAATTAATATCTATTTTTTCATTTTTTTTATTAGGAAAAATTTTATCTATGAATATATTTTTTTTTGAAACAATATCAGTTATTTTTTTTTGATTAATATCATCTTTATATTTGATAAAAAAAGTAGTTTGCGAAAAGATCAAATAATTAAAAATAAAAATTGATAAAACCAATAAATTAAACTTCATAAATATCTTTCGTAAAATTTGTATCTACATTAGTCGGGTATTTTCCCGAGAAACAAGCTGTACAATAATCCTCTGGATTATCTTCATAAACCGCATTAAGCAATTCATCAATAGAAAGGTATTCAAGGCTGTCAACACCAAGATATGTTTCAATTTCTTTTATATTTCCATTCATCGTATTAGCGATTAACTCTTTCGTTGATGGAAAATCCATTCCATAAAAACAAGGAAAAATAATTGGTGGTGATGAAATTCGCAAATGAATTTCTTTAGGTCCAGCTTCTCTAATAAGTGATACCAATTGTTTTGATGTTGTTCCTCTTACAATGGAATCATCAATTAACACAACTGTTCTTCCTTCTAAAACACCTTTAACTGTGTTGAATTTTATTCGAACTCCCACCTCCCTTTTTATTTGTCCGGGTTGAATAAAAGTGCGACCAATATAATGACTTCTTATTAAACCAATTTCAAGTTTTGATTTGATATTCATTTTTTCAAGTTGGTTTTGATAACCTATAGCAGCTGTATTTGAGCTATCAGGAACACTTATAACAATAACTTTTTCTCCGTCTTTATCAATAACAGGGTGATTTTTTGCAAGTATCTTTCCTAATCTTCTTCTTACTTTATCTACATTATGTCCGAAGATTTTTCCATCAGGTCTGGAGAAATAAATAAATTCGAAAATACATTGATGCTTTAAACTATTTTGACTATTAAGCATAATTGATTGGACATTGTTGTGTTCAAGTGATGATTTGTCAATTATAACCATCTCACCAGGTAAAATATCTCGAATATAATCAGCAGAGATAATATCATAAGCACAAGTTTCAGAGGCTATAATAAATGAATTATCTTTTCTAGCTAAGGATAAAGGTCGAAATCCATTTTTATCTCTAACAGCAACCAGTTTATCATCTGTAAGAATTACAAGACAAAAAGCACCTTCAAGTTGCTCCACTGCTTCTTTAATTTGTTCAATCTGGTTTTCTAATTTACTTCTTGCAATCAAGTGAAGAATAACTTCAGTATCACTTGTTGTCTGAAAAATCGAACCTTCATTGACAAGTTTCTCTCTTAACTCTGTGGCATTTGTTAAATTACCATTATGAGCAACGGCCAGATTACCATCTCTATAATGTACAATGAAAGGCTGGATATTTTTTCGTGATGATGATGAACCAGTAGTTGAATATCTGTTATGTCCGATTGCCGCATCTCCAACCAAAATTTTTCCCCACTGTTCAAAATCTTCAAAAACTTCAGATACCAATCCTTCACCTTTTATAATGTTGAATATTGGTTTATTCAAACCATTTTTAGTTTTGGTTACTATTCCTGCAGCTTCCTGTCCTCTATGCTGAAGAGCATGTAATCCATAATAAGTTAATAATGAAGAATCATTGGAACCAAATACTCCAAAGACTCCGCAAGCACATTTAGGTTTATCGTTAGAATAAGTCATAAATATTTTTAATTTTAAACTAATTTTGAAGATGAAATAAAAAAAGGTACTTTGAATAGTACCTTAGTCGGAACGGCGGGATTTGAACCCGCGACCCCTACCACCCCAAGGTAGTGCGCTACCCGGGCTGCGCCACGTTCCGGGTTAAAATTTATTTAATAGATTCTCTAAAAAAACTTTTATTTCTAACAGATCTTTTTGCAAAATAATATCTTTAGATAAAAGTTCGTCAGATTTATTGAATAGAGTTAAATCATCTGAATTTTCAGTTTCAACTTCAGTAT
Source organism: uncultured Ignavibacteriaceae bacterium (assembly GCA_964536015.1). Taxonomy (GTDB): domain Bacteria; phylum Bacteroidota; class Ignavibacteria; order Ignavibacteriales; family Ignavibacteriaceae; genus CAZHVS01. Next base: position 39,674 of record CAZHVS010000008.1, read on the forward strand.
GTTCTACTTCTTTAGGTTTAATAAAATCAGTTAGAACTTTTTTTGCTCCCTCAATTGTATATTTTTTCTCTCGTAATAATGATTTGATTGTTAAAATCAATTGAATATCTTTATTAGAGTAAACTCTATTTCCAGCTCTGTTTTTTTGAGGTTTAAGTTGTTCAAATTCAGTTTCCCAATACCTCAGAACATATTGTTCGACTTCAGTTATTTTACTAACTTCACTTATAGAATAATACAACTTCTTTATGTTGAAATCTTTCATAATTTTAGATTTAAATCTGTACCAAGATAAAGATTTCTCTATAAAATAGCAACTTAAATAATTACTTTAAGTAATATTCACAACATTTTTTATTTAGATAGGATTTTGGTCAGTACATATATTGCTGACAAGTAACTATTTTCTTTAAATCCAGTAATGTATCCATCACAAACCTGAGCAGTTAACAAGTTTTGTCTAAAACTTTCTCTTTTGTAAATATTCGAAAGATGAACTTCTATTTTGATTATAGGGCTTTCTTCAAGAGCATCTCGTATAGCAACCGAAGAATGAGCATATCCTCCAGGATTGATAATTAACCCATCATACTTATTTCTTGCTTCTTGGATTTTATTTATGATGTCCCCTTCAATATTTGATGAAAAAAAATCAAACCTAATTTTTGGAAATTCTTTTTCAATTTTTGTTTTGAGACTCTTCAACGAAAAATTTCCATAATGATATTTATCTCTATTCCCAAGATTGTTTAAATTTGCTCCGTTGATGATTAAAATCTTCATTTTTCAATCGTCATTTCTTCAATTATTTCTCTAACATTGGGTGAAATATAAATTTGATCAATCCCCAAATCTTTTAGAGCTGTTGACAAGATAGCAGCTTTTTTTTGAATACTGGCTAATTTATTAATTACAATAACTTTACTATCTTTAATTAAACAATAACCGCCTTTAAAGTCACCTTTCTCAAATCTGACAGTTGCTCCTAGTTGATTTGCAATTGATTTCAAATCCTCAACCAATTGTTCAAATTCTTTTTCTTTAATTTTCATTTTATTTCTTCAAAGGTTGAAAAATGAATAAATATAGAAAAGCACAATATGTAAACAAGTTTATTAGAGGGATGCTACCTAGTACTTTGTACCTTTTAATAGTCAGTTGTAAAATTTCCCGAGAATCAAAATTTTCATAAAATATTTTCATAAAAATTTTAGAATCAATAGTCATTAAATATATTTCAAATGGTAATGCTAATAACATTAAAATTAATATAATAAACAACCAGCCATTATTTTTAACTTCGAGGTTAGTAACGAATAAATATATAAAGAAAGTAATTATAAAAATTACATAAGAAATAATACTAGTTGAAATCAATGGATTTATAGAAAGAAAAACATATTTTAAATTTTCTAAATTATAAATTTGCTTTAAAATAAATTCATTTCTTTCAAAAAGGTTATAGATAATAAACGATCTGACTAAGGAACTGCCAAACCAGATTGCTCCTGTTAAAAAACTCAGGAACAAAACTATTTTTACATATAATTTTTCTTTATTCATAAATAGGTTTAATTTTTATTTACAAAAATAAAAAATCATCAGGATTTTTGATAAATATTTTGAAGAATAGTGTTTTTTGGTTCAAGAGAATTATTAGTAAATGGATAATCAATATTATAATGTAAACCTCTACTTTCCTTTCTTTGAATTGCAGATTGAACAACAAGAAAAGAGCAGGTTATCATATTTCTTAATTCAATTAGCGAAGAAAAAACTTTATTTTTTTTGTAGAATTCTTCAACTTCCATATATAAATTATTAATTCTTCTTTTCGCAAATTCTAATCTTAAATTTGATCTAACAATACCGACAAAATCACCCATCAATTGCTTTAATTCTTTTTGATTATGACTTACAAGTATTTTTTCATCAGCAGTTAAAGTTCCAGTATCATCCCAATCGGGAATTTCTGGAACTTCAGTCATATATCCAACCAGATATTCTTTTAGGTTCAGTGATACTCTTTTACTAATAACTAAAGCCTCCAGTAAAGAATTACTTGCTAAACGATTTGCTCCATGTATTCCAGACATAGCAACTTCACCAGTAGCATAAAGTCCTTTCAAAGTGGTTTTACCGAATCCATCAATAATTACTCCACCACAAGCATAATGAGCTGCTGGAACAACAGGAATCCATTCTTTGGTAATATCAATACCTTCTTTAAGACACCTATCATATATATTAGGAAAGTGTTCAATTATTTCAGATTTTTTCTTAAATGTTAAATCAAGAAAAACGCAATCTTCACCTCTCTTCTTTAGAACATCGTCAATTGCTCTAGCAACGATATCACGTGGAGCAAGTTCTTTTCTTGAATCATAATCAAACATGAATGCCTTCCCTGAAGAATCTCTCAAAATGGCTCCAAAACCTCTAACAGCTTCGGAAATTAAAAAAGATTGATTATGAATTGACTTATTATTTGTAGAAAATAGTGAAGTTGGATGAAATTGAATAAATTCCATATTGCCGATTAATGCTCCCGCACGATATGCCATTGCAAAACCATCTCCAGTAGCAATATTTGGATTTGTAGTATGATTGTATATTTGTCCCAATCCGCCTGTTGATAAAATTGTAGATTTCGCAATTATTTTTATTAATTGGTTTGTATCATTTTTAAAAACATATGCTCCATAACAATGTCTGTTGGAAATTGGTAATAATTTTAAATCTTTTATATTGTGTTCAGTTATTAAATCAATTGCTAAAGTATTTTCCATAATCACTATATTATTTATAGAATTTACTTTATTAATTAATGCTCTTTCTACTTCTTTTCCAGTTAAATCTTTAGCATGAACAATTCTTGAAGCTGTATGACCAGCTTCTTTAGCCAAGTCAAGTTCGCCATCTTTATAAGTAAATTGAGTACCAATATCAATTAACTCGTGAATCCTTTCTGGTCCTTCTTTTACCATAATTTCAACAATATGTTTATCACATAAACCTGCTCCCGCAATTAATGTATCATTGATATGTTTCTCGAAGGAATCGTTTTTGCCTATCACTGAGGCAATTCCGCCTTGAGCATAGTTGGTGTTTGATTCTGTCTTATCTTTTTTAGTAACAATAATTACATCTGCAAATTCAGATATTTTTATTGCTGCAAATAACCCGGCAATCCCACTCCCTATAATTAATACATCTGTTTTAAATTCCATAAAAATTTTTCATTATAATTTAAAAATATATTTAATAAAAAACTTAAAATAACTACTAATGTTATTGTTATACTTAGTAATTTATTTGATGTATTTGCATAAATCCCTAAATATAGCAAAATAGACCACCAAAGCATTAAAAAAACTTCTATTATCGAAAACAAATAAGCAATTGTCTGTTTAGTAATAAAAGGAGAAGGATTACCAGAAAAAAGGGATTCTCCGAAAACAGAGAATTCCAATAGTGTCAATACAAATAAACTAATAACCAAAGGTAAAGCTGAAAAACTTAAAACCGCAAAAATATCTTTGATTCTTGTTTTTATTTTTTTTACCAATGAGTATTTTATAAAAAATGAGATAATAAACCATATTACAGATACTATTAAAATGGAAATTAATATTGCTAAAAAATTTATTTCTTTATGAATCCCTAATAAAGATTGGACTATTATTGATAAAAAGTAGATTTTAATTGCAAAGAAAAAGACAAAAAGAGAACTAAAATTCTTTTTATCTGCTTGAATGATTATCCGAAAAGCATCAACCGGTTCATCAATTAAGCGACGAATTATATTCCAAAGATCAATATTTGGGATTCGATTTCTTAGTAAGTTATTACAAGATTCACAATTCAATGAAAATAATGGATTGTTATAATTACATTTTTTACAAATTAAAAAATTGTTATTCATTAAAACTTTATCCTCAATTCAAACATTGGGAATTTTTTATAAAAATCTTCTTTAACAGAAAAATCAAATAACTGCGCATCAACGTAAGCATCAACAAGATTAGTTAAATAAGCTAATCCAAAATAAATTGCGAATAAATCACGCTGATCTCTATAAAATTCTCTATAATTTTTGTAAATAGAGTTACCCGTTTTAATATATAGTTCTCTTGAATCTTTATAATTAGAATTATTTTGTAAATAATGATATGCAAACCATCCTAAAATTCCTGTAACAACTGGAATCTTCAAGTATGATTCATTATAAAATTGTCCCCAACCAGGAATAATTGCACTACGTAAAACAGCACCCCAGGGTGATTTTGTCATCCGGAATGAAGTATCAGTTTCTATATTTTTCATTGTTAGGGTATCTTGTGCTGAGATTTCCTGATGTGAAAAAAGAAATAGAAAAAGAATAATTATTTTAGTTATAATTTTTTTCAATTAAATCAAACAGTTCTAATAATCTATCAAGTTCATCATTTGAATAAAACTCAAGGATAAGTTCACCTGCTCCATTTGAGTTTTGTCTACAAATTACTTTGGTTCCTAAAATATTTCTTAAACGTTCCTCTAAAACTGATATTGAAGAAGATATTGAATTGTGAGAGGTTTTGATTTTGCTTCTATTATTTTTATTTCCTGCTGATAATTCTTTTACTAATTTTTCTACTTTGTGTACTGATAGACCTTCTTCAATTATTTTTTTATAAATTTGAAGTTGTACAGAATTGTTTTCAACATTGATAATTGCACGCGCGTGTCCCATTGATATCTCATCTTTTATCAAAGCATCTTGTATTTCTAACGGAAGTTTCAATAAACGAATAGCATTTGCTACAGTTGATCTGTCTTTACCCACTTTCTGAGCTATCTGTTCTTGAGTTAAATGACAATCTTCCATTAATCTTTTGTATGCTGTTCCAATTTCAATTGGGTTTAATTTTTCTCTTTGAATATTCTCGATTAAAGCCAGTGCAAGCATTGTCTCATCAGAATCAACTTTAATTATGTAAGCAGGAATCTCTCTATAACCAATATCTTTGCATGCACGTAATCTTCTTTCACCTGAGATTAGTTGATAATTATTATCATCCATTCTTCTTACTGTGATTGGTTGAATCAATCCATTTGTCAGAATTGAATTTTTAAGCTCCTCCTGTTGCTCTGGTTCGAATGAAGTCCTCGGTTGAAATGGATTTGGAGATATTAAATTAACAGCTATTTTGGTTAAAACATCACTTTCATTTTCTTTTATTGTTGGAGTTTCAATATAATCTTCAGCATCATATTTTGAAGGAGGATTAATTAATGCATCAAGTCCACGTCCCAGCCCGGTTTTAATTTTACTCATCATCTACCTGAATTTCTTTCCATAATTTCAGATGCAAGGGACATATAATTTTTTGCTCCGGTCGAAATTGCATCGTATAATAAAATTGGTTTACCGTAACTTGGGGATTCACTCAATCGAACATTACGATGAATAATAGTTTTATAAACTTTATCACCAAAATATTTTTGTACTTCCTCAGCTACTTGCTGTGACAAACGTAAACGAACATCATACATTGTTAATAGAACACCTTCAATAGATAGTGCTTTATTAAAATGCTGTTTAACAATGTTTATTGTATTCAATAATTGTCCTAATCCTTCTAAAGCAAAATATTCACATTGTACAGGTATTAAAACAGAATCAGATGCAGTTAATGCATTAAGTGTCAAAATTCCAAGCGAAGGTGGACAGTCAATTATGATGTAATCATAATTTGTTTTTATTTTATCCAGATTTTCTCGTAATACTCTTTCGCGATTTTTTAGATCAATCATCTCTATCTCAGCACCAACAAGATTGATGTTTGATGGCAGAACATCAAGAAAAGAAAAAATTTCTTTTTTAATAATCATATTTATATCATTACCACCAACGAGCACATCATAAACCGAAGGCACTCCATGTTCAATTGATAAACCAGAAGAAGAGTTTGCCTGCGGATCAATATCAACCAGAAGTGTTTTTTTCTCAGCTACTGCAAGAGATGCAGATAAGTTGATAGCAGTAGTCGTTTTACCCACTCCACCCTTTTGATTCGCTATTGTTATTATTTTAGTCATTTTCTAAATTTCTACTTCTTGTCCGTATTCAAATATCTTACAAACTTTATTTTTTAATTCTAATTTTTTCTTAAATTCATTAGGATCGGCTGTAATAACTGGAAATGTGTTGTAATGCATTGGTACAGCAACTTTAGGATTTGCTAATTCAACTGCTTTTACAGCATCATCTATTCCCATTGTAAAATTATCACCAATAGGTAAAAGCATATAATCAATTGAATTAATTTCTCCAATTAATTTCATATCATAAAATAATCCTGTATCACCGGTATGATAAATTGTTTTACCATCGATAGTTACTAATACACCTGCTGGTTCACCAGCATAAAAATTATCAGGTGTTAATGAACCGTGATGTGCAATAGTAAATTTTACTTTTCCAAAACTAAAGCTATAACTTCCACCAATGTGCATATTATGAGCTTTAAATCCTTTTGATGCACAATAATTTGCAAGTTCATTTACGCAAATAAATGTTGAATTACATCTCTTTGCAATCTTAAATGCATCCCCCAGATGATCACCATGAGCATGCGTAAGAATGATAAAATCTGCATCAACATCTTTTGATGTGACTGGTGATGTTGGATTACCATCAAAAAAAGGATCAATAAGAATTTTCTCTCCTTTTAATGATGTTAATTGAAATGCTGAGTGTGAAAAATATTTTAATTTCATATTTACACCTAAAATTATTTACTAAGTAATTTAATAAATTTTTTTGGGAATTTGCTGGTAATAAAATCAATTAATTCTATTTTTATCTCATCGGTTAATGATGTTTTTTGAGAAAAAATGTTTTTAACTATGTTTTCTTTATTCTTTGCTTCAAGATTTTCATTTCCTAAGTGAATCAACATAATATCTATATCACGAAGCAAACCTGTCTTATCCTGGAAATATTCGACTTTATCATAAAATTTTTTGTAGTCTTTGCTTTTAAAGCACTGCGCAAATACTTCAAGTGAATATCTTAATCTTCGAATAGCTATTCTCACTTCGTGAAGGTTTGGTTCATTTTGCTCTTCAAGATAAAATTTAATTTTTTCGTCTAAATCTTTATACCGATGCTTTAATGTTTCTTTTGCTGCATCAACAAATGATGAATTATTATTAATACTGCTTATTTTCCATTTTTCTAAATTCATATAAGAAAAATATTATTTTGTAAGCACTTTCAAAAATCCTTTTATTGCCTGCCAATTTTTCATTTTACTTTTTTCATCTCCATAAATGGTTGATATTTCCGTATCTCCAATTCTGTATTTTTTTTTTGCAGCATTAATCAGTATCTCACTTTCTGCTTCAAAGCCATGTGATGACGGCAAAATATCGTTTAAAATTTTTGTTTTGTACAATCTAAATCCGCTTTGACTGTCAATAATTTTTTGTCCGGTTTTTTTAGACATCAGATATGAAGTTAAAGCATTACTCGCAATCCTGTGAATTGGCATTGTGCCTGGAGTTTTTTTTCTGCTTCCTATTACAATATCATAATTTTCAATTTTAGTAAAGAAATCAGGAATAAAATCCGGGTTATGTTGTAAATCAGCATCAAGTGTAAAGGTAAATTGTGAATCTAAAGTAATTGAATATTCAAATCCTTTGTTTAATGCAAATCCTTTCCCCGAATTATTAACCAGATTAACTAAAAATACCTTTTCATTTTGAGGCAGATTCTGTAATGAATTATCAGTAGAACCATCATTTACTGCAATAACTTTATCAACATACTTTAAAGTATGCAGAATAATTTTATTAATTGTCCTTTCTTCATTATAAAAAGGAATAATAGCGACAGATTTGATCATATTAAAATTATTTTCTAAAGAAATCTTTGAATGAAAAATTTTTTCTTACACCAATAGCAGATGTTATTTTGTTTCTAAGTGCCTCTTTTGAAAGTCCTCTTGTTAATTTTCCCTTTTCAGCAATCGATATGCTGCCTGTTTCTTCTGATACAATAATGCTTAATACATCTGCTTGCTCGGATATGCCTAATCCTGCTCTGTGCCGCATACCAAGTGGAATACCCGCAACCTCAGAAGTTAAAGAAAGAGGCATTGTGCAACGTACTGCTTCAATTATATCGTTCTTTATAATTGCCGCACCATCGTGCATAGGGGATCTTGGATAAAAAATAGATTTTAATAAACCTTTAGTAAGTCTTGCCTCTATTATTTCACCGGTTTCTGCAAAACCTCTAATACCTGATGATTTAATAAGAATAATTAAAGCACCGTGCTGCTGTTGTGCCATTTCGAATACAGCATCTGTTATTATGTTTGCAGGTGAGTATGTTTCACCTTTAATGACTAATCTTAAAAATGGATTCCTTCCAAGGTAAACAAGAAATCTTCTAATCTCTGGTTGAAAGAGAATTATGAATGCAATAATCCATATATCTGTAATGAACTTTAATAACCAGCTTAAAGCACGCAATCCAATTGCCTGGGAAGTGAATGAAAGAATAATTACAATCACTAAACCCATAAATATTTGAGCGCCGACAGATTCCTTAAGGAATGTATATAACTTGTAAATGATTATTGCAACAATTGCAATATCAATTATATCAAGGAAGGTAACTGATACGAATCCTATTTTAATTATTTCAAACATTATCCTGCCAGTTTAATAAGTGTTTTTAATTGTAACGCATTTTTGTAGTTATGAGTTCTAATAATGTTTGCTCCTTTGTTAATTGCAATTGTTTCCAGAATTGAAGTTGCTGTATCTCTTTCATTAATTTCAAGATTTAGTGATTTACCAATTAGTGATTTCCTTGAAACTCCTACTAATAGCGGAAGATTGTTTACTTTTAATTCATTCAGTCTTTTAATTATTTCAAAATTATGTGATAATGTTTTTCCAAAGCCTATACCTGGGTCAAGAATTATTTGTTCAACACCGTTTTGTTTTGCTTCTTCTATTCTTTGTTTAAAATATTGTCTAATTTCTTCTATTAAGTTTTCATAAATTGGATTAACCTGCATTGTTTGCGGTGTTCCCTTTATGTGCATCAATATATACGATGCATTATACTTTGCTGCAACGCTAAGAATCTTTGGATCGAATGTGCCGCCGCTTATATCATTAACAATTGTGCTTCCTTTTTGCAGTGCTTCTTCTGCAATTTGATGTTTAGTTGTATCAATTGATATAATTGCCTGCGGACGTTGTGCAATAATTCCTTCAATTACAGGAATAACTCTTTCCATTTCTTCATTAATGGATATATTAGCCGCTCCCGGTCGTGTAGATTCTCCACCAATATCTATAAAATCTACTCCGTCATCGAACATTTGTATTCCATATTTTATTGCGTCTGCAGGAGAATTGTATTTTCCTCCATCAGAGAACGAATCGGGTGTTATATTTAGTATCCCCATTACTAATGGTTCTGTAAATGTTATTTCTTTCTCTTTAATGCGGTATGTAAGTGTTTGTTCGATTGTTCTATCAGTTCAATTAATTATTAAAAATTCTCTTTTAAATTTAGTAAAAAAAACATTCAGTAATGAATTCCTTCTTTATTGCACTTTAAAGTTTTTATCATATTCAAAATGTATTTAATAATTTTTTGTAAATTTGCATTAGGAATTAAAAATAATACATACAAATCATTATGAAGACATCTAAAAAACAAAAAGCAAAACAAGAAAACATTTTAACATCCAAAGTTGAAAATTATTATCTCAATCTATCGGGTAAAGAATTACTTTACGCTCCTACTGAAAAGATTCCAGTCATTCAGGTAAGCAATTTTCCTGAGTTAGGAAAACTTACAGCACTTCGTTTTATTGAATGGGTGCAGCAGAATGCGAATGGAGTAATCTCTCTGCCAACTGGCAAGACTCCTGAACACTTTATTAAATGGGTTTCTTTCTTTATTAAGAATTGGGGAAAACCTGAAGTAGAAAAAATATTCAAAGAACTTGATCTTGATTACATTACACGTCCGCAAATGGAAACTCTTCACTTTGTGCAAATAGATGAGTTCTATCCTATTGATGCTTTTCAGCATAATAGTTTCTATTATTATATCCAGAAATATTATTTAAGCAATCTTCAACTGGATCCGAAGAAAGCAATGTTGATTAATGTGAATGATATAGGCACTGCTGAGAATTTACCTTTAGAAGAAATATTCCAGGATAAGTGCGTTGATCTTTCACTAAGGACTCGATGGGCAAGCAATCGACTTGAACGCCTGCAGAAAAGAACTATTGAGATTGTTGATGAATTTTGCACTAATTATGAAAAACAAATTCGTGAGTTAGGAGGAATTGGTTTCTTCCTTGGAGGGATTGGTCCTGATGGTCACATTGGTTTTAATGTGATGGGAAGCGATCATTATTCTACTACACGATTAATTCAAACAAATTATGAAACGCAAGCTGCTGCAGCAACAGATTTAGGTGGAATTGAAATTGCTAAAAACCGTTTAGTAATAACTATTGGTCTTGATACTATTACTTACAACCCTAATGCAACGGCTATTATTATTGCAGCAGGCGAAGCTAAGTCGAATATAGTGCGTGATAGCATCGAAAACTCACCTTCTAACAAATATCCAGCAACTGTTTTGCAAAAATTAAAGAATGCACGCTTCTATATAACCAATGGAGCGGCTCTTCGTTTGATGGAACGCCGTCACGTTGATGTTGAAAAGGAAGAGCCTTTATCTCGCCTTTCGCTTGAAAGAGCTGTTATCAATCTTGTAATTGAAAAAGGTAAAGAGTTAATGACTCTTACTGAACATGATTACAAAGATAATAAGATGACTGACCTTATTATTAAGAAATCAAAGAAGTCTGTAAAAGATATAAACAAATGTATTCAGGATTCAGTCATTCAAAAGTATAAGAAAGGGATGGAATTTGTTGATAACCAGACAATTCTTCATACAGGACCACATCACGATGATATTATGCTTGGTTATCTTCCTTATATAATACATCTTGTGCGTAATCCAAACAATAAACATTATGTTGCAACAATGACAAGCGGATTTACTGCGGTTACTAATGCTTATATGCTTGAACTTCTGCAGGACTTAAAAGCTTTTATGAATAATAAAGAGTTTGTTGCTCGTTTTGCAAAACATTATTTCGACCCTGAATTTATTGAAGGACGTAATCGTGATGTTAATTTGTATCTTGATGGAGTTGCTTCGCACAGCAGAACACTTAAAAAGGAAGCAACATCAAGAAGGATGCTGCGTAACATTATTATGATTTATGAAGAAGACAATGTTGTTTATCTTAAAGACCGTGTTGATGAGTTGATAAACTATTTTGAAACTCAATACCCGGGGAAAAAGGATATTCCTCACGTGCAAAAGCTTAAAGGAATGCTTCGTGAGTGGGAAGAAGAAATTCTTTGGGGATTTTTTGGATTTAACAATGATAATGTTTTCCATCTTCGTCTTGGCTTTTACCAAGGAGAAATCTTTACAGAGAATCCTACATTCAACCGAGATGTTCTTCCTATCTACCAATTGCTTAAGAAGGTTAAACCAACAATTATTACTGTTGCATTAGACCCCGAAGGCAGCGGACCAGATACTCATTACAAAGTTTTGCAGGCTACAACCGAAGCACTAAAACTTTATGAAAAAGAAGCAGACATTTCGAACATAAAAATATGGGGTTACAGAAATGTTTGGTATCGTTTTCATCCGGCAGAAGCAAATATATTTGTGCCGGTAAGCTTAAACTCATTTGCAATAATGGAAAATGCTTTTATGTACAGCTATGGAAGCCAGAAAGCAGCAAGTTTTCCAAGTTATGAATACGATGGACCATTCTGCCGATTGGCGCAAAAGATACAGGAAGAACAATACAACATAGTAAGAACCTGTATAGGAAAAGATTATTTTATTAATAATGAAAATCCACGCGTTAGAGCAACGCACGGAATGGTTTACCTGAAAGAATTAACACTTGAAGAGTTCTATACTCACTCTACCGAGTTGAAGAAACTTACGGAGAATTTGTAAAGAATGTTTTTTTGCGGCAGCATGGTTTCTGCTTAACAAAATGTAGATTTTTTCTCCTTTTCCATGCTGCTTCAATTTTTATTTATAAGTTTATTATTCCCCTACCTCTGATTTAATTACAAAAACCCTTTCTAAAGGAAGAAAAAGGGTTTATATAGATAATTAAGCCTCTTATTCATTGAACGATATATATTATTTACGGGGGTGTATATCTTATATAGAAGGCTGTAAAGCTTATTTACAGAGCTTTATATATTATATACAACACTGAAAGGCTTATTTACAGGGTTGTAATGCTTATTTACAATCCTGAAAGGCTTATTTACAGGGCATTATATCTTATTTACAGTCTTGTAATGCTTATTTACAAAGCTGTAAAGATTATATAATTGATTGAATATATTGTTTATTCACCTTAAAAAGATGAATAATTGAAACAAAATAAAGGTTTTATTAGACTTTCATTCATTTATTTGATTGGAAGTAGAATAAATAAAATAAAATCATATAAATCAACATATTCATTAACTTATTACAGGAGTAACACATGGCAGAAAAGAACACACGTGCACTTGCACCAGCAATTTTAGCCGAAGACGTAAACGCTTTCTCTTCCTTAAAGGGAATTGGATCTTACGACCCGGCTAATGCAGATTTTTCACTTGGTAATTTGCAAACTGCATACGACAGGATGATAAATCTCCAAATTACCTTTGCACAAAAAGAAGCTGATTATAAAGCTGCACGAGATGAAAAAGTGCTTGCTGAATGGGATTTTCACGAGAAAATGCTCGGTGCAAAAGACCAGGTTGTTGCACAATATGGCAGCAGCTCAAACGAGGTTCAGGCTCTGGGCTTAAAGAAAAAGAGTGAATACAAAAAGCCATCCGGCAGAAAGCCCGCAAGTAAGTAAGTGCTCATAAAAAAAAGATTCTTCTCTGCAAAGGGAAGAATCTTTTTATAAATACAATCCTTAAAAACCAATAAACAAAAAATTATTTTGTAATACCGCTTCCGCTTGTACGATGCGAAACAAAATTACCTCCTACAGAATCAGGCCAACCCATCATAGTAAACTTTATATAATAGCTTCCGGTAGCTTGCCCGTTTTTAACAATACCTGTCGATGACATAGTAAAAGGAGAATTCTGATAACCAACCGGTGCAGAAAGATTTGTAGCAGTTCCCTGCCCCGAAAAACTAACTACTGAATCCTTTATTATCACTTCACCTTTTGCAAACGGACATTTGACCTCTGCACCATTATAATGAGAAACCCACGAACCCGATGCTTTAATTGAACCATCGTCGTACTTTTCAAAAGCATAAGTTCCATAGTTAGAACTATCGTTATTAACAATTGCATACCAAACTTCAGTTGCTACTACAGTACTATTTGCCTCTGATGGATTTTCATTACTTACTTTGCAGCTGCTTATTGATAGTATAAGGATTAGTATTGATGCGGAAATAATGGATTGTCTCATATATATGCTTTCTTTCAGAAGTTATGATTTACATTTTATAATGAATACAATAATTATTATTCAAAATAGAATGATTTAATATTTACACTGAAAAGATAAAGTTAAATTTATTTATTAACAATGTTCTTAAGCACAGCAGTAGCAGCAGTAATATTCTCTGCATGGAAGATAGCCGAACCAGCAACAAAAACTTCGCACCCTGCATTAGAAATATTCTCAATAGTATCTTTACTAACACCGCCATCAACTTCAATAAAGAATTTATAATTGTGTTTATGTTTTAATTCAGCGGCAGCCTCAATCTTCTTTAAAGAAGACTTGATAAATGATTGTCCGCCAAATCCCGGATTGACCGACATAATTAAAAGTAAATCAATCTCATCAAGAATATCTTCAACAGAAGACAAAGGAGTAGCAGGATTAATAGAAACACCGGCTTTGCATCCGAGTTGTTTTATCTTAGTAATTGTTCTATGCAGATGAATAACCTCTTCCCTATGCACAGTAATAATATTTGCACCAGCATTAGCAAACTCATCAAGAAGGTTATCCGGTGTTTTAATCATAAGATGCACATCAAGCGGAACTTTAGCTAAGGATTTTACAGCTTTAATGATAATAGGACCAAATGTAAGATTAGGAACAAACTGACCATCCATTACATCACAGTGAATCCAGTCTGCGCCGCCAAGCTCAGCAAGACGAATTTGATTAGGAAGGTTTGCAAAATTGGCAGAAAGTATAGATGGAGCAATTAGTTTCATAACTTATTTTACTTCTTCGTTTGGTTCAACATTTTTAGTAATAAATAAATCAACAGCATCGTTTTCATTAAGCATATTTCCCTTTACAGGATATTGGTCAAGCACTGTATTTGGCAGAACAGAGAACGAAGGTTGATAATTAATCTTTCCAACACGCAATAACTTCTCGTGAAGAATTCTTGTAGCCTCTGCAAGCGACTTACCGATTAAATCAGGAACTGCAATATCCCCTTCTGTAGAGCCAAGACTAATTGAAATACTAACAGATTTTCCTCCTTTAACTTTAACATTAGGTGCATACTGCTGGTCAACCACTACATCCTTCGGATTATTCGATTGAACTTCTACAATCTCTCCTACTTTTAATCCAAGTCTTTCAAGCGTAAGCTTTGCATCTCTTACCGATTTACCTCTAAGCTGCGGCATAGACACATACGGCTCTCCCCCGCTTACAACAAGAAAGATTGTACGTCCTTCTTTTACTATTTCTCCCCCTACAGGCTTTTGAAGGATAATTGTACCTTCGGGATATTTCTTATCATACGAAGTATCGCCAACAAGAACATTAAGATTAGCATCTTCAAGCAATTTAATTGCTTCATTAAGTTTTAATTTTTGCACTTTAGGGACTTTAACTTCATCAGCACTAACATAAAAGGGCATAATAATGTAGTTAATTATCGCAAGAAAGATGAAAAAGCCTATTATAACGTAAATAGTTTTTCTTATAAACGGTTTTTGAAATATATTATTCATCACTTCAAATATATTAATTGGCTGCAGACTTTACAACGTCTGAAAAAATGGAGTGAAAAATTTAAATTAATATTCTTTTTACTTTGAAGCCAGAATTACTTTCCCTTTTGAATCGAAGATTAAGTTAAGCGGTGTTTTATCATTGTACAATGTAACGTTAAAAATGGTATCCCTGTTCTTAATATTCTTTTCACAATAAGTTAACTTGTACGCTTTATAATAATTATTGCAATATTCACGGATAGAAGTTAGTATATTTTTATCTTTCATTCTTTCTCGTATAAGATAAATTCTTCCATTAGGTAAAAACTGGGTTATATTTTTTTTGCAGCCTTCAGTACTCTCAATTTCAAATACCAAAGCACCCTCATCATTTTTCACTTTCCAGATGTTATTCATTATTGCACTGGGATAATATTCAAAAAAAGCAGTTAAAACCGGCTTAGGAAGGTCAACTTTCTTTATTTTTTGTGCATTAAGCATTGTATCGAATACAAAAAGGCTTATATACAGAGCAAACAGTAATCTATAGAAGACATAAAGCATTAATTCTAACCCAAAATATTTATAATTACTACTAATGCCAAAATAATAAATTTGTAGCAGACTAAAAAAAACAAGATTTATTAAAAACAATATTGAAGATTATCATACTTTTATTTATGTTTGAAATGGTTATGGAGTTAACCTTTTCCTTTTAATGGAAAAAACCTCTTACGATGGAAATCGTCCTTTGTTTTACTTCCGGACTAATAACTCCTACCTTATAAATATTAATTAATATATTGAAGGAGTAAATCAATTTGCAAAATTACGCAATCGTTTTTTTTGGAGCAGGTATTGGCGGGATGTGTCGCTACTGGTGTTCAAGCATTGTTTATAAATTTCTACCAACCAATTTCCCCTATGGTACGTTAGTAGTTAATATTATTGGTAGTTTTATTCTTGGTTTTGTATTCTATTCTTTATATGAAAAAGGAATAATAAACCAGGATATGCGTTTATTTCTATCTATCGGGTTTTGTGGTGGATTTACAACATTTTCTACTTTCTCTTTTGAAACAATTAACTTACTTAAAAACTCGGAATACTTCTTTGCAGTATTAAATATTTCTGCAAATGTTATATTTTCTTTAACAGGAACATTTACTGCTTACATTCTATCAAAATAAGGAAAGATTATGCATATAAAAGGTGAAGCTAAATTATTAAGAATATTTATTGGTGAATCAGATTTATCTCATCATACACCTGTATATGAAATTCTTGTCTCTGAAGCAAGAAAATTTGGTCTTGCAGGGGCAACGGTATTTAAAGGTATTATGGGTTTTGGTGGCACAAGCCGAATTCATACATCTAAAATTCTTCGTCTCTCTGAAGATCTACCACTTATTATTGAAATAGTAGATGAGGAAGATAAAATAGAAAAATTTCTTCCCATTGTTGATGATTTATTTGAAAAAGCAAATTGCGGTGGTTTAATTACAATTGAAAAAGCAAGCATCATTAAATACACTGCCGATAAAACTAAAAAGTTTTAACATTAAATTTATGTAATTAATAAGTAATATATGTCTGCTGCAAAACTGACTGTAAAATTCCGTATAAAAAATAATGTTCCTTTTTCAATAGAAACATTAAGCGGAAGAATTTATAGATGTGGAGTATGTGGAAATGTCTTTTTTTCAAGAGATGAATTAGAAAGACACTTAAATCAAGAAAAAAGTGACAAAATAGAAAAACTGATGTTCCCTGAGCTGGATAAAAACGTAAAAGTAAGCGTTATTTATACTCAGGACATTAGAGATTTAACAAACCCTAAATATCCTCGTCTTGTAAAAGGCGATAAACTTTTTAAACAAAATAAAATGGAGTAACAAAAATGAAAATAACAAAAGTAATTGGAAGAGAAATCCTCGACTCAAGAGGAAACCCCACTGTTGAAGTTGACCTTGAATTGGAAGGAAAATATTTTGGCAGAGCAATTGTACCAAGTGGTGCAAGTACAGGTGAAAAAGAAGCTGTTGAATTACGCGATGGTGATAAATCAAGATTTATAGGAAAAGGCGTATTAACTGCTGTTAAAAATGTGAATGAATTAATTGCAAAACATCTTGTTGGTAAAGTAATTGCTTCTCAAAAAAATCTTGATGAAGAATTGTTGAAATTAGATGGAACTTTTAACAAAGCAAAACTTGGTGCCAATGCAATACTCGGAGTTTCATTGGCTTACTTAAAAGCTGATGCTGCAAGTAAAAATATTCCTCTTTACAAAAACCTGATTGCAAGAGATAAATATATTCTACCTGTTCCCTGTATGAATGTTATCAATGGTGGTAAACACGCTGATAATAATGTTGATTTCCAGGAATTCATGATTGCTCCTCATAACGCAAGTTCTTTCAGAGAATCAATTCGTAAAGGAATCGAAGTATTCCATACATTAAAAGAAATATTAAAAAAGAAAAATTATTCAACAGGGGTTGGAGATGAAGGTGGATTTGCACCAAATTTGAAATCAAATGAAGAAGCAGTAGAAGTTATTCTTGAAGCAATTGAAAAAGCTGGTTACAAACCAGGTGTTGATGTTTCTATTTGTTTGGATCCAGCTGCAAGCGAAATGTGGGAAGATGGAAAATACAAATTCTTTAAATCAGATAACCGCCTTGTAACTTCTGACTTTATAGTTGACCTCTGGAAAAAATGGGTAAATACTTATCCGATAATTTTACTTGAAGATGGAATGGCAGAGAATGATTGGGAAGGATGGAAAAATCTAACTATTGAATTAGGAAATAAAATTGAATTAGTTGGTGATGATATTTTCTGTACAAATCCAAAAATTCTTCAGGAAGGAATTGATCGAAAAATAGCAAACTCTGTTCTAATTAAATTAAACCAGATTGGAACTGTTACAGAGACTCTTGATACAATGGCTCTTGCAGCAAAGAATAATTACAATTGCTTCGTTTCTCATCGCTCAGGTGAAACAGAAGATACAACTATTGCTGATTTAACCGTATCAACAAATGCCGGACACTTAAAAACCGGAAGTGGTTGTAGAAGTGAAAGAATTGCCAAGTTCAATCAATTAATAAGAATTGAAGAAGAACTCGGTCATAACGCTACATTTGCAGGACTAAAAACCTTCAAAAATAAATAAAGATAACTTCGAGGTTGCTTCTTCTTCGGGGCAACCTCATTTTTATCATTAATTCACATCGTTCTGTTTTAAGAGATTGATCTCAATTATTCATGAGCGAATAAGCTTTCAGAAAAAATGGTATGAAGTCTAATAGCATCTTAAAATCAATTCTTGATTTGAAAAATCTTATAAGAGATTTTGAGAACAATAGTGCCCTCTCAAATCAATTCGCTTCTTTTAGTAATAATCTAAGAGAACTTGACAGACTTCAGTTAAAGCTTCAAGAAGAAAAAATCTACTTGGTTATTGTTGGTTTATTTAAGCGTGGTAAATCATCAATTGTAAATGCGTTAATAAAAAGAGAGGTTGCACCATATTCAATAATACCATTAACCTCTGTTGTAACTTTATTTGAATACGGTGAAAAAGATCAGCTTAAAGTAATTTTTACAGATAATAATGTAGTCAATGAAAATATTGAAACAATTTCTGAATTTGTTACTGAAACAAAAAACCCACAAAATATTAAAAATGTTGATTTTGTTAATATTCTGTTAAACACTGATTTTCTTAAAAGAGTAACACTTGTCGATACTCCAGGAATTGGTTCCACCTTTGAAAATAATACAGAGACAACTTATAACTATGTTGAAAAAATTGATGCAGCACTCTTTACCCTTTCTGCTGATTTACCAATCTCAAAGACTGAAGTTGAATTTTTAAAACAAATTCGTGCAAGTGTTCCGAAAATAATCTTTGTATTAAACAAAATTGATTTAATAAACCAAAAGGAAATAGATAATATTCTTGCTTTTAACATCTCTGTATTAAAGAACATTTATAAAAATGAAGAGTTTGTGATTATTCCAGTTTCTGCAAAATTATGTCTTGAAGGAATTAATAATAATGACAATGAGCTTATTAGTAAAAGTGGTTTCCAATTATTAGTTGATAAAATAGAATCAATGTTGAAAGCTTACAAAAAGAATGTGATTTTTGCATCAACAAAAAATCAATTAGACAACCTGATACTAAAAACTGACGCTTTCCTTAAAATTAAATTAAAAACTCTTTTAACTCCAATTGATGAATTAAATGCAGATTATGATAAAATGCATAATTCTCTTGAAATAATGCATAAAGAAAAAGATGATTTTGAAATTTTAATTCAAGGCAAAATTAAAAAGTTGCAGGAATATGTAACAAGTACTCTTTATGATTTTGCAGATAATTTATTCAAAAATTATAGCGATGAATTAAATAAAAACCTTTCTGGTTTGATAGATGATTTACGCATTTATGGGAGTAAAATTATTAATGATAAGTATTTCCCTTCTATAGAACAATCCTATGAACCATTAAAAGAAAAACTAGAAAAAGAAATAATCGAAAGATTCCACAATATTTTATACGAATACTCCCAGGGTTCTAACAGATTCTTAAATGAATTATTCAAAATATTTGCAGGACAATCACTATTTAATTTTCAGGAAGTAGTTGATAAGTTTGATTTAAAAATATTCACAGTTTTTTATTTTTATTTTGAGAATAACTACAATCCAGTTTACCTGAAAGTTAATTTATTAAAAAAAACAATTTTAAGAATGATCCACAAAAAAATTAATTCTAACGTGAAAGAAGTATTAAAACAAAATATTGATATGAATACAGGCAGAATTAATTATGACATAAATTATAAAATACAGGAATCTTTCAGAAAATTTTCGATTAATCTTAATAATAAAATAACAGAGACATTAAACTTATTACTAAACATAATCCAAGATACAATTCAAAAAAAGAAAGAAACAGAAACATCCATTTCGCAAGACGAAAAATTTCTCACTCAACAAATTAATAAATTGGCAGAGATTAGAAATTCTTTAATAAAATTAACTGAAGAAAAATGAAGTTGCTTATATTATCAGATATACACGCAAATTATCCTGCTTTAGAAGCTGTAATTAATGTAGAAAAAAAATATAATAAAATTATTTTTCTTGGAGATGTTGTTGACTATGGACCGCATCCAAAGGAATGCATCGAGTTTGTCAAAAATAACGTTGATTATGCAATTTGTGGAAATCATGATTACGCTTTAGCATTTAATAAAGATTGCAATAGTATGAATTCGTTTCGCGAATATTCAGTTGAAACAAGAAAATGGCATAAAAACATTTTATCACAGGATGATATTAAATTTTTACAATCTCTGCCTATAGAAGCAAACATTAATATTGCAGAAAAATATTTCTTTCTTACTCACGCAACACCATTTGGCGGAATCTCAAAGTATCTTACTGAATCTGAACTTGAAGAAGAAATAAGATTATTACCCCACAAATACGTTTTGTTAGGACATACTTACAGACAATATTCAAAATATATTTATGGTACTTTTATATGTAATCCGGGGAGTGTAAGTTTATCAAGAGAATCTAATAAAGCCTGCTATGCTGTGTTGGAAAATGATAAATTTATTCTAAAGCATATTGACTATGATGTCCAATTGACAATTAATGATCTTATGAAAAGTCCTATTCCTCAGCATTGCAAGGAAGGTTTAAGCAAAATTTTAATGCATAATTAAATTATTCTGATATTAGTAAAAAATTTTTAAAATGAATAAAATTGAACTACCACCAAATTATATAAGAGTTCTTTCTGTAACTGCAAAGATTATTGAAGAAGAATTGAACGATTTGGAAAATCTTTTATTGCGAAATCCTGAAATACATTTTATAAAAGATATTCATCCTTCTCTTTCAGATACTGAAAAAAAAACTTTGCTTGAAAAAATTAAACTACTTAGAGCTATGAATAATAAATTATTTAGCGAACTGAATCTTGAACATTATTCATTGACTGAATCCCAAATAATAAAAGGAAAAACTGCATACTTGTGGTCAATTTTGTCTGATAGCAAGTCTAAAGCGTTAAAAGGATATGGTGAGTTGACTACAGATACAGCAAAATTTTTAGATGAAAGAATTGATGAGTTATTGACGATAGTAAAAGAGATTGATATTTAGTTAACTGAATTTTTTGTTATTTATAAGCTGACTAACTATTTGGGAAGAAATATCGTATTCATATCCCTTAGAGAGGAGAAAAGCAAATAATTTTTGTTTTAATTTGGACTTATCTACTCCTCTTTTTTTTAAATTCGATAATTTTTTCTCTGCAATTTGTTTTGCTGATTCAATGTTTTCTTCTATTCCCAATTCTTCAATAATTTTTTTAATTGTACTATGATCTAATCCTTTTTTTATAAGGTCAGACTTTATTTTATTTGCACCATATTTTTTAAGATTTATTCTTTCATTAGAGTAAAGGATACCAAACTCATAATCGTTCAGCAAATTTAATTTAACAAGCTCAGCTATCACTTCTTCGATTACTTTAGAAGAAAACTTTTTTAGTTTTAATTTTGTTTTTAGCTCAAATACAGAATGATGTCTTCTGGCAAGAAATCTTAAAGCATTTTTTTTTATCAGATATTTCTGGTTTTCATATTCCAACAAAAAAAATTGGTCTTCCGAAATTTCATCATCTTTCCGAAGACCATTATTGAAGATTACTTCCATTGATACTACAAATTTAATTCCTCCATCAAAATAAATTTCGGCATTAGAACTATCCTTTTTTACGATTTGTATTATCTTCATAATGAAATAAGCTTAGTCTTTTTTCTTTTTATCTTTTCCTACAGCTTTGGTTTCTGCTTCAGATTGTTCTCCTTTTATTCCTTCTTTAATCATACCAAGTTTAACTTTTAATTCATATAAGAGTTTATTATAAAGTTCGCCATCTTCCTGCATTTTTGCTTTAACGTTTTCTCTTCCCTGAAATCTGTCTTCACCATATGTAAACCATGCACCTGTTTTCTTAATTATTCCAAAGTTAGTGGCTAAGTCAATAACATCACCAATTTTATTTATTCCTTCATTATATAGAATGTCGAATTCAACTTCTTTAAATGGTGGTGCTACTTTGCTTTTAGCAATTTTTACTTTTGTTCTATTTCCAATAACGTCATTACCATCTTTTATCGCAGCGATTCTTCTTATATCAAGCCGAACTGAAGCATAAAATTTAAGTGCATTACCACCTGTAGTTGTTTCAGGATTACCAAACATCACTCCAATTTTGCTTCTAAGTTGATTTGTAAAGATCACTACAGTTTTCGACCTGTTAATTGCTCCAGTTAATTTTCTTAATGCCTGGGACATCAATCTTGCCTGAACAGCCATCATTGCATCACCCATCTCTCCTTCTATCTCGGCTCGGGGAACAAGAGCAGCTACTGAATCAATTACGATAATGTCTATTGCATTACTTCGCACAAGCGTATCGACAATTTCAAGTGCTTGTTCACCGTAATCTGGTTGAGAAATAAGAAGATTTGCTACATCAACATTTAATCTTTTTGCATAATTAGTATCGAGAGCGTGTTCAGCATCAATAAAGGCAGCAAGTCCACCCAGTTTTTGAGCTTCAGAAATAATATGTAAGCATAGTGTAGTTTTACCTGATGATTCCGGTCCATAAATTTCAATAATCCTTCCTCTTGGAATTCCTCCAATGCCAAGAGCCCAGTCAAGAGACAAAGCGCCTGTTGGTATAGCATCAACTGGTTGAACCGCTCCATCGCCCAACTTCATTATGGCTCCTTTTCCAAATTGTTTTTCAATACTGGAAATTGTTTCATCTATAATTTTTAATTTTTGCTCTTTATCGTTACTCATAAATATTCCTTCTATTTTAATTTATATTTTTTAATTTCTCTGTAAATTGCTCCTGAAGGCAAAAGTTTACTTTCCATGAGTGAAATTTCATTTGCAGTAAAATTAATTGGTTCAAAATGAAAGTCTTTAAATTTTTCAATAAACAATTCATTTTCAAAACCCTTTAATCGAAGAATTGTTAAATGCGGTTTAAAATACTTTTCCTCTTCTGGAATTCCGATTTCAACAAGATTACCATTTAATATTTTAACAAATGGATCAAGCTCAGGTAACACTTCCATTCCCATCCACAAAATTTTCGGTTTCCTATTTGAATAGAAAAAACCAAAACGATTCAATGAGCATTCAAAAACCGGTAAATTTTCGATTAGTGAAATTTTTTCTAAAATTGAATTTAATTTTAGTTCAGGTACATTGCCTATAAATTTCAAAGTGATGTGATAATTTTCTTCCTTCTCCCATCTATAAAAGGAATGTTCAACATCAACTTTTTTTCTGGTATCAGTTATGATTTTTTTTATCTCAATTGGAAAATTAAGAGATATAAATAATCTATGCATCTAATGTAATTCCAAGTAAATATTTTCTTATCATATCCAATGCAGCCTGAGAAGCTCTTGATTTATTGATTCGTCTGTCATCACCAAAATTAAATTTTTGCACATAAGAAGATTTAATATCACTTAAAGCAATGAAAACGGTTCCAACTGGTTTTTCTGATGTTCCACCCGTAGGTCCAAGAATTCCAGTAATTCCAATACCTATATCACTTCCACTTACAGATCGAATTCCTTTTGCCATTTGTTCGGCAACAACAGCACTAACTGCTCCGTGACTCAAAATTAAGTCTTCATCAACATGAAGTATTTCAACTTTTGCAGCATTACTATAAACCACAACACCTCTTTCAAAATATTTACTACTACCGCTGAAATTAGTAATTAGGTTTGCAACATTTCCTCCAGTACAGGATTCTGCTGTAGAAATAGTTAATCCACGTTCAAGTAATAATCTTCCAATAATTTCAGCAAGTTCTTCGTCGTTTTTACCATAAATGTATCTTCCAGCTAAAGCTCTTATTTTTTGTTCTATCTCGTAAAGTTTGTTTACTGCTTCTTCTTCAGATTTTTCTTTAACTGTAATTCTGATTTTAGTTCCGTATTCACTTGGTAAGAAAGCAAGTTTTGCGTAGCCAAGAAATTGATGAAAGTCTCCGAGTTTTTCAAATAAAGCAGATTCACCAATTCCCGTTGTAAGTAAAGTTATCTTTTTAATAAAGACTTTGTTTTCAAGTACCGTTTCTTTTAATTTTTCAATTACGAAATCAGTCATCATAGCTTTCATTTCATGAGGGACACCTGGAAGAGAAAAGAATAACTTTTTATCTTTTTCAATCATTATTCCGGGAGCGGTTCCAAAATTATTTCTTATTACATTAGCAATTTTAGGTACAAGAGCCTGGTCTTCGTTAACTTTTGCCATATGTCGATTTAATTTTTTAAATCTTTCTACAACATCCTTAAAAACATTTTCGTTTCTAATTAATTCGGTTTTAAAGAACGTAGTAATTGCTAATTTTGTAACATCATCATGAGTAGGACCTAAGCCACCAGTAACAATAATTACATCATATTTCTTCCAGCATCTTTCAAATTCAGAAATAATTTCATTTATTTCATCACCAATAACTGATGAGCTATGAACTTCAATATTATTATTTGTTAAAAGCTCTCCAATAAATGCAGCATTTGTATTTAAAGTTTGCCCAATTAAAATTTCGTCTCCGACAGTAATTACATGTACTTTCATTTTTTACTCAACCAATTTTAAACCAATAAATAATTGCATTCATTACAAGGCAAGTATAAAATGCGGAAATAATATCATCAATCATAATCCCAAGACCACCAGGTAATTTTTCAAGATTTCGTGCAGGAAAAGGTTTAATTATATCCATTATTCTCCATAAAATAAATGCAGCGATAGAAATATAAATCTTTTTCGGCAGGAAAAGTAAACTAATCCACATACCCACAACTTCATCAATTGTACATTCTGCTGGATCTTTTCCATAAATTGCCTCAAATTTGTTTCCTAAAAAAATTCCTAAAATAGAAAATATTAAAATAGCAGGAATAATAATATAATTGTATTCAAATCCCGGTATAAAATAAATAAGTAAACCAACAGCACTACCAAAAGTACCTGACGCAATAGGCACATAACCTGAATAAAAACCTGAACCTAGTAATTTTTCTAAAAAGTTTAATTTCATTATTGGAATAATTCCTTTACTATTTTTTTGTTATCGTGAATATATATATAACCTGAATGAAGCGTTATTATTGTTATGAACAACATAGAATAATAAACAAAGTGTCTATTAAGTAATATATCAAACAAAGTTTTATAATTTTCATAAAAATATGAGCTAGATGAAAAAATATAAACAAGAAGTAAATAATACAGGAATACCATTTGTATTGCAGTTTTCCATTTAGCGTACCGGCTTGTCGGAAAAGATTTTCCTTTATAATCTGCAAATCCTCTAAGAATTGTAACTAAAAAATCTCTTACAAGTACAATTATAACCATCCAGGGCACGAGTAAACCTACATAGATAAAGCATATAAATGCACCTGCAGTAAGAATTTTATCAGCGAGTGGATCTGCAAATTTTCCCCAATTTGTTATATAGTTAAATTTTCGTGCAAGCCAGCCATCATACCAATCGGTTAGAGCTGCTACTAAAAATACACATAATGAGATATATCTGAAATTTTCATTGTCAGAAAGGAAAAAATACATAAATACCGGAGTAAGAATTATTCTTAGCACTGTTAGTTGATTAGGTAGAACCATTTAGTTTTCTTTTACCTCGGTAAGAGTAATCAAATAATTATAATCATAAATACCCGTGTTATGTCCATCTTTCCATTCGATTGAAAGAGCATAATTGCCAACTTGTTTTATCTTTGTTACAGTTACTTGGTCAAGTAAAAACACTGGGATAAAATCTTTTCCCTTTTTTTCCAATTCTGATTTACAGATTGCACAGGGACAATAGCTTCTTAATTTATTTAAATTAATTAATGAATCAGAACCATTATCCCAATGAATTAAAAGAACAGATTCTTTTGTTACTTGTATTTTGACAGGTTTCAATCTTTTATCTCTTTGCCAGTAAGCCTTTTTAATGCATCAATGTATTTCATGCTTGTCTTTTGAATAATTTCTTCAGGCAAATCCGGTGGAGGTGGTTGTTTATTAAAATTAATCGATAACAGGTAATCTCTTACAAACTGTTTATCATAACTCTGTTGGCTTTTTCCCGCCTGATAACCTTCCAGGGGCCAAAATCTAGATGAATCGGGTGTAAATAATTCGTCAATAAGAAGGATCTCATTATTTTCATCGATGCCAAATTCCATTTTCGTATCCGCAATAATTAGCCCCTTAGTCAAAGCATATTCAGAACAAATGTTGAATAAAGTTATTGCAGCTTTTTCCATTTTATTAATTACTTCTTCACCAGCAATTTCTTTTGCTTTTTCAATAGAGATATTTTCATCATGCAATCCAATTTCAGCTTTAGTAGATGGAGTAAACAATGGTTCTGGAAATTTTTCGGATTCAAGCATACCTGGTTTAATTTTAATTCCACAAATCTCTCCCGTCTTTTTATAATCTGACCAACCTGACCCTGTTATATAACCCCTGATTATGCATTCAATTGGTACAACTTTAGTCTTTTTTACGAGCATTGACCTATCTTTAAGCTGTTTAGAATATTCTTTGCAAACAGAAGGATATTCATCTACGTTTGTTGAGATAATGTGATTAGGAATTATATTCTTAGTGTAATCGAACCAAAAATTTGAAATCATATTAAGGACAATACCTTTATATGGAATTCCCTGTTTCATAACAACATCAAATGCAGATATTCTGTCTGTTGATACAATTAAATAATATCCATCAACTTCATAAAGGTCTCTTACTTTGCCTCTTTTAAGAAATTTCAGATTAGTAAAATTTGTTTCAAGAATTGTTTCTCTTTGCATTGGATTTTCCTTTAATTGTGCATAACAAATATAAAAACGAGTAACGGATTATTCAACTTGAATTTCTCAATTCATCATATTATTCCGTAAATCATATTTCACATCCTTTCGTATAAAATAACTACCTCAGCAACTCTTAAAAAATGATTTTTGCACTGTAAGTTTTATTAAATATTGTAAGGAGTAATAAAATGAAAAATCTTGTTGTTGTTTTTGCAGTCTTTTTCTTGGTTGTAAATGGCTTTTCTGCTGAACCAACTAAGAGTAAATCCTTTTCTAAAGAACTTGTTGAAAAAAATCTACTGATAGGTTTAAATTCTGATAACTATGGATTAAGAACAAGCTGCGCTTTTTATCTTGGTGATTACAAAAGTGAAAAAGCCGTAATACCTTTACTTAATATGCTGCATAATGAAAAAGATCCCGCAGTAAGAATTCTTGCAGCGTTATCATTAATGAAGATTGGAGATGAACGAGGAATCTATGCAGTCAAAAAAGCAATTATTTATGATGATAATGAATCTGTGAAGAAAATGTGCAGAAAATTTTATGAAGCCTACATGCTGGAAGAAAATTTCTTTAATGCCGAATAACTTAGTTTTGATATTGGCAGGATTTATTAATTCTGCCAATATTCATATTTCACTTTCTCAAAATAAAAAAAGCAACCAGAAGTTGCTCTTCAAATGAATCTTTGTGGGCAGGGAGGGAATTGAACCCCCGACACAAGGATTTTCAGTCCTTTGCTCTACCGACTGAGCTACCTGCCCGTTAAAATTTGCGTGCCAAATTTACAAAAAATAATTTTCGCAACAAATTAATTATTAAAAAAAATATAGTTGCAAAAATTTTTTCATTGCATTTGTTAAAAAATATTCTTGCTGAAATTAGTATTTATAATTATTTTATCTATGTAAATAGACATAAACCAAATTGTTTTCATTTACTTCATCTGATATGTCTATTAAAATTAATTTTTTTATACATTAAATTAATTAGAATAATAGCAATAAGAATTAAATTTCTAAATAAGGAGAATCTTCTATGACAAAAAATCTACTTCGACTGTTTTTTGTAATATTCTTTTTTATATTTTTAAGTAAAGAAGAATTAGCCCAGGTAGACGTAACATCAACTGGTGGTACACCATCAGCCTCATATACAACACTAAAATTAGCATTTGATGCAATAAATGCAGGAACTCACACTGGTTCTATTACCATAAACATTTCAGGTGATGTAACTGAAACAGTTATTGCTGCACTGAATGCTAGTGGCAGTGGTTCAGCAAGTTATACCGATATTTTAATTAAACCAACTGGCGGGGCTGCTAGAACAATTACTGGCTCTCTGGCAAGTGAATTGATTCAGTTTAATGGTGCTGATAATGTAACTATTGATGGTTTAAATACTGGTGGAAACTCATTAACAATTTCTAATACCAGTACATCTAGTACTTCCGGAACTTCTACAATTAAATACCTGGCTGATGCTACCACTAACACAATAACTAATTGTTCTATTCTTGGTTCTTCAACTGTGGCTTTAGCCACTAATGGTGGGAACATTTTTATTTCTACAGGAACAACAACTGGTAATGATAATATCACAATTTCATATTGTAAGATTGGACCAGCAGGGACAAATTTACCATCTAAAGGAATTTATGCAAATGGTAGTACAACAAGTTCTGCAATTGCTAATAGCAATATTACTATCACCAATTGTGAAATATTTGACTTCTTTCTTACTGGTGGATGTGCTGGAATCTATGCTTTGACCGGTAATACCGATTGGTCAATTTCCAATAATAAAATCTATCAAACTGCAAGCAGAACATTTACTGCTGCCGGAACAATGTATGGAATTTATTTCTCGAATTCCACTTATGGCAATAATATACAGATTACAGGAAATACTATTGGTTACGCAAGTAATTCTGGCACTGGTACACTAACATTGTTGGGAAGCAGTTATGCAGGTGCTTTTCAGGGAATTTATTTATATGCCATGTCGACAGCTCCCAATGCTTGTAACATAAATAATAACATAGTTTCGGATGTTTCACTTACTTCCTCTACTGGATTATTTTATGGTATCTATAATGCTTCAACGGCATCTTCTAACACAATTAATATTAATAACAATCAGGTGAAAAATGTTGGACTTGTAACAACAACAGGGCAATTCACTGGAATATATGCTGGAGCAGCTACAACTCTAAATTGTAGTACAAATGTTGTCGATAATATTACAAGAAATGGTGCCGGAATAACTTATGGTATTTATTATGGTACCTGTACCACAATTACTTTAAATGGAAATACGATTAAAAATATTTCTTCAACAAGCACGAGTTCTACGAGTAATTTTTATGGAATTTATTCCGGTGCTTCACCTGTTAATGAAAATTTAATTAACAATAATATTTATAATCTAACGTCAAGTTCAACTGCATCACAGACTATCATTGGTTGGTACAACTACACCGCTTCTGGAACAAAAAATGTACAAAATAATAATATTTATAGTTTATCAGCAGGTGGCGGTACAGCAACAATATATGGAATAAGATTAGCATATGGTACTACTGTTGAAATAAGTGGCAACCGAGTAAATACATTAAGCGGTGGTTCTACAATTTATGGTATTTATGTAAGTACTGGCACTACCGATAATATCTTTAAAAATCGGATTTACGATTTAACTGGCTATGGAACATCTGCATTAGTATATGGGATGTACATAACGACAGCAACTAACGGTTATTTGTATAATAATTTTATATCTGATTTGAAAGCACCTTCAGCTACTGGAACCATTGCTGTTAATGGTTTGTACATTGCTGGTGGTACCACAATTGGAGCTTACTATAATACAATTTATTTGAACGCAACTAGTTCATCAACTTCAACATTTGGCACTGCTGGTATTTACGCAAGTACTACACCTACTGTTGATCTCAGGAATAATTTAGTTGTGAATACTTCTGCTCCCGGCCCTACTGGAGCCAGTTATACAACGGCATACAGAAGGTCATCTACTACCTTAACATCTTATGCAAATACATCGAATAACAATTTGTTTTATGCTGGTACTCCAGGCGTAACAAGATTTATTTATTACGATGGCAATAATTATAATGCTATAATGGATTCATTTAAAACTCGTGTATCTCCTAGAGATAATGCATCAATTTCTACATCTACTGAAAAAATTCCTTTTGTTGATATTGCAAATACTCCGTACGATTTACACTTAAATGATTCTTTACCAACACAATTAGAAAGCGGCGGCACAAGAGTAACCTCTCCAATAGCTATAACAACTGACTTTGATAATGAAACAAGATATGGTGAAACGGGTTATAGCGGCACTGGAACTGCACCTGATATCGGTGCGGATGAATTTGAAGGTTTACCTTTGGATTTAATTCCACCAACTATTGTATACACGCCACTTAGTAACACAAGTTCAACTTCTGCAAGAACACTTGTTGTTAATGTAACTGATGCAACCGGAGTTCCTACCAGCGCTCCTGGGTGGCCTTATCTGTACTGGAGAAAAAATTCAGGAAGCTGGAATGCTGTTGCACCATCTGGAGTTTCAGGAAGCAATTATACATTTAACTTCGGTTCAGGTGTTACCGCAGGTGATATTATCGATTATTATGTGGTTGCACAAGACAATTGCACTCCTGCAAATGTTGGTTCAAATCCTTCAGCAGGTGCAGGTAATTTTACTTCGGATCCTCCGGCAGCTGGTACTCCACCAACAACACCAAATACCTACACTATAGTTTCATCGATAAGTGGAACTTTCACTGTTGGTGCAACCGGAGATTATACTTCTATTACAAACGCAATTAATGATATTGCAGGTAAAGATGTTGTTGGACCTATAGTATTGAATTTAATAGACGCAACTTATACTGAAACCGTTCCTATTACCATTCCTCAATTCAGTGGTGTTAACTCAACCAATACAGTAACATTAAAACCTGCATCGGGAAATACTGTAACTATCTCTGGTTCATCAGCTAATGGAATATTTAAGTTAAACGGTGCTGATTACTTCATAATTGATGGTTCTAATACTGGTGGCACTGATAAAAATCTTACAATAAATAATTCTTCAACTGCCTCACCTTCAGCAACTATCTGGATTTCTAGTCTAGGAACTGGTACAGGAGCGGTTAACAACACTGTAAAAAATTGTAATATTGGCGGCGGTTCCTCAAGTACAACAGGTATTTTCGGAATTTATGTTGGTGGTACTTCCCTTTCTTTAGGTGGTGCTGATAACGATAATATTACGATACAGAATAACTCTATAACGAACGTTTCAGTTGGTATTTATGCTTATGGGACAGCTTCAGTAAGTGCTGGTGGAAATGATAATCTTTCTATTCTGCAAAATACAATTACTGTTAATACTACAACGACAACTGCAAACTATGGCATTCAGGTCGGTTATGGTTTAAACAGCAATATTTCACAAAATACAATTGATGTTAATTCAACTGCTTCTGGACAACCTGTTGGTATTTCTGTTGAGACAGGTTTTGTTTCATCAACAGTAACAAGAAATCTGATAACCAGAGTTAATACAACTGCAACCGGTGGTTATGGTGGAAGAGGTATTACTATTGGAACAGGAACCGCAACAAGTAGTTTGACTATCTCTAATAATGTTATTTTCGGCGTCAACGGAAGCAATTATTCTGGATTCGGTAATTCATCATCTATGGGAATTGCAGTTGGTGTATTCGGTAACACCAGTACATTGACAAATGCAACCGGAGGAGTAGATATTTACTATAACAGCATAAATATGTATGGAAACCATAGTTATTCTTCTGCAACAAATACAGCTGCATTATATGTTGGAAGTGGTGCAAGTAACTTAAATATCATGAATAATATCTTTGTTAATTCGTTGAACAATACAACAACATCAGGTTCAAAGAATTATTGTGTCTATTCAGCAGCTACTAATACTGCATTTACAACAATTAATTATAACGATTATTATCCTGTTTCTTCAGCAAACTCAACAGGTTTTGTAGGATATTTGGGAAGTGATCGTTCTTCATTAGGTGATTGGCAAACTGCTACAGGAAAAGATGTAAACTCTATTGCAGCAAATCCTATGTTTAATTCAAACACAAATTTACAGCCACAATTAGGTTCGCCTGTTCTTTCTGCTGGTGCACCTGCTGGTGGAATTACAATAGATTTCCTTGGCTTACCAAGAAGTGGTACAACTCCTTCAATTGGTGCTTATGAAAATGGTCTTGATGGAACAGGTCCAACAATTGTTTACACACCTCTTGGAAATACAAACTCTACTTCACAAAGGACATTAACTGTTACAATTACTGATGCAAGCGGTGTTCCTACTTCTGGAGTAGGTTTACCTGTTTTATACTGGAAAATTAATTCAGGAACTTGGAATTCAGCCACTGGTACATTTATTAGCGGTAATAATTATAGTTTCACTTTTGGAAGTGGTGTAGTTGCTAATGATGTTATATCTTACTATATAGCAGCTCAGGATAATTTTACTACACCTAATGTTAGTTGCTCTCCTTCAACAGGAGCAAGTGGATTTTCATATAATCCTCCTGCAGTTTCAACTCCTCCAACTACACCAAATAGTTACATTATAACTGGTACACCTTTAGCTGGCACTTATACAGTTGGAACAACTATGTTTAACAACTTAACAGGTAAAAATATAACCTTTGAAAAAGTTGTGAACAAAGTTATTAAGGAAATGCCCGTTAATTTATTAAATAATCAGAAGGATTCGAAGACAAATTTAGAAGATAGAGAAATTTTAGCTGCTAGAGATATTAACAGAATGTCTTCTGATGTATTCAACGATAATTTAATTACTTACCAAATGGTTGAAGTTGAAGAAGAACAATGGATTCCAATGGAAAATGGTTTGCCTTATACAGGTGAATTATTTATAGAAAAATCCAAACATCCTGAAATTCAGTTTCCTGATGGTGTAAATGGTGTTTATCCCACAATCACTGCTGCTGTTAATGATTTGAATCTGAGAGGAGTTAGCGGACCTACAACCTTTGTCCTTGTAGATATTGCTTATCAGTCAGGAGAAACATTCCCAATCGTATTTGATTCAAATAATGAGTATCAACCTACAGCAACAAATACTGTTACTATTAAACCAAATGCTGGTATTAATGTGCTTATCTCAAGTACTTCTGCAACATCAATCTTTAAATTCAATGGTGCTGATTATATTACCATTGATGGCTCTAATGACGGTTCAAACTCTGTAAATTTGACAATAAGTAATACAAATAGCAGCACTACAAATACTTGTGCAATCTGGATTGCCAGTAAATCTGTTTCAGATGGTGCTACAAATAACACAATTAAAAATTGTGCAATAAATGGATATAGTTCGACGACAACTATTGCCGGATTTGTTTTTGGCAGCGGGACCACTTTTGGAAATTCCGCAGAAGCACCTAACAGCAATAATGTTATTCAGAATAACTATATTACATCTTTCCAGAACGGTATATATCATAATGGCTGTGCATCACCTCTCGATCAAAATATCTCAATTACTGGAAATACGATTGGTTCAAGTTCTTCCAGCAGTATATTAGGATTCAGAGGTTTAATACTTCAGAATGCACAGAATTTTTCCATTACCGGAAATACCATTCTTGGCATAAATACTTCGACGTCTTCCACTTCAACGGCTACTGGAATTCAAATTGGTGGAATTATTAGTGGTGGAACAATCAAGGGAAATACAATTAAAGACATTAAACAACCTAATACGACTGGTTGGGGTTCAAATGGAATTTTCCTTGCCGCATCAAATACAAACTGTAATTTGAACATATTCAACAATGTCATTTTTGATGTTGCAAGTTATGGTTATGCTGGTTCTAGCTCAAGTGATAATGGTTACGGAATAATGATTAATAGCGGCGGTGGTTATAATATCTATTATAACAGCGTAAATCTAAATACTAACCAGACTGCTACAACTGGATTACCTGCTGCAATCAATATCAACTCGGGTGTAACAATGGCAGGTTCTTTAGACATTAGAAATAATGTATTTTCGAACAGCCAAACAGTTGGTACTCAACGCTATGCAATATATAGCGGTGCAGCTAATACTGTTTATTCAAATATAAACTATAACAATTATTATTATACAGGTGCGAACCTTGGTTATTTGGGTGCCGCAAATGTGCTGGATTTAACAGCCTGGAGAACAGCAACAGGACAGGATCAATTTTCTGTTAGCGGAAATCCTGGTTTCACTTCACCAACTGATCTCCAGCCAGATGCAGCAAATAACAATTGCTGGAATTTAAATGGTATGGGAACTCCTTTAGCTTCTGTTTCGACAGATATCCTAGGAACTGCAAGAAGTACTACAGTTGCAACGGGTTCTACGGATTTAGGTGCATATGAATTTACACCTACTTCTACTCCTCCAGCACCTACTCTAACTGGAACTATCGGAGTTGGAAATACTCAGACTTTCACACTTTCTGGAAATACTCTTGGTTCAATTTTATGGACTGGTGGAACTGCTTTACCTACATCATTGGTATTTCAGTATAATCCTGGTCAAAATCCAAAAAATCCATCAGGAAATTACAGTAATGCGCATTGGAATATTTGTCAAACAGGCGGTACAGATTTCACTTATGATTTAACATTAAATTATACCCCTAGTATTCTTGGAACAATTGCTAATGAATCTGACATTCGTCTTGCTTCAATTCCGCATACTTGCGTTGTTGTAGTCGATGACCCTGTTCCAATGTGGACTCATTATGAAACTTCAGTAGTTAACACAACTAATAAAACTGTGACGATGACTGGATTAACTTCGTTTTCTCAATTTGCATTGAGCGATAATAACAATCCTATGCCGGTTGAGTTAACAACATTTGAAGCGAAGGTTACAGATAGAATTGTAAATCTTAGCTGGAAGACTGCTACAGAAAATAATTCTTCCAAATTTATTATTGAAAGAAAAAACAATAATAACTGGACGGTAGTTGGAGAAACTAAAGCATCTGGAATTAGTAATTCAATAAAAGAATATCGATTTGTTGATAAAAAACTTAATTCAGGAAAATATCAATATCGTCTAAAAATGGTTGATGTTGATGGATCATATAGTTATAGCAACGTTATTGAAGCTGAGGTAGAATTACCAAAAACTTATGCATTAAGCCAGAACTATCCAAATCCGTTTAATCCGACTACAAGGATAGATTATCAATTACCTTTGGATGCAAAAGTTACAATTGAACTATATACTATTAGTGGTGAAAAAGTTGCAACTCTTGTAAACAACGAACAAACTGCAGGATATTATACACTTGATATAAATGCTTCAAGAGAAGGTTTATCATCAGGAGTATATATTTACAGAATGATTGCTCAGGACAAAGTTAATGCAGCATTCACACAGGTTAAGAAAATGATGATGATTAAATAATCATTATTTTCTCTTACAAAAATTAAGGCGAGCTAACCACTCGCCTTTTTTATTTAATAAATGCAGATGCAAAGATGAACTTAAATAAATTTTAATTTGATTTTTCTTCTATTTTTTCTGCAAATACAGTTTTGATTTATACCAAAACTTTTTTAACTTAATTTTGAAAAAAAAATTTAACTTCATCAATCAATTAAATGAGGCAAAGAGATGAAAAGAATACTTACTTTCATTTTACTTATATTGTTTTTAGGCAATTTAAGAATATTATCTCAATCTATTACTAATTATAATTTTAGTGCTTCAAGCGGGACATTTACACAGATTGTAGGTGGAACATCAGTTTCTACTACTGTTTCCGCTGCAGATTTTTTAGGAGATACTAAAACATCCATACCAATTCCGATAGGATTTACATTTTACTATATGGGACAACCATATAATTATGTAATTGCTATGTCAGATGGTTATATTTCTTTTAATTCATCAGCAACTTCTAATTTAACTAATAATTTAACCTCCTCTGCTGCTACTCAACGACCATTAATCGCACCCCTTTGGGACGATCTTGATGGAGCCAGTGGTTCAGGTTCTGCTAGTTATATAACAGAAGGAACAACGGGCTCAAGAGTTTTTACTATAGAATGGATCAACTGGCAATGGAATTATAGTGCTACTGGAACTACAATCTCTTTCCAGGTAAAATTATATGAAGCTGATGGAAAAATTCAGTTTATTTATCGTGATGATGGAGGAACAGTAAATTCAGGTAGTGCATCAATTGGAATTACTGCTACCAGTACTGGTTCAGGTAACTTCTTATCATTAGATGGTACGGGAACATCTCCAAATGCAAGTTCTACTACAGAAACAACTTCGCTTAACACAAAACCTGCTACCGGACAAATATATACTTTTGCTCCAGTACAATATATTAGTCCCGAGGCTCCAATAACACTAGGATTTAACAGTATTGGTGCTACTGTAATGAATGTAACGTGGAAGGATAATTCCACAACAGAAACATATTTTAGAATTACTGCTGCTACTGACGCTGCTTTTACTCAGAATGTAGTTACTATAATTCAGAATTCATCTACAATTGCGGGAACTGGTTCAGATTATCAGATATCTTTGAGCAGTTTGTTGCCCAGTACATTATATTATATAAGAATAAGCGCTGAGAATGAAGCAAGTCCTCCTTCTTCCTTCCTAACTGGCAGTCAATCAACTATTGCAGGAACTATGACAGGAACAATGACAATAGGCCCAACGGGAACATATACAAGTATTGGCGCTGCAATTAATGCTTTACAATCTAATGGATTGGCGGGTCCAGTAATTTTTGAATTACAATCAACTTATGTAAGTACAGTTGAAAGCTTTCCATTAGCATTTCCAAACCTATTTTCAGATGCTGCAAAAACAGTTACATTCCGACCTGAGGCTGGAGCGACCAATTTACTAATATCTAATGGTGGTAGTACAGCTTCTACAATAGTATTAACCGATGCAGATTATATCACTTTTGATGGCAGACCTGGTGGTGTCGGTACAACAAGTCAATTAACAATTGAAAATACTAATACTGCAACTGGTATAAGAACAGTACTCTTACAAAATGATGCTTCTAATAATACTTTTAAGTATTGTACAATAAAAGGAAATCTTCCTTCAACCAATGGTATTGCTGTTATCCAATTTGGAACAACTACAGGAACAACCGGAAATGACAACAACTTGATCGATAATTGTAACATTGATGCAATGGGTGGAACAGGAACAGCAATATATTCGTCAGGGACTACAACAACAAACGCACATTTTAACAGTAATAATACAATTTCTAATTGTAATATTTACGACTTTTATATTAGCTCCACATCAACGACTTCAACTTATGGAATAAGGTTAACTACAGGTAATACTGATTGGACAATAACAAATAATAGTTTATATCAGACATCCGCTAGAGCTTATTCTTCTACAGCAGCAATTCATTATATGATCTCTTGCAATTATACTTCGGGAAACAATTTTATTGTAACTAATAACCATATGGGTGGAGATAGTCCAAACTCAAATGGCACATATACTATATCATCTGGTTCTGCAAGGTTATTTGTTTTAGAAATGAATGTTGGAACAACAACTGCATCAAGTGTGCAAGGTAATACTATTAGGAATATCAATATCACCACAGGATATTCAAGTGCCGGTTCTTCAGGATTTATTGGAATCTATGTATCAGCAGGAAATGTTAATATTGGAAATATCACAGGAAATACAGTAGGTTCTACAACATCCATAAATTCAATCGTATATAATAACTCTGGAACAGATGCAGGTATTTTAGTTGTAGGAGCTAACCTCGCAGGGGCTGGCACGGTTGTATTTAATAACAACTTATTAGGTGGTTTCACAGCTAATGTTTCAACTGCAACAGTTAGAATTAATTTATATTTAATTTCTACAGCAGTGACAGGTCCTTTAACTATTTCTGGAAATACAATTGGTAGTACAACTGTAGCAAATAACATAGTAAATAATGCTGGAAATACATCTACAAATTTCAATACTCGTGGAATTAATTCAACTTCCACTAATGCTTCTGTAATTATAACAAATAACACAGTTGCGAATATAACATCCACCTCTACTAATACCGGTCCTTCTTTAGTCGGTATGTATCTAGGACCTTCATCAGCATCAACAAACTATACAGTTACCGGGAACACAGTTTATAACTTAACAACTTATAGTTCGAGAACAAGCACAGGTTCTACTGGACCACTTATTGGTATTGCATTTGTAAATACATCGGCTGGTGGTGTTCATAATATCTCTAATAATATAGTACATTCATTATTAGACACAACTGCTAGTGCTGCAACAGATATATATGGTATATATATTTCAAATGCAACAACAACTGTTAGTACAGTTGCTGGCAATTATATTCATAGTCTAAAACATTCTAGTACCGGTAATGGTCGTATGATAGGTATATACAATGTAAATTGCGCTATGAATATCTTTAATAATATGGTTCGACTTGGTATTGACAAAGATGGCAACTCAATTACTGGTGGTTATTGGATTGCAGGAATCTGGAAAGAAACAACTCAAAGAAATTCTATAATTCATAATAGTGTTTATATTGGAGGAACAGGAATAGCCGGTTCACAAAATCAAAGCACTTTTGCTTTTAGAAAGAGCGGAACGGGTACTACTGACACATTAATGAATAACATTTTCTATAATGCACGTTCAAATTCAACAAGTACTGGTAAGCACTATGCTGTTTATCTAAATAACACAACAACATTAGTGTCCGATTTTAATTTATTCTATGTTGACGGAACAGGAGGAGTTCTTGGCACCGATAACGGTGGAACTAATGATAGAACAACACTAACTGCATGGAAAACTGCTACATCAAAAGATGGTAATAGTGGTTTTGGTAATCCAAATTTCGTTCTACCAGCAGGTAATTCTTCAAATGTTAACTTACACATTCAATCTCCAACTCCAATTGAAAGTAGTGGAAATTCTATTACATATATACCTACAGACTTTGATGGCGATACAAGAAGTTCATTAACGCCTACAGACATTGGAGCAGATGCAGGTAATTTCACAGTTGTAGACATTTTCCCTCCAGCTATTTCCTTTACGCAGTTGGGTAACGGAACTTCTTCAAACAGAGTACTAACCAATTTTGCAACCATTAAAGATAATGTTGGAGTTTCAACAGGTGCAAATTTGCCTCGTTTATATTATAAAAAATCAACTGACGTAGACACTTTAATTGATAATGATCCTGCTAGTGAAGGTTGGAAATATGTTGTTGCTTCTAATACAACTAGTCCATTTAGTTTTACTATAGACTATAGCCAAATCTATGGCGGTTTTGTTACAACAGGTGATATCATTCAATATTTTGTTGTAGCTCAGGATGCGGCAAATAATTTAAATTCTTTACCTATGGGTGCGGGTGGTAGTCCAAATCCTCCAGTTCAGAATATTAATGCTGCTCCACCAACACTATACTCTTATACAATCACCGGTGGAATCAGTGGAGTAAAAACAGTTGGAACAGGCGGAAATTATACTACTTTAACAGGCACTGGTGGTTTGTTTGAAGCAATAAATAATAGTGCTGTAACTGGAAATTTAACTGCCAATATTATTTCAGATATTACTGAACCAGGGACAGTATCTTTAAATCAATGGTCTGAAGAAGGAACTGGTAATTATACACTAACTATTCAACCTAATGGAACTACTCTATGGACAATTTCCGGTACTGCTGTCACTAGTGGAAATCCCATGATTAATATCAATGGTGCTGACAGGGTTACAATCAACGGTGTACAGAATGGTTCTAATGTACCTGGAGCTAGTTATTTAAAATTTGTCAATACAAATAGCACTCCAGCTAACACTGGAGCGACAATACAATTTACAAATGGTTCTGTAAATTGTTTTTTAATAAATTGTACTATTGAAAATAACGGAACAAGTACTACACGTGGAGCAATAGTAATTGGCTCTTCCGGAACAAATAATGTTTTTATTTCTAGTAATAGAATTGGAGATGCAACATCTGGAACGGCTGGCGCTCCGGCTGTGGGTATTTATTCTGCTTCAAGCACAAATACTGTTGTTGTTGAGGAGAACTATATCTATAATTTCTCAAATTATGGTGTTTATTTTTCAACTGTTGGTAATGAATGCACAATTGCAGATAATAGTTTTTATAATAATCTGTCAACTCCACCTTCAACTACGCAATATAGTATTTATGTTGGAGCTGGAAACAATCACAATATAACAGAAAATTATATCGGTGGTTCAAGTGCTAATTGCGGAGGAACTCCCTGGATAAATAGCGGTGCTATAACATTTTATGGCATTTATCTTGCCGTTGGAACTGCGACTGCTACTTCTGTTCAAAATAATACTATAAGTAATATTAATCTTACAAGCACTAGCACAGCAAACTTTTACGGTATTTATTGTACAGCAGGGCTTATTGATATAGGGACAATGTCTGGCAATGTTATTGGAAGTACATCTTATACTCCTGGTTCTCCAAGTATAACTCTTAGCGGTACAGGTACTGTTTATGGAATCTATATGACTGGTTGTACAAGTAATATTTGGAAAAATACAATTGCAAATATTTCTCAAACCACAACCTCACCTGGGATATTCTATGCAATCTATTTGTCAGGCACAAATGCATACAATGTTGGTTATAATACAATTATGAACTGCGGTGCTACATCATCTTCTACTGGAACAAATGCTATTATTGGTATTTACTATGCCGGTGGTTCTGGCGGCACACAAATTTGTACTATACACAATAATATGATTTCTCTTGGTGAAGGTGTTTCAAATAATAATGTTTACAAAGGAATCGATGATTTTGGTTATTCTGGCAATATATTAAAAATGTACTATAATAGTGTATTTATTGGAGGTACTGGTACTGGAACTTCCGCTTGCTATGCATACTTGAAAAGAGATGCAGTAACAGAAACTCATTATAATAACATTTATGTTAATAACCGTTCTGGTGGCAGTGGAAAATATTTCGCTATTGGTGTCACAAACACAAGTGGTTCATTTATCTCTAACTATAATGATTTATACTCTACATCTCCAACATTAGGAGTCTGGAGTACAACTGATATTACAGACTTAACTGGCTGGAAGACAGCTTCCACTCAGGATGCTAATTCTGTATCACAGGATCCAGTATTCCAAACAAATTCTAATTTGCATCTAAATACTACTGTAACTCCAACATTCCTTAAGGGAACTCCTATTTCTGGAATTACGGATGACATTGATGGAGATATGCGGGATAATGCTTATCCTTATATGGGAGCTGATGAAGATCCAAATAAGAGACTCTCCCCTCTAGCGATTGATGGTTTATTAAACGAATCTGAATATTTAACAGTTGCTACAAAACAAAATACGAATAGTGGTTTTGGAGGCAATATCGATGTATCTAAGATTGTTTACTACTTTGATAACACTGCACAACAATTATTTATTGGAGTTGTAGGCAAACTTGATGTTTCCAACAATAACGGTATTGGTCTCTGGCTTGGATTTACAGAACCAACAGGAATACCAGCAGGAACCTCTCTTGGAAATAACGGAGATGGACATTATATGGGTGGTAATGGCGGAAGTAATGCAAACTTTAAAGCTGGCTTTGAAGTTGATTATATGTTTGCTATTAATCCAGGAACATCTTCAAATAATTGCTATGTCGATATAGTTAAATTAGTTGGTACACGTAAAGCTCAGTATTTAGGCAATTGTGATCAATCTGGAAATGCTGTGTACGGACCTTCAAGTACATTTGCATTCACATCAAACTCCTGCAATTTTGCATTTAACAATGGTGGTGGAGTAAATCAAGGATTTGAAATCCGTATTCCTTATAGTGAATTAGGCATTACATCTGCAAGCAATCTCACAGCATTTGCATTTGTAGTAAGCAGTACTGCATATTTCTCTGATGTTACAGTACCGGGAAATATTGCAACACTTGCTCCACTTGCTAATCTTGGATTTGATCCTAATTTCAATACTTTACCTGGCGGTCCTTATTATTCAAATCCTGCACCGCTTCCTATAGAACTTACTTCATTTACTTCTGACATAAAAGACAGAAATGTAACAATCAACTGGCAGACACAAACAGAAGTACAATCAAGTAAATTTGTAGTTGAAAGAGCATTATTTGGAACTGATATATGGCAGATTGTTGCTAATGTAAAAGCTGCAGGAACAAGTAACTCATTAAAATCTTATTCTGTAACCGATACAAAATTAAATTCAGGTAAATATCAGTATAGATTAAAAATGATTGATGTTGATGGAACATATAGATACAGCGATATAATTTTTGCTGAAATTGGAACACCTAAGACTTACCAATTATCTCAGAACTATCCAAATCCGTTTAATCCGACTACAAGGATAGATTATCAATTACCTTTGGATGCAAAAGTTACAATTGAACTATATACTATTAGTGGTGAAAAAGTTGCAACTCTTGTAAACAACGAACAAACTGCAGGATATTATACACTTGATATAAATGCTTCAAGAGAAGGTTTATCATCAGGAGTATATATTTACAGAATGATTGCTCAGGACAAAGTTAATGCAGCATTCACACAGGTTAAGAAAATGATGATGATTAAATAATCATTATTTTCTCTTACAAAAATTAAGGCGAGCTAACCACTCGCCTTTTTTATTAAAATCATCAACTTCGTTGTTACTTCATTTCTTCAATTTTTAACTGCTAATTATAAATTTTTTTTGAATTGTATTAAAACTTTAATAATTTCACACAATAAAAAAATAAACTTAATCAATCAACTAAATGAGGCGAAGATATGAAAAGAACATTTACTTTTTTCTTTTTAATAACCTGCTTGTTTGTCGTTAATTCTTTTTCTCAAACAAGTCCGGATTATATTTTTGGAAACGATAACGGTGCAGGCTGGAACTGGTCGACAGGTACACAAGGTACAGCAAGTCTTGGAAGTTCTTACAAATGGCAATTCCAGGCAAATGCATCCGGTAATCATTATTTCAAATTTGGTGAGACTTCATCATCTGCTGATGGAAGTGGTTTCTGGGTAAACAATGCAAGTGGCGATTTACAATATACTGGAGCAGGTGACATGTGGATTGCTTACTATTATTCTAATATGGGAGATGGTGGTGCAATCTATACAGCAATTACAAACGGTAATTACTATGTTATTAAAACTAAAATTTATTTTAACAATTCAAATTTTGCTGTATTCGATAATGGAACAACTGTACCTGTTACTCTAACTGCCATTACAAAAAATTTATCTGGTTCAACTCTTAATGTGGATGTTACTGCAAGTGGTTCAAAGGGAACTAATGAAAAAATCTGGGTAAGGTATACAACTAATAATTGGACAACAAGTTCTACTGTTGAGGCTAGCTCAGATCAAGGTTCAAATGTTTGGAGAGCTGCTATCCCTTATACTTCAGGTCAAGTTGTTGAGTATTATGCTTATACAACAATCCAGAGGTCATCTGCCCCTGCTGAAAATGATGCGGATTTTTATACAATAAACTACATTAATAACTCCGGAAAAAATTATATGTTCGCTGTTATTAACGGTTCATATTATATAGGTAATAATGGTACTGGTATTGGTGGTGGAAATCCACATTTCAATTCACTCAAAGAAGCTTGCGACTTAATTAACGTAAGTTCGATAACTGGCAATTCAAGTTTTTCATTTACAAGTAATTTGACTGAAGCTTCGAATGTTGGATTAGGAAAAAATCCAGAACCTTACATAATAACTTTTACTGCCTATAATGGTTTTAATAACATACAACCCGTCATTACTTTTACTCAGACAACTGATAATACTGGTGCATCTGGTGGTTGGGTTATTGGATGTCCGGA
Source organism: uncultured Ignavibacteriaceae bacterium (assembly GCA_964536015.1). Classification (GTDB taxonomy): domain Bacteria; phylum Bacteroidota; class Ignavibacteria; order Ignavibacteriales; family Ignavibacteriaceae; genus CAZHVS01. The sequence goes on from CAZHVS010000008.1 coordinate 83,743, forward strand.
TTTAACTGTTTCTAGTACTTCAAACTACGGTTTAGTTTCAATGAGAAATATAATAATTGATGGTTCTAATACTCAGGGGGGAACTACAAGGGATCTTACTTTTCAGACTAATTCAACATGTCATTCCAACACGTACCCTATCCGAATTATAGGAGATGTAAATAATGTAATAATCAGAAATTGCATAGTGACTGCCAATCAATCAGTTTCGTATGGTCTTCTTATAACAAATCGTAATGATGCCACTTTAGGTAATTGGACGCCAGACTCAATTACAGTTGATAATTGTGAAGTCACCAATATCGTTTCAGGTACAGGACAGGCAATAGCGATTTCAAATTCAGGTACTCCGACTACATTCCCCACTGAAATAACTTTTATGGGAAATAAAATTACTGCCAAAACTCGCGGAATATTTCTGAACTATGCGGGTAATACTCGTATCTGCAATAATGAATTTTATATTAACCAAACTCTTACAGGTTATCTTAGTTATGGAGTTTGGGCTTATGTTATTGGCAGTACAACTCAGCCAAATCAGACTGTACATATTTATGACAACTTTTTCAAACAGTTATCTACAATAAATTCAAATGCTGGCGACTATGGAATTATTGGTATTTATGTCAATTCAAGAGGAACATATAATGTTTATAATAATGTAATTACAGGGTTTGATTGGACTGGTTCTGCAGCTAATCCAAATTGTGTTTTTGAAGGTATCAGAGTTGCTACTAGCTTAACAGATGGCATTACTGCTAATATTTATAACAATTCAGTATACATCAAGGATTTACCATTAGGTTTGAATGGAACAGGCACCAAGAATGTAAAAGCATTTTCGCTCAATATTTCTGGAGCTAGTGGTACCAGAGTATGTAATGTTTCAAATAATGTTTTTTCCTCAGATGAACAGGATTTCGCTACATACGCTTATTTCTGGTCTAACACTTCAATTCCTACTGTATCAAGCAACTATAATAATTTATATGTCTCTAATCCATTAAGTTATATTGGAAGGTATGGAGCAACAGATTGTCCAGATTTGTCAAGCTGGCAAACAATATCAGGAAAAGATAATTATTCACTCAGCGGTAACCCAGGTTTTACTTCTGCTACAAATTTACAGCCAGATGTTACCAATTCTAATTGTTGGAATTTAAACGGTTTTGGAACACCTATCTTTACTGTACCATTTGATATACTTGGTAATTCAAGAAGTACATCAGTAACAACTGGAGCGACAGATATTGGAGCCTATGAATTTACTCCTACTTCTAATCCTCCTGCTCCAACACTTTCTGGTTCTATTGGAGTTGGCAATACACAAACCATAACTTTATCTGGACGAACTATTGGCTCTATTACCTGGACAGGTGGAACAGCTCTTCCAACTTCACTGATAATACAGTATAAGCCTGGCACTGATCCAAAGTTCCCTTCCGGAAATTATAGTAATGCTCACTGGAATATTTGTCAGAGTGGTGGAACAGATTTTACTTATGATCTGACATTAAATTATGTACCTAACATTTTAGGTACAATAGGAAATGAATCAGATATAAGATTAGCTTCAATTCCTCATAGTTGCACATTAGATAATGATGATCCAGTTCCAATGTGGATACATTATGAGACTTCAGTAGTTAACACAACAAATAAGACGATTTCTATGTCTGGATTGACATCTTTCAGTCAATTTGCTTTGAGCGATAATAACAACCCTATGCCGGTTGAATTAATTACTTTTGAAGCTAGTGTATCAGGAAAAATTGTTAACATTCTATGGAAGACTGTAACAGAAAATAATTCTTCAAAATTTATTGTAGAAAAAAATTCTGATGGTAAATGGATAACTTTAGGAGAAGTTAAAGCTGCAGGAATTAGTAATTCATTGAAAAAGTATTCTTTTACTGATAGAAATGTAATCGCCGGAAAAAACTTGTATAGATTAAAGATGATTGATAATGATGGCTCATTTTCTTATAGCAAGGAAATTGAAATAGAAATGACTTTACCAAAAACATTTGAACTAAGTCAAAATTATCCCAATCCATTTAATCCTAACACGAGAATTACCTATTCTATACCAGTTGATAGTAAAGTTAAATTATTAATTTATTCTGTTAATGGAGAACTAGTAAAAACTCTAGTTGACGAGAATCAATCTGCCGGAAATTATACAATAACTTTTGATGCAGGAAACCTTGCTAGTGGAACCTATATTTACAGATTAATAGCAAATGATTATATATCGACAAAGAAAATGATTCTAATGAAATGATTAACAATTAAAAATCAAAAAGGCGAGCTTAGTACTCGCCTTTTTTTTTAACTTTTTTTAATTAAATATTTTAAGTTACTACCTGTGTATTTAATGCAATTTCTTCAAGTATTGAAGAAACTTTCAGACAAATATACAATGGACCATTGTAAACTACTGCTTTTCCCTTTACGTGTACCTCAAATGCGTAATTTCTAGCCTGCTCAAATGTACAATTTATTGCTTTTATGAGTTGAACTATCACCTCTTCAAATGAATGCCAGTCATCATTAAAAAGTATTACTCTTGAAGGAAGATCAACATCACTTGCTTCTTCTGTGTATACTTCTATTTGTGGATTTTCTTTTATCGGTTCCATAAAAATATTTTTTTCTGTTTCTATTTAAATATTTTGTTGAATTTTTTCAAGTAGATATTTGTTCTTATTTAGGATTTATTAATTTTTAGTTGTAAAAAAAATATTTTCGGAGAATTAATGAAAATTGCTGTTTGTGTGAATCATGTTCCTGATACTGCTTCAAAAATTAAATTAGGAAGTGATGAAAAAACAATTGATAATAATGGAATCAGTTATATCATAAATCCTTATGATGAATTTGCTGTAGAAGAAGCATTAAAAACAAAAGAAAGACTTGGTGGTGAAGTTTTTGTAATTTGTATAGGAAACGATTCGGCAAAAGAAACTATCAGAAAAGCTCTTGCAATGGGATGTGATGAAGGAATTTTATTAAAAACAAACTTTTTACTTGATTCATTTGTAACTGCCAAACTACTTGCTTCGGAAATAAAAAATTTGAATTGTGAATTAGTCTTTATGGGTAAACAATCTGTAGATTACGATAGTGGAATTGTTGGTCAAATGACAGCAGAATTTTTAAATTATTCCTGTATCTCTAATTGTATCTCTTTTTCATTAAATGAAAATACTATTATTTCAGAACGCGAAATTGAAGGAGGAAGAGAAGTTTTAGAATCAAAATTACCAATAGTTATTACTGCACAGAAAGGACTTAATGAACCACGCTATGCTTCTTTAAAAGGTATCATGGCTGCAAAAAAGAAGACTATTACTGAAAAGATAATTGAATCGGATGAATCAGTTAGTGAGCTAATAAAACTAAAATTGCCTGAACCTAAAAAACCTGGTAGAATCTTAGGAGAAGACAAGTCAGCAGTGGCAGAACTTGTAAGATTATTATCAGAAGAAGCAAAAGTAATTTGAGGAAAACTATGAGCGAAAAAATATTTGTATTCTTAGAGCAAAGAGATAATTTTATAAAAAAATCATCATTTGAAGCATTAGCATTGGCAAAAAAGCTTAGTGATAATTTCGGATTTGAAATAGATGTACTAACAATTGGAAGCGAAATAAAAAATTTAGATGAGATTTCTGAATTCGGTATCGAAACAGTTACTCTCGCCAATAATACTGAATTAAAACTCTATTCACCATCTGCATATACTAAAATTATTTCTGATTATCTTACAGTAACTAAATCTTCAATAATTATTTTTAGCAATACCTCCCTTGGAAAAGATTTAGCACCAAGAGTTGCTGCAAGATTAAATGCCGGCATATTGATGGATTGTACAAATCTGGAAGTACTTAATAATGAAATAATAGTTACTCGTCCTATTTTTGCAGGCAAAGCTTTTGAAATACGTAAACTTAAAACAGCTCAAAAAGTTTTTACACTAAGACCAAACGTTATCAAAGTGGAAAAAATTTCTTCAAAAAAAGATGTACAAATTAATTCACTATTTCTTTCTGAAATTGATCTTTCAACAAAGGTTATTGAAATGAAAAAATCTGAAGGCAAAATAGATGTAGCCGAAGCAGATATTATTGTATCAGGAGGGAGAGGATTAAAAGAAGCAGAAAATTTTAAGTTGATTGAAGAATTAGCAGAAACTCTAAATGCAGCTGTCGGTGCTTCAAGAGCAGTAGTTGATGCCGGCTGGCGACCTCATAGTGAGCAAGTTGGACAAACAGGGAAAACTGTTTCCCCTTCTCTTTATATAGCTTGTGGAATTTCCGGAGCAATTCAACATCTGGCAGGAATGTCTTCTTCTAAATGTATTGTTGCAATTAATAAGGATAAAGACGCACCAATTTTTTCTGCTGCTGATTACGGAATTAATGCTGATTTGTTTGAAATACTTCCGGAACTTATTAATGAAATCAAAAAGAAAAAAAATTAACAGGAAATTATTTTGGATAAAGTAGAATGTGAAATATTAGGACTTTCAAGTAATCCTGCTACTGGTGGCGCTTATGCACTCTTACTTAAAGAAATTTACGGTAACAGAAGATTACCAATTATTATTGGTCAGTTCGAGGCACAAGCTATCGGTCTAGAATTAGAAGGAATTAAACCTCCAAGACCTTTAACCCATGACTTACTGAAAACTTTGATAGAAAATCTTGGTGCAACAGTAACGGAAGTCGTAATACATCTATTGAAAGATAATACCTTTCATGCAAAAATTGTCCTGGATATTTCATCATTAACAAATGAAATTGATGCTCGTCCAAGTGATGCAATTGCTCTGGCACTAAGAGTAAATGCCCCAATATATGTTTCTGAAGCGGTCATGGCTGAAGCTGGCTTCACACCTTCAAAAGATTCATTTGGAGCTTCTGAAAAAGAAGATTATTTCGAAAAAAACAATCAACAACCTGCATCTAGAGAAGCAAGAATTGCCGCACTTCAAAATCAACTTAGGGAATTACTTGAACGTGAAGAGTACGAAAGAGCAGCTAAAATAAGAGATGAAATAAAAAAATTAATTAACTCTCATAATTAATTAAAAATCTTTTCACCAATCTTACATTTTTTACATTTCCTTTTAACACAATAATCTCTGTATAATTCTATTAAACCAAAATAAATTATGGTGTTCTTATAAGCTTCTTTAAGATTTAATGCAGAAGAAGTTGTTTTTACAATTTTATTATCAAGTTTAAGAGTAATATTTGAGTAAACATCCAGTACATTTTTTGCGTAATCTTTTTTATCAAACAATTCAAAATAAATATATGCAAACGGCATTATTGCATTCAATAAAATTTCATCAGCTCTATTTAATCCAATAAAATACTTAATTAATTTTTCAGATTTTTTATTGAAAACATAGTGTCTTTTCCAGTAGCCATTTGACTTCACAACATATAGCATTCTTATATTATGCAAAATTTTATTGAATGACATTTTTGTTTTAAAAAGCTGCAATGTCTTATTAATTAAATTTTCTGATAAAATTTTATGGATGATTTTAATGCCACCTGCTAACCTGATAGTTGGAAAGTTATGAGGTCTTAATCTAAAGAAATGCCAATCGTTGTTTAAAAAAATATTTGAATCATAACTTTGTCTAACATCTGCCCATTTTTGGATTATTGTCCTTATATATTCCGAAGAATCTTCTTCTTTTATTTCTTCCACAGGTGGTATTAATCCGGATACATTGAATAGAATTGCTTCGAGGATTTTTTCAAAATCTTCCTTTTTTGCAAGTGAGCGAATGTAAGCAATATCAACCGCCTGAGATAATTTTTTAAATATAAGTTTGTTCTGACTATAACCTAAAACTTCAAAAACACTTTCGTAAAAAAGTTGTTCCCATATTTGTTTCTTGCTTAGTTCCTCTATAGTCAGTTGTCTTTCTTCAACTTTAGGAGTAAGTGAATATCTTACAACAGGTTCTTTCAAACGAAGATTTTCAATGTATGCCAGTTCTTTTAATCTTAAAACCATCCTTTCGCATTTTTGACGAAACCTTTTAATGCCCAACTCATAAATGAAATCAATTTTTATTTTTTCATCTATTTTGTCATTAAGGTTATCACAAACAATGCTGTTCCGCGTTCCAGGTTTATTAAATTGATTACTTGAATTTTCACTTACAATTTGTTCTACAATTTTACTATCAAATTTATTTCCAATCTCAATAGTCTTTATTCGTCTTCCATTATTTGAATTTAACGAATACCCTGGATTATCATTCTTTAACACAATTTGAAGAATAACTTTATTATATCTTTGGTTAATATTATGTCCGTGATTTTTCCAATCTGATTTTTTTGTATCTATTTCAACATCTCCGACAAAAGTAATATTCCCGATTAGAATTTTAGCATTTTTAAAATCGGGACCACCTTTGTCCAGGTTTTCTTCACCGGAAAATAATATAACTACTTTTTCACCTTCATCTGTAAAATATTCTGATGGTACTTTTTGTTCTTTCCAGTATTTACAAATAATATTTTCGGAAATTTGTTCCATTATTTTTAGTCAGATTTCTTAAAGATTTGTTGAACAATGGTATTCAAACTATGGAGTTCTTTTGCAGCCGCTTTTCCAAAATTTTTGGAATTATCTTTGTAAATTATTCCTCTGCTTGAATTAATTAAGAAAGAATTAATTTTATTTTCTACAAATACTGAAACTACTTTTTCTAAATCACCCCCCTGTGCACCAATTCCTGGAAGTAAGATCGGAAGATTTTTAAGTGAAGAAATATTACGCTTAAGTTCTTCTGGGTTTGTTGCACCAAAGACAACTCCACAATTTTTTTTCTCATTCCATAAATGAATCTTATCAATCACTTTCTGAAAAACGAAAGTATAATCATTTAGAATCAGTTTTTCAAAATCATTTGCACCAGAATTAGAGGTTAATGCAAGGATAAAATTAATTTTATCTTCATACTTGAGAAATGGTTTTACAGAATCACTTCCCATATAAGGATTAATTGTTGAAGCATCTACATTAAAATAATCAAACAACGATTGTGCATACATAGTTGATGTATTTGCAATATCACCTCTTTTTGCATCACCAATTATAAAAGTTTCTTTTCCAATATATTCTATTGTTTTTCTTAATGATACTAAGCCTTCAATTCCATGCTTCTCATAAAAGGCAAAATTAAGTTTATAAGCCGCAGCTTCATCAATTGTATTATCAACAATTATTTTATTGAACTCAAAAATCGGATCTTCGTTATTCAAAAGATGAACAGGTATTTTATCAATATCAGTATCAAGTCCAACACAAATATGTTTTCTGTTCTGAATGAAAGACTCAAATTTTTCATGTGCAGTCTTCATGTATAATTCTTTCTTGTTCTATATACGTTAAAAATGATACCAAGCATCATCATATTTATTAGCAATGAGCTACCACCATAACTTACAAAGGGTAATGGAATTCCAATTACTGGTAAAATACCAATGACCATTCCAATATTAATTACAAAATGAATAAAGTATACTGCTAATATACCAATCAAAACCAAACTTAGAAATTTATCTTTTGCCTGTGATGCAATATGTAAAATTTTTATGAAGATAAATAAAAACAGTCCAAGTACGATTATACTTCCAACAAATCCAAATTCTTCTCCAATTACGCAATAGATAAAATCAGTCCACTGCTCAGGAATATACTGTAATTGGGTTTGAGTACCATTCAAAAAACCCTTGCCGAAAATACCGCCAGAACCGATTGCAACTTTTGCTTGAATAGCATTATAACCTGAACCAAGTGGATCTGCCATTGGATCGATGAAGGATTTAATTCTCAATTGTTGATGTGGACTTAAAATTTTATAAACATTGTCAACAAAAAATCCGGCCGCAAGATTCAATCCTAACAAAGAGCCACTTGTAAATAAGTCTCGCTTGAATAAAAATAATAAAACCAAACAAATTAAAATTGAAGCAATAAAATATATCGTTCCAAACAAAGCTGAGATTGCGACTATTGGAGGACTAAGAACAACAAACAAACCGAACAAACTAATTCCCCTCCAGAACATTAAAGCAAGAATAAGACTCACAAAAACAAAAGAACTTCCCAAATCAGGTTCAAGAAGAATTAATAAAACTGGAAATAAACCTATACTCAAAGTGATAATAATATCCTTAAATGAATCAAGATTTACATTTTCTTTGCTTAAATACCATGCAAGCATTAAAATGGTTGCTAATTTTGCAAACTCTGCTGGTTGAAAACTAAATCCACCAAAAGCTATCCAGCCTTTTGCTCCTTTAATTACTCTTCCTATTACAAGCACAATCATCAATAAAAGAATAGCTAGAGAATAAGAAGGAATAGCAGCAAAACGAAATGATTTTGTAGGAAGAAATGTAATTACAAAAAATACTACAATTGAAATACCGAAAGAAACAACCTGCTTTATGAAATTTGTTTTCTCTATTGAAGCTCTAGTAGAACTATAAATTCCAAGAAGTCCAAGAATGATTAATATTAAAATTGATCCAAAGAAATAAAGATCAAATTTATCATTTAACTTATAATCAATCCTCATAACTTTGCCCTGTTGTATCTATAATTGCAGTTGAATAAGGAACTTCTCTTCCAAAATATTTTAATATTAATTTTTTTGCGATAGGAGCAGCCCAGGTTGCACCAAATCCAGCATTTTCTACAAGAACAGCAATTGCAATCTTTGGATTATCTGATGGTGCAAAACAAATAAACCAGGCATGATCTTTACCATGAGGATTTTGAGCAGTCCCTGTCTTTCCAGAAATAGGCAAATCCGGAATGCGAATTGATGTACCTGTACCACTTCCCTGCACTACTAAAAACATTCCTTGTTTAACAATATCAAATGTTTTTTGACTTACATTAGTATTTACTTCAGGATATTTCAATGGTACAAATTTTTTATTTTCATCAAGATAACCTTTAACAAGATGCGGAATAAATGACTTCCCATTATTTGCAATTAATGCAGTATAAAATGCTAGTTGTAAAGGAGTCGTACTTATTTCCCCTTGTCCTATTCCCAGACTTACCATAATTCCCTGAGGCCAGTTTTTTCCATAAATTTTTTCATAATATTTAGAAGTAGGTATTAATCCAGCACTTTCTTCATTAATATCAACCCCTGTTTTATGGCCCAATCCAAATTTCCATGCAAATTGAGCAAGTCTGTCTAATCCAATCTTAAATATTAATTGATAGAAAAAAGTATTGCAGGATTTTTCAATTGCATGAATAACATTAACCGAACCATGAGCTCCGTGACATTTAAAAAATCTTCCGAATGTAAATCCTCCTCCGCAAAAAAGAGTTGAGTTTTCATTTATTACTCCAAGTTCTAATCCGGCTATTGCACATAGTATTTTAAATGTTGATCCAGGTGGATGTGCAGCCATAGTAGAACGATTAAATTGAGGTTTCAATGGATCAGTATATAGTTTTTGAAGATATGATTTTGGAGTAACATATGAAAATTGATTTAAATCGAAATCCGGAGCTGAAACCATAGCAAGAATTTCTCCTGTCTTTGGTTCAATCGCTACCACTGCACCACTTTTTCCTTTAAGTTCTTCTTCAGCAATTTTTTGCAGATTAACATCTATACCAAGAACAAGGTCTTTACCTTTTATAGATTCGACATCTTTTTTTCCGTCTTTGTATTTCCCAACTTCTCTTCTTTTTGCATCGACTAAAACATAATTATAACCTTTAACACCTCGTATTTCTTTTTCATAATATTTTTCCAATCCTGTAAAACCAATTAAATCACCAGGGTTATAATAATCTTTTTCCTGCTTAAGTTTTTGTGGACTTATTTCTTTTGAGTAACCAAAAACGTGAGCACCCATAACACCAGCAGGATAACCTCTTTGTAATTCAATAATGTAATCTACTCCGGGAAGAGTTTCTATGTTTTCTTCAATCCATGCAATAGCTGAAAAATCAACGCCTCTTTTAACTTTTAATGGAAGATGCTTTGAATACTCTTTATTTCTATACAATAAATTATTTATATAACCTGAATCAAGCTCAAGAATTGCTTCTAATATTTTATTGTTCTTTTTCTCATATTCATATGGTGTAATTCTTACTGTGTATGCAGGAATATTTTCCACAAGTAGCTTCATATTTCTATCCCAGAAAGCGCCTCTTAAAGGAATTTGTTCTATGGCTTTAATACTGTTTCCGGAAGACTTTTCATCATACTCTTCATGTTGAATAATCTGCATTTGAAATAATTTTATTGAATAGACTAGAAAAATTACTATCATTAAAGCATAAATAATTTTTTTCCTATCAATAGAAATTAAAGGACTCAAATATATCTCCTCTTTGGATAGAAAATAGTAATTATAGTGCTTAGAACTGTGGTGTAAACTGCTGGAAATAATCCCTGATTAATTAATAAAGAGAAAATATTTGTCGTTATTTCAAAACTTGAAATTAGTGTGAAAGCTACCGAATCAATAATTGAACAAAGAAGAACAATTAATAAAAATAAATACGAAGTAAAGTAAATATCTTTTTTATTTTCATTATAAAAAAACCCTGCAATAAAACCTGCAAGAGTTTTGGTGAACATTGTACTTCCAATAATTCCACCGGTAATTAAATCGAATGTCAAACCATAAATTGAACCCAAGACAGTTCCAAATAATTGTCCTTTTCTCAATGTATAATACACCAGAATAATAAGTACCAAATCAGGAATAATACCTTCAATAGAGATAAAAGGAACTATAATTATCTGAATTAACAGAGCTGCAATAAAAAGTAAGATAGGTAGGAGATAATCTCTCATATAATTATCTGTTATAAAAATTTAATTCAACATTATTCTGAACTTTGGATTGTGTCATCTGCAAAACGAATACATTTTCTACTTTTACGAAATCAACAAAAGGTTTAACTACAAGATTATTAAACCAACCTTTTTCAGGATTAATAATTTTTGTAACAATTCCAACCGGTATTGGCAGATTAATCAAAGCACTTCTTTCAGAGGTAATAATTCTATCACCGACTTTAACATCCGCTGTTTTAGGAAGATTTGTTACAGTAAGATATTCACCATTCCACCTGAGGATACCTTCAAAACGACTTCTCTGATCTTTTACAATTATTCGAAAATAAGTATTCTGTAAAATCCGTACGGAAGAATAATCTGATGCACAAAAATTCACAATACCAACTAATCCTTCACCATTTATTACGGGCATACCTGGTTTAATTCCTTTGACGTAACCAGCATTTATTGAAAAGTTACCACTTGATGCTTCAATATCTTTAGAAATAATCTGGACAGGAATTAAAGTGTATTTGGAAGTATCCTTAAGAGAAATTAAAGATTGAAGTTCTTCATTTATAATTCCATATTCTCTTAATTTATTAATCTCAATCATTAAATCAGCATTTACTTTTCTTAATCTTTCGTTTTCTGCTTCAAGATTGGATGGAGACAGTATTCCGCTAAGGACTGAATTAACTATTGCAAAATTTCCAAAAATAAATGCTTTGAAATTTCGTATTGATTTTTGTTCGTTTTGAGAGATTAGAAATAAACTGAATAGAATAAGAATGACAAAAACTATATACTCTTTAAAATCATCCCATATCTTTTTAATTATTTTCACTTTTAGTAACGCCTGTTACGAATCAAAACTCGCGAATAATGATTTAAGTTTTCAATAATTTTTCCTGCACCTCTTGCAACTGCAGTTAATGGGTCTTCAGCAACATGAACGGGTAAATTTGTTTCAAGTCGTATTCTTTCATCTAGTCCTTTCAATAAAGCCCCACCACCAGTAATCATTACGCCTCTATCAAGAATATCTGCTGATAATTCAGGGGGAGTTCTTTCCAAGGATTGACGAACTGCATCAACAATTTGTTGAACACTCTCGTTTAATGCTTCTCGAATTTCAACAGATGAAACTTCTGTTGTTTTTGGGACACCACCAACAAGGTCTCTTCCTTTTACCTGTATCGTGAGTTCTTCTTTAAGATTAATTGCAGAACCAACTTCGCATTTAATTGCTTCTGCAGTTCTTTCACCGATAAGTATGTTATGATTTTTTTTAAAAAATTGAGCAATTGCATAATTCATTTCATCGCCAGCAATACGAATAGATTCTTCATTTACAATACCGGATAAAGCAATTACTGCAATTTCAGTTGTCCCACCCCCAATGTCAATAATCATACTTCCGACAGGTGCATCTACATCAATACCAATTCCAATAGCTGCAGCCATAGGTTCTGCAACAAGATGAACTTCTTTTGCACCTGCGTGTTCAGCACTATCTCTTACTGCACGCTTTTCAACCTCAGTTATTCCACTTGGGACAGCAACAACAATTCTTCTGCTGGTTACAAAACTTGCATTCACTTTTTTAATAAATGCACGAATCATTCCTTCTGCTATTTCAAAATCAGCAATAACACCATCACGCATAGGACGAGTAACTTTAATTTCTTTATGTTCTCTACCCTGCATCTCTTTAGCTTTATTACCTAATGCAATTATTTTTTTCGTGTTTTTATCAAAAGCAACTATAGAAGGTTCATTAAGTACAATACCTTTACCCTTAACATAGATTAGAGTATTGGCAGTACCCAAATCCATAGCAATATCAGCAGAAAATAAATCGAATAAACCCATCTTTCCTCTTAATGTTTAAAGTGTCTAATTCCAGTGAATAACATTGTAACTCCATTTTTATCAGCCGATTCAATAACTTCGTTATCTCTGATCGAGCCACCAGGTTGTATAAAAGCAGTTGCTCCATATTTAACGGCTTCTAGTAAACCATCAGCAAACGGAAAATAAGCATCTGATGCAACGACAGAAGCATTAAGATCAATATTAAATTCTTTAGCTTTCATAATTGCAACTCTTACTGCATCAACTCTTGATACTTGTCCAGCTCCTATTCCCACAGTACTTTTATTCTTTGCAAAAACTATTGTATTAGATTTAGCATTTTTTGCAACAACCCATGCAAACTTTAAATCATCCAGTTGTTTATTGTCAGGAACTTGTTTGGTTACAATTTTTACATTTATAAAATCATTTTTTATTTTATCATTTTCCTGTTTAAGTACACCACCAGGAATACTTTTATAAGCGTATTTAATCTCGTTTAATGTTTTTTTCTGAACTAAAATTCTTCTGTCTTTTTTCTTCCTTAAAATATCAATAGCTTTTTCAGAATAACCGGGTGCAATTACTACTTCAAGAAATATCTCATTCAACTTTAGTGCAAGTTCTTCTTCAATGCTATTATTGAACGCTACTATTCCGCCATATGCAGCTACAGGATCACAAGAAAGAGCGTTTTTATATGCTTCTAAAGATGAACCTGAAGTTGCAACACCACAAGGATTGTTATGTTTAATAATTACAGATGAGAATGGTTCAAGTTCATCGATCAATTCCACCGCTGAAGTTACATCAAGAATATTGTTATATGATAATTCTTTGCCATGAAGAAAATCAAAATAACTTAAAAAGTCACCATAAAGTTCTGCTTTTTGATGAGGATTTTCTCCATATCTTAAATCAATTGATTTTTTAAGATTTAGTCTAAAATCTTTACTTGGAATATCAAATGTTTGCTCTAACTTATTGGCAATTAACGTATCATAAGACGAAGTGTATGCAAATGCTTCGACTGCAAGCTTTTCCCTCGTCTTGTCTGAAACTTTTCCTTTTTTAATTTCTTCAAGAAAAAGATCATATTGTCCAGGGTTCGTTAAAACAGAAACAAATTTATAATTTTTTGCTGCAGCTCTAATTAAACTTGGACCACCAATATCAATATTTTCAATTAATTCATCTTTTGTTGAATCAGGATTTGCAGCAAATTTTTCGAATGGATAAAGATTAACACACACAATATCAATTTCACAAATATCATTTTCCGCAGATTGTTTAATATGAAGTTCGTCATCTCTTTTAAATAATATTCCACCAAATATTTTAGGATTTAATGTTTTAACTCTACCATTCAGAATTTCGGGAAATCCTGTAAAACTGCTTATTTCAATTGTATCTATTCCAGCATCAATTAATGCTTTTGCTGTTCCACCTGTAGCAAGAATTTTATATTCTAACTTTCTTATTTCTTTTGCGAATTCAATTAAATTCGCTTTATCCGAAACACTAATTAAAATGTACTTATCCAAAACTTAGTTCACTCTTTTAAAATAACTTTACTATTTAATATTGAAATTTTTTTTAATGCAAATTTTTTAATTACTTCAGGAAGAATTTTGTGTTCAAGTTTTAAGACTCTTTCAGCTATTTCATTAGGATTTTCAGCATCACTTATATCAATTTTTTCCTGCACAATAATATAACCTTTATCATATTCTTCATTAACAAAATGTACAGTTGGTCCTGAATATTTTACATGTGAATTAAACACAGCTTCGTGAACATTATGTCCATACATTCCTTTCCCTCCAAAATCAGGAAGTAATGCAGGATGAATGTTTATGATTTTATCCCTGAAAGATTTAATGAAGTCTGCCGGAATTAATTTCAAAAAACCAGCAAGAACAATTAACTCTACTTTCTTTAATAATAACTCATAGCGTAATTGATCGTAACTAATGGTTCCTTCTCTTCCTTTTTCAGAAACTGAAAAGCGAGGAATAGAATTTTTCATTGCAATATCAAAAGCCGCACATTTTATTTTATCGCTTACAACAGCAACAACTTCAACCAATCCTTTTAATTCATTAGAATTAAGGATAGCCTGAAGATTTGAGCCTCTTCCGGATACAAAAACAGCTATATTCAACTTATTAAAAATTTGCTGTTAAAAATTACTTAAACTTAAAAACTAAATCAATTGAAAGCGGTGGATTTTCTTATTTTTTTTTAAGATTTTAGCCTTGACTTTAAATTATTTATCATTCCTTTTAGTTTAGACTTGTAATCGTAATCGGTTTGTTCTTCGGTTTTATCAAGATAGTCCAAAGCTTTTTCAGGATTGTTTAATTTCCAGTAACATTTAGCTATGATGAATAACGAAAATGGTTTTAACCATGATTCATTTTTATCATTGCTGACCGAAGAACTTAATGCATAATTCAAAGCAATTTCATACTGTTGCAATTCAAGATATGCCTGGGCAAGATAATATTTTATTTCATTTTTTAACTTTTCGGAATCTGCAATTTCCAATAAAGATGAAAGTGAATCTGCTGCAAGTTTAGAATCATCTGTTTCGATAAAATTTGAATAAATGATTATTTTCTTTTCAACTTCATCCATTGGAGAATTTATTCTTTCTGAACCTTTTCTTTTTGCATATGAATCATCATCCAGAATTTCTATACCATTACTACTTTGCTTATAATAATTGATTGCTATGGAATAATCTCCCGTTAACTCATAACATAATCCAAGTCTGTAATTGGCAATACCCAGATAATCTTTAATTGAAGATGTTTTAATAAATGTTTGATAGAATTGTTTTGCATTCTCAAATTTATTTTTTCTAAATAACACATCACCCATTAGAAAATTTGAAAAAGAAACTGTCTGCAGAAAATTGTGATTATCGATCTTAATTAGCTTTTGCAAAAATTTTTCTGCGCTATTTAAGTCTTTTCTTTTTATATCAACAACAGCCAGTGAGTATAGAATCAAAATATTCTGAGGATATTTTTGCGAAAGATTTTTTAACAATTGAGATGACTTGTCGAAATCATAGTAATACTCACTATAAATTTGAGACAAATAATAATCAGCTTCTGCTTTTGCATAATTCCCTCTTTCCGAAGCAAGAATAAGAAAATTTAAACCTTCTTCCTGATTACCTTCAAACCCAATTAAATTTAATGCCCACTTAAATGCAGAAGGAACCTGACTTAATGCAAATTTAAATAAACCCAGACCTAAGTAAGCGTCGTAATTATTAGAATTTATTTTAAGAGTATTTTTTAAGTAAGTGTTTGATTTCTGGCTTGCCCAGATCATTTCAAGATATTTTTCTGCTTTACCAAAAGCAATAGCTCTATAACCATAAGAGGAACCAAGAATATAATTTGCTATTTCATTTTTGCTATCTTCATCTAGAAGATTTTCAGCTTTTTCGATGGCCTGATCTGAATAGTTTAAAAATAAATTTAAATTTTGTTTTTCAGAATTTCCAAGATAGCTCCATATATATATCGAAGATTTGTAATGATATCCACGAGGATCTTCTGGAAATTTTTTTATAATCTGGTTGAAAAAGTTTTCAGCTTTTTCAAGTTCCAAATTATAAGAATATTTTAATCCTTCTCTTAATAGGACATCAATGTTTGATTGTGAATAGACAAATGTGTTAAATATTAGTAATAGAAGAAGAATTTTTTTTATTCGTACTTCCTTAAGATAGTGTCTAACCATTAAATTCTATTTTATTTTCTTCAGAATATTTGATTGCTGCTTTAACAAATTCTCTGAATAATGGATGAGATTTTGTCGCTCTTGATTTTAATTCCGGGTGAAACTGGCAGCCTACAAACCATGGATGGTTTGAAAGTTCTATCATTTCTACAAGCTCTCTATCAGGTGAAAGTCCACTAAATATCAAACCATTTTTCTGTAGTTCATTTCTGAATTTGTTGTTTACTTCATAACGATGTCTGTGTCTTTCTGTAATGTAATCTTTTTTGTAAGCCAGCATTGCTTTAGTATTATTTTCAATCATACAAGGATAAGCACCAAGACGCATTGTCCCACCATAATTTTTTATATTTTTCTGGTCAGGCATAAAATCAATTACATTGTGTTTGGTTTTTTTGAATTCAGTACTGTGAGCGTATTGCAAGTTACAAACATTCCTTGCAAATTCAATTACAGCACATTGCAATCCAAGACAGATACCAAAAAAAGGAATATTATTTTCTCTTGCATAGCGAATGGCGTTAATCTTTCCTTCTATACCTCTTTCGCCAAATCCACCAGGGACTAATATTCCACAAACACCGAATAAAAGTTTTTCATAGTATTCAGATTCGCAATCTTCTGCATTAATCCATTTTATTTTAACTTTAGCATTATTCTCCGCCCCAGCGTGGACAAATGATTCCATTATACTTTTATATGCATCTTGAATATCGACATACTTTCCACAGACTGCAATTTCAATAGTCTTAGTAGGATTTTTAACTTTATTTACAAACGCTTCCCAATCATCAAGTTTAATTTTTCTTTCTGGCAGACCAAGTTTTTTTAATACTATCTGATCAAGTTTTTCCCGATAAAACACTAAGGGAATTTCGTAAATTGAAGCACAATCGTGAGCAGAAATAACAGACTTTGAATCAACATTACAAAATAGAGAAATTTTTTCTCTAAGTTCTTTAGAAATTTTTTTCTCTGATCTGCAAATCAAAACATCTGGTTGAATTCCAAGTTCGAGAAGATTTTTTACACTATGCTGAGTAGGTTTAGTTTTAACTTCACCTGCTGAAGCAATATATGGTACAAGAGTTACATGAATTGACAAAGCATTTTTTCTTCCAACCTGCATCATCATTTGACGCAACGACTCAAGAAACGGAAGACTTTCAATATCACCAACTGTGCCTCCAATTTCTGTTATAATAATATCATATTCATCAAGCTCTGCAAGTTTTTGCATCCTGTTCTTGATTTCATCAGTTATATGAGGAATAACCTGAACAGTTGCACCAAGATAATCTCCTCTTCTCTCTTTAGTTATTACCTCGTGATATACCTGTCCAGTGGTTGTGTTATTAGCACGAGTTGTATTTATATCAAGAAATCTTTCATAATGTCCAAGGTCAAGATCTGTTTCAGCCCCATCTTCGGTAACATAAACCTCGCCATGTTGAAACGGATTCATCGTTCCAGGATCAACGTTTATATACGGATCAAATTTCTGAATAGTAACATTGAAACCTCGCTGCTTTAATAATAATCCAAGTGAGGATGCAGAGATGCCTTTTCCAAGCGAAGAAACAACTCCACCTGTAACAAAAATATATTTTACTTTGTGCTTTGCCATAATAATCTTTTTTGCCTCGAAATATATTTTGTTAAGAACATAATTCCAACTCAACTTAAAGATTATTTAAGTTTTATTTTATTTTTTTTTGTTTATAGCAATAAAAATCAGAACGATAGTTAAACAAAAAAATTTTTATTGATCTTATTTTGATTTTAGCAAATCTCTGATTTCAGAAAGGAGAACTACTTCTTCTTTAGGTGCTGGTGTAGCTGAAGGAGCTTCTTCTTCTTTCTTCTTCAATGAATTCATCCCTTTTATTACAAGGAAAATTGAAAACGCAATTATTATAAAATCAATTAAGGCGTTGATGAATGTTCCATATCTTATTGTGACTGCTGGAGTTTTATCTGTCGCTTCTTTAAGAATGAATCCCAAATTGCTAAAGTCTAAACCACCGACTAAAAGTCCGATTGGGGGCATAACTACATCAGCAACAAAAGAACTTACAATTTTTCCAAAAGCAGCTCCAATAATAATTCCTACTGCCATATCAACAAGATTACCTCTCATTGCAAATGATTTGAACTCTTTTATGAATCCTGACATACTTTCCTCATAGGTTAATTAAAATAAAATATAACTAATTCCAAATTGAAGAGCTTCTTTCAGCTGTGTTTTTGGAGAAAGAGCTTTTTCATACAAGACCAAAATATTAAGATTTACATTAAAAAACTTACTTATTTTTGCAGTGATTGTATTATCCCACCTTATATCCCAGACATCAAGTGTTTTAAAGCGACTGAATAATCTAAGTTTGCTGTTAAGTAAAACATTATCATCAATTGTGAAATCACTCTCTGTAACAGATTCAATACCTGTTTCTAATTTGAACTTTTCAATTTCAGTTGTTTTTTCATCATCAGAATAACCGGTAAATTCTTTTGTAAATATTTCCTGTAATGCAACTCCAAGTCTTGTTTTAATATTAGCTAATTTATCATATGTAAAACCTAAACTTTGTGTAACATAACCGGGATCAAAAAATGAAGCAATTTTGACAGCAGGAATTACTTTGTAATTAAATCCATTTGATATAGTTGAGTGAACTGTGTTACTGAAAAAAGGACTTACTGCCCATTTTACATCATAGCTAAGAATGTCTTCGAGATAAAACTCATTATCGTTAGTTCTATACTCATCACTTCCTAGTTTTGTTCTGCCATAAGCAAGCTTTAGATTATTATCAAGTTTCCAATTACCGGATTTATATATTGCTCCAAAATTTCCACTAATTATCCACGCTATTGCATTATCCCCACCAGAAGTCCAGTTATTTAATGCAATTTGCGTTATATTTAATCCTGTTACACCTGAAAATGTCCAGGTGGAAGTCTTAATAGAATCCTGTGGAAGTATATTAATGAAAGTAATTAACAAGAAAAGAATTATTTGTTTCATATTTGTCCTCTTTTAGTTGATGATATTATGCGTCAAAAATATTAAAGTTCATTTTCACTAAATACGATCGCCTCATAAATAAATAGTTCTGCTTTCTTCCATCCATCCCATCCTAAACCAGCTTTATCCTGTGAACAATGACCTAAAAATTCTTCCAGAGTCCAATTAGTTTGAGTTGCAACTTGTGGAAGAAAAGTGCCACCTCTATTTCCTTTCTTTATATAAATTCCATGTTTTCCTAGCACGATTTCAGATATATTTTGAATTTTTTTCATTGGAGTAAGAACAGAAATTTCAATCTCAATTAAATCTATTTCAGTTTTATTCACTGGAGGAAATCTGTAATCATTTGTTGCTGCTGCAATTGCCATCTCTTGAATGGTTTGAAACAAAGGAATATCTTCACCAAAATGTCCTATACATCCTCGTAATTTTCCGTTTTTATGAAGTGATACAAAAGCACCACATTTTACTTTGCAAGTATCAGGAATTGAATCTTCAATAACTTGAAGAGTATTTTTAGCGCTAATAAAATCAACAATTGTTTCACGAGCTAATTTTAATAAGTATTTTTTATCGTTTTGGTTTAAATGCATCTTTGCCTCAAAATCATTAAAAATTACTTGTGGAAATTTTTAATAAACTCCTCGACTTCAGGAATTCCTCCCTGGTAAATAAGGTAACCATTATAAGGCTCACGTTTAGTAATATCATCACATATAGGAGTAAGCATAATTTTTCTAACTTCTTCTAAATCATCAGTTTGTCCGAGCGCCCAACCTAATTTAATGTAAGCAACCTCCGGTAGCATATTTTCAGCAGGAATAATTCCCTTGGCCATCAAATCTCTTCCAGTATCGTATACAAACATATGAACATAGCCCCAAAGAGTTTGCACGGTCATATAAATAGCTACTCCTTTTTTTGTTGCTCTTTCAATTGCCGGATATAATGGTTTATTTACATGTCCTAAACCTGTTCCTGCAATTATAATACCTTTATACCCATTGTCGACTAAGGAGTCAATCATATCCGGGTGCATATTAGGGTAATAATAAACCATCGCAACTCTTTCCTCAAAGAAAGGTTTTATAATAACATTTTTATCTTTTCTTCTATGATTATATTTTTTCTTTATCAATTTAATTTCATTTCTTGAGACCATTGCAACGGGTGTTTCACCAAGCGTTCTAAAAGTTGATCTATAAGATGAGTGCATTTTCCTGACTCTAGTTCCTCTATGCAGTAATCCATATTCATCTGAAGTTGGACCAAACATACAAACCATGACTTCTGCGATATTTCCATGTCCGGCTGCATATGTAGCATGCATAAGATTTAATGCAGCATCACTGCTAGGTCTATCCGAAGAACGCTGAGATCCAACTAAAATAATTGGAACTGGTGGATTTTGAACCATATATGTTAATGCAGTCGCTGTGTGGTGCAAAGTGTCAGTTCCATGTCCAATTACTATTCCATCAATTCCATTTTCAATTTCTTTCCCGATTGCAACCGCCAATTTCTTATATTGGTCTGGTCCCATATTCTCGCTAAAAACTGCAAATAATTTTTCTGTAGTAAGATTGCAAATATCCGCTAATTCTGGAACTGCACCATATAATTCTCCCGGAGTAAAAGCAGGAATGACCGCTCCTGTTCTGTAATCTAATCTTGATGCAATAGTTCCACCTGTTCCAAGTAATTTTACTTTTGGTAAACCAGGAGTATATGGAAATTCTTTTTCGGGAATTTTATAAACAGCTTTTTTGTAACCAGTTTCAATCATAGATTGAATAGTTTGTATATCAATTCCAATATTATACCCTGTGATAATTTTAACCACAATATGTTTATCGTCGTCATTTTCAGAACGAGGTAAAATAGTCCCCTTGAATGTTCCTCTTGTAGTAACAATTTCTGCTTGTCCCCAAACTCTAACATTATACTTCATTAAAGTATTAAGTGCCTGACCTTTGTATCCTTGAAAAATATCATTGCTCATAGATTTTTCTCCAACTCAATCAATATTTTATAAGAATAAGTTCTATAGCGAACTCTAAAATTTAATTTATGCATTATCTACCTCTGCACTAATTTCAGTAAGATTAAAATTTCCTAATGCAAGTTTTCTAAGTTGTCCCATAATCCAGTTAGTTCTTGCATCTTTTAATTTTGAAGTATGATTTTCATCAAATTTTTTCTTAAGAAATTTAACCCGTGATAAGATTTCTTCTTTCATTACTCTTTTAAAATTGATACTCAATAATGCTGATTCAAAATCCATTTTTGCATGTTCGTAAATTATGGGCAGAATTTTTTTTGCAAGTTCATAATCAATTTTTTCGTTTTTCAGAAATTCAAATAAAAAAACAATTTTTTCATAATCAAATTCAGGAGAACGTTGATAATGTCCTTCTATATATTTCAATGTATGACCGAAAAATGTTCCGACAAATTTTGGTTTGATATTCAGTTCAATTATAATTTTTTCAATAAACGGAAAAAGATTTTTCTTGAGAATAAATTCATATGTATCTTGAGGTATATTCCATTCTTTAAGTTGATTATATCTATTTATTACTTCAGAAGGAAGATTCTTTCTAAGCTCTTCAATCTCAGATTCCTCTAATGGAATCGGTGCAGAATCTGTATCGGGATACATTCTATCTGCTCCGGGAAGAACTCTTTCAAACATTGTTGTACCGTCTTTAAAAGATTTTCTTGTCTCATTAGGAACCTTGATGAACGCCAATTTACATCTTTCTTCAATTGTCTCTATTGCGGTAGGAATATCTTCTTCATGTCCCCAAATTATCAATTGAGAATCTCTTTCCTTGCTATTGAACAGATCCTGAATTTTTTTCCAGTACTCAGAATTTATAGATGGTTCGATTTCTTCCGAATGAACTAAATTTGGTTTTTCTATACAAGCAATTACTTTTAATCGATCACTTAATTCATCAGCAAATATTTTACCTGGTTGCGTAAAATGAGAAAGAATTCCTTTAAAACCAGGAAGATTAATTGCAATTACTTTTTTCTTTTTTTCTTTTTTCTTACCGTTTAGGAAAGGAATATCAATTACTTTCTTATCAATAGATAAATAATCAATTTTCCAATTTTTCGATTCATTGATTCCAGAGTTTAAAATATCTTTGATTCTTAATAATGCAATTTGTCTGAAGCACTCATTGTGAGTTAATTCTGGAATCCATTTAGTATGAGCTACACCTTTAATCTCAACTCTGCTACCTCCTTTGCAGCTAACATTAACATCCTGTCTTGATGCACCCATGCCAGTTCTAACTTTGCCAGTACTTCTATTTAAAAATCTTATATAATCACAAGCTTCTTTAACTTCGTTTGGATTAACGCAATCAGGATAAGTTACTGTTTCAATTAATGGCATTCCAAGTCTATCAGTTTTGTATACACGAGTATGTCCAACATCAGAAATTTCTCTACAAGAATCTTCTTCAATGCTTAGTTGAATTAATCTTACTTTTTTATTCTTTAGTGGAATTTCACCTTCAACCCCAATTATTGCAGTCCTCTGAAAACCAGTAGGAATACTCCCATCCAGATATTGTTTGCGTGTAATATGAACTTCGCCAACAATATTCAGTTTACAAAGTAAAGAAATTTCAAGTGCTATAGAAAGAGCTTCTTTATTAATTGGAAATGGTGGAGTATCATCAACCTCATAAGTACACGTAGTTTCATCTTTGATTTTGTAAATTATTTCTTTACGTGTTTTAAATTCCATTAATGCTGTTCCATCATACTCCCCTAGCTCACTTAAGGTTGGACGCATATGTCTAATTATTTCAGCATCAAAGTCAGTACCTTTGTAATATAAGCCTGCAGGGCATCTGCAGAATAGTTTTTCTTTGGTTAATAATTGCTGATGAACTTCAAGCCCGGACATAAAACCAATTTTATTATAATCATCTTGAGTCGCAAATTTTCTTGCTATGTATCCAATAGCCTTTTTAGATAGTTCATAGTTTTCTTTTGGATTAAAATTGTTTTTCATAATTATTTATTATCAAATTTTTTATTTTTTACCTTTCTAAATTATGAATATCTATGGAGAATATAATATTAGACTTAAAAATTTTCATTCATATTTTCAGTATTTTATTGCTCTATGCTTTACAAATTACAACACGGATTTATTTTATTTTGATGAATAAAACATCACAATTCTCATTTATAAAAATTTTTATTAGGAAAATTGTATAAACATAACGTAATTTTGCCTCAACGATTCTTGACAATTTTAAACTGTATCGTTAATTTTTCACAAAAGAAATTAGGAATTAATGTTAACAGAATTCGGTAAAATATTTGTTTTCTTCTTAGTTGCAATTATCTTCGTAATAGTTGCACTAGTTTTTGCTAAGATAATCAGACCTGCCCGCCCGACCCACGAAAAACGTTTAACATATGAATGCGGAGAGTCTCCTGAAGGTTCACCTTGGATAAGATTTAATATTCGCTTTTATGTTGTTGCACTTATCTTTTTAATCTTTGATGTTGAAGTAGTTTTGCTTGTTCCATGGGCAATGGTTTATCAACAATACGGAATTGCTGGTTATTTAGTAGGAGGAATTTTTCTTGTATTGCTGGCTCTTGGCATGGCTTACGAATGGAAAAAAGGTGACCTTGAATGGGCTAGACCTCATCCTAAACCACCGGTAATTGTAAAAGAAAAGATTTTAAATGACATTTGACCTTTTCTTTTTTAATTGATTTTACTAACTAAATAAAAAAATAATATATGAGTCTTTTAGATACTCAATTTTCGGATAACAATATAATTATTACAAAAGTTGATGACCTGCTCAACTGGGCACGATTGTCATCAATATGGCAGGTTAGTTTTGGACTTGCGTGCTGTGCTATTGAGATGATGGCTACTTCTGCCTCTCACTATGATTTTGACAGATTCGGCGTTATTCCTCGTCCCACACCACGCCAGGCAGATGCAATAATTATTTCGGGTACTGTAACTTTTAAAATGGCATTAAGAATTAAAAGAATTTATGAGCAAATGCCTGACCCCAAATATGTTATATCTATGGGTAGTTGTGCTAACTGCGGCGGACCTTACTGGGAACACGGTTATCATGTTCTTAAAGGGATTGACAGAGTAATTCCTGTTGATGTATATGTTCCTGGATGTCCACCACGTCCAGAAGCATTACTAGAAGGTTTATTAAAGCTACAGGAAAAAATCAGGAATGAATCTCTTGTTAAAAAGGCAATTGTATGAAGACTGCAGAAGAAATTTATAATTCACTTAAAGAAAAATTTAACGAAGATGTAATCAAAATTATTACAAATCTTCCGAAAGAAAATATTATTGAGATAAAACCTGAAGCAATCGATAAGATTTGTCTCTTCCTGCGAGACACTCCTGATTACGATTTTGATAGCTTAATTTTACTCTCAGGGGTGGATGATGAGAATGGTCAGAAAGTAACTCAGGCAGATGGAAGTTTTGATATAACTAGTGGAACTTTATCTGTTGTTTATCATATAGAATCAATTAAGTTGAAACATAAACTGTGTTTAAGAACATCTGTACCAAGAGAAAAACCGGAAGTTCAATCAGTTGCCAATATATGGCGAGGAAGTGATTATCACGAAAGAGAAGCTTTTGATATGTTTGGAATCATTTTCCTTAATCATCCAAATTTACAAAGAATATTAATGCCTTATGATTGGGATGCAGGTTATCCTTTAAGAAAAGATTATCGAAACCCAGAGTTTTATAAAGGCATGAAAGTTCCATATAATTAAGAAAAAATTATGGCATTAAAAACAGAAACAATGGTCCTTAATATGGGACCGCAACATCCTTCAACTCACGGCGTACTTAGACTTGAGTTAGAACTTGATGGTGAAGTAGTTGTTAACGTTAAACCTCATATAGGTTATCTTCACAGGTGTTTTGAAAAGCATTGTGAAGCAATGACATATCCGCAAATAATTCCTTATGTAGATAGACTGGATTATCTTGCTGCAATGAATAATGAATTGGCTTATGTTATTGCTGTTGAACGCCTTTGCGATATTCAGGTTCCGGAAAGAGTTGAATACATTCGTGTTATTATGAATGAGTTAAACAGAATAGCATCTCACCAGGTGGCTCTTGGAACTTATGGAATTGATATTGGTGCCTGGACACCTTTCTTATATTTGTTCAGAGATAGAGAAAAAATTCTTTCATTATTTGAGATGACATGCGGTGCTAGGTTGCTATACAATTATATATGGATTGGTGGTCTTTCACACGATATTCATCCGGATTTTTTAAGATTGACAAAAGAGTTTGTTGATTTCTTTAAAGGGACAATTAAAGAACTAAATAATCTTTTATCTTATAATAAAATATTTATTGAACGTACTGCCAATATTGGAATTCTTCCTTCTGAAACCGCTATTAATTGGGGTGTAACAGGTCCTAATCTAAGAGCAAGTGGTGTTAAATGGGACATTAGAAGAAATGATCCTTATTCTATTTATGATAGATTTGAATTTGAAATTCCTGTTGGGCAAGGATTAAAAGGAACTGTTGGTGACTGCTGGGACAGATATTATGTGCGCGTTTTAGAAATGGAACAAAGCCTCAGAATTATTGAACAAGCTATCGCACAAATTCCTGATGGTGATGTAAAAGCAGCCATCCCAAAAAGGATTAAGCCTCCTGAAGGACAAATTTATTCACGTATTGAAAACCCTAAAGGTGAACTTGGTTTCTTTATTGTTAGTAAAGGTGGCTTACAACCTCATCGAGTTAAGGTACGTCCACCTTCATTTGTTACATTATCTGTTCTTGGTGAACTTTGTAAAGGACATTTAGTAGCAGATGTGATTGCAAATCTTGGAAGTATTGATCTAGTACTTGGAGAAATTGACAGATGATTAACAACTTCGTTTATGATATTTTTGGCAGTGTGGATATTTTTTCCGCACTTATCTCTACTGCTGTACCTTTAGTTTACATTTTAATTTATGCTTTATTTGCAATTTGGTTAGAAAGAAAAGTATCTGCACACATGCAGGATAGACTCGGACCAATGAGAGTAGGTTGGCATGGAGCTTTACAAACTATTGCAGATATGGTAAAGTTAATTCAAAAAGAAGATACTACAGCAGATGATAATGATAAAAAATTATTTAATATTGCACCACTACTTGTATTTACTGGCAGTTATGTAGGTTTTGCAGCAATCCCTTTTTCTTCTGTATATATTGGAAGCAATATTGATTTAGGCCTTTTATATATTGTTGCTGTATCTGGATTTGTTGTAGCAGGAATTTTAATGGCTGGCTGGTCATCTAATAATAAATATTCTTTATATGGTGCAGTTCGTTCCGCTTCACAAATGGTTAGTTATGAAATACCAACTGTACTTGTTATCATTATGATAATTATGATTGCCGGTACTTTAAATTTACACGAACTCAGTTCTATGCAAACAAGCAGTTTCTGGAACTGGTGGATTTTTGGTGGAACTCTTGCGGGATGGAAAAAATTTGTTCTTATTCCATTTATGTTTATAGCGTTTATTTCTGTCTTTATAAGTTCACTTGCAGAAGTAAACAGAGCACCATTCGATATACCTGAAGCTGAATCGGAACTTGTTGCCGGATATTTTACTGAATATTCGGGAATGAAATGGGGAATGTTTATGCTTGGCGAATATGCTAATATGTTTATCGTTTCATCAATTATTGTAGCCATTTTTCTTGGTGGTTTCCAATCTCCATTTGGTTATCTCGGTAACAGTCTAAATGTTCCCTGGTTAATTCCTGTTGAACAATTTATTTGGTTTACAATTAAAGGAATGTCTTTCATCTTTATACAAATGTGGTTAAGATGGACTCTTCCCCGTCTTCGAGTTGATCAATTAATGGAAATGTGTTGGAAATATTTAATTCCAATTGCGTTTGTTAATATTGTAATAGTCGGTTTAATAATGGTTTTATAAAATATGAAACAATACTTTAAAAATATTTATGATGGAATTGTAACAGCATTAATTGGAATGAGAATTACATTTTCACATCTCTTTACTCCTGCTGTAACAATTCAATATCCTCATGAAAAACCAAAATTACCTGAAAGAGCCCGAAACAGATTATATGTTAATATGGACGATTGTATCGGTTGTGATCAATGTGCCCGTGCATGTCCTGTCGATTGTATAACAATTGAAACTGTTAAGGGTTTACCAACTGATGATATTGGTAAAACTTCTCAAGGGAAGAAAAAAGCTTTGTGGGTAACAAAATTTGAAATTGATATAGCAAAGTGTTGTTATTGCAGTCTTTGTGTTTGGCCTTGTCCTACTGAATGTATCTTTATGACAGATATATACGAATTTTCGGAATACGACAGGAATAAATTGATTTATAACTTTGCTACTTTATCACGTGAAGAAGTTCAACAAAAAAAGGACAATTATGCAAAGTTTGAAGCAGAAAAAGTTGCTCAAAAAGCTGCAGATCCTAAACCTGTTATAAAGCCTGTTGAACAAAAACCGGAACAAAAAACTGATAACCCGGGAGAAACTAAAGAATGAATCTGTATGATATAATTTTTTACTTTTTTGCAGCAATTACAATCATCTCTGCATTTTTTGTAGTAACAACCAAAAACATTATTCACTCGGCTTATAATTTATTGCTAACATTTTTTGGTGTTGCTGGAATCTATGTTTTGTTAGGTGCAGACTTTATAGCTATTGTTCAATTAATTGTATATGTTGGTGGTATTTTAATACTTATGCTTTTTGGTGTGATGTTGACAAATAAGATTACTAATGTATCGATTAAGACAGAAGCAGCTTATGTTATTCCTTCTTCAATTGTAGTAGGATTATTCACAGGAATATTAATTGCTGTTCTTGTTAACACAAACTGGAAAGTATTTCCTTCAGAGCAGCCTGTTCCAACTACAAGAAGCCTTGGTGTTGTTATGATGAACGAATATGCTGTAATTTTTGAATTACTTGGAATACTTTTACTTATTGCATTAATCGGTGCTGCAAGCATCGCCAGAAATAAATAGGTTTTATATGAGTAGTATCGGATTAAATCATTTTTTAATAGTAAGTGCAATCCTTTTTTCACTCGGCATTTATGGTATCGTTACAAGGAAGAATGCTGTAATGGTTCTTATGGGAATTGAATTGATTCTCAACTCGGCAAATATAAATTTTATTGCCTTTTCCCGATTTGGAAACTTTGGTTACCAAGGACAGCTTTTTGCATTATTTGTAATTGTATTGGCTGCTGCAGAAGCTGCCATCGCTCTTGCTATTGTTTTGAATATTTATAAACAATTTACCACAGTTAATGTGGATGAAATAGATAAATTAAAAGAATAGAGTTTTATGAACGAATCAACTTTAGTTACTTTAGCCTTAGTTGTATTATTTACTCCTTTGCTTGGATTTTTAGGAACTGTATTATTTGGTAAAAAAATCAAGAAGATGTTTATTTTCGAGATGATTGCTATAACAATTGTTATGGTTTTATCAATCATTATAAACTTTTTCAAACTTGGACAATTTGTAGATTCACGTATTGTTTCAGAAGTTTTATGGATTGATCTAAATAATAACTTGCTTCCTAAAATTCAGATTGAACTTGGAATTCTGATTGATAATATTTCTTCAATAATGTTGTTTGTTGTAGCATTGATTAGTACACTTGTTCATTATTATTCAATTGAATATATGAAAGGTGATATTCGCTATAATAGGTATTTTGCGTACTTAGGGTTATTCACTTTTTCAATGCTTGGTATCGTTCTTACTCATAACATTTTAATGATGTACATCTTCTGGGAACTTGTTGGAATTTCATCTTATCTGTTAATTGGTTTCTGGTATGAGAAAAAATCTGCTTCCGATGCTTCTAAAAAAGCTTTCATAGTTAATCGCATTGGTGATCTCGGAATGTTTGCAGGAATACTGATAATATTCATTACTTACAATTCATTTACTTTTGATAAAATATTCTCAGCTATCGGAAATGGTATTCTTCCTTTTAATAGTACTTTTTGGTTGACAATTACCGGCGTGCTACTATTTTGTGGAGCTGTAGGAAAATCTGCTCAATTCCCTCTTCATGTTTGGTTACCTGATGCAATGGAAGGTCCTACACCTGTTAGTGCATTAATCCATGCTGCAACAATGGTCGCTGCAGGAGTTTATCTTGTAACAAGAATATTTGTAATGCTTACGGGTGATGCTTTGTTAATTATAGCAATAGTTGGAATGCTCTCATCTTTTATTCCTGCTACCATTGCAATAACTCAAACGGATATTAAAAAAGTCCTTGCGTATTCAACAATAAGTCAACTTGGATACATGATCCTTGCTCTTGGTGTCGGAAGTTATGCATTTGGATTCTTTCATCTTGTAACTCATGCTTTCTTTAAAGCCGGGCTTTTCCTTGGTGCTGGTTCAGTAATTCACGCAATGCATCACGAACAGGAAATTTCTGAAATGGGTGGACTAAAGAAAAAACTTCCAATTACGTATGCAACTTTTCTTATTTTCTGTTTAGCTATTTCAGGTGTTCCTTTAACCTCTGGATTTTTAAGTAAAGATGGAATTCTTGCAGGAACTTATGCTTTTGGTAATTTGACCGGCAAGTGGATTTTTGCTATAAGCGGTTTTCTTG
The DNA here is from genome assembly GCA_964536015.1 of uncultured Ignavibacteriaceae bacterium. GTDB lineage: Bacteria > Bacteroidota > Ignavibacteria > Ignavibacteriales > Ignavibacteriaceae > CAZHVS01. The sequence continues at coordinate 113,967 of CAZHVS010000008.1, forward strand.
TTGCTTTGATGACGGCTTTTTACATGTTCAGATTATTGATTTTAACGTTTCATGGTGAACCAAGAAATCTTCACAAATATGAACACGCACATGAATCACCTAAATTAATGATTGTACCATTAATGATTCTTGCTGCATTATCTATCTTCATTTTTTATACATTAAATCCTTTAAACGTTGATAGCGGCTGGGTTTTTTCAAAATGGATAAAGACACCTGAATCTGTTGTTCCGCCTTTAGCCAGATATTCTTTTATGGTAAATGAAACAAAAGAAATAATTCAAAATTCTGAACATCACATGATTCATTCAGAGCAATATACAGAAGCTTTGCATCACGCTCATATGCCTGCTGTAATTCTTTCATTGCTGATTGCGGGTATAGGAATTTTACTTGCTTTCCTGTTCTATCAGTGGAAAAAAATTAATGCCGATAAAGTTGCTGATACTATAAAACCGGTTTATATTTTTTCCAAAAACAAATGGTACTTTGATGAGTTGTATAAATATACATTCGTTGGATTTACAATTCTTTTAAGCAAATTTTTAGGATGGTTTGATAATAAAATAATTGATGGAATTGTAAATGGAGCTGCTTCAATTACAAGATTGTTTTCAAAAATTAGCGGGTTAATTGATCATTATGTTGTTGATGGATTGGTTAATTTCACTGCATATCTTACAGGATTTTTTGGAATTATATTTAGAAAATTACAAAGTGGAAAAGTGCAAGCATATTTAGTTCTGGTAATTTTCTCATTAATTATGCTTGTTTACATATTCACAAATTTAAGATTTTAATAAAGGAACTTAGAACACTATGCATCAAATGCCTCTACTTTCGCTTATTACATTTCTGCCTGTTGTAGCAATGGTTATAATTCTTTTCTTACCTAAAACTCAGGATAGATTAATAAAAATTATTACTGTTGTTGTCACTGGTCTTCAGGTAATATTGGCTGGGTTTATCTGGAGTAATTACAATTATGCTCTGGGTGGAATTAATAATCAATCGTCTTTTCAATTTGTTGAAAGATTTACATGGATTCAAATTCCAAATATTTCATGGATTGGAACGATCAAGATTGATTATTTTCTTGGAGTTGATGGATTAAGTTTGCCACTTGTACTATTGACTGCGCTTATTTCTTTCATTGCAGCTATTTCCTCCTGGAACATAAATAAATCTGTCAAAGGCTATTTTGCTCTTTACCTTTTACTTGTTACAGGTATGATGGGTGTTTTTGTTGCACTTGATTTCTTCTTATTCTATGTATTTTGGGAATTGATGCTTTTACCTATGTATTTCCTTATTGGTATCTGGGGAGGTCCAAGAAAAGAATATGCAGCAATCAAGTTCTTCATTTATACTTTGTTTGGTTCTGTATTTATTCTGCTTGCAATTATTGGATTATATTTCAGTACTCAGGAAACTCTTGTTGATGGAACTAAAATTTTTACATTCAATATGCTGTCAATGATGAATCCTCAGAATTATACTTCTACTGGAATTCTTTCACCGTTTAATCCAAATAATTTAAGATTCATCGCTTTCATCGCTCTCTTTGCTGGATTTGCAATTAAGATACCTATGTTCCCTTTCCATACGTGGTTACCTGACGCACACGTTGAAGCTCCTACTCCTATAAGTGTTATCCTTGCAGGTGTATTATTAAAGATGGGAACTTATGGAATATTAAGAATTAACTTCCCCATCTTCCCTGAAATAACCAAGTATTTAATCTGGTGGATTGCTCTTTTTGGAATGATTAATATTATTTACGGGGCTTTATGTGCAATGGCTCAAAAAGATTTCAAAAAGCTAATTGCCTATTCCTCAATTTCACATATGGGTTATGTTCTTTTAGGAATGGCAGCATTAAATACTGCTGGAATTTCCGGAGCAGTTCTTCAAATGTTCAATCACGGAACTATTACAGCTATGCTATTCCTTGCAGTAGGAGTTATATATGACAGAGCGCATACAAGAGGCTTGGATGACTTTGGCGGATTAGCTAATCAAATGCCTGTTTATACAGGATTTGTTACTATTTCTTTCTTCGCTGCAATTGGTCTTCCAGGCTTAAGCGGATTTATCTCAGAAGCATTTGTATTCCTTGGAGCTTTCAGTGTTGTACAAATAAGAGTACTTACGATTCTTTCTACTCTGGGAATTCTTCTTGGTGCTGGCTATATGCTTTGGACTATGCAAAGAGTGTATCTTGGACAACTTCCTGAAAAATGGAACAAGCTCACAGATATTGACGCAAGAGAATACATTATGTTTGTTCCTCTAACTATTGTTATTATTTTACTTGGAGTTCAACCATCTATTATGCTTAACCTTATGAACTCTTCGGTTAATGCAATGGTAGAGTTAATTAAATCATCTAACATTGTTTATCCTTATTTAACAGCAGGATTTTAATTTTAGAATTGTAGGGAAATATGTCAGTAAATTATTTTTTTGATAGTTTATCACTTGTAAAACCTGAAGTTACTATCGCAATAACATTATGTATAGTTTTATTATTTGACCTGATCTTCTCAAATAAAAAACTGTTTCTTCCCTACCTTTCTATATTGGGATTAATCGTTACTGGTTATTTTGTTACTACTCAGTTTTCTGTTAATGGAATTGCTTTTTCATCTCCAGGGAAAAACGGAATGGTATCATTAGATTCTTTTGGATCTTTCTTTAAGTTGTTAATTGTAATTGGTTCATTAATTATAATTATTTTTTCAACTTTCTCAAAAGAACTCAAAAAAGAAGATTGCATAGATAGATGGGGCGAGTATTATACTTTACTTTTTGGTATGATTCTCGGAATGTTTTTTATGATATCTTCTTCAAATTTAATTCTTATTTACCTTTCTGTTGAACTTGTTTCTCTTAGTTCTTATGTACTTGCAGGATTTATTAAAACTTCTGACAGAAGCAGTGAAGCTTCATTAAAATACATTATTTACGGAGCAGCTTCTTCTGGTGTAATGTTGTTTGGAATTTCTCTTCTTTTTGGATTAACAGGCAGTGCAAATTTATATGAGCTTAATTCTCTTCTTGCTATGCAAAATACTAATGGAATTATTGTAACATTTGCAACTTTGTTACTCCTAACCGGAATTGGATATAAAATATCAGCAGTGCCATTTCATTTCTGGACTCCTGATGTTTATGAGGGCGCACCTACAACCATAACCGCTTATCTATCGGTTGCAAGTAAAGCCGCTGGTTTTGCATTATTGATAAGATTAATTACTTCAAGTTTTATTGCACAAAAAGATTCTCTTGGTTTCTGGATTAGTAATTCTGCTTTCGATTGGAGAAATATTTTAGTTTTACTTTCGATCTTTTCGATGACGCTTGGTAACTTTGCAGCTTTATGGCAAAATAATCTTAAAAGAATGTTAGCTTATTCAAGCATTGCTCACGCGGGATATTTGCTTGCTGCACTTTCAGTTTTATCTGACCAGGGATTGATTGCAATATTGATTTACTTTGCTATTTACTTAATGATGAACCTTGGTGCTTTCTTAATTGTAATTTTGATATACGATAAGATTGGTTCTGAAGAAATTGATGATTACAAGGGTCTTGGTTCTGCAATGCCGTTCCTTGGAGTCTGTTTGGCAATATTTCTTGTATCGCTTACAGGTTTACCACCGACAGCAGGATTTATTGGGAAACTTTATTTGTTTATTGCATTAATTGATGCAAAGATGTATGTTCTTGCTGTTATTGCAGTATTAAATAGTGTTGTATCACTTTACTATTATATCAGAGTTCTTAAATTTATGTTTCTTACAGATGCAGAAGAAAAAAGAGAAAATTATCAACCCAAATTTGCGATTACATTATTAGTTCTTGCACTCACAATTCCGATAATTATCTTTGGTTTATATTTTAGTCCTATTGTAAACCTTGCAAAAAATTCCCTATACATTTTAGGTTTTTAATCGTACTGAACTTATATATAATTTAATCCTACTAAAGTGGGATTTTTTTTCTATTCCCCTAAATCATTTAGAATGAATTGTATTTTAATTCTTGAAGCTATCCAAAAAATTATTTTATTCTTATCATTTTCAATTAAATGATAAAGCTCTTTTTAATCTTTTTACTCCCTCTTCAATCTCTTCCATTGAGCAAGCATAAGACATTCTAACACAATTATCATTTCCGAAAGCAATTCCTGGGACAAGTCCAACTTTTTCTTTTTTCAGAAGAAAACTACAAAAAGATGATGAATCTTTTATTTCTATTCCATCAACTTTCTTTCCAAAAAAATTACTTACATCAAAGAAGACATAAAATGCTCCCATAGGACAAGAACATTTTATTCCATCGATTTGATTTATTTCTTTAACAATAAAATCTCTTCTTCTCTGAAACTGTTTTACCATTTCATCTAATTCAGGAGAGTTATAATTCAAAGCTGCTAATGTTGCAGCCTGAGATATAGAACACGCATTGGAAGTTGAATGACTCTGTAGATTTCTTGCTAATCTTATTACATCTTCATTTCCTGCAGCATAACCTATCCGCCAGCCAGTCATTGCAAAGGCTTTGCTTACACCATTCATAGTAATAGTTCGATCTTTTAAGAATTCAATTGAACCAATTGAAAAATGTTTTTGATCATCAAAAATAATTTTTTCATAAATTTCATCAGAAATAACAAATATATCCTGGTGTTCTTTCAGAATATCAGCTAAGGCTCTTATTTCTTGCTCACTATATACTGCTCCTGTTGGATTTGATGGAGAATTAAATAAAAATACTTTAGTGTTTTTGGTTATAGCGTTTCTTAGTTGTGATGGTGTTATCTTGTAATTTTCTTCCACACTTGCGTTGATAATTACTACTTTAGCTCCTGCTAATTTTACCATTTCTGGATAACTTACCCAGTATGGCGATTGAATAATTACTTCATCACCTGGATTACATAATGCCATCATTACGTTGTAAATAGAATGTTTTGCACCGCATGAGATTAAAATATTTTTTGCAGTGAATTCAAGTCCATTATCCTTTTTAAATTTATTAATTACTGCTTTTATCAGTTCGGGAGTACCTTCATTTGCAGTATATCTTGTTTGATTTTTATTTATTGCTTCAATTGCAGCGTCTTTAATATATTTTGGAGTATTAAAATCTGGTTCTCCTGCGCTAAAACTTAAAACGTTTTCACCTTTTGATTTAAGTTCTTTTATTAAAGCTGTGATCGCCAGTGTTCTGCTCTCCTCAACAGAACTAATCACTGAAGAAAGTGTTCTCATAAAATTTCTCTTAAATAATTTATAGCTTAATCTTCTTTACCCGAAAGCAATTTTCTAAGGTAATCTTTAACAAAATAATTTACTTCTTCACATTTCAGAGGCGGGAATAAATGAATTGCACGAATCTCTTCATCTTTTGTAACAAAACAAATTCCTTGTTCAAGATATGTAATATCACCAGATTCTGATATATAATCATCACCAAAATATTTTTTTGCTTTATCAGATTTTCCCAGTAAAAATATTTTGTTCATTATTCCATATTTTTTAATTAGATCCTGCTCTTTACTATATGATGTTAATGAAATAAAAACAAGAATATTATCTTTAAAATATAATCTGAAGATTGGATAATGTTCATCTTTTTTCGCTGTTGATTGATAATCAAGAATTCTATTTAACGGCTCATTTAGCATAACCCGAACAAGCAAATCGTCACCATAACTTGACTTGAGACTTTCGTAATCATTTTCAGTAAATTTATCACCAAGAATTTTGATAACATCGTAAACTTTCATTCCAAGTTGTATTTTACCTATGCCTTTTCCAGGTACAATTACATCTCCATATTTTTGAGCAAAAATAAATCCTGAAAATAAAAATACAGCAATAAGGAAAATTCTTTTCGACATAAAATTTACTTCCTTAATTTATTTATATTTCTCAATAAGAGCTTTGTCGACACACTTTGGCACAAAATCACTGACATCACTTTTATGCTCTGATAAATTTCGAACAATTGTTGAATTAAGATATGTATATTTTTCATTTGGCATGAGAAATACTGTTGAAATATCTTCTGCAAGTTTTCTGTTCATCAACGCCATCTGGAATTCATATTCAAAATCACTAACTGCCCTTAAACCTCTTATTATAGCTACTGCATTTATTTGTTTTGCATACTCTACAACTAATCCACCAAAAGAACTTATTTTAACATTTTGAAAATCCTTAAGACTTTCATTTAATAATAATAATCTTTCTTCAACAGTAAAGAGAGGATTTTTTGTTGGATTTTTTGCTACGGTAACAACCACTTCATCAAATAACTCGCAGGCACGTTGTATTATATCGATATGTCCATTTGTAATTGGATCAAATGTACCGGGGTATAATGCGATTTTTTTCATACTTATTTTGTGTTTGAAAGATACTTTATTATTTCACGACAGAAGTCAGGCAAGTCATCAGGTTTCCTACTTGAAATCATATTCCTATCGACAACAACCGGTTGATCAACCCATTCACAGCCAGCATTTTCAATGTCATCTTTAATTCCTTCTGTAGAAGTACATTTAAAACCTTTTACAATCTTTGCTGAAATCGGAATCCAACCAGCGTGACATATATGAGCAATAAGTTTCCCATCATTAAACATATTTCTTGTTATGTCCAAAACTTTTGGAATTCTTCTTAACTTATCAGGAGCAAATCCACCGGGAATTACTAGTGCATCATAATTTGTCTCAATTATTTCTTCATAAGAGGCATCCGATGTACAAGGATAACCATGTTTGCCTTTATACTTTTCAAGACGTAATAAACCCGCAACCACTACTTCTGCACCTTCTTCTTCAAGTCGAAGTTTTGGATACCATAATTCAAGATCTTCATATAAATCATCTACGAACATTAATATCTTTTTCGATTTCAAACTGCTCATAATTTCCTTTTTTTGTTTATTCAAATATATGGAATGAAAATCTAAAAAACATAAAATGAGAATATCAATCTCATGGCAATATCTAAACAAAAATTATCAGTATTAATTATCAAATTATTTTATCGCAGAAACAGCTATTATGTAGTGTAGTCTATTATTTGGTATTTTGTCAAAAATTAATGAATCAATTTTTCCAAATAGATTTCTTAATTGTTCATTAAATCCAAAACAGCCTAAGAAACCAAATGTCTTGAACTCGAAATGTGAAAAGTCACTTATGATATTTTGTATCTCATCAATTGAATAATAATACCAGTTATTTTTTGCTGCACCATACTTCTTTCTTAATATTAAATGAAATGAAGAAGAAGTGAGATTTTCAGAAAAAATTAACAATCCACCTGGTTTAAGTGATTTTCTTATTTCAGATATCATTTTTCTCGCATTAGTAAGATTTTGATTTCTTGTTATTCCTCCTAAAACTGACTTAAAAGAAATTATATCAAAAAAACTTTCATAAGGTATATTTAATCCATCAATTTGTTCGTATTTAATCTTTCCTGAATAACCAAATTGATTATGAATTTTTTTAACATTATCACTAATTTTTTCGTTGCTTGAACAAGTAACATTATAACCTAAATTGGCGAACCATAATGATAAACCGGCATTAACACCACAACCTAATTCCAGAACTTTTGAGTCTTGTGGTGAATAATTTTTAAGAAATTGCATCCAATATGGAAGTGCTTTTGACCAATTTAAAATATCCCAACCTATCGCTTGATTTAGTATTTCTTTATTAAATTCTTTCAAATTATTACTCTATATAACTACTAACCGGTGGACAAGCACAAACCAGATTTCTATCTCCAAATGCATTATTTACTCTTGCAACTGAAGGCCAGAATTTATTCTTCTTTACCCATTCGTTTGGAAAAGCTGCCTTTTCACGTGAATATTTATGTGTCCAACTATCAGACACTGTTTCTTGCATAGTATGCGGTGCATTTTTCAGTACATTATCATGTTGATCACTTATACCTTGAACTATCTCATTAATCTCGGAATGAATACTAATCATTGCATCACAGAAGCGGTCAAGCTCAAATTTACTTTCACTTTCTGTAGGTTCAACCATTAGTGTTCCTGCAACTGGAAATGATACAGTTGGAGCATGAAATCCATAATCCATTAACCGTTTTGCTACATCTTCTACTTCTATATGTGCAGAATTTTTAAATTCCCTCATATCAACTATCATTTCGTGAGCAACATTTCCATATTTGCCTGTGTACAATATTTTGTAATATTCAGATAATCTTGCTTTAATATAATTTGCATTTAGTATTGCATACTTTGTAGCTTCTTTCAATCCTTGAGAACCAAGCATTTTTATATATCCAAGCGAGATAACCAGAACATTAGCACTACCATAAGGTGCAGAACTTACTGCGGTAAATCCTTTTTCACCACCAACATTTATTATTGTGTGCTTTGGTAAGAAAGGAATTAAGTGACTTGCTACGCATATTGGTCCCATTCCAGGTCCTCCGCCACCATGAGGAATTGCAAATGTTTTATGCAAATTAAGATGACAGACATCTGCTCCAATTAATGCTGGACTAGTTAATCCTACCTGTGCATTCATATTTGCACCATCCATATAAACCTGTCCGCCAGCATTATGTATTAGTTTACATATTTCAATGATTTCCTCTTCAAATACTCCGTGTGTGGATGGATATGTAACCATCAATGCAGAGATATTTTCTTTATGTTTTTCTATTTTTATTTTCAAGTCATTAACATCAATGTTTCCATATGTATCACAATTAACAACAACTACTTGCATTCCAGCCATAACTGCACTTGCAGGATTTGTTCCGTGTGCCGATGCTGGTATAAGCACTATATTTCTTTTTGCCTCACCTTTACTAAGATGATACTGTCTTATAGTCATTAAACCGGAATATTCCCCCTGTGCCCCTGAATTTGGCATAAATGATACACCTGCAAAACCGGTAATTTCTTTTAATGCTTCTTCTAATTCGGATATTATTTTCTTATATCCTTTCACCTGATCTTCCGGTGCAAACGGATGAATACAACCTAACTCAGGTAATGTTATTGCAAACATTTCTGATGCAGCATTTAACTTCATTGTACAGGAGCCGAGTGGAATCATAGAAGTTGTAAGCGAAAGGTCTTTGTTTTCAAGTCGCTTTAAGTAACGAAGCATTTCGTGTTCTGAATGGTATGAATTAAATACTGGATGTGTAAGATAACCTGATTCTCTAATCAGTTCTTTTGGTAAGCTGCAAGCGGCTTCTTCAACTATTTGTTCAAAATCTTTTAAATGTAATTCTTTTCCTGCAACGTTTGCAAAAATTGAAAGTAATACAAATACATCATTTAATTCTGTTAGTTCATTTAATGAGATATTTATTGAGTTTTTATCATACCATAAATTAATTAACTGGCTTTCTGATATTTCTTTTATCTTATCACGTTTTGTTTTATCCAGTATTGAAACAGATAGCGTATCGAAGAAATGATGATTTAGTTGTGTATATCCGAATTTTTTAAGTCCGTAATTTAGTACACATGTTAATGCATGAATTCTTTCAGCGATGGATTTTATTCCCTTAGGTCCGTGGTAAACAGCATACATAGCTGCCATTATTGCAAGCAATACCTGCGCTGTACAGATATTACTTGTAGCCTTTTCTCTTCTTATATGTTGTTCTCTTGTTTGAAGTGCCATTCTTAAAGCAGGATTTCCATTAGCATCAACAGAAACACCTATTATTCTACCCGGAATAATTCTCTTATACTCATCTCTTACTGCCATGTAGGCTGCATACGGTCCGCCAAAGCCCATTGGAATACCAAACCTTTGAGTAGAACCGACTACTACATCTGCACCGAACTCACCGGGAGGTGTGAGAAGTGCAAGACTTAAAATATCAGCCGCAACTATTATTGCAACTCCTTTTGTCTTCAACGATTTGAATAACTCTCTATAATCTTTTACTTCGCCATTTGCACAAGGATATTGTACCAATACGGCAAATACGTCATCACCTATGGAGGATTTTTCTATATCTCCGTTTATTATTTCTATCCCTTGCGGAATTGCTCTTGTATTACAAACGTCTATGGTTTGAGGGAAAACATTGTTATCAATAAAAAATTTGTTTCCCTTTTTCTTTGGAAGTAAGTATGAGTGAACCATTGACATTGCTTCTGCGGCGGCAGTTCCTTCATCAAGTAAAGATGCATTTGCCACAGGTAATCCTGTTAAGTCAATTATCATTGTCTGGAAGTTCAATAATGCTTCTAATCTGCCTTGAGATATCTCTGCCTGATAAGGTGTGTATTGTGTGTACCAACCAGGATTTTCCAGTATATTTCTTTGTATTACCGGCGGTGTTATTGATGGATAATACCCCAAACCAATATATGATTTAGCAATTTTATTTTCCATTGCCAATGTGCGAATATAATTTATATACTTATGTTCGCTCATTGGTGCGGGTAGTTCAAGTTCTTTGTTGGTTCTTATTTGTTGAGGGATTGTTTTGTCTATAAGCTCATCAATTGAAGATACGCCGATTACCTTTAACATTTCTTTGGTTTCTTCTGTATTGGAACCAATATGGCGATTTATAAAATTTTCGTGTGCGGGAATATTTTTCATATAGCTTTCAAATATTATTTAAAATTTCATATTCAAATTTAATAAAACAGGATTAATATTTTGTGGATGTATTTATGCCATCACCTTATAAATCATCTCCCCTTTTTTTTCTGTTAATATTTTTCTTTATGAAAACCCCACTGCCGCAAAGCTGATTTATAACTTCCCGGATTGTTTGCCTTAATCAGATAAATTAAACAGTTTAGTATCTTTTTAATTTGCTTCTTCTTAATATTTTTACTACTCGACTTCATAGATACCTGTGCATCATTCAGCCTTGCCTGAGCAAGAAGCGGTTCATAGGCGGTAATTATCGAACTCCAATATGCCAAACCATATTGCTTATCACCAAAACCATCTGCCTGAAGAGAGTTGAGAATCCTTTGCAGCGATTGCCGTCTTACATCTCTATCCGTTGGAACAATCCACCTGTATTTTGCCTTAACTATCCCATACTTTGAATATTGAGCGGCTACATTTTTTGCTCCATACTTATCCGTGAGATAAAGTTTGATGTATTTTACTCCGGTATTTATTTTTTTATCACACTGCCTTAATTTATTTGTTACTTCAGGCCTCTGAACTTTTATGCTTATTTTTTCGGACAGGATTGCATCATATTCATCCACAAGCTGCTGTAAAATTTGTGGATTGGTATGCACAAGCACATAATTGGGGTTTGCCAGCCATTTATTACACACATTTTTTGCTACTGTTAGAAAGTCTATATCTCTTGATGGGATAGTTGAAACATTTACCCTCTTTTTTACTTCAACAGGGCTTTCTTCTATTATTTGAGTGCCTTCTTCTTCCATTTTATCTCCTATTTAATCAAACCAAGGTTAAAAATAATGTAAAAATAACAACTAACATATGTAATATATGCTTTTTGTATAATAAAATCTACTAAATACATATGTATTGTATCGATTTATTTTTTAAAATATATAAAATACATATGTATCTAATACATTTCATTTTTAGAATATGAAGAATACATATGTAATCAATCGATTTTATTTTTAAAATAGGCAGATAACATATGTAAACAGTCGATTTTGCTTTTAAAATCTATAATTTACATATGTATTATGTTGATTTTTATTCGGAAATGGTATTAGTTTAAGAAACTAAGTATAAAACAGAAGGAAAAAGCGTTTAGTTTGAAATTAGTTGTGGTGATTATTTCTGAGAAGGTTTATCTTGTTCAGAGCGGACTTAGCGGCGTCTTGTTCCGCAGCCTTTTTATTTTTTCCTTTGCCTTCGCCGATAGTTTCGTTTCCAATTTTAACTTCCACGGTAAAAGTTCTATCGTGCTCCGGACCTTCTTCGTTAATAACATAATATCTGGGCATTTCAATCTTTACGGCTTGAGTATATTCAAGAAGCTGACTTTTATAATTGTCATCAACTAAATGTAAGCCCATTTTAATGTTGGGATTGACAAGGTAGTTCATAATAAAATCTCTGGCAACTTCAATTCCGCTATCAAGATAAATAGCACCTACCAGAGCTTCAAAACCATCGGCAAGAATAGTTTTTATTCCAAGATTATTTGATGCAAGCAAGTCGGGATTTATAAACATAAAATGAATAAGGTCCATTCTTACTGCAGCATCGTAAAGGGAGTTTTTGTTAACAAAATTTGCTCTTATTTTGGTAAGGAACCCCTCATCTTTGCCGGGAAAGTTATTGTATAAAACTTCGGCAACCACAAACCCCATAATAGCATCGCCAAGAAATTCCATTCTCTCGTTAGATGATTTGAAACGCCTTTGGTCAACATTGGAGCGATGAGTAAAAGCAGTAACATACTTCTGTGGGTCGTTTATGCGGTGTCGGATTAAATCTTCTAATTGCTTTAGTTTCTTTTTAGTAAGAACTTTAGGTGAAGCAAACTTATCAAGAAGTTTTGATAAAAAACCGAACAAAGTTATTCCTCAAATTTTTTAAACAACACAGATGCATTATGACCGCCAAACCCAAATGTATTACTTATGGCAGCGTTAACAATTTTTTCTGTAGATTTTTTTGCACTGTAATTCAAATCGCACAGAGGGTCAGGCTCATCAAGATTAATAGTAGGAGGAATAATATTATTCTTCACCGAAAGAATAGTTGCAATAGCCTCTATACCACCTGCAGCACCAAGCAAATGCCCTGTCATAGATTTAATAGAGCTTATTACAAGTTTATATGCATGCTCGCCAAAAACACTCTTAATAGCCTTTGTTTCGGTAACATCATTAAGAGGTGTTGAAGTACCGTGAGCATTAATATAATCTATGTCGGCAAAAGTAAGTCCGGCATCAGCAATTGCTTCTTTCATTGAGCGGACAGCTCCATAACCATCCGGGTCCGGTGCAGTCATATGATGAGCATCAGCAGTTAATCCGATACCAGCCATTTCACAATAAATTTTTGCACCGCGTGTTTTAGCGTGTTCCAACTCCTCAAGAATAATCGTTCCAGAACCTTCACCCATTACGAAGCCATTTCTATCTTTATCAAATGGTCTTGAAGCCTCTAAATACCTGTCATTCCATTCAGATATAGCCCTCATAGAATTAAAACCACCTATGCCCAGTTCAGTAATAGATGCCTCGGAACCACCGCAAAACATTACATCTGCATTACCACGTTGAATTAACATAAAGGCATCTGCAATTGCGTGAGAGGCTGTTGCACACGCAGAAGTAGTGGAATAATTTGGTCCTTTAAACCCATATTTAATTGAAATATGACCGGCAGCCATATCTGCAATCATCATTGTTATAAAGAAAGGACTAAGTTTCTGAGGGGACTTCTGTTCAAAATAAAGGAAGGATTGTTCTTCCAACGTACGAATTCCACCAATACCACTTCCGTAAATAACTCCAATTTTTTCTTTATCCACTTTTTCGAGATTAATATTGGAATCAACAAAAGCTTGTTCTGCAGTTGCAAGAGCGTATTGAGTAAAAAGGTCTAGTCTTCTAACAGATTTTTTATCAATATAAATTAATGGGTCAAAGTTTTTTACTTCGCAGGCAAATTTAGTAGTATGATTTACCGGGTCAAATTTTGAAATAATATTAGCACCATTTTTCCCTTGAAGTAAAGCATTCCAGAAGTCTGTAGCGGTATTACCAATAGGTGTTACAGCACCTAGACCGGTTACAACAACTCTTCGTTTGTTCATATATATCCTGATAAATCTGTAAGAATAGGAAATAATATTAAGCGGGAATGAATACAGTATCTCCGTTATAGTCCCGGAAAAACCCGGGACTATTCAGGAATACGAATCAGCAAGTTAAGCTAACTTTTCTTTTAGATACTTAATAGCATCACCGACTGTACCGATTTTTTCAGCATCTTCATCGGGGATTGAAGTATTAAAAGTGCTTTCAAAACCCATAATTAACTCAACTATGTCTAATGAATCAGCACCAAGATCGTTAGTAAAAGAAGCTTCGGGAGTAATTTGGGATTCTTCTACCCCAAGTTTATCCATAATGATTTCTTTAACTTTTGCTTCAACGTCCATTTTTTTCTCCTATTTTTTTTATTATTAACCGTTAACTAAATTATTTATTCAAATATAATGAATAACATTTAATTTTTAGAAAAAATTATCTCTAAAAATTACATTGTCATTCCACCATCCACTGCGATAACCTGACCCGTAATATAATCTGCATCTGGACTGCATAAGAATGCAACTACTTTTGCAACATCTTCAGGTTTACCAAGTTTTTTCATTGGAATATTAGTTAACAAGGCTTCACGTTGTTTTTCATTTAATTTATCAGTCATAGGTGTTTCAATAAAGCCCGGTGCAATTGCATTTACAGTAATATTTCTTGATGCAACTTCTTTGGCGATGGATTTAGTAAATCCAATTACTCCTGCTTTAGAAGCAGAGTAATTAGCCTGCCCAGCGTTTCCTATTAGTCCTACAACAGAAGCAATATTTACAATTCTACCATACTTTTGATTAATCATATGTTTTATAGCTGCTTTAGTATAATTAAAAACACTTTTTAGATTAGCAGCAATAACTTTATCAAATTCTTCTTCAGTCATTCTTAACAGAAGGTTATCTCGTGTAATACCTGCATTATTTACAAGTATATCAACTCTTCCAAGTTTTGCAATAGCTTCATCAATAGTAGCTTGCGCATCCGCAAATGAAGAAGCATCAGCTTTGAACGCATAAATTTTTGCATCAGTATACTGTGCTATTTCGTTTTGTAATTCCTTTGCACATTCGACACTGTCATCATTTATAAATGCAATATCAGAGAAAAGAATACCATCGCATGTTCTTTTAGCAAGCTCCTTTACAATAGCTCTTCCTATTCCTCTGGTTCCACCTGTTACAATCGCTTTCATTGTTCTTTCCATTACACACCTACAAATTATTTGATTTTAAATATTCTTCTTTGTAAAGTAAAAGTTCTTCAAATCCATCTTCTCCAAGGATATGTTTTATCTCTTCTTTGCAGAATTCAAAAATCGGAATCTGCTTTTCAATTTCGAAATTACAGGAATCTAGTCTATCAATATGTTCATCATCAATAGTTAAAGTATTTTCAAAAATAGTCAATGGAAATAAAACACAATAGACAGGTTTGTATTTCCACTGTGGTTCATTCTCTTGTAAAGCAAGTTTCTGTAAAACACATAAACCATCTTTATTTAAAAAGACACATTTATCTTTAAACAATTGAGTGCCAACAGCAATTCCACTTTCAAAATCGGTATCTTTTTCGGGTGCTTCAAACCATTCATTTACATTTGTTGTTTGAGAGTCATCCATAAGAGGAATAACTTTATCTTTTATCCCCATTATCATTTCGTACTCTTTAAAGTCGGTGTAAACTCCATAATAACAACACTCACCTGTACATTTACAAAAGAATTTAAATGTAAAGATTTGAGGATCTATTTTTAATCCTTTAATTGTTTTGGTAAAATTCTTATTCATTACATATAGTTATTTAGTTCAGAGTATTTATCTATTCCAAAAGTTTTAATAGATGGATTAATTCTTTTAATTAGTCCCTGTAAAACTTTTCCAGGACCAACTTCGACAAATTCATCAAAACCATCAGCAATCATATTAATAATAGTTTCTTCCCATCTTACTGGAGCAGTGACTTGTTCAAAGAGAAGATTTTTAATTTTATTAGGATTAGTTACAGGTTTTGCAGTCACATTTGCATAAACAGGAAATTTTGCTTCGTAAAAATTTGTATTTTTCAATTCATCACCAAGTTTATCTTTTGCAGATTGCATTAAAGGTGAATGAAATGCACCACTTACGACAAGTTCTTTTGCAAGTTTAGCACCTTTTGCTTTGCAAACTTCAATTCCCTTTCTTACACCTTCAACCGAACCTGAAATAACAACCTGTCCTGGTGAATTAAAATTAGCACATTGAACAATTCCAGCAATTGAAGCTTCTTTACAACATTCTTCTACTATATTATTATCTAGTCCTACGATTGCGGCCAGAGTTCCGGGGTTTTCAATTCCGGCTTTTTGCATAGCAACTCCGCGGAATCGTACAAGTTTTAATGCATCAATAAATTGAATTGCTCCTGCAGCAACAAGTGCAGAGTATTCTCCTAACGAATGTCCGGCGGCACCCTGGCAATCGATTCTTCTAATTAAACTGGCTAAAACAACGCTGTGTAAAAAAATTGCAGGTTGAGTATATTCTGTTTGCTTAAGTTGATCTTCAGGACCATTAAACATAATATGGGAAAGATTAACACTAAGTATACTATCTGCTGTTTTTATCATTTCTTTTGCTTCAACAGAATTCTCAAAAAGGTCTTTTGCCATTCCAATATATTGAGAACCCTGTCCCGGAAATACGAAAGCTCTTTTACCCATTAGTCCATACTCCAAACAAGATAAGTAGAACCCCAGGTAAAACCAGCACCAAATGCAGCAAGAATTAATTTATCACCTTTCTTTAATTTTCCTTCGCGGTAATATTCAGTTAAACAAGATGGAATTGTTGCAGCTGTAGTATTTCCATATTTATGAATATTGATCATCACTTTATCTTTAGTAAGACCCATCCGTTCTGCGGTTGCATCAATAATTCTTAAATTTGCCTGATGAGGAACAAGATAAGCAACATCTTCCGATTTCAGATTATGTTTCTGCATCATCTCATACGAAACATCAGCCATACCTTTAACAGCTACTTTAAAAACAGCTTTACCATCTTGATAAATAAAATGCCACTTTTTATCAACCGTTTCATGCGTAGGAGGATTAAGACTTCCACCACCTTTCATATGAAGAGCATCTTTTCCCGAACCATCTACACGCAAAATTGAATCAATCAAACCGTAAGATTTATCTTCAGTTGGTTCAAGTAAAACTGCAGAAGCAGCATCACCAAAAAGCACGCAGGTGTTCCTATCAGTATAATCTGTAATAGAAGTCATTTTATCTGCACCAACCACAATTACTTTCTTATACTGTCCGCTCTCAACAAATGAAGCACCAATTGATAATGAAAACAAAAATCCTGAACAAGCAGCACTTACATCAAAACCCCATGCATTATTAGCTCTAACATTGTTTTGTACAAGACAGGCTGTTGGAGGGAAAAACATATCTGGAGTCACTGTGGCAACAATTATTAAATCAATTTCATCAGGAGACATATTTTTGCTTTTAAGCAGATCAAGAACAGCCCCGGTAGCGAGGTCGCTTGTAGCACCATCTTCAAGTTTGCGTCTTTCTTTAATTCCTGTACGAGTCATGATCCATTCATCAGAAGTATCAACAATTGACTCGAAATATTTATTATCAAGAATTTTATCGGGGACATACATCCCCAGACCGGTTATTATCGCATTATATTTACTTGTATTCATTTTTCCTTCAGTTTATTATAAAATCTTTCAAAGAAGTCTCTATTTTATGAACCAGGTTACGGTCATACATTTCTTTGGCACGAAAGACCATATTCATAATTGCCTTGGGTGTACTTGAACCGTGCCCTATGATAGAAATTCCTTTTACACCAAGTAAAGGAACTCCACCATGTTCCTGGTAATCGAGAGGCAATAAAGCTTCTTTCAAAGAATTTTTTAATATTCCCACTTTAAGTTTATTTAGCAGACTTTTCTCTGCATATTTTTTAAGAAGATGTCTTAATAATTTAGGAACACTTTCTCCAAATTTTAATAAAATATTTCCAACAAAGCCATCACAAATAACGATATTAGTTTTACCTTTAAGAACATCTCTTCCTTCAATATTTCCAACAAAATTAAGAGATGATTTTCTTAATAGCTCAGATGTTTCTTTTGTAACCTTGTTCCCTTTTTCATCTTCTTCACCAACAGAGAGAATTCCAATAGTTGGTTTTTCAATTTTATAAATTTCTTTAACAAAGATGTTTGCCATTACAGCATATCCTAAAAGATGCTGTGGTTTAGAATCAACAAAAGCACCAACGTCAAATAAAGTTGTTATGCCTGTTTCATTAGGGAAAAAAGTACCAATAGTTGGTCTTTCCACTCCCTTTAATCTTCCAATAATCAATGTTGATGCAGATACACAAGCACCTGTGTTTCCAGCACTTACAAAAGCATCTGCTTTACCTTCTTTAACCATCTTTGCACCAAGAACAATAGATGATTCAGGTTTTAATTTTAGTGCTGAGACTGGACTTTCGCCCATCTCAATTATTTGTTTAGCATCAACTATAAAATTTTCATTAAAGGTAAGATTTTTTTTTGTTAAAACATTTATAATCTCTTCTTTTTTACCAACAAGAAATAAGTCAAAATCTTTATTTTTTTCAGATGCCTGTACTGCACCTTCTACAGCATTATCGGGGGCATAATCGCCCCCCATAGCATCAACAACAATTCTACATTTTGACTTGTTTAAGTCGGTATTTAACATCAGAAGGGATAATAATTAGGTTTTAGGAATAAACATAGAACGACCATTATAATAGCCGCAAGATGGACAAGCATTATGATTAAGTTTTACTTCTCCACAATTTGCACAGGTACCAAGTGCAGGAACCGTTGCTTTGTAATGTGTTCTTCTTTTATCTCTCCTTGTTTTAGACATCCGTCTCTTAGGATTTGGCATCTTATTCTTCCATTTTATTTATTAATCTTTTTCTAATTTCTTTTTCAATTCAATTAAAGGTTTCCATCTTTCATCAGGTTCACTTAAAGAACACTCACAATTTTCTTTATTTAAATTTTTTCCGCAATGCAGACATAAACCTTTACATTCTTCGCTGCACAGTTTTTTCATAGGAAGTGCTAACAAAGAATAATCATAAAGCTCTTTTGAAAAATCTAACTTATCTGTATCTAAAGGTGAATATGTAATGTTTTCTTGTTCATCTTGCTCATCAGCTTTACCAAAAAGATATATATGTTCAAATTTTACTTGAATATCTTTTTTGAATTGTTCATCGCATCTATCGCAAATTAATTCAGTCTCGACTAACAAATCTGAATCCAGAACAACCTGCGAATGCGATTTATCTATTTTTAAGCTTAACTTATATTGTCCTGTGAATGGTTCTTTTAACCCGATTTCTTTCGCTTTTCCGTTAAAATCCAAATTATGGATACCATCACTCAGGCTTGATACTTTTATAAACATTACAAATCTCAAAGATTTCTAAAAAAGCCTGACAAATATAAAGAATGAGCTTAGTTTTTGCAAAAATTTTAATGGCAGAAAATATTGAGAGTTTTATCTCTAAAACTCTGTAAAGCAGAAAAAGTTATCTTGATTAATTTTTTTGTTTATCTTTGCTGCAAAAAAATTACAAATAATGCTTGAAGTAATCAATTTAGTAAAAGAATATAAGCAAGTAACTGCTGTTGATAATCTTTCTTTTAAGATTCTACCTGGTAGAATTTTTGGACTACTAGGGCCCAATGGCGCTGGAAAAACGACTACAATTAGAATTATTCTTGACATAATTAAACCGACTTCTGGAGAGATTAGATTTAACAACAAATTAATTGACAGTACTTTTCAGGAAAAAACAGGTTATCTACCTGAAGAAAGAGGATTGTATAGAAAAAGTAAAGTAATTGATGTAATAAATTATTTTTCAAGATTGAAAGGAATTTCTGCTTCTGAATTGACAAAAAAGGCAGATGAATGGTTGAATAAACTTGAAGTATCGGGTTACAGAAATAAAAAAATTGAAGAGCTCTCCAAAGGCAATCAGCAAAAAATTCAATTTATTATTTCTATTCTCCACGACCCTGAAGTGTTAATACTTGATGAACCATTCACTGGTTTTGACCCAATTAATCAGCAACTAATAAAAGATTTAATTCTTGATTTTGCAAAGGAAAAGAAAATTATAATTCTATCAACTCATCAAATGGATATTGCAGAAAAAATGTGCAATGATATTCTACTCATAAACAAAGGAAAAGAAGTTTGTAGTGGAAATATTTCAGAAGTAAAAAAACAATTTGGATTTAGTTCAATTAAAATTGATTTTGAAGGAGATGGAGAAAAGTTAAAAAATCTACATGGTGTAAAAAAATTTGATGGTTATCAAAACCATGCTGAAATTGAATTACAGAAAGATGTTAATCCTTCACAGTTCTTAAAAATTATTGTTCAACTTGTTGCTATAAAAAATTTTTCTGTAATTGAACCAACATTAAACAAAATTTTTATTGATGTAATCAAAAGATTTGATACAGTTTATGAATAGAAGTTTAATAATCGCTAAATGGGAATATCTTGAAAGAGTTAAAACAAAATCTTTTTTCATATCTTTAATATTAACTCCACTAATTATTTTTGTATTTACTTACTTGCCAGGAAAACTTGCAACAAAAGAAAAAGAATCTACAAAAGTTATTGGTATCCTTGATTCGACAACTGTTTACACAAAACCACTTACAGAAAAACTAAAAATATTCTCATTACCAAATAAGCAGCCCAGATATGTTATTATAAATCTTTTATCAAAAGGAAAAGATTTTAATGAAATTAAAAGAATTGCCAAACAATATCTTTTAGATGAAAAAATTGACAGTTATATTTTAATTACACAATTTCATAAAGATTCATTACAGGTTTCATATTATTCAAAAGGAACTGTTAACTTCAGAGATGTAAACAAGATAGAAAAAGCTTTCAACGAAGTAAGACAGGATATTGAACTTGATAAAGCTGGAGTTGATAAATCTCTAAAAAAAATTCTTGCTGCTAATGTAGATATAAAATCTTTTGAAGTTGATAAAGAAGGAAAAGAATCAAAATCAGATTTCTTTGCAAAATTTACATCATCTTTATTATTAATGATTTTAATGATGATTATGATTCTCGGTTCAGGAGGAATGCTAATTCGAAGTCTTGTTGAAGAAAAATCGAATCGTTTAATTGAAATTTTAATTTCGAGCTGCCGACCCTCAGAGTTATTAATGGGAAAAATGATTGGTTTAAGTCTTCTTGCCATAACACAGGTTGTAATCTGGTTATTGATGGGAATAAGTTTCATGGGAGATTCTCTTTTAATTTTTACTTCAATTGAAAATCTTTTTTTTATGATGCTATATTTCGTTTTTAGTTTTATCTTTTACACTTCAATTTTTGTAGGTGTAGGTTCAATTGCAACAACAGAACAGGAGGCTCAGCAATTAACATCCTACCTTTCTATGTTGATTATGTTACCTGTAGCGATAATAATTCCAGTAATGCAAAATCCCGATCTGGGAATTGTAAAAGCACTTACTTATATCCCTTTCACAATGCCTGCAGTAATGATGTTGAAAATTTCTTCAGAAAATTATTCTTTAATAGAATTACTGATTACCATTTTAATTTTAATTATTTCAACTTTTATAACAATTTATCTTTCCGCAAAGATATTTAAAATTGGAATTTTATCTTATGGAAAAAGGCCGTCTGTAAAGGAAATTATTCAATGGATAAAGACAACGTGAATGTTTTATGCCTTTATTAGCTTCTGCACTAGCAGCAATAATCCCTATCAGCTTATATTTATTTATTATCTATAAACTTGACAGATACGACAAAGAACCGATTTCTTTATATCTTCGAAATTTTTTCTGGGGTGCAGTTGGTGCTATTATACTTGCAATAATTGGAAACTTTTTTTTCAGTTTAATTCTATCTTTATTTATTAAGAATGAAAACTTTTTACAGAAAGCAGAAATTATAATAATCGCTCCTTTTATTGAAGAAATTACTAAAGGAATTTTTCTTCTTTTCACAGTTGCAAACAGAAAATTTGACAATATGACGGATGGACTTGTATATGGCGGAGCTATCGGTCTGGGTTTCGGAATGACTGAAAATTTTTTGTACTTTATTTCTTACGGGACCTCTGTAGGTGATTGGGTTTTCCTGGTTATTGTAAGAACACTTTTTTCTGCGGTTATGCATTGTGTTTCTACAGCATCATTAGGTGCATTTCTTGGCTATGCTAAATTCAAACCTTTGGTATATAAAATCATTTTACCTCCAATCGGATTGCTGCTTGCAATGTTTATTCATTTTGCATGGAATTTTAGTGTGAGTCAGAACAGGACTTCTATAATTGGAATAATTTTTTTAATAATATCAATTATCATTTTTATTACAGTATTCAGGTTATCAATTGCAAAAGAAAAAAAGATGATACACGATGAGTTACTTGAAGAATCATTAGCAGGAATAATACCATCAAAACACATAGATATTTTATGTTCCGATTACAGAGAAATCCCAGGCTGGATTGATGAAACTATTAGAAAAGAATATTTAAGAGCTTCTACTACCCTCGCTTTTCGAAAAATGCAATTTAAAAATAGTTCCGGTTTAAATAAATATTTTTATGAACAGGAAATAAATTACTATCGAAATTATTTGATTGATTTACTTTCTCCATTTTCATATAAAGAAGAAAAACAAAATATAAACTGGAAATAATTCATTAATTTTACCAGTAAGAAAAACTTAATTGATGCAAAAGGAATGACTGATGAGTAAAGTTGGAATTTATGGAGGAACATTTGACCCGATACACATTGGGCACTTGATTACTACTCAGTCTGTACTTGAGCAAAGAGGACTTGATAAAATAATTTTTATTCCTTGTTTCATTTCACCACATAAACAAACCATAATCAGTTCAAGCGAAATACATAGATTAAATATGCTTAAACTTGCTTTAGCTGAAAATCCCAAATTTGATTTTTCTACCTACGAGGTTGATAAAAAAGGAATTTCTTATACAATCGATACCATAAAAGAATTTAAAAAAGATTACGATGAAATAGATTTGATAATAGGATATGATA
Source organism: uncultured Ignavibacteriaceae bacterium (assembly GCA_964536015.1). GTDB lineage: Bacteria > Bacteroidota > Ignavibacteria > Ignavibacteriales > Ignavibacteriaceae > CAZHVS01. The sequence continues at coordinate 136,938 of CAZHVS010000008.1, forward strand.
ACCTGCTAGTGTTTGAAGCGTGGAAAGAACCTGATGAAATTATTAAACTTGTCAATTTGATAGTTCTTAAAAGAATTTTTAATAGAGTCAACTCATGGAATCGATTTTTTGAAAATGCAATTTTTCTTGATACACCAATTGTGGAAATAAGTTCATCTGAAATAAGAGAACGTGTTAAAAATAATTTATCCATAGATTACCTTGTACCATATAAAGTAAATGAGTACATAAGGCAAAATAAACTCTACAATTTAAATGAATTTTGAAATTAATTTTACTTTCAAAGATAAAAGGAAATTAGCAAGAGCAATTTCAGTGGTAGAGTCCGAATTTGTAAACTCCGAAGAAATACTTAAAAATATTCAGCATAAAATTGGTAATGCATATAGAATTGGAATTACCGGTCCTCCGGGTGCAGGAAAAAGTACGATTACAAATCTGTTAATCAAGCTTATCAGAGAGAGAAATAAAACAGTTGCTGTTATAGCAGTCGATCCTACCAGTCCTTTTACCGGTGGAGCTTTACTTGGAGATAGAATAAGAATGACTGACTGGAGTAAAGATGAAGGCGTTTTTATACGCAGTATGGCAACAAGAGGCAGCCTTGGTGGCTTGAGTAAAAAAGCTGGTGATGCGGCTGATATTCTTGATTCAGCTGGTTATGATTTTATTATTTTTGAGACAGTTGGTGTAGGTCAATCAGAGCTTGATATAGCAAAAGCCTCAGATACAACTGTAGTGGTACTTGTGCCGGAATCCGGTGATTCTGTGCAGGCAATGAAAGCAGGACTTATGGAAATCGCTGATATATTTGTAATGAATAAAAGCGATAGACCCGCTTCAGAACAAGCAGTAAATGCACTAAAAACTATACTTTCATTAAAAACACATGATTCCAATTCATGGCTTCCCCCTGTTATTCAAACAATTGCCTCTGAAGAAAAAGGCATTGAGAATCTTTTTGAATCCATTGAAAATCATAAAGATTTTTCTTTAACAAATCAATCTTTCCAGCAAAGACGTAATGCAAGAACAATTGATCGTATTCGCGAAATTGTTGAAAATAAAATTCTAAACAAACTATGGACAGATGATAATAAAGAGTTAGTTGAATCATCTGTACAAAAAATTACTGATAAAAATTTATCAGTATATGAAATTGCAGAAAAAATCTTCTCAAAGCTCATTTGAGTATAAATAATTTTTTGTTTCAAGGAACTTATTACAAATGAAATTAGTTAATTTTATAAACGGATATTTTTATCCTATTATAGAAATATACTTAAAGGAGTAATAATGAGTGAATTAATAAATAATCGAAAAAATAAATTAGATGAGTTAAAACAGCTCCTCAAGAAGATTGATTCTGTGGATGATATTGCCGAAATTAAAGTTCAAATTGCAGATAAATTAAAAACTGTTGCTTATGAAGATGTTCTTGCAGTAGAACAGGAATTAATTGCTGAAGGAATGCCTGCTGAAAAAATGCTTGAACTTTGTGACTTACATTCAAATGCTTTACACGGAATATTAAATGAAAATATAAAGAATGTTCCATCCGGACATCCTGTTGATGCATTCAGGAAAGAAAATCTTGCCATTAATAGAGAAATTGAAATTTTAACTTCTCTTTTTGAAGAAATAAAAATCAAAAGTAAAGAAGAAATTAAATCTATTATGCTAAAAGTGAAAACATCATTTAATAATTTGATGGATATTGAGAAGCACTACAGAAGAAAAGAAAATTTACTTTTCCCTTATCTTGAAAAATATCAGATAACAGGTCCATCAATTGTAATGTGGGGTAAGGATGATCAGGTACGCAAATTATTACAAGAAGTTGTCTCTGAATTAAAATTATTAAAAGAAGAAATATCTGAAATTGAATATTTTATATTATCAAAAATCAAACCCACTTTAAATGCAATAAAAGATATGATACAAAAAGAAGAAGAAATTTTGTTTCCAATGTCTTTAGATACTCTTACTGAACTTGACTGGTATGAAATTTATAAACAAAGTTTGGAAATTGGTTACTGTCTTGTAGCACCAATAGTTGAATGGAAACCCGACAGTCAGTCAGTCCAGCAAGAAGATGTTAATTTTCTTAAAAACAGGATTATGTTGCCTTCTGGTAATTTTAACATGGAAGAACTTAAAACAATTATGAACAAACTTCCTTTTGATCTTACATTTGTTGATAAAGATGATAACGTTAGGTTCTTTACCGAAGGAAGTGAAAGAATATTTCAACGTAACAGAGCAATAATTGGACGTAAAGTACAGTATTGTCACCCACCTTCAAGTGTTGCTGTTGTTGAACAAATTCTTGATGACTTCAAATCAGGCAGACAAGACAAAGCAGCTTTCTGGATAAATTTACATGGACAATTCATTCACATCGCTTATTATGCTTTACGAAATGACAACCAAGAATATGTTGGTACACTTGAGGTTTCTCAAAACTTAACAGAACTAAGATCACTGGAAGGTGAAAGAAGAATTCTCTCTTATGATTCAAATAAGAAAGAAGAAATTATTTCAAATCACGAAGAGATAATAAAAATTAAATATGATGCACGAGAAGACCTTGCCAATGGAGTTCATCCTGCAAATAAAGTAATCGGTGAACTTGAAACTTTAAAAGAAAATGAGAAATATTTATTAATCACTCCTTTTCCTCCTATGCCGTTAATTTTAAAAGCTAAAGAAAAAGGTTTCAAAGTTGAACAAAAAATTATCAGTCCAACAGAACATTATACTATTTTCTTTAAATAAAATCTAATTTGAAAGTAGTTAAGAATATAATTTTTAACTACTTCATTAAAAATTTTGCAATCACAGGAAAGTGATCGCTATATCCACCAATGTATCTATCTCCACCATATGTTGGAAGAGGTGCGCCTTCATACTTCCCTGAGTGTGTTACCATAAAATATGGTTTATAGATTTCAAAAGAATCACAGATATAATCAAAATTTTTTCCACCTAGTAAAGCACCAGAAATAATTATTTGATCAATTAAGTTCCAATATGACTGAAACTTAAAACTACCCAAACCCATTTGTTTTGATTTGGCAGCAAGGTTGTACAACTCATTCATTGGTGGAATATTGCCCACAATCATTGCATTACAATCATAATAATTTGCTTTTAGATGTTCTGTAATAGAAATGTTATTTGGCTCATCATTAAAATCACCCATAATAATAATTTTGGAATCAGGGTTGGTTTTGAATAATTCATCAACTTTTGTTCTTAATACTTCTGCAGCTGCAATCCTGTTCTTTTCTGATTCAGTTTCTCCTCCTCTTCTTGAAGGCCAGTGATTAACAAAAATATATAAGTCTTCACCAGTTTTGGTTTTCAAATTAATATTCATAATCAATCTTGTTGGATAGTTGGATGGAAGTATAACCGTATCACCAACTATTGATACAACGTCAAATTTATTTTTGTCATATATGAAAGCTACGTCAATTCCCCTATTGTCAGGAGATTCTCTGTATGCAATATTATATGAAAAATTTGAAAGATGTTTATTTACCATTTCTGTAAACACGGTTTCATTTTCGCATTCAGCAAATCCCATTAAATCCGGTCCTTCACCATTGTTCATTGAAATAATTACACGTGAAAGGTTGAACATTTTTTTTTCAAGTTTTTCTTCATTCCATTCTTTTTTACTTGATGAGAGAAATTCTGAATCATCTTTATTTGTGTCATCAATTGTATCAAAAAGGTTTTCTACATTCCAGAAAGCGACAAAAATTGTATCACCACTATTTTTAGTACAAGCAAAAGCAGATAAAGATGTAGTTATCAGAATTATCAAAAGCAAATTTTTCATTTTATTTTCCTTGGTTATCTTTTTTTTATCCATTACTAAAATACAAAAAGAATAAAGACAGCTAAAGGTTAAAAAATTAATTTTTTGTTTTCATTTTTTGTTTTAGATTTGCAATACTTATATGAAGACTACAAAAACGGAATTGGAAACCTTACTTTGGTGTAAGATTTTTCTTACTCGATTGAATAATTATATTTTTTTCACTCTGATAATTTGATTAATTACTAAAATCATTAATATGAACACATGTCTGCATTCGTATTTACTATAACTAATATTATTCTTGTTTTAATTTTCTTTTTTATCATCAGGAAAAGTAATTTTCTGTCATTCTTTGAAGGCGGAAGATGGTGGTTAACGTGGTTTGCAATTGGTATAATCACGCTGATGGACGAAATGACATCAATTTATTATGCACCATTTGAAGCTTACAGATTTATAGGGCTTAAGGCAATATTTTATATTGCATTTACTTCCCTGCTTATAAGGTATTTGACAACCCGTTTTATTGAAATTTCCAATATACTTGAAGTAAATAATATTCGTGGTGGTGGAGTTTACTCATTTTCTTACCTAGTGTTGGGACCTTCATTTTCTTTTATTGCAGTTGCATCAATTTTGGTGGACTATGTGTTAACAGCAACAATCTCAACGGTTTCTGCTGTTGAAAATGGAACTGCATTCTTCGGAATGGGTATGACTGAAAAATATATTTTAATGTTTGCAGTAGTGTGGCTCATCTCCTTATTAAACATAATGGGAATTAAAGAGAATGCTAAATTTACTTTTGGTATTTTTGTGTTTGCAGCTTTTGTACTAATTAATCTTATTGTTGGTGGCTTTCTTAATTTTGATTCCCAATCTCTCGCACTTTTTTCTACTGGATGGTCTGATTTTGTAAGTGATTTTTCTCAAGGAAATTTTTTTACGACCTATGGATTAATTATAACAGGGATTGGAAGTTGTATTCTTGCTTATTCAGGAGTTGAGTCTGTGTTACAAACCGCATCATTGGTTAAAAACTGGAAGCAGATCAGAAAAGCATATTATTTTCTTGCTTTAACCGTAGGAATAATAACTCCTTTAATTGCAATGTTTGCATTAACTTCAAATGTTAATGTTAATGACCATGAAACGAACTTAATTCCAACTTTGGCTCAATCAGTCAATGGTCCAATTTTCGGATTTGTATTGAGTCTTCTTGCTTCATTGACATTAATTATGGCAGTTAATACGGCAATGGTTGCTTCTGCAGAGCTTATGGATAAAGTTGCAGAAAAATATCATTTCAATTGGCTTGTTAAAGAAAATAAACGTCAATCACTTTACCGCATTCATATAATTAACGCCTGTTTTTATTCATTCATTCTTATAATTACTGCAGGAAGCCAGGCGGTTCTTGCAGAAATGTACGCAGTTGGTTTAGTTGCAAGTTTTGTTATCAATACCGGTTCATTATTAAAATACAGATACTCAAAAGGTTCGAAACAAATTGAGTACGCAAAATCAAGAGTGGGAACTTTGTTTCTATTTATAATTTTGACCAGTACATTAATTTATATAATGATTCACAGACCTTATGGTACAGAGTTGTGGTTTATTATTACAGCTATTGTTTTCTTTGCTGGATTAAGAATTTCAAAATATCGTTCCCCTGAAATTCCTGTTAGAAAATTATCGCGTTCTCCTATGGAAGTTTTATTCGCTCTTGCTGAAGCCCCGTCAAACGTTGTCAATATTCATTTTAAACGTCCACAGGAAAAAGATATTGAAGCTTCAGATCCGAATTCTGTTTTTGTAAGTTTTTATTCTGCACGGACAGAACATCCTGAACCTAAATTTATAAATCATTTCTGGCTCTCCATTCAAAATAGATGGAGCTTATTCGATATGATTTACGGTCTTCTTAAGACAATAGAATATGATCTGCCTTCTGAAAAAGAAGTGCACGTGCACTTTGGCTGGCCCCTTTCTTCATGGCTTGACAGATTCTCCGTTGGAGTAATGGTTTTTAATATTATTCATCTTCCAAGAAAATTTCAGAGATTTCATTTTCATATAGATTATAAAGCAAAGAAAAAGTAAAGTTCATTTAGAGGAATGAATTTTTCTCTCTTCATTATGATTTACAATTTTTATATTGCATTGTAATTTATAGTAAAAATATTTTCTGATGAACATTAGCAATAAAAGTATATCATATTTATTATTCGGTCTAACACTGCTTTTGTCTTATGGCTGGATACAGATTAATAGTAATTCCAACTCTGATTATAAACAAAATTCTTTTTTAAAAATTGTAAAGACCAAACACATTAAAACATCTTCATATGTTTCTGATAATCAGTACAAAATTGACGTCCTTCATTATGATCTAAAAATAGAATTACAACCTGAAATAAAATTATTAATTGGGCACGCTGAATTGAAAGGTATCATCCTTGATAATCAATTGAAACAAATCGATTTAAATTTTTATGATAATATGAAAATCAATTCAATTTATCTTAATGGTGAAAAAGTTGATTATAAAAACAATAAAACCAGGCTTTCGATATTTAATAAAAATTCGATCAAAGATACATTTATCGTTTCCATAGATTATGAGGGAACACCTAAAAAACTTGGACTATCATCATTTGTATTTGGAAGAATAAACGGGAAATATCTCACTTATTCGCTTAATGAACCTGAATATGCTTCTACCTGGTTTCCATGCAACGATGTCCCTTCAGATAAAGCAATGCTTGATATTTCAATCAAATCTGATTCATCAAAAGTTTCTATCTCAAATGGAGTACTTATTAACAAAATAACTGAAGGGAACAAACGAACTTATCATTGGAAAACGCTCTATCCAATCTCAACTTATTTAATCTGTCTTTACTCTTCAGATTTTGCACAATTTAATGATACATATATTTCAGTTAATAACGATACTATGCCATTAAATTATTATGTACTTCCGGAAAGATTTGAGTCTGCAAAGAAAGATTGGCTTCCTCATAAAGATTATATCAAAGTATTTGAACAACTTTTTGGTGATTATCCTTTTATTAAAGAAAAGTACGGGGTTGCAGAATTTTTGTGGCAAATGGGTGCAATGGAACATCAGACAATAACAGGAATTGGAACGAATTTCGTTGATGGAGAAGGTTATAACTATGATATTTATATTCACGAATTAGCACACCAGTGGTGGGGTGATGCTGTTGGTCCTGCTACCTGGGATGATATTTGGTTAAATGAAGGATTTGCTACTTATTCCGAGGCATTATTTGAAGAAAGAGTAAATGGAAAACAAGCACTGAAAGAAAAAATGATTGAGCAGTTTTATGATAATTCAGATGGAACTCTCTATTCACCAGGCGAAGATTTATTTTCTTCCAAAGTATATAATAAAGGAGCATGGGTTTTACATATGCTTCGATGGGAAATCGGAGATACAAATTTCTTCTCTTTACTTAAAAAATATTACCAGACATTTAAATACAAAAACGCATCCACAGAAGATTTTAAAAATCTTGCAGAAAATATTTCAGGAAAGAATCTTGATAAATTTTTTAAGCAATGGGTTTATCAAGGAGAAGGTATCTTAAAATTAGATTACAGATGGAAAGCTAAAAAAACAAGTGATGGATATTTACTTGATATAACTGTTGAACAGGTTCAAAAAGAATATTCGGTTTATCAATTCCCTCTTGAAATAAAAATCCTGTATCAACACGATGCTCTTTCCTTCACTAAAAAGTTTGAAATAAATTCGAAAGTGTTTTCAACTCAAATAAAACTTGATAAATATCCCAATGATATAATCATTGATCCTCATAACTGGTTGTTATCAAAAATTCATGATAGAAATTTTTATGAGTAAATTTCATGAATAAAACATATTATTTTATTTCAGATGTTCATCTTGGTTTGCAAAGTAAAGTAGAAGAGACCCAAAAAGAGAGTTTACTTGTCAAGTTTTTATACTCTATTCGCGATGTTGCTGATGAACTATTTATTGTTGGTGATTTATATGATTACTGGTTTGAGTATAATAGAGTATATCAAAAAGGGTTTTACAAAACATTAACGGCTTTAAAAGAATTATCTGAGAGTGGAGTTAAACTACATTATTTTATTGGCAATCATGATTTTATGCACAGGAATTTTTTTAAAGATGAATTTAATGCGAACATATATGAAAACGAATTAAGTACAACAATTAATGGGAAAAAATTTTTTATTCATCATGGTGATGGATTAGTAAAAAATGATCTCGGATATAACATCTTAAAAAAAATTCTGAGAAACAAATTTCTTCAAAGTCTTTATTATACTATCCACCCGGATTTAGGTATAAAAATAGCAAGTGGTACGAGTAAAAAAAGCCGCAGTTATACTGCTAAAAAAGATTATGGCGAAGAAGATGGATTATTCGATTCGGCAAAAAAAATCATTGAGCAAGGTTATGATTTTGTACTATTTGGTCATTTACATAAACGACAGTATTTATACTATAAGAACGGAATTTATATTAATTTAGGCTCGTGGCTTGATAAACCATGCTATGGTGTTTTCAGAAATAATAATTTTGAAATTGTGGATTGGAAATAAAATGGAGCAACAAAAAAAATACGTTTATTCTTTTAACTCAAAGAAAAAGAAAAAAACAATGTCCCCCAGAAAAAAATTTTTTGTAGTTTTTGGTTCCATAATTTTAATAGTATTAGTTGCTTTTATAATCTATGTATTTGCTGGTATTCCTTCATTAGAAGAGCTTGAAAGTCCAAGACCTCAATTAGCAAGTAAAGTCTTTTCGATTGATGGTGAATTGATAGGGCAATTCTATATTGAAAACAGAATTGAGACAGATATTGATTCATTACCGAGACATCTAATCAATGCGTTGATTGCTACAGAAGATAGAAAATTTTATAGTCATTGGGGAGTTGATCTTGATAGATTAATCAAAGCAATGATTAAAAACATTCTACCTTTCCTTGGAACTGGTGGTGGTGCAAGTACAATTACACAGCAACTTGCAAAAAACCTCTACAATCTTAAAGAACAAAAAGAAAACTCATTTGATGTTATCGTAAGAAAAGTGCGTGAATGGATTACATCAATTCAGATTGAAAAGAATTTCACCAAAAAGGAAATACTTGAACTCTATCTGAATGTATCTTATTTTGGTAAAAGTGCATACGGAGTTGAAACGGCATCAAATATTTATTTTGATAAAAAAGCAAAAAATCTAACTGTCCCTGAATCTGCATTATTAATTGCTTTGCTGAAATCTTCTGTTAATTATGATCCAGAAAGAAAAATGGAAGCTGCATTGAACAGACGAAATCTTGTAATGGCAACAATGGTTGATGCTGGTTATTTATCAGAATCCGATTATAATAAATATAAAAGTGAGCCTATAGTCCTTGCCGGTGGAAAAAAGGTTAAATTTAGAAATGAAGCTCCTCATTTCCTTGAATACATTCGGCAACAAATGACTCCTATCGCAGAAAAATATGGATATGACCTTTATCGAGATGGTCTGAATATTTATACAACTCTTGATATGAGAATGCAAAAGATTGCAAATACTGTTGTTCAAAAACATATGAAAGAGTACCAGGAAATATTTGATAAAAACTGGAATTGGAACAACAACAAAACAGTTCTATCTGGTTTAATTGAAAAAGCTATTAAAAATGATCCTGAGTATAAAGCTGCTTCTACTCAAGATCAGAAAATTGCTATATATAACAAACTTAAAAATGACCCGGGTTTTATCGAATCGGTAAAAAAACTTGAAAGTACTATTGAAGTTGGTTTTGTAGTTCTTGATCCCAAAAATGGACAAATACGGGCATTAGTTGGAGGACAAAATCAAAATTTCATTTATGGACTAAATCACGTTACACAAATAAGAAGGCAACCAGGTTCATCCTTTAAACCAATTGTATATACTGTTGCAATTGATAATGGCTACTTCCCTGCTTATTCTGTTTTAAATGAAAAATTCGATTTTAATGGATGGTCTCCTAATAACTCCGATGGAAGTTATGGCGGATATATGACACTTAGAGAAGGGCTTGCAAAATCTGTTAACATTATTGCAGGAAGATTAACAATTTCAGATATGGCTCCACCCACTCAAGTAATTAAATATGCAAAGAAAATGGGAATAAATTCCCCTCTTCAACCATTTCCATCAATTGCATTAGGTACTGTTGAAGTTTCACCACTTGAGATGGCTTCTGCATTTTCGACTTTAGATAATGATGGAATTTACAATTCTCCCATTTCCATTTTACGCATTGAAGATAGAAACAATGTTTTAATTGAAGAATTCAGACAGGAATCCAGAGAAGCTATTCCGCCTCAGACAGCAGCTATTGTAGTTAATATGATGGAAGATGTATTAGCTTATGGAACTGGTGCTAGAGCAAGACAATATTTCCATCGTCCCGCTGCAGGTAAAACAGGTACAACACAAGATTTTTCTGATGCCTGGTTTGTTGGATTCACTCCTCAACTCTGCGGTGCTGTATGGGTTGGTTTTGATGATAGACGAGTTCATTTTACCAGCTGGTATGGTCAAGGTGCAAGAGCTGCTATGCCAATTTGGGCAATGTTTATGCAAGAAGTATATCAGAAAATTAATCTGCCTTTAAAATATTTTGAATTGCCTGATGGTGTTTCTACTGCTAATTTTTGTAAAATTAGTATCGAACAAGGTGATTCACGAATTGCAACTGATGGATGTCCTGAAACCAGAAGTGATCTTATAATTACAACAAAAATGCCTGAAAGTTGTAATATTCATGGAAATGGAAGAAAAACGAGCAGTCCTGAAAAAGAATCGTCTGGGTGGTAAGAGAAAAATTTTCTTTGCACTCTTAATAATAAAAATGCCATCCCAAACGAGATGGCATTTTAATTTTACTTAGTTGCTAGTTTTCTTTTACTTAATAAGTATCATCTTCTTAATTGAAGTAAAGTTTCCGCTTTCCATCCTGTAGAAATAAACTCCACTTGCAAATTGCTTTGCATTGAAGGTTACATCATAATTTCCAGCTTTCTGAATTTCGTTTACAAGCACTCCGACTTTTTCTCCTAGTGCATTGTAAATAGAAATATTAACCAATCCATCTTTTGCGATTGAATACTTAATTGAAGTATTGGGATTAAATGGATTTGGATAATTCTGCTCTAATGCAAAAACTTTTGGAGGATCTACTTCAACATTAATTTCATTAGTATATGTATATGTTCCATCATAATCAATCTGTCTTAAACGATAAGTATATTTACCAACCATAAGATTTTTATCTGTGTAACTATAATTCTTTACTTCAGTAGATGTTCCATTACCAGAAACAAAGCCAATTTTAGAGTATGTCCCATCTTCACTTCGTCTTTGAATTTCAAATCCACTATTATTCTTTTCTGATGCAGTTGACCATTTAATCTGCACATTATTATTATCGGCGTTCGCAGTAAATGATGTCAACTCAACCGGAACCAGACTCAAATTAAATTGTAAATAAACATTTGGTCTTGTCGCTGCAGTTGAAGTCGAAGTCATTGTACAACCAGTTCCATTATCCATATGATAATGCCTGTTTAATGTTGCAGTTGTTGTCGATGAATTAACAGTAGTGTTAGATGTATAACTTGTATTATCAAAACAAATTTCTATTAACAAATTAGAAGTTCCATCCCAAATAAATGGATTCATTAAATCAATTGTTTGCCAACCTGTTCCTGGAACAGTATAAGTTCCTGAGTATACATCTGTGAAACCGGTTTCCCATGCTGTTAAGGATGTAATATTTGTATTCTTCATTCTAATATAGAAACCATTCATAACCTGCGAAGCTGCAGATACAACATTAAAACCAATTCTTGTTATTGCACCAGCAGAACCACCACCAGCTAATATCTCTGAAGCAAGATACAACATTTGTGTTCTTGAATCATGATAATATGTGTAGTAAGGCCAACCAACAGCAGTTGTACCCGTTCCAATCGTTGCATTTGCAATTGCAACAATTTTAAATTTATATAATGCAGTGGAGTCAACATTATGTTGTGAAGAATTATCTCTTGCATATATTTTATAAAATATGGAATCATCATAAGCGACTTGATTAGTATCTGAATTGAAAAGAGCAGCAAATACATTTGCACCAGAATTATTCAATCTAAAATGCTTAATTCCTGTTGTAGTTGAGTTTTTATACCATTTAACCCAAACTGAATCAACACCAATATTATCAGTTACTGTAGCGGTCACAGTTGCTGGCCATGCAAGTCTTGGTACATCCAATAATGGAGTATGAGTAATCACAGGTTTAACTGTATCCGTTGCAGCTACAAACATATGTGGAACTGAAGGTGCACCAGCAGGCCACAAACCATATTGATTTAAAGAATCGAAAGTCATTATATAATATCGGTAAATTGCATTTTGACCATTACCAGGAATTGATGCAGTCCAGTTATTCCCAGTGGTATTTGTCATTGTAATACTATCAAAAGCTGTAGTGCTATTTCTTGACCAGTACAATTTTGTCCTAGAAGGATTAATTCCAGAACCAGCAGGATTGATTATACAATTAATTGCATATGGACCTGTTTTATTTTCAGTATTAGTCAATCCTGTATGTTGAATATCTGGACCAATTATTATTTTGGTTGACCAACCTTGATAATTACCAGTTCTGTTATCTGCCCATAATGGGAATACAATATTATTGACAGCAGCAATCCCAATATAATCTCCCTGATATCCACTAGCTAATCCAGAAATGGGAATTGGTTTAAAAGCAGCATCACTTACTTTAAAATTCTGAAATGTAACTCCTCCATCATTCGAACGAGCCACGTAAACTTCAGCACTATCATTGGCAACATTTCTGCTATCATAGAAAACAACAAATAAATTTCCCGATGATTGATCAATTGTCATCCATGGATAATATTGATCTTTACTATTGTTAAGAGGATCATCATTTACTCTAACCGGAGCAGACCAAGTAGTTCCTCCATTAGTTGATTTAATCATTACTATATCAATACTATTTCCACAAGGAGTTATATTTGCTTTCTGAGGAAAAGTGATATAGATTTCGCCCGATGTTCTATTTACTGCCATTGATGGAAACGAAGATACTCTGATATTATTCTTACTGGTCAAATTACCACGAATTCCAAAGTTTGAAACCTGATAAGCAAAAATAGGTGTGCCCCATGTTTGTCCACCATCAGTAGATTTATTAAAGCCAATTCCATCTTCTCCTGTTGAAACAGAATTGTCGATATAAACTGCCCAAGCAGCATATACAACTCCGTTAGGACCAGTTTGAATATTAACTCCCTGATCTAAGTAAGAACTAGCTAAACCTGTACTAATATTAACCCCTGATGACCAAGTTTGGCCAAAATTTGACGAGTATTTTAGTTCAAGTTTATAATTGTTTGTTCCACCAAAAGGAGTGTAGGCATCGTATACTCTATTAACATAAGGACTGGTTTCTAGTTTATCAACCATTAAATGATTTTTATCCAATAGTGTTCCAGGATTGGGAGCAACTGTATATGAAGTCCAGCTGGTTCCATAATTAGTAGAAACAGCGATACTCTGTCCACTGCTATTATTAATAAAACCCATATAGAAATTCCCATTTGGGCCTATAATAGCTGCTGGGTCTCCAGAATTTCTTCCATAGTAACTTTGAGGATCATCAAAGCCTCCCCAAGTAGTTCCACCATCTGTTGAAAAATATGTTCCAGTTCCATATATCGTAGAATAAGGCCAGTTTGTAGCATTTGCGCCAGCAAATATAATACTTGGCATTGTAGGATGCATATCTATTGACATTTCAGACTGCGTTGAGCCAGTCCCTGGTTTTATTCTAAAATTTGGAAGGATAGTTGCAAGTGCACCATCATCTAAATAAAACTGCATCGGATTTGGATTTGGTGAAACCCATTCTCTTAATGTATAATCTTCTTGTTTTGGATTTTGGTCCGGATAAATTTTTGTCCAGATATTTGGATCACTACTCCCATTCACCTGTCCAAACATGTTAAAACAGGTAATAAAAAGAATTGAGAATAGTATTATTCCTTTTTTCATCATTACTCCTTTTGTTAATAAGTGAATTTAAATTTATTTAACGGCTAAAAATACTTTAGCTTTTTCGAGGGATTTTGCCAAATGACATCACAAATATAATAATAATTTTTTTATGCAAATCTTTTTTATTTAAATTTGCATATTATAAATGCTATAGATAACATTGATACAAAACACATTTTTTTTCTTAATAGTTGCAATTCTAATTAGTAATCTTATAATTCTTTTTTCTGTTTGGTTATTGTTCCATAGAAAAATGAACAAGTCTAAGAAATTGTTACCATTATCCATAATTATTGCTGCAAAAAATGAAGGAGATAATATTGAATCTCTATTTAATTCATTGACAAATCAGGATTACCCAAAAGAATTGTACGAAATAATTATTATTGATGATGCATCAACAGATGAAACTTTTAACAAAGCTTCTGAAAAGGTTCATTTAATTCCTAACCTAAAAGTACTTCACTCTTCAAATAAATCTTTTAAAGGGAAAAGAGCGGCAATACAAACTGGAATTGATGCAGCAAAAAATAACTATTTGGTCTTTACTGATGCTGATTGCATTCATAAAAAAGGATGGTTAAAATCTCATTCAAAAATGCTCCAGACAAATGATGTTGTAATTGGTATTTCACCTTTTGTGCAGAATAAATCATTAATCAATTTAATTTCTTGTTTTGAAAATTTTAGAAATTCACTTCTTACCTTCGCTCTAACATATATTGGATTACCTTATAATGCTGTAGCAAGAAATCTTAGCTGGAAAAAATCCTCTTTTTTACAAATTGGTGGCTTTGCAAATACAACACAGACACTTAGTGGTGATGATGATATGATGATTCAAAAAGCAGTTAAACATGATCTTAAAATTGGATTACTTACAGAAGAAGAGTCAGTAGTGCATTCGTATTCTAAAGAAACTTTTTCAGAATATATAAATCAACGTGCAAGACATACAGCTACTTCTTACCACTATTTGCTAAGAAATAAAATTATTCTTGCACTCTGGCATATAATTAATCTTGCTTGTCTTTTTAGTTTATTTTTAAATTTCTTCAATTACCAAATGATGTTTCCATTAGTTTTTAAACTTCTTATCGATTTAATAATGATTAAATTATTTGATAAAAAATTTGGATACAATTTCCCTTTTTACAAAGTAATTTATCTTCAAATATTGTATGAAATATTTTTAGTTATTCATTTCTTCAATGCAAAGTTTTATAAATTTTCCTGGAAATGATAATTTGGTTTGATAAGAAGAATCAATCATCTATTTTTAGATATAAAAAATAAAAAGGTAATATGGATTATAAACTTTTAGCAGAAAAAGCAATTGAAGCAAAATCAAATGCTTATCCAAAATATTCAAATTTTCATGTTGGTGCTGCTTTACTAACTGAGAACGAAGATATTATTCTTGGTTGCAATGTAGAAAACAGTACTTACGGTTTATCCATGTGCGCAGAACGGACTGCAATTTTTAAAGCTTACTCTGATGGAATCAGGAAATTTAAAGCAATAGCAATAGCCGGAGATAGTAAAGATTTTTGTATGCCTTGCGGTGCGTGTAGACAAATCATCTCTGATTTATGCGGCAATATTGATATTGTACTTATAAATCAAAAAAAAGAAATTGGTGTATTCAAATTATCTGAATTATTACCATATGCATTTGGCGATTCAAATTTAAACGGGTAAATTATGGAAAGTTCCCCTCACGCTCTGCCTAAAGATACCGGATGGATTGAAGTTATTGCCGGTTGTATGTTCAGTGGTAAAACAGAAGAATTAATCCGAAGATTAAAACGCGCAAAAATAGCTAGACAAAATGTTGTTGTGTTCAAACCAAAATTAGATAACCGTTATTCATCTAAAGAAATTGTATCTCATAGTGAACTATCTCTTCCTTCAATTTCTATTAGTGATGCAAAAGAAATACTTAAATACTCCAAGGGTTCGCAAGTTGTTGGAATTGATGAAGCACAATTTTTTTCAAATGATTTAGTAAATATTTGTAACCAGCTTGCAAATGAAGGGAAGAGAGTTATAGTTGCAGGACTTGACCAGGATTATAAAGGAATTCCATTTGAACCAATGCCACAGCTATTAGCTTCTGCTGAATACATAACTAAAACTCTTGCTATCTGTGTTAAATGCGGTAATCCTGCGGATAAAACTCAACGCAAAATAGTTTCAAGTGAAAGAGTTGTTGTTGGTGCTGCTGATATCTATGAAGCACGATGCAGAAAATGTCATTACATTCCGGAAGAAAACTAATATGGATTTTATATCACTGCTCAGAGGTTTAATTGGAATTGTTCTTTTATTGGGAATTGCATTTCTCTTTTCGAATAATAAAAAAAGAGTTGACTGGTCTCTTGTCGTAAAAGGTTTATCTATACAATTGTTATTTGCAGTTTTTATAATCTATAGTGAAACGCTTCGCTCTTGGTTCTTCCCTCTTGGCTGGCCTAAGGATGCAATTAACTGGCTCGGTTCTGCAATTGTAGCTTTACTTGGGTTTACAATAGAAGGTGCTAACTTTGTTTTTGGAAAGCTTTCAATTAATTCCGGCAGCGATAGTCTGGGATTCTTTTTTGCTTTCCAGGTTTTACCCACAATAATTTTTGTTTCATCACTTACTTCTATTTTGTATTACCTGAATATACTCCAAACTGTGGTAAAAGGAATGGCCTGGGTAATGTCCAGAATTCTTGGAACAAGCGGCGCAGAATCTCTTTCCAATACAGCCAATATTTTTATCGGACAGACTGAAGCTCCGTTGCTTATTCGTCCATACATTGCAAAGATGACTAACTCAGAACTGTTTACAATAATGGTTGGTGGTATGGCAACAATAGCAGGTGGTGTAATGGCAAGTTACATACAGATGTTAGGGCAATCTTTTGCAGAAATTCATAAAATGGATATAACTGCTGCACAGATTAAGTTTGCAGTCCAACTGCTTGCGGCTAGTGCTATGGCAGCTCCTGCTTCACTTGTTATTTCAAAAATAATATTCCCTGAGACTAGTATTCCTGAAACAAAAGGCACAGTAAAATTAAAAGTTGAGAAAAATGCTTCAAATGTTATTGAGGCTGCTGCAACCGGTGCAAGTGATGGATTAATGCTTGCTCTTAATGTTGGAGGAATGTTAATTGCTTTTATAGCACTTATTGCAATGTTCAACTATATACTTGGCTTTATTGGAAACTTTACAGGTTTAAATACCTTCCTTATCGCAAATTTTAAACAACCTCTTTCTATGCAATTATTATTCGGATTAATTCTCCAATACCTTGCGATTGGAATTGGTGTACCTGTGCAGGATGCTCTTCATTTCGGTAGTTTGATTGGTACTAAAGTCGTCCTGAATGAATTCGTAGCGTACCTTGATTTAACCACGCTTATGAAAAATAATGTGTTGACTGAAAAAGGTATAACCATGGCAACTTATGCATTATGTGGATTTGCCAATTTTGCTTCAATTGCAATTCAAATTGGAGGTATTAGTCCTTTAGCTCCTGACAGAAAAAAAGATATTGCCGCATTTGGATTAAAAGCTGTCCTCGGCGGAAGCCTTGCAACTTTAATGACCGCTACTCTGGCTGGTATTTTAATAAATTAACTTCGAGTATAATTTGAAAAACCTTGGCATCATTTATAAGGATTTAATTTCTCAACTTAAAAAGGAATTCAAGCTATCACCCCATATAGCAATTATTCTTGGTAGCGGTTTAGGTGATTTTGCAACTCAATTAAATTTATTGAAGTCCATTTCTACTTCTTCCATTGCCGGTTATCCTTTATCTACCGTGCAGGGACACGAAGGTAAAATACATATTGCTAAACTGGATGATAAAATTGTCTTATTATTCCAGGGAAGAATTCACTTTTATGAAGGTTATCCTATTCATCAATGCGTGTTACCTGTGTTCATATCATATTCGCTTGGATGCAGGAACATTATATTAACCAATGCTGCTGGCGGAATTAATCCAAACTTCAAACCCGGTGATTTAATGTTAGCAACTTCTGTTAATGCTATGTATTTAAAAAATGAGATTACTGCTCTTATAGGAATAGCTAATGCAGATATGAAAAATAACTTCCTCAACTTCCCATCAAGGAAATTAAATGAAGTTATTCACTCTTCTGCTATTGAGGAAAAAATTTCTCTTAAGGAAGGCACTTACTGGTTTACAAAAGGACCAAGTTATGAAACCCCTTCAGAAATTAAAATGATGGCTAAACTTGGTGCGGATGCTGTCGGAATGTCAACTGTCCACGAGGCAGTTTATGCTTCGGCACTTGGTATGGATTGTTCATGCATTTCATGTATTACTAACTACGCTGCTGGAATTTCCGACGAGAAACTTTCACACTCCGAAGTAACGGAAACTGCAAACAGGGTAAAAGATAAATTTGAACGCCTCCTAAAAAAAATTATTTCTTCAATTTAGTTTCATTACTTCTTAGAATTTTTTCTGTTTCTTCTTAAGTTTGTCATAGCTTAATAAAATTTTTTGGAAACCCGATGCGATTTATCTTTTTACTACTTCTTTTTTCTTTTTCTTCGTTTAGTCTTTTTCCACAGGAAGAAATTTCCGTTCACAAGATGCACAAATTAGAATTTGGCAGCCCGGATAAATTACCTTCTTTATTTGATCCCGACGGTAAAGGTATCATCCCTTTACAATATGATAAAAGCGGACTAACAAAAAATGTTTTTGGTTATTTGCCCGACTGGGAATATTCTACATCCAAACAATACTTGCAATATTCACTTTTAACTCATATTGCCGCTTTCGATTTTGTGGTTAGCTCTACCGGTGCTATTTCTAACCCAAGTTATTGGCCCTGGACGGATGTTATTAACCTTGCTCATCAAAACGGAGTAAAAATTATCTTATGTGCAGTGTGTTTCGATACTGCGGCAATTCGGCAGCTACTTACTAATTCTACTGTTAAGCAAACTTTTTTTACCAATGTTAAAAATCTTATTACACAGTATCAGATGGATGGTGTTAATGTCGATTTCGAAGGAATGGGCACTTCCCTGCGCGGTTCTATATTAAATACTTTTATGCAGGATTTATCAACCTATATCCACACTCAACTTCCCGGTAAGGAAGTTTCTTTTGCCGGACCTGCGGTTAATTGGGGCGGATGGGTCTTAAGCGGTTTAGCCGCTGCCTGCGATTACATCTTTATTATGGGTTACGACTTTTACGGAAGCTGGAGCACTACTACCGGACCCTCTTCGCCGCTTACTGGTGGAACTTACAATATTACTAACACTATAAATACTCAGTGGAGTGCAGTTACTAATTCCACTCCCGAAAAATTAATTCTGGGAATACCTTATTTTGGTGCAAAGTGGAAAGCTCGTACAAGTTCGCCACACGCTACGGTTCAAAGTTGGGTTAGCTCTACAAGATTTAGAGACGATGCAATTAATGTGGTTACATACGGCAAGCAATGGGCTTCGGATAATCAAGTACCGTGGTATCGCTGGCAAATTAGTGACACAAGCTGGTATCAGGTTTGGTTCGATAATGATTCAAGCCTCGGTTTAAAATATAACCTTGCAGAAGCTAAAAACCTCCGTGGTGTAGGTATGTGGGCGCTTGGTTACGATGGCGCACGTATGGAATTATGGAACGAACTCCAAAGAAGATATTTCGTCCCCGTAGAATTAATTTCTTTTACCGCTGTCTCCAATGCTAACAGCGTATTATTAAACTGGGTAACCGCCACTGAACTGAACAATAAAGGATTTCTTATTCAGAAGGCAGATTCAAAAAATCCATTCCTCTGGAAAGATGCAGGATTCGTTGATGGCTTTGGCTCTTCTGCCGAACAAAAAAAATATACCTTTGTCGATAATAATCTGCCTGCAGGAAGATGGAAATACCGTTTAATTCAAATTGATTTTGATGGAACCAAAAAAGAAATTGCAAATACAGAAATAGATGTGCTCCTGCCAACAAATGCAAAGCTGGAGCAGAATTTTCCCAACCCATTTAATCCTTCTACAAGCATAAAATTTTCTATTAAGAAGAAAGATTTTGTATCACTCACCATTTACAATTTACTTGGTAAAGAAATAATAAAACTTGTTAATGAAGAAAAAGATGCAGGCATATATGAAGTTCACTTTAACCCTGTAGAAACTTTTCAAGGTTTAGCTTTACAAAATGGAGTTTATTTCTACCAGCTTAAGGCAGGTAATTATATCGAAACTAAAAAAATGATTCTTTTGAAATAGATATTTATAATATCTATTATAAAATTATTTTTTTATTGCTGATATTGTCATTATTAATATAAATAATTATTTTTATTTAGTATTATTTTAATTATTGATTAAAATAAATATGTTTTTGTATATATATTTTTATTATTAATTAATATCTTATTATTTTATTATACATATTTATAATATTACTAATAATATTATTCTTTTTATATTGATATGATGATAATCAACATACATATTTTTCTATAAAATAGTCTATTATTAAAATAAAGGGTAAATATTATGGAAGAAGAGCTTCAAGATACGGATACTTCTTCGGCAGGAAGAACAAAGGGATATATTCCTTCAGCGGATATGGATTTATTAACAATAGGCAAAGGTGTAGTTGCAAGCTGGAAAAAGCATCCCGAATTGACGCTTACGTGGGTTACATCTGCTCGAATGGAGCAAGTACTGGAGGAGTATGAATTGACATTAATGTCCCGCAAATCCGAAGGCAGCCTCCGCCCCGAAAAGACGCAGGCATTAAAAAATCTTGATAGGAAAATTGATAAATGCCTTGAGTATCTGAAAGGATATTTAAAGGAAATCTATGCAGATGATGCTATTGCTCATTTTTCGCAATACGGAATTTTGAAGATTGGCACTTCATACAAACTTCCACTTGACCGCGATTTCCGTGTGTCTGCATTAGACCTTGTGGTTGATGCAATTGTGCGGGACAACCTTCAGAATAGAATTTATGGATTGCAATTCTGGACGGAAATTCGTGAACAGTATCGAACTCTTAAAAATGATGCAAATGTGCTTGATGAAAATGTAGCGGATAAAGTTAGTCGCAAAAACATATTGAGGAATGAAATACGTAAAATACTTTCTTCGTTAGTTCATCTTATTAAAGCAAATAACCCTAAGACTTATAAATCGGAACTTCGTGTATGGGGATTTCAGAAGGAAAAATATTGACTGTGTTGATGGCAAAGTAAATAGATACATAGTTAAATATTAAGGTGTAAATATCATTTTTGTTTTATAAAAAAAAACATTAGGTTTAGGTAAATCTTTTATATCATTTATCAAGGTGATG
>CAZHVS010000009.1:0-19938 GCA_964536015.1 uncultured Ignavibacteriaceae bacterium
GGCAGCAATGTTACACTAAACTGGAATACAGCAACAGAAGTGCGCAACCACGGCTTTGAGATAGAGAGAGTAAAGAGTGAACAGTTTAGTGCTAATGGCTGGAGCAAATTAGGATTTGTAAATGGTAATGGAAACAGTAATATTCCACACGATTATACATTCACAGATAATACAGTAAAAGAAAGTGGGAAATATATCTACCGCTTAAAGCAAATAGATACGGACGGTTCGTTTGAATATAGCAATCAGATAGAAGTAAATGTAGAAATACCACAGGTGTATTCACTGCTTCAGAATTATCCTAATCCGTTTAATCCTGTAACTACAATACAGTACACAATAGCCGCACCGGAGAATGTGTTACTAAAGATATACGACATTACAGGCAAAGAAGTATTAACACTTGTAAATGAAAAACAGGAAGCGGGCAAATATGAAGTAAAACTAGATGCAAGCAAATTATCGAGCGGCACATATATATACAGGTTAAGTGCAGGCAGCTTTGTCCAGACAAAGAAGATGATATTGTTAAAGTAATTTTTTTAAGATAACCGTAAGATAGCTCGTAAGCTATCTATAGTTTACTCCGGCAGGATACTACTGCCGGTTTTTTATTTTAAATTAGATAAATTATTAAAAGTCCCTCTCTTTACAAAAGAGAGGGATTTAAGGAGAGTATGTAACGTTAAAACCGACGTTTGTAATTTCAAAAGAACCCATCCTAAATCCTTCCCTTGGGAAGGTAAGGACTTTTTAAAAGTCCCTTCTCTTTTTAAGAGAAGGGGTTGGGGGATGAGTTCGACTAACTATAAACAAAAATCATCTTTTAAAGAAAGGGATTTAGGGAGAGTTTGATTAATTGCAGACAATTGTTAAAAAGTGCCTGTATAACTTAACATAAAATTAATTTCAAGAATAAATGTTATTTAGTTAAGTTTCGTCATAAGAAAAGTATATAGTTTCTTTTAATATTTTTTCAGGAGAAGAGATGAGGCAAATAAAATTAAGTATCAGTAAGTTTTTTCTTATAGTTATTATACTATCAATTGCTTCTTATGCACAATTCATTCCAGGTAATCTTGCAGTATTACGGGTTGGAGATGGTATAAGTACATTAGCTAACACAGGTAATGCAATATTTATAGATGAATATACAATAACAGGCACTTTGGTTTCAACAACACCTCTACCCGTTACTGGTTCTGGTTTAATATGTTTATCGGGTACTGCAACATCTGAAGGACAAATTACTCTTTCACCAGATGGAAGTTATCTGACGGTTGTTGGATATAATCCTCCTTCATTACCTTATAGTTCTTCATTATCTAGCTCAACAAGTTCAGCAGTTCCAAGAATTGGTTATTATGTCAATTCTTCAAAAACACTTACTCTTTTTGGAAATACTACAGCTTATTTTAGTGGAAATAATCCAAGGTGTGGAGTATATAACGGAACTAATATGTGGTGCGTAGGTGGAAATTCAGGAGTGGTTGTTATTGATAATGGAAATAATGTGGTTGTAAGTACAACAACAACAAACATAAGAAATGTTCAAATAATTAATAACCAATTGTATTATTCAACCGGATCAGGGACAAGAGGTGTTTATGCAGTTGGTACAGGAGTGCCAAATACTTCTGGACAAACATCTACAAATATTATTAATTCAAATCTAACAGGTTCTTCACCATACGCCTTTTCAATTAATCCTGCCGGTACTATAGCTTATTTAGCAGATGATGCAGCTTCGACTGGTGGAATACAGAGGTATGATTATTCTGGTGGTGTCTGGTCATTAACTTATACAATTACAAGTCCAGGTTTATGCCGTGGTCTTGTAGTAGACTGGTGGTCGGGGGCAAATCCTATTATTTATGCAACCACTGCTACAACTTCATTAGTAAAAATTATTGATGTTGGCGCATCTTCAACTTCCACTACACTTACAACTCCTGGTACAAATCAGGTATTCAGAGGCGTTAATTTTGTTCCTGGTACTCCTCTTCCAGTCGAACTAACTTCTTTTAGTGCAAAGCAGGTAGGAGCAAATGTTCAACTTAACTGGGCAACAGCAACTGAAGTAAATAGCCATAAATATGTAATTGAAAAAAGTAATTTCAATAACTGGAGTGTGATTGGAGAAGTAAAAGCAAATGGTAACAGTAATTCTGCTAAACACTATTCTTTTGCAGATAAAATTACAACGAATGGAAAATTTCAGTATCGTCTTAAAATGATTGATAATGATGGATCGTTCAAGTATTCGGATATAGTTGAAATAAATGTAGAAACTCCAAAAGCATTTGAGTTATTACAGAACTCTCCAAATCCGTTTAATCCAACAACGTCAATAGTATATCAGCTTGCAAACACAAGTGATGTAACATTAAAAGTCTATGACATACTTGGCAATGAAGTCCTTACACTTGTAAATGAAAAACAGGAAGCGGGCAAATATGAAGTAAAACTAGATGCAAGCAAATTATCGAGCGGCACATATATATACAGGTTAAGTGCAGGCAGCTTTGTCCAGACAAAGAAGATGATATTGTTAAAGTAATTTTTTTAAGATAACCGTAAGATAGCTCGTAAGCTATCTATAGTTTACTCCGGCAGAATACCCCTGCCGGTTTTTTATTTTAAATTGGATAAACTATTAAAAGTCCCTCTCTTTACAAAAGAGAGGAATTTAGGGAGAGTTTGATGTTCCGCCTATAATGTATATTTACCGCTGGTGAATTAAAACTTATAAGGGAGACAACTTTTTTTAGTTTTGCAAAGTCAAAATCCAAAAACAAAAGAGTGTATGAAAAGAGTTTTATTGCTTTGTGCTGTTAATATTATGTCTGTATTTGCTTCGGTACCAGACTCAATATTAAACAAACCTAAAATTCCAGTTATAATATCAAGATTAAATAGTCAAATAAATATTGACGGAAAAATAACTGAAGGGGAATGGAATGGATGTAAACCAATAACGGATTTTACACAACGCGATCCTGACGAAGGTAAACCTCCTACACAAAAGACAGAAGTATTTCTATGTTACGATAATCAGTTCATTTACATAGCAGCGAAGATGTATGACACTTATCCCGATTCTATCACTGCTAATCTTGTCCGCCGCGATGATAATGGAAACTCCGATTACTTTGCTCTTGGGTTTGACTCATACCATGATAAACGAAGCGGATATTTTTTTGGAGTGAATGCAGCTGGAACTTTATTCGATGGAATATTATATAATGATTCCTGGGATGATGATTCCTGGGATGGAGTTTGGGAAGCTAAAGTTGCAAGAGATGAATTTGGCTGGAACTGCGAAATTAAAATTCCTTTCTCGCAATTACGATTTCATGAAGAAGAAAAAATGATATGGGGAATAAACTTAAAACGTGTAATTGCTAGAAGAAACGAAAGTGATTACCTTGTCTTTATTCCTAAAACAGAAAGTGGATTTGTCTCTCATTTTACAGATTTGCATGGATTGGGAAATATCAAGTCTTCTAATAATCTTGAAATTCTTCCATATATAAATTCTCGTGCAGAGTTTATAAACCACAGCAGTAACGATCCATTTAATGATGGCTCAAGATATTTTGTAGGTGCAGGAGCAGATATAAAATACGGGCTTGGAACTAATCTTACTTTGAACGCAACAATAAATCCTGATTTTGGACAGGTAGAAGTTGATCCGGCAGTAGTTAATCTGAGTGATGTAGAAACTTACTTTGATGAGAAAAGACCATTCTTTATTGAGGGATCAAGCATTTTTAATTTTGGAAGAGGTGGTGCAGGCAACTACTGGAATTTTAACTGGTGGAATCCTTCATTTTTTTATAGCAGGAGAATTGGCAGAACACCACAGGGTAGTGTCCCAGATCATGATTATGCCGACATACCCGTTGGAACGCATATTCTTGGTGCTGCAAAAATTTCCGGTAAAATTGGAGATAACTGGAATGTTGGTTCAATTCAGTCCATCACAAGAAGAGAATTCGCAGAGATTCAAATTGATGGGAAAAAATCAGAATCTGAAATTGAACCTTTAACTTATTATGGAATATTTCGCGGACAGAAAGAATTTAATCTTGGCAGACAGGGACTTGGTTTTATTGGAACAGTTACTTCAAGAATGTTTAAAGATGTAAGATTAAAAGATGAAATTAACAAAGACGCTTTTACAGGTGGAGTGGATGGATGGGTCTTTCTCGATTCATCAAAGACATGGGTATTTGCAGGCTGGGGTGGTTTTTCAACTGTAAAAGGGAGTAAAGAAAGAATTCTTGATTTGCAGAAAAGTTCACTTCATTATTTTCAAAGACCCGATGCTGATTATATTGAAATTGATAGCAATGCTACTTCTCTTAATGGCTATGCAATGCGTCTGGTACTTAATAAGCAGAAAGGCAATTTCTTTTTTAATTCTGCTTTTGGTGTTATTTCTCCCGGTTTTGATATAAACGATCTTGGCTTTATGGGAATGACAAATGTAATAAATATGCACATTGGTGCAGGTTATAATTGGACTGATCCAGGTAATATTTTTCGTAATGTAGAATTAGGAGGAGCAATCTTTCGCAATTATGATTTTGGTGGAAATATTCTATGGCATGGAATTTTCAATTTTGGTTATGTGGAATTTCTTAATTACTACTGGATAAACTGGAATCTTGCTTACAATCCCTCAGGTACATATTCTAATAGACTAACACGTGGGGGTCCACTTGTAAAAAATCGAGGAGGTTATCAGATCAGTCTTAACTCGGGTAGTGATAACCGAAAAAATTGGATTATAGAAATGGGTGGTTATTTATACAAAGGTGAAAAGTCATATAACTATTCTATCTCACCTGAATTGGAAATAAGACCTGCAACAAACATTTATATTTCAATCTCTCCCGGTTTTGATTATAACAAAGAAGAAACACAATACATTACTATGGTAACGGATGACCGTGCTGTTTTTACATTTGGCAAAAGATATGTTTTTGCGGAACTTGAACAGAAAACATTTTATGCAGGAATAAGATTAAACTGGACGTTTACTCCAAATCTTAGTCTGCAAATTTATTTGCAACCATTGATTTCTTCAGGAAAATATTCTAAATATAAAGAGCTTGCAAAACCAAAGAGCTACGATTATAATATTTATGGACAAGGAAATTCAACCTTTGATGAAGATAATTTTATTGTTGACCCTGATGGCAGTGGTCCCGCTCCTTCATTTGAATTTGATAATCCAAACTTTAATTATAAATCTTTAAGAGGTAACGCTGTATTACGCTGGGAATATCTGCCGGGTTCTACAATTTATTTTGTCTGGACGCAATCACGCTCCGACTTTGAAGATATTGGTGAGTTCAGGTTTAATAAATCTTTTAACAGGTTAATAGAATCCAAACCTGACAATATTTTTATGGTCAAGGCTACTTACTGGTTCAATATATAACAAATTGTTGTAACATATTTTCGATTCTTGTTAAATTGCTGTGTGAAAATATTGACAGTTTGCCTCTGCTTTATTTTCAGTTGTATTCTGATTTTTAACAAGTATTAAAAAATATTACGTTGAACAATTCAAACAATGCTAATAATGAAATTAATGACTTCTTTGAAGTATGCCGCTTAAAAGATTTACCCGAAAAACAAGCAAAACATTTTCTTGTGAATGAAGTGGAAATTACTCTTTGTAAAATCGGGAAAACGGTTTATGCATTGAATAACATTTGTCCTCATCAGCACGCATCAATAATTCATAATGGACTTATTGAAGATGATTTCATTGTTTGTCCCGCACATGGCTGGATGTTTAATCTTGAAACAGGAAAGAAAAAAGATGGTAGCAGTGGTTTAACCACTTATCCTGTTAAGATTATAGATGATATTGTTTTTGTAAAAGTATTCGAAAAGAAACTCAACTGGTAAAATGATTACCGGAGAATTAATAAAATCCAAAGCTTATGAACTCGGTTTTCAGCTGGTGGGATTTGCAAAAGCCAAAATTCTTGAGAAGGAAATAAAACATCTGGAACAATGGATATGGGACGGCTTTAATGCCGGGATGAAATATATGGAAAGGAACATTGAGAAAAGAAAAGATGTAACTCAAATTCTTCCGGAAGCAAAAAGCGTTATATCGTTAGGTATCAATTATTATTATGGACATAAACATATAGATAAATTAAATTCGGGTAAGATTTCACGTTATGCCTGGGGAAAAGATTATCATTTGATTGTTCGGGAAAAAATTGATGAACTGGTGTCTCAGCTAAAAAAAATTGATTCATCATTAAAGGCGATTGGTTGTGTTGATACTGGACCTGTTATGGATAAATCATGGGCTGTAAAGAGTGGATTAGGATGGCTTGGGAAAAATACGAATGTAATCAACAAAAATTTCGGCAGCTGGTTCGTTATTGCAACAATTATCTCAAATATTGAATTATCGGATTCGAAGCAGGAAAAAGATTTATGCGGTAAATGTACAGCTTGCATTGATGCCTGTCCGACAAAAGCATTATTACCAGAAGGGTATATTCTTGATTCCAACAAATGTATTTCTTACCTGACAATAGAAAATAAAAATGAAATATCTGAAGAGTTTAGAGGCAAATTCAATAACTGGATTTTTGGTTGTGATATATGCCAGGATGTATGTCCCTGGAATAAAAAATTTTCAGTACAAACTAAAGAACACAATTTTCGACCAATCAATACGGAGTTAGAATTAGATGAAATCTTTACAATGAAAGAAGAAGAATTCAAAAACAAATTTAAGGAAACACCACTCTTAAGAACAAAGTTAAAAGGACTTAAACGCAATGCTTCGTTTCTAAAAAACGGATTGTGATATTTTTCTTTAACGTTGTATGTTTACAAACAAAAATCACTTAAATTTTTTGTAACCAAAAACAGAAAACAGAATCAAATGACGGATATTAAAAATTTACTTTCAGGAGAAAAAATGAATTCAGAAAATCATCACAAAGTAATAATTATCGGTTCTGGTCCTGCGGGACTAACAGCGGCTATTTATACAGCAAGAGCAAATCTAAAACCAATAGTGTTTGAAGGCATGCAGCCGGGTGGTCAACTTACAATTACGACTGAAGTGGAAAATTATCCCGGTTTTGAACATGGAATTCAGGGACCTGAATTAATGGATATTATGAGAAAACAAGCACAACGATTTGGTGCACAATGTTATTATAAAGAAGTTACACAGGTTGATTTTAGCAAAAGACCTTTTATAATAAAATCTTACGATGAAGTTTATACAGCAGATGCAGTTATAATTTCAACAGGTGCTTCAGCAAAATTATTAGGAATTGAAAGCGAGAAAAAATACTGGGGAGCAGGTATTTCTGCCTGTGCAACTTGTGATGGATTTTTCTTTAAGAATCAGAAAGTATTAATTGTTGGCGGCGGTGATACTGCTATGGAAGAAGCAAATTATTTAACTCATCACGCTCCAGAAGTTGTGCTTATTCATAGACGTGAAGGATTCAGAGCTTCAAAAGCTATGATTGAACGTACAAAAAGAAATCCGAAAATTAAATTTGCTCTTAACAAAGTTATTAAAGAAGTTCTTGGGAAAGAAGAGAATGGAAGAAAGCAAATGACGGGTGTGCTTCTTGAAGATACTATCACAGGTGAGGTTACTGAATTGCAAGCTGATGGTTTATTTATTGCAATAGGACATAAACCAAACACTGATTTGTTCAAGGGATTACTGGATATGGATGAAACCGGTTATTTGAAAACTAAACCTGGTTCAACATATACAAATATTGAAGGCGTTTTTGCTGCGGGTGATGTGGCTGATAAAACATACAGGCAGGCTATATCAGCAGCCGGCACAGGATGTATGGCAGCAATTGACGCAGAAAGATGGCTTGAATCGCAAGCTTAACTTATGAAGGGACGCTTAATGTCCCTTTTTTATTTTATAATTTCTAATTGGTTAAATGGTTCTACTATTCAAACTTGATATTATATAATCAGCACAATCATCAATGTCAGTAAAAGTTTTAACAAGTCCTGTCTGTCTTTTTTCTTTTTGAATTTGTTCTTCCATAAAAGGAATAATTTTCATCCACAAAGAAGAATGACATGCAATAGGTTTTTTTTGCATAAGGCCTTTGTTAATAAATTCCCAGATAGCCGCAAGTTCCAGCAATGTTCCGGTGCCTCCCTGTAAAACAACGTAGGCATCTCCAAGTGAAATTAATTTTTCAACTCGTTCAAAAAGAGTATTGCAATGAATTACTTCCGTTAGGTATTTGTTTGGAACCGTTAAAAAAACATCGGCAACAACACCAATTGATTTTGAGTTATTATCAAATGCAGCTTTAGCGGTTGCTTCCATAATTCCACGGTTCCCCCCATTGCAAATATTGAATCCTGCAAGAGAAAGTTTTTTTGCAAGATTGTAAGCATCAGTGTATTCTTTTTCTCCTTCTTTAGGTAATGAGCTTCCGAAGATTGTAATAGTATTTTTCATTATTTCTCTTTGTTTGATAATCAAAAATATAAAATTTATTCAAGATATTGTTTCTTGATTTAATAAAATATTACAATTAAGTTTCTATCGGCAATGTTCATTATTTTCTTGATGAATATTATTTAATTTACCTCATTATCAGTTAAACGGAGAATGAATGAAAATTCTTGTTAATAAATTTTTTATAGCTTTCTGCTTTTTATCTGAATTTTTTATCTCTATTCAAGCACAGGTTACTTACGATACTGTAACAACAAAAATAGTTGGACCCGGAATGACATACACTCGCTATGTTACTGCAAGCATTCCATGGAGCATTGATGTTTTTGTTGCAGATATTAAAACTCAATATTTTGCACTTGAAACTGTAAAATCGAATGACCTTATGGCAGGTGGAAAAGAGAAAACAACTCAGATGGCTGCAAGAAGAAGTTATAACGGGCATTGGGTTGTTGGTGCTTGCAATGGAGATTTTTTTAATCCAGATGGCTCTGTTGTAAATATTCAGGTTGCATCAGGCGAAGTTGTCCGTTCTAATGGAACGTGGCCTACATTTGGGTATAATGAAAATAAGAAGATGTCAATCTCAACTCCGGTTTTTTCCTCAAGCGTTAAAATAAAAGACACTTTAATGACTGTCAACGTATTGAATGGCAGCAGGGGGACAGACCAATTGGTTCTTTTTAATAGTTATTTTGGTTCAAGTACAAACACAAATGATTATGGTACTGAAGTTCGCTTTCATCCAATTGCAGGATGGTATGCAAATGATACTTTAGTTTGTGTAGTTGATACGGTCGTTATTAATAAAGGAAATATGAATCTTCAAACCGGATTTGGAGTGTTATCAGCCCATGGAATTGTTGCATCCTATATTAATGCAAAAGTATTAAAAGGTGATACAATTAAAATCTATAACCGTGTTACCAATAGTCCATCAAAATTAAGAGAGATGATTGGCGGTCATCCAACAATAATAATAAATGGAGCGACAGCACCAATGGATTCTGCAGATTCTTTTGTAATGACAAGGCATCCAAGAACTGCTGTCGGCTTCAATCAGGATACATCTAAGATTTATCTTGTTGTTGTTGATGGACGACAGACTCACAGCAAAGGAATGGATTTGTTTGAACTTGCAGTATTTATGAAAACAATTGGTGTTACACAAGCAATTAATCTTGATGGAGGAGGTTCATCTACACTTGTTGTAAGAGATTCAATAAAAAATTCTCCATCAGACGGGACTGAAAGATTAGTTGGAAATGCTCTTTTAATCATTTCCAAATCGCAGCTTGGTTCGGCAAGTATAATAAGAATTGATCCACGTTCATCAAGAGTTTTTATAGGAAAAACATTGCAGTTTAATATTTCAGTTTGGGATCAACATTATAATCCATTACCAGTAATTCCAACACAGGTTACATATTCATTAAGTAATCCATTATTGGGAACAATAAATTCACAAGGATTATTTACGGCAGGGATGCAGGCTGCAAACGGTTATGTAATTGCTTCATACAATGGAATAAAAGATTCAACATTTATTACAGTTAAATCAATAGGTTATGTAAAAATCACTCCGAAAAAAGCAGTTACCGATAAAATGCTTTTAATTACTTTTAAAGCTTCTGCTTTCGATACAGATTCAATTGAATATACTTTTCCTGCTCAGAGTTTTGTTTGGAAGTCGCTTGATACAACGATTGGTAAAGTTGATTTAGTAGGGCAATTTCAAGGTTTAAATCCGGGTAGTACAAAAGTTGTCGTTTCACTTTACGGAAAAACTGATACTGCAAATGTAAGTGTAGAAATTGCTACAGGTGTTAAACTTGTTGATTCAGTAGAAAATATTTCTGACTGGACTTTATCAGGTTTAAATTACGACTCAACAGAAACAAATTTTCTTCTATCAAATATTTATAAAACCTTGGGTGATTATTCTGTTCAATTGAATTATAAATTTGTTTATCAAAGCGGGCAATATAACTGGGTTTATCTTAAACCACAGCTTCCTGTCTATGGAATACCGGATTCAATTTTCATTGATGTAAGAAGTGATGGTTTTGCTCATAGAGTTTTTTTTGATTTTGAAGATGCAACAGGAAATACATACAGGTATCAATGCACAAGACTTGCAAACAAACCAAATATTTTTGATACGTTAAAAGCGCCAATTTTAAAATCTACAATTACTTTTCCTGTAACTGTAAAAAGTATTTCAATTGTTCTTGGTAGTCTGGGTGTTACTGGTCAAACTTATAATGGAACGATTTATCTTGATAACATTCGTGTAAAATATCCAGAACCTTTAGGCATTAAAAATATACAAAAAATTCCTTCGGGTTATAGCTTGTTACAGAATTATCCGAACCCGTTTAATCCATCAACAAAAATTCAATATTCGCTTGCTTCCAAAGAAAACGTAACATTAAAAATTTTTGATATTATTGGAAATGAAATACAAAAACTTGTTGATGAGGATCAACATCCCGGTGTTTATGAAATAGAATTCAATGCGAATAAAATTGCAGTAAACAAAGAATTATCAAGTGGAATTTATTTCTATCAACTGATAGCGGGGAATTTTTTAGAAACAAAAAAAATGGTTTTTATTAAATGATGTTTAAACAATAAAAGGAGTATGTTATGCCAGTAGAAAAACTGAAAAGATTTCTTGATGATAACCAGGTAAAATATATTACCATCAAACATTCTCTTGCTTTTACAGCACAGGAAATAGCTCATTCAGCCCATGTTTCTGGTAAAGGACTTGCAAAAACTGTAATTATAAAAATAAATGATAAACCAGCAATGTGTGTTCTTCCAGCTTCTCACCGAATTGATTTAAACTTATTGAAACAAGAGACTAAAGCAAGTAAAGTTGAATTAGCAACAGAACTTGAATTTAAAAACTTATTTCCAGGTTGCGAACTTGGAGCAATGCCGCCATTTGGAAATATTTATGGAATGGAAACTTTCACTGCTGCTTGCCTTGCAAAAGATGAAGAGATTGCTTTTAATGCAGGGAGTCATACGGAATTAATTCGTCTTCCTTATATTGAATTTGAGCGACTAGTGAAACCAAGAGTAATTGAATTTACAACTAAGTACAAAAGCTAAATTACCTTAATAAAACAAAAATGCCACCTCGAATGAAGTGGCATTGAATAATTTTTAAGTAACTAAATTTTTACTTCATTAATATCATCTTTTTAGTATCAGTATAATTTTTTGTACCATCATTGGCTATCATCTGGTAAATATAAGTTCCGGAAGTGAGTGATGATGCATCAAAATCTATTGTGTAATAACCTGATTCTTTTGTCTCATCAACAAGTGTCATCATATATTCACCAAGAGAAGAATAGATTCTAATCTCAACTTTAGCTTTAACTGGTAATGAATAGGAAATTGTAGTTCTTGGGTTAAAAGGATTTGGATAATTTTGTCCTAAAACAAATTCCTGAGGATTATTTACTTCTACTTCTATCGTTTTGCTGTAGGATGAAGTTCCATCAAGGTCAATTTGTTTAATGCGGTACTCATATTTTCCTGAAGCAATTTTTTTGTCCGTATAGAAATATGAATTGGTTTCTGTAGATGTTCCTCTTCCATTTACAAAACTAATTTCACTCCAGATTTCCTTTTCACCGGTCTTTCTTCTTTCAATCTTGAAGCCTTTATTATTAGTTTCTGTAGCTGTTTGCCAGCTTAAATGTACTTCATTTCCAACTGCATCCGCTTTGAAAGAAGTCAACTCAACTGGAACATTTGAGATAGTCATAGTAATAGGAACTGTAATAGTTTGATGATTTGGATCGTTAGTTTTTATAATCATATCCATAGAATAATTCCCCGGAGTAAAATCTTCTGTTCTGAAAGTCAATTGAACCGCCTTGGAATTTCCGTTATACAATAAACCGCTCAAAGTATTTCCAAGTAACCACTCAGGGTCAGCCGAAAATTGAAGAGCTTTACCATTCGCTACATAATTAGCATTGTAAGCAACCTGCAAGCCAACTGTTCCGGTTTCGTTTTCAATTCCTATTGTTGCAGAGTTTAATGTCCCACTCATATTATTGTAATAGACCATTATCTTTCCACTCTGATATAGCACAATCTGAAATGTATAACTTGCCGTTCCGGAATAGCGTTGATAATTTGTCCATTGAATAATAAATTTATTTCCATCCTGTCTGTAATGAACTGTTCCGGGAGTTTTTGCATCAAGATCATCCCAGAAAGGAGCAATAAATCTGTTTGGTAATGCCGTCGAAGGAATAGTTGTATTCGAATACCAGCTTGCAGTTACTGGATCGAAAGTAATTATTCCATTTGTAGTAATGTAAAGTTCAGTTTTAGTTTGTCCATAATATTTAAAACCGAAACCAATTGGTAAAGGTCCAACATAACCTTCATCTGTTGCACTTCCTGTACCGGTTGCAATCCAGCTTGTTACCTGGGTTCCAACACCGGAAATATCATTCCATACATATTGAGGTCCGTTTGGTTCGTCGCTATCTTTCCATTTGTATCCAAAAGCATCAGGACCGCCTTGACCTAAAAGAGCATCTCCAAAGAGAACTTGATTGTCTCCTTTATTTTCATAAACAGATTGGTTCGAGTTTAGTGAAATTATCTTACTTTCAATTTTATTTGTCGGGAATGTATTATTCGCAAATTGAACATTGTATGATAATGTAGAAGGATTTACTGAATTATTTGATATAATAACTGAGTCAACTACGACTGTGTTGTTTCCAACTACTTTGTTAATGCTTGTTGGACTTACCACACAATTTGGAGCAGCAAGTGTAAACATATAAGGAACATTGGATAACAATGATTTATTTCCCCAAATGTCTTCAGCTTTGATAGCAAAGTAATATTTTGTTTCAATCTGCAAACTATCAATGGTAATTGAACGTGGAGTTCCAAGAGTATCGGAGCAACCGGTCAAATATTTTCTGCTGCAGGTATTAAAGTTTGCTTCAGTAATTTGATTGGTTGAATAACGAATATCGTATGCAGTTACGCCTCCATAAGTAGAATCATAAGGAGCTGTCCAGCTTAATGAAATCGAGTTCGAAGTTGGATTATTCAAAGCTAAATTAGTAATTACTGTGGGTGCAGTAGAATCAGGAAGAATTAATTTCTTAGTTGAAATTGAAGGATCACCCATAAGGTTATACATTTCAAGGTAACGTAACATTGTTTGTGTAACGCTTCCATAATACTGAACAAGATAGAATTTCCCTTTATCCATCATTGGAGTAACTTTGTAAATTCCATCAGTAAACATTGAACGGAAAAGTCGGCGTTCAAGTATATCATCTTCATCCCAGTATGAATTAACTGAAGAACCATAAAAAGCACTTCCGCCATTTGTAGTTCTTATCCATGTTTCTCCAAAGCATTCTGTTGTGAGGTGATAAGAACCAGTAACACATGCAAACGAATACACAAATGGAAATACTGTGTTTGTCAATGCTCTTACTTGTGTTTGATTTAATACTGGACCATCTGCCCAGTAGGTTTCAGCTCCATGTCCAGAATAAATAGCAAAAATCTGGTTTGCATTAAGTGCATTAATAAGTTGTTGTGTTGTTGCTCCATAGGTTTGAGTATATAACTTCATTATTGCATAGTTGTTTGGAGTAAAGAAAGAATCAATTACAAAATTATGAGTTCCTTCTGTTATGCTATAGTTATCAGTCGAAGCCATAAAGATACTTTTTTTCTGCAAAGTACCAATATAGTTTTCCATATATAAAGTTTTGTTAATAATATTTTGTAATTCAGCTAAACTTGAGATAGAAAATCTGCCAATGCTTACATCTGCAAAGTAATCTGAGCCCTGTAATAATGCATAGTTCAAGTCAGTCTTTGGATTGCCTTCTCCGGAACCAGTCCAGCAAGGAATTTTATCAACATCACCAACTAAGAGAACAAACTCAGGTTTATTTGCTGGATCATTGTAACGATTTTGAATAAATGTTTTTATTGCCGTTGTTGTTGTACCGGTAGTGTTTGTATTGAACACAGCTACGTTGTAGCCATTTGCTGTTTTATGATTAATAAATGGAGTTAAGCCGCTTTCAAAATCTGGAGCAGTAATAATTAAATAGTTCATTAATAATTTTGGTTGACCAGGTTCAAAATTAACAAATATACCTTTTAAGAATTCGTTATAGGTATTTGAAAATTGATTTGAATAATTGAAATTATTTGCAACAGAAATATTGAAATTCCCTTTTTTAATCACTGTTAACTTATCTTCTAAAGGATTATATCTAAATGGATAGATAGTAACTGCTACACCAGTAACACCAGCGATGTTAAATTTTTCTGAAATTGTTACAAAAGGTTGATCATCTTTACCTTTAGAATTATAATATGCCTGATCAAAAGAAAAAGGTCTGTCTTCTAATCTTTTATCTCTTGGCCAGGGCATTTGAACAGGCATAATTTTGCTTGTCAGTACTTCGGTATTTGAATTTATATTAATTCCATTAATAACCGGATTAGAACCTTCGGGAATAGCCATAAAAAATGTAACTTGCGGAAGATTGGGCAGACCAACTTCTGTACTGACACCATATTCAGGAATTTCTATCTGGTAAAAAGATTTTCCGTTTGCATTTATATTTTTAATTGAATACTGAGGTAATTGGAAATTAACTTTATAAGCATCTTTTTCTTTTGTAATTGTAACACCTTCAGGAGCTTTTCCAAAAGATGTGCCAACTATCAATATCAAAAAATAAATAAATAAAGTCGTACTAATTTTTTTCATTCATTGTCTCCGTTTTATTTAAGTAATTCTAAATTATCGAAAGATATATCTAAGAGTTCAAAATTTTTCCAGCCATTAAAGTCATAATGCCACCATTCAGATGTAATAGACGCAAAACCATATTTTTCCATTGTGGTTTTCAACAATTTTCTGTTTTCAATTAACTTTTTTGGTAAGTTCATATAAGAGTGATGTGCTTTAACAGTAAAATCATCGTAAGGAGTAGGCATTTGAATTTCTTTACCGGTTGTTAAATCTATAATGGTAAGATCAACTGCACATCCACGATTATGACGCGAGCCTTTCTTAGGGTCGGCAGCGTACCTGTCGTCTTTAACAAAATCCCATAAAGTTAATGTAATAGAATATGGACGGTAAGCATCATAAATTTTTAGTCCAAGATTTTTTTGTTTTAGTTCTTGCTGGATTTTTTTCAATTGTACTGCTGCATTATATCTGAGAAATGCTTTGGGTTTTGGATATAAAACTTTTTTTGTAAAATTATTCTTTGTAGCGTAGCGTATGTCAAGTACAATGTCAGGAATAAATTTTTCAAGGTCTACAAGAATTTTATTGCTATCTTTTTCAATTATTTTTTTATATAGCTCAATATCTTCAACAACCTGCAAACCGTATTTGTTAACAGGAATAGTTTGTGCAAAACTAAAGTATGTTGTAAAGAAGATTATTAAGCTTAATGCTAATATTTTTCTTTGAAAGTTCACTGTTGGTAATCTATTAAATAATTAACTTGTTTCTGAAAACTAAACATAAGGTTTTTAATATGAATTTTCAATCCGAAAGATTGGATATACATTCAGCTTAGAATCAAAGTAAAAAGACCTTTCATAAAAAAAGTTGAGTCTTGCATCGGGATTGTTTCTAAATTGTTCATCACTCATTAATTTTTGTTCAAATTCCTTTTTTAATTGAAGATTATTTTTAAGCATTAACTCCGCTTCTTTTTCCATTACATAAGGTTCAAAATATTCTTTCTTTTCAAATATTTGATTCATAAATCCCCATCTTAAAAAAGAATCGGCTGATTTTGGTTCTAATGCAATTAGAATAACTCTTAAAGTTCGTTGGTTGCATTTTACTATTAAAGACCCTTTTGGGATTTTCTCGATAACTTTAAGAGTATCATAGTTTACTGTTACAGGAGTTCTGCCTTCATAAGGAGATGTATTAAATTTAACGTTTTTGAATTTGTACTTCGTCACTGGCATTTCTTTGTCTTCAGAAAGTAAGTCAATTTCAACTCCATGTAATCTTAATCTATCCGCAATAAATTCCCATTCTTTGGGAATAATATACCCAAAAGGAACTAAAACAGAATCAACTATTTTGAATTTATTAAAGTGAGGAATTTCAATTTCATACTTTTCACCGGTGTAAGTGGTTTTTATTGTTCCTGAAATTAAGCTGGAATCCTTATGAAATTTTATTCCTTTGTACAAAAAATTTTCATACTCATTTGTTCTTTGAAATTGAATCGGGTAAAATTTCTTATTCTGAAAATATTGTTCAATTGTTTTATTGTCGGCTT
This sequence comes from uncultured Ignavibacteriaceae bacterium, assembly GCA_964536015.1. Taxonomy (GTDB): domain Bacteria; phylum Bacteroidota; class Ignavibacteria; order Ignavibacteriales; family Ignavibacteriaceae; genus CAZHVS01. Next base: position 16,855 of record CAZHVS010000009.1, read on the forward strand.
CTTTACTTATGTATAATATTTTATGTGGATTCATATTTGTATATTCCAGCACTGCAGTAATCATTTCTTTGGTCGAAAACACTCTCTGTTTATAAGGTTTCATCATATGAGTTTCAATTAATAAACCAATTCTGTTTTGAATGATAGCATATCCATTCGATAATCTTGGTGAAGCAACCCAATCTGTTAATCCGCTTTCCGGATCATCACCAAGAAATCCTACATAAGGCGCTATTAAATAGCCAGCATTTTCTACTTTGTTCGAAATAAATGGAAGAATTTCATCTTTTACAAGTTTTGCAGTTCCTATATAAACGTTAGGTCCTTTTGAAATTTCATAAGTAATTGTGTATTGATAATCTGCTCCATCAGTAGTGTGAGTATCGATAAAAAAATCAGGTAAGTAAGTGGAAAATAATTTTAAAAATGCTTGCATTTCTGGAGAATCAGCTTTTACAAAATCACGATTTAAATTGTAGTTTTGTGCGGTAGTTCTCCATCCCATTTCTTCAGGTCCATTTTGATTTATTCTGTTGTACTTTGAAATTCTTTCATGTCCATCGACATTAAAAATTGGAATGACAATAATATTTGCAAAATTTATTAACTTTTCTTTTTCCTTTGTAATTAAAATTTCTCTTAACAAGAGCATACAGGCATCTTTACCTTCAATTTCACCAGCGTGAATTCCGTTATTAATTAGAATTAAAGGTTTTTCTGATTTCACTAAGTCTGTAGCTTCAAAATTCATTTCTTTTGAGACAATAAAATAATACAGGTTGCGGCCCTGAGATGATATTCCAAACGTTTTCAGTTTTGCAAAAGGAGAAGCCTGTTCAAGTTTTTTAAAATAATTAATGGTTTCATCATAACCGGAAGTGCTTAGAAAATCAGAGGTTTCAAATTTTGTTAACCATTCTGAAGAGATAGTGGATTGGGCAATAATTTGTATAGTTATTACGCTGTAGCAAAGTAAAAGTTTTAAATGTTTCATCTTAAATCTAAATAAAAAATTATTTCATTCGAAAATAACAATAAATACAGAAGCATTGAACTAATTTTTTATTTTAGTGTTTTTACTAATCAGAAAATTGGTTTAAAATCAAATAGAAAATTTATCTATTTCTTTCTTAATGAAATTTTCTTAATATTAATCTGTAAATAAAGAGAGATTCTATTATGTTCACTTTAATAGATAAAAGTAATTACTTAAAGGGATTGTTAATCCTTGCTAAAAAAGATAATCAACTAAGAGATAGCGAAAAGAATATAATCAGGTCGGTTGCTCAAAGATTGGGATTCAGCAAAGATTTTTATGAAGAAACTTTACAAAACCTTATGCGAAATGAATATATCCTTGAAGATCCAATAATTTTTTCTAACCAAGAAATTGCAAAAATGTTTATTTCCGAAGGATTGGAACTTGCAGATGCCGATGATGAAATTGTAGATAAAGAATTAAAATGGTTGAGTACAATCGCTTCTGCTAATAATATTCCTGCAGAATGGATGCAAAGTGTTTTAGATAAGAATAAAAGACAAAACCTTAAGGTGGCTTAGTATTGGAATTAGTTATTCATCATGGAGATATTACCAAATTAAAAGTTGATGCAATTGTTAATGCTGCAAACAATTCTCTTCTTGGAGGAGGAGGGGTCGATGGAGCTATCCATAGGGCTGCTGGCATAGAATTATTGAATGAATGCAGAACTCTTGGTGGATGCAAAACCGGCGAAGCAAAAATAACCAAAGGTTATAATTTACCTGCAAAATATGTGATTCACACTGTGGGACCTGTCTGGAAGAATGGTAACTATAATGAAGAATTGCTCCTTTCGATGTGTTATAAAAATTCTCTTCAACTGGCTGTTAAATATAATATTAAAACAATAGCTTTTCCTGCAATCAGTACGGGAGTTTATGGATTTCCATCTGAACTTGCTGCTAAAATTGCAATTCGTTCAGTAAAACAATTTAATAAAGAAAACAACTCTGTTAAGAAAGTAACATTTGTCTGCTTTGATGAACTAACCTTCGAAATCTATAAGTCGCTTCTGAAATAATTTTAAAAAAAATCTTTGTATTAATAATCCATTTTTTATATTTGGGGCAAAATTTTTTTTAAATAACCTCGTTAGCAATGAAGCAATTTTTTTACATTATAATCAGGGGGTACGAATGAAAAGATTTCTACCTTTTTTCCTTTTCTTAATTACTTTCACTTTCTCATCATTTGCCGGAACCACAGGAAAACTTGCTGGAAAAGTAACTGACTCTCAAACCGGAGAATCACTTATCGGTGTAAATGTTGTACTTGAAGGAACTACCTTTGGTGCTGCAACAGATAAAGATGGGAATTATATGATAAATAATATCCCGCCGGGAGAGTACACACTTGTATTTTCATATGTCGGTTATCAAAAACAGACTTTTCTAAAAGTTAGAATTAATGTGGATTTTACTACCAGGCTGGATGTGAAGTTAAATAACGAAACAATGGTAACTGATGCTGTTATCATCGAAGCGAAAGCTCCACTTGTAAGAACTGATTTAACATCATCGCAAACAACTATAGATGCAGGACAGATTGAAAGTCTTCCTGTTGAAAGCATTGGACAATTACTTGTATTGCAAGCAGGTGTTACAACAGGTGTTGGCGGTGAAATTCATATTCGTGGTGGTCGTTCAAGTGAAATTGCTTATACTGTTAATGGCATTTCAATTACAAATCCGTTTGATAATACCAATATGGTTCAGATTGCTACTAATGCAATTCAGGAACTTTCAGTAATAAGTGGCACCTTTAATGCTGAATATGGTAATGCAATGAGTGGAGTTGTTAACACAGTTACAAAAGAAGGTGGCGTTAAATATGCAGGACACTTTGCAGTTTACAGCGGAGATTATTTGAGCACAAGAAAATCTACTTTTTTTAATATAGACGACATTAATGTGCTTAATAATGTTATTGGTGAAATGACCTTTGGCGGACCAATTTATCCCGGATTGAATGAGGTTACCTTCTTTGTTTCGGGCAGAGTTGAAAAAGATAACGGATATCTTTATGGTGTTCGCGAACATAAT
>CAZHVS010000009.1:20038-155733 GCA_964536015.1 uncultured Ignavibacteriaceae bacterium
AATTCTTCCTCTGAATACAAGTCAAAGTTACAATGGTACTGCAAAGCTCAGTATTAAACCAATTCCAACTATAAAAATAAATTTTGATGGAATATATTCTTTTAGCAAATCCAGAGCTTACAATCATAGCTATAAATATAATCCCGATGGGCGTTTGAATTATTTTAATGAAGGATTGTTATCTTCCTTTGAATTCAGGCATACACTTAATCCAAGCACTTTTTATTCTTTAAAAGGGTCATACAATCTGAATAATTATAGCAGCTATCTTTATCCTTTACTTGATGCATCTGGAAAAGAAGTAACATACAGACCAGGAATGGACTGGACACAGTACCATGCGGATCCTCGTTATCAACCGACTGACTATGCACAGACTCCTCGTTCATATATGTTCCTTGCTGGTGGCACACAGAATGGGCATTACTATGAGAGTGCAAATACAATAATCGGAAAACTTGATGTTACAAGCCAGGTATCTAAAGCTCATGAATTAAAATTTGGTTTTGAAACGAAAATTCATCAGTTGAAGTATGAAAGTTTTACTGTAAGAAGAGATACAACAAATTATCTTGTGCCAACAATTCTTAGCACTTCTACTCCTTATCACGATTTTTATATTAAAAAACCATTTGAATTTTCTGCTTATGCTCAGGATAAAATGGAGTTTGATAATATGATTATTAATATTGGTTTAAGATACGATTACTTCAAACCAAAATCTCTTTACTCAACTAATATTTTATATCCTTCTCCAAACGATCCATTGCTTCCGAGTTATGTTGATAAAAACTCTCTTCTTGCTGAAGCTAATGCTAAACATCAGATTTCTCCAAGGCTTGGAATTTCTTTCCCAATTACTGATAAAGGTATAATACATTTTTCTTATGGACATTTTTTCCAGATGCCTCCATTTAGTTACCTTTATGAGAATGCTGATTTCAAGTACAACCTTGCTTATGGAGAACCGGTTGTTGGTAATGCTGATCTTAAACCTGAAAAAACTGTTACATATGAGTTGGGATTGCAACAACAATTATTCGAGAATCTTGCATTTAATGTTACAGGGTTTTATAAAGATGTCAGAGATTTAATTGCAACGCAGTCAATTAGAACAAGTGGAAGTTCTACCTATCTTAAATATGTAAATAAAGATTATGGAAATATCAAAGGAATAACTTTTACACTGACAAAAAGAAAAACTGCGGATAGTCCATTTGGTGTAACAGTAGATTACACATTCCAATCTGCTGAAGGAAACGATACAGATCCTGACGCATTTTTCTTAGATCTTTCTTCAGGTAAACAAGCAGAAAAAGTAACAGTGTTTTTGCCCTGGGATCAAACACATACTTTAAGTGCAACTGTTTCTTTCGGAGAAATTAATAACTGGAATCTTAGTCTTGTAGGAAGATTAGGTTCGGGGCTTCCTTATACACCACAGATTTATGAAAAACAAATTTATATTACTCCGATGAGCGGCAGAAGACCAACAACGGCAAGAGTCGATTTAATGGCTGAAAAGATTTTCAGGATATTTGATTATAACATTAGTGTATTCTTGAAAATTTATAATTTGTTCGATACACTTAATGAAAGAGTCGTTTATCTTGATACTGGCAGGTCTTCTTATACACTTGAAAGTACACGTACTACTGCTCAGGCAACTGAAGAATTATCCAAAAGAATTCAGGGAGTTCATTCTATAGCTGATTATTATAGCAGACCAGATTATTATTCAGCTCCAAGAGAAGTGAACCTTGGTTTTTCATTTGAGTTTTAAGTTTTAAGGAATTTATTATGAAAAATTTAAATAGATTTTTATTAATGTTTTTCTGTGGCATCTCATTAATGTTGATAAGTGTTTATTCACAGACAAACATTGATGTTAAAAGACAACAGGAAATTAATTCAATTAAAAGCTATATTGAAAGAATGAGAATTTCTGCTCCTTTGAATCAACAGGTTCAAAGCAGCTTTAATAAAGAAAGAGCTAGAAACGAATCGAATGGAATTGTGCTGAATAAAATTCTCGGCGCCAAAGATAGAAAAAATTATATGATGAATGGGAACCGGATATCAACTTATGTTTATAATTATGGTGGTATAGGACCTGGTTATGGAGTACTTAGAGGCAAGGGCAATGTTGTATGGCGTGGACAGGATTATGTATTTCAGTTTTGTCCTTTTGTAGGTGCCTCAGTTCCTGATAATGGAGATCCAACAAAAAGTCTTCACATTATTTCAGATGGACTATGGGACTACCCCACCCGCAACCTTCGTGAAGTAAATCCTTCTGGAGATACATTGTGGACATTTCAACCATTAACTGGATATGATGATCCAACCCAATCAAATATGGCTTCAAATCCCGCACCCGATGCAAATGGCGATGGAAAACCTGATAGCTGGCCTCAAAGCTGGTATAATCCAACTTTGGGCAAATATGTTTGGCCAGGTTATTTAGAACAGGATGCCACTAATGCTGATGTTGAAGTTTTTTGGGCGATGGATGATAGAGATAACAGAGAATTTAATTATTTCCCTTTTGGAACTGATTCATCAAATTATCAAAAAAGAGGAATTGGAGTCCAGATTGATGGAAGAGGTTTGCAATGGAGCAATACACTTGCAGAAAACTCAATCTTTTTTGTTTATTCAGTTTCAAACGTAAGTCAAAAGAATCTTGATTCAGTCTATTTTGGAATTTATGGAGATCCTGACCTTGGTGGTGGCTGTGATAGAAACTGTGGTGAAAATAGTGATGACGATGGATTATTTATTCCTCCTTACAATTATCCTGGTTATCCCGGTAATGTAAATGTAATTCCGGTTTACTCTCGCAGTCTTGTTTATTTTTGGGATCCTGATATGAAGGGATATCTTGGCGGAGCGTTGGGTTATGTTGCATGTAAGTATCTTGAAAGTCCGGGAAAATCAAATGATGGTATAGATAATGATGGCGATGGAATGGTTGATGAATCCCAGAATGATGGAATTGATAACGATGCTGATTGGAATCCGAATACTGATGATGTTGGTATAGATGGAATTGCCAATACTAATGATGAAGGTGAAGGTGATGGTCTTCCAACAAAAGGTAAATTGCTTTCAAGTGGAGCACTGGATCCACTGTTCCCCGGTGAACCCAATTTTGAATACACTGATTTAGATGAATCAGACCAGATTGGCTTATCAAGTTTTAATAGCTGGGCCTGGGGTAACGATAGAGTATCTGATGATGAATCAATCTGGAATAGAATTCAAACCGGAAATTTTGGAGAAGTTGCTCACATTTCAGACCTTGTATTTGTTTTTGCATCAGGTCCAATAAATCTGCATGTTGGTGAAACAAAAAGAATCTCAATGTCTTTGCTTCTTGGAGAAAGCCTTGATGATTTATTAACCACAGCAGCTACTGTTCAAAGGATTTATAACGCAAACTATAAATTTTTCAAACCACCAGTAAAACCAACAGTTTTTGCCGTTAGTAGCGACAAAAAAGTAACTCTCTACTGGGATACAAAATCAGAAGAAAGTAAAGATCCATTAACTGGAAAAGACTTTGAAGGTTATGTGATTTATAGAAGTACCGATCCTGAATTTTCAGATATTCAAACTATTACTGATGGAAAAGGAAACGCATTCTTTTCTTCACCACTTAAAAACAGTCTTGGTGTCGAATGTAAATGGGATGTTGATAAACGCGACGAACCTTATGTTGACATGAACGGTAATGGGAAATATGATGTCGGCGAACCTTACACTGATAAAAATGGCGATGGTTCTTATACTATAAATGCAGAAGATTGGTGGAAAGGTTATCATCCTGTTTCTTACCAGGGAAGAGGGATTCAATATTATCTTGGAAATAATACAGGTTTGGTGCATTCATATGTTGATTCTAATAATGTTATTAATGGACAGACATATTATTATGCAGTAGTTGCTTATGATCATGGGGACTCTGCCGGGATTCCTCCAACTGAAACTACAAAAAAGATTGATATTGATCCGATAACTTCCAAAATAATTCTTGATGTGAATACTGTTTCTGTAATTCCTGGACCAAGAGCAGCAGGATACAATGCAACAAATCCATCCGCATTTTCTTTGACTCATAAATCTGGAATTGCCAATGGAAAATTAGAAGTTGAAGTTTTGAATGATCTTTCAGTTCCTAATAATCAGGAATATAACATATTCTTTAGTGATACTTTAATTCACGGAAACACAAAAGAAGCCGCTAAAAATTATTCTCTGCTAAAAGTTACACCGATGTCTGAAAAGGTTCAATTTGTTGATACAAATTTTTCTAAACTTGCGGTTACAAATCTTGATCCATCTTATTCATTACAGGTGAAAGATGCGGCTGGAACAGTTTATACTTTGAACTCAGATTATGTTATTGATTTTTCAAAAGGACTTGTAAGAAGAACCGGTACAAGTAAAATGCCTGTAAATCAAAACTACACTATTACATATAGATATTATCCTATCTATCAAAGCACTCTATTAAAAGACGAAGATGCAAATCCTGTTTTTGATGGAATGAGATTGAAAATATACGATAATCCAATTCTTGAGATTGATACAATAAATTCAAAATGGATTTCAGGTAATACTAATTGCACATTCAAAATTGCACTAGGAACCGTTTTACCCAGAAAAGAAAAATATCCTGCAAATTTTGAAGTGAAGTTTTCAAACGTCTATATTGATTCTGCAAAAATATTAAATAGTCTGAATGCACTTATAACAATTCCTGTTAAGTATTCAGTTACCGAGGTAACTAATCCTGCTAATCCATTGAGAATACCAACATTTCTGAAGGAAAATCTATCTTCAAGAGATAGTGCCTGGAGTGTTGGAGAAGAAGTGAATTTCTTTAAACCTGGTACTAAAATAACTTCAACAGATACAGTAAATTGGGCTGTTACATTAATGTTACCAGCAGATACGACTAAACCAACAAGATTCCCAACAAGCGGAGATGTATTACAAATAATTACTAAAAGGCCATTTAATTCCCAAGATGTTTATTCGTTTACATCTGTAGCCGGCAAATTTAGCAATGATGCTGCGAAATCTAAACTAGATAATATTTATGTCGTACCAAATCCTTATGTTGGATATAATGATCTTGAACCGACAAATAAATTGCCCGGCTCAACTCGAGGTGAAAGAAGAATCTATTTTGAAAATCTTCCGCCAAAATGTGAAATAAGAATTTATACAATTGCCGGTGACTGGGTTCAAACTTTACATCACGAGACTTCTTTTGAAAATGGGCGAGAATACTGGAACTTACTGAATTCTGATGGCTTCAGTATTGCTTTTGGTGTTTATATCGCTCACATAAAAGCCGAAGGCATTGGTGAGAAGTTGATAAAATTTGCAATTATTAAGTAGAAATCTCTTTAAGATAAAATGAGTAGGAGATTCAAAATGAAAAAATTATTAAAAATATTTGTTTTAGTATTAACACTTGCTTCGTTAACTTATTCCCAGATTGGTTCTTCGTTAAGTAAGAATGGAACAACCGCTGCTCAATTTTTAAAGATTGGAGTTGGAACAAGAGCAATAGGAATGGGAGGTGCTTTTACAGCTCAATCAGGTGACATCGGTATGCTGTACTGGAATCCTGCTGGTATTGCTCAAATCTATTCACGTGAAGCAATGTTTAATCATATTGACTGGCTAATGGATGTAAGTTATGATTATGCAGGCTTTGCTATGAACCTTGCTGATTTTGGAACGGTGGGGGCTTTCGTTTCAGTGCTTGGCATGGAAGATATGATGGTTAGAACTATTGAAAAACCAGAAGGTACAGGTGAATTTTTCTCTGCAGGTTCTATGTTAATAGGACTTTCTTATGCAAGAAATTTAACCGATAATTTTTCAATTGGTGGAAGTTTCAAATACATCCGAGAACATATCTGGAATGAATCTTCCACAGGTTTTGCAATTGATGTCGGGGTTCTTTATAAAATTCAGATATTAAATGAATTTCGACTTGGTGCGAGCATATCTAACTTTGGAACAAAAATGAAAATGGAAGGAAGAGATGCGTTAAGAATTATTAAGGTTGGCTCAGGCGAAGGAAATATTATTAATACTGAAGTTGAGCTTGATAAATTCGATCTTCCATTAATTTTCAGAATCGGTGTTGCAGCAGATTTATTAAAAATGGAAAACCACAGAATAACTACTGCAATTGATGCGCTTCATCCAAATGATAATAATGAATCAATAAACAGCGGAGTGGAATACTCATATAACGAGTTGTTCTTCATTCGTGCAGGTTATAAATCATTATTTGAAAAAAATTCCGAACAAGGTTTAACCCTTGGTGCAGGTGTCAGTTATCAGATAATTGAATCTGTACGTGCCAATCTTGATTATGCCTACCAGGATTTTGGCTTGTTGAAAAACGTTCACCATTTAACTCTTGGTATAAAATTTTAAACAGTTAAACTGTTAACTTGATTGACCGAAATTTATTAACTATTTTTAGCCTGAAATTTTTAGGCTAAAAATAGTTTTTATTTTTTAGCTGTTAGATGTGTTTTCTATAACTTGGTAAAGGAAAAAGATGGATTTAGTTCAATTAAAAAAAATCATAAAAATTTTTGAAGACAGCAAGATATGCAGCCTTGAACTTGAGGAAAAAGAATTCAAGATTAAGCTTTCAAAAAAGGGTGAACAGGCTTTAATGGTTAACCAGGCAGCCCCCGCAATTGCTTCGTTTCAACCACATCATACCCAACCAATTGATGTGCCTGTAAAAAAGGAACAGAGCCCGGCAGAAGAAGATGATGAGAAAACATCAAGATATCACGAGATTCGCTCTCCTATTGTTGGTACTTTTTATAGAGCACCTTCACCTGATGCAGCACCTTATGTAAAAATAGGTGACTCTGTTAATAGTGGAACTGTATTATGTATTGTTGAGGCAATGAAATTAATGAATGAAATTGAAAGTGATATAGCCGGAAAAGTAGTCAGAATTCTCTGTGATAATGGTTCACCTGTTGAATACAATCAACCTCTGTTTTTAATTGAAGCTTAAATCAAGAGGTCAATTTGTTTAAAAAAATTTTAATAGCAAATCGTGGTGAAATTGCTTTACGCATAATTCGTACCTGTAAAGAGCTTGGAATTAAAACTGTTGCCGTATATTCAGAAGCAGATAAAGATTCCATTCATGCTCGTTTTGCCGATGAAGCTGTTTGTATAGGTCCACCACAAGGAAAAGAGAGCTACCTTAAGATTCCATCGATAATTTCTGCGGCTGAAATCACAGGTGCAGATGCTATTCATCCAGGTTATGGATTTCTTGCAGAGAATGAACAATTCGCCGATATTTGTACTGAGTCCGGAATTAAATTTATCGGTCCTTCATCTAAAATGATAGCAATGATGGGAGATAAATCTACTGCAAAAGACACAATGAGAAATAATGGCGTACCTGTTGTTCCCGGAAGTGAAGGTATTATAAACACGCTTGATGAAGGAATATCTATTGCAAAAGACATTGGATTTCCTGTTATAATTAAAGCCTCTGCGGGAGGAGGCGGAAAAGGAATGCGGATAGTTAAAGAAGAAAAAGAATTTTCTAACGCATTTCAAATGGCTAAAACAGAAGCTGCTGCTGCCTTTGGTAATGATGCAGTATATTTAGAAAAATATGTAGAAAATCCAAGACATGTCGAAATACAGGTACTCGGTGATCAATTTGGAAATGTATATCACTATGGAGAAAGAGATTGCTCAATTCAAAGGAGACACCAAAAACTTATTGAAGAATCGCCATCACCAATAGTTAGCGAAGAATTAAGAAAGAAGATGGGTGAAGCGGCTATTCTTGGAGCGAAAGCAGTGAATTATGAAGGTGTGGGAACAATAGAATTCTTAGTTGATAAGAATAAAAATTTTTACTTTATGGAGATGAATACAAGAATTCAGGTGGAGCATCCGGTTACTGAAATGGTTTATAATGTTGATCTTATAAGACAACAAATACTGGTTGCAATGGAAGAAAAAGTTGAGACCCTGCCTGGAAATCCTGTTGGGCATGCATTTGAATTTAGAATTAATGCTGAAGATCCTGCAAATAATTTTAGACCTAATCCAGGAAAGATTGAATCATTACATTTTCCGGGAGGATTTGGAGTTAGAGTTGATTCCCACGTTTATCAGTCATATATGATTCCACCTTATTATGACTCACTTATAGCTAAATTAATTGTGTGGGATAAAAATAGAAATCTTGCCATTAAAAGAGCAAAAAGAGCTCTTGAAGAATTTGTAATTGAAGGAGTGAAAACAACAATACCTTTTCATCTAAAAGTTCTTGATGATAATAATTTTATAAGTAGTAATTTTGATACATCGTTTTTAGATAATTTTTTAATTAACAAATAAATTTAATTATTAATTGGAGAAATAAAATGAATATTCCTCAGAACCTAAAATACACTAAAGAACACGAATGGATTAAAGTTGAAGGTAATACTGGAACAATCGGCATTACAGAATATGCTCAGGGTGAACTTGGTGATATAGTTTTTATTGATATCGACGCAAATCTATCTGAAATTACCTGTGGTTCAAATTTTGGAACTATTGAAGCTGTAAAAACAGTAAGTGAATTATATGCTCCTGTAGATGGAAAGGTAATAGAGATTAATAAAAAGATTTCTGCAACACCTGAGATTGCTAATTCAGATCCTTATGGTGATGGCTGGATGGTGAAAATTGAAATCACAAATCCATCACAACTTGATGCATTGCTTGATGCTGATGCTTATGCAAAATTAATTGGACAATAAAAAGTTTTTAATATGAATTGCTTTCTATTGAAAGCAATTCATTTATTGTTTTTCAAAAATGCATCTTCAAGAAGTAATTTTAATTATTGATTTTGGTTCTCAGTACACACAGTTAATTGCACGTCGTGTTCGAGAAGCAAATGTCTTTTCTGAAATTTTTCCTCACTCCATTTCAGTAAAAAATATTTTGGAAATAAATCCAAAAGCAATTATTCTTTCTGGTGGACCTATGAGTGTTTATGACGCTGATTCCCCACAGGTTGATCCGCAAATTTTCAAGCTTGGAATTCCTGTTCTTGGAATCTGCTATGGCTTACAGTTAATAGCAAAAACTCTTAACGGAATGGTTGAAAAGTCTGAAGACAGAGAATATGGACGAGCTGTTCTTAATATAAAAAATGAGTCTGCGTTGTTTACAGAAGTTAAACAGGAATCAAAAGTCTGGATGAGTCATGGTGATAAAGTGACTCGACTTCCTGACGGATTTGATACCATTGCAAATTCAGATCATTCTCCATATTGTGCAATCTCGAATGAAGAAAAGAAAATTTTTGGTGTTCAATTCCATCCTGAAGTGATTCATACCGAAGAAGGGAAAAAGATAATAAGAAATTTCTTGTTCGAGATCTGCAAATGTAAAGGGGATTGGAACTCTGAGAATTTTATTGGGCAAAGTATTAAAGAAATAAAAGAAAAAGTTCAGAAAGATAATGTGATTTGTGCTTTAAGCGGTGGAGTTGATTCAACCGTTGCAGCTATTCTTCTTCAAAAGGCTATAGGGAAACAACTGTATTGCATTCACATTGATAATGGCTTAATGCGGAAAAATGAAAGCGAAAAAATTTCAAAATTATTTAATGAAGAATTTAATTTACAATTAAGTCATGTTAATGCATCAGAATTATTCCTTTCAAAATTAAAAGGCGTGTCAGATCCTGAAATTAAAAGAAAAATTATTGGAAATACTTTTATTGAGGTATTTGAAAAAGAAGCGAAAAAAATTCCTAATGCAAAATTTTTAGTGCAGGGGACACTCTATCCTGATGTGATCGAATCAGTGCAGGTTAAAGGTAAATCTGTTACAATAAAAACCCATCACAATGTTGGCGGACTTCCTGAAAAAATGAAACTGCAGCTGATTGAACCTTTCAGAGAACTGTTTAAAGATGAAGTTAGAAATGTTGGACGTTCTTTAAATATTCCTTCTCAGTTTATTGAGAGGCATCCGTTCCCTGGTCCCGGACTTGCTGTAAGAATTTTAAGTGATGTTACAAAAGAAAAGCTTTCACTTTTAAGAGAAGCAGATGAAATTTTTATTGAAGAAATTAAATTAGCGGGACTTTATAACGATATATGGCAGGCTTTTGCTGTTTTGCTTCCTGTTCAATCTGTTGGCGTCATGGGAGATTCCCGCACATACGAAAATGTCCTTGCTTTAAGAGCTGTTACATCTATTGATGGTATGACGGCTGACTGGTTTCATTTTGATCATTCTTTTTTAGCAAATGTATCTAATAAAATTATTAATAAAGTTAAAGGCATTAACCGCGTTGTTTATGATATTAGTTCAAAACCACCCTCAACAATAGAATGGGAATGAGTGATTACAGACAAAATTATAATCTTCAGCATAAAGCACAAATTGCTGAAAGATTAGAATCTGAAGGAAAACTTTTACACGCTGTTCAGATTCACAGGGCTATTATTGAAGAATATCCTGATTATTTTGAATCTTACTTCAAACTTGCTGCTATTTATGAAAAACTTGATAATTTTGAAGCGGGTTATGAATTATTAAATGAACTTCTTCAGGAATTTCCTGAAGAAAAAATTGTACGACTTGGAATTGGACAATTTTTATTTCGTAATCAGATGTGGAATGAAACAATCGAAACATTGTCTTATTTCCTTCCTGAAGATGAACCGCTTGTATCATTTTTTATTGGGTATTCATATTTTATGCTTAAAGAATTTGAACTGGCAAAAATCAGTTTTCAAACGTTTATTACATACGCAGAGAAATCAGAATTTTTGCAGGATGCTTTTCTTTACCTTGCAAAAGCTCATATTAACCTTGGTGAGTATAATGAAGCTTTAGTATATTTAAAGAAAGCAGAAACGTTTTATAAAGGGCATTATGAGCTATATCTTCTTTATGCGGTTGTTTATTATTTCCTATCAATGGAGCAAAATGCTTTGTATGCAATCGATATAGCTTTGCAGCTAAAAAGGAATGACCCATTGACTCTTGAGTGGGCTGGTAAAATTTATTTTAAAGTGAAAAATTTTTTAAAAGCAGAAGAATTTTATAAAAAATACCTTGAATTAGCTGAAGTCCCCACAAGCGAAATTTACAGTGATTTAGCAGTTACATATCTTAATCTTCAAAAAATTAATGAAGCAATTAATTATTTTGAACTTGCATTAAAGTTAAATCCCCAAAATAAGGTTGCACTTGAAGCATTAAAATCTTTTAACGAACTTAACGAAAACAGAATGGCAAAAAATGAATAAAATATTTTTCCCGGTTCTTTTTCTTTTCTTACTGGCAAATGGATTTTGTCAGCAGGAAGAGAAAAAGAGAGACGTAAATACTGAATTCGATTTAGCCGTTAACCTGTTCGAAAAAAATCAGTTTAACGAAGCTTTAAAGAATTTTAAATGGATAGCAGAAGAAAATTCTGTGAACAATAAAACATCAGCTTCGTATTTATTCATTGGCAAAATTCTTTTAAAACAGACAGTATACGATGAAGCTGAGATTGTTCTGAGAAAATTCATCAATGATTTTCCCGAAAGCAATTATTTAGATGAAGCTAAATTAACGCTTTCAGATGTTTTGCTTCAAAAAGGTGAACCTAAAAAAGCAGCCGCAGTACTTTTGGATTTGGTAGAAAACTTTAAATCTTTGGATTATAAAAACTCAGCCAAAGATGCTTTGGAACAAATAATTTATAAATCTTTTTACCTTGCAGAAGTAAAAGAACTTACGGCAAAACCATATAAAAAAGAATTGCTTTCCTTTCTTTATTTAGTTTATGGAAAGTATCAGTTGATTGAAAAACAAACTGAAGAAGCAAAAATAACTTTCAGATATATTCTTGATAATTATTATGACTCTGATGAATATCTTGAAGCTTTAAAATTTTATGGAACGAGTACTCTTTCTACTTCTTCTGTAAAACATTCCGACATAGTTATTTCTGTGCTTTTACCATTATCTGATGATACATCAGGTACGCTATCTGCAACAGCAACTGAAGTTCTTGAAGGAATTAAATTTGCCTGTGATGAATTCAATAATCTGGGTGGAAAAAAAATCGGATTGCTAATTAAAGATACACGACGCAGCAAAGAAGAAATAATTAAACTTCATGATGAACTGAAAGATGTTAAGTCAATTTCAGCAATTATTGGACCTCTTTATAGTGATGAAACTAAATATGTTGCAGAACTATTTAATAATCTACAAATTCCAGTTATTACTCCGACTGCTACAGATGATGATTTGAGTATTGATTTTCCTAATTTATTTCAAGCTAATCCAACTTTTGAAATGCGAGGAAGAGCAATGGCTCAATACATATTTTTCGTCGAAAATAAAAAAAATATCGCAATACTCGCTTCATCAGAAAGTTATTCGAATAACTTAACCAGTTCATTTAAATCTGAATTTGAAAAGCTTGGCGGACAAATTATTGTAGAAAGTTATTTCCCGAACGATGCTTTAAATATTACTCCGCAATTAAGCGAAATAAAAAATAAAATTTCCTCAATCGAAGGAATTTATTCTCCTATTTCTGATAATAAATCATCATCCATTATTTTATCTTCATTGTTACAGGCAGGAATTAGTCTTCCTATTTATGCTAATCAGGATTGGTTCAAATCCAAAGGTTTAGAAACCACTTCAACATTAAGCAATAAATTAACATTGACCTCAGATTATTTCATAGATTACCGCGATAAAGAATATATTGAATTTAATAAAAAATTTTCATCTATTACAAATATGGAAGCAAACAGGAATGTTCTATATGGATATGATGTAACAACATTTGTTATTGGAATACTGACTAAAAATCTTTCAGCAAAAAATTTGTTTTTAGATGAAATGACTAAAGATTTTGATTCAGTTGGATTTCATAATAATATTTGTTTTCACAATTCGCATATAAATCGTTTTCTTAATATAATCAGATATAAAGACGGAAAATTTGAGCTTATAGACAAATTTAAAGTAGAAAATTAAGGATAATGTTTTACGAAAGTTAAAGAACTTCCTTTAGATGATCGTCCACGTGAAAAATTGATTTTACGTGGACCTCAAAGTTTATCGGATGCAGAGCTAATTGCTATTCTTTTAAGAACCGGCACAAGAAATAAAAGTGTGATTAGCATTGCTCAGGATATTATTATTAAATACAATTCTCTTATACAACTATCAACTAAACCCATAAATGAAATTATTAAAACAAAAGGCATAGGGAAAAATAAAGCAGCCACTCTTCTTGCTGCATTTGAGTTAAGTAAAAGAATAGCGGTGCAAACCAAGTGGTTTTCTGACAAGAAAATTACAGCTCCGCAGGATGTTGCAGATATTTTTATTCCAATATTGAAAGATGAACTTATTGAAAAATTTATAGTTATCTGTTTAAATACATCAAATAAAATTATTCGTTACGAAATAATTTCTATTGGAAGCCTGGATTCAAGCTTAGTTCATCCGAGAGAAGTTTTTAAAGTAGCAATTGAAAATAGCGCAAAAAGTTTAATACTCTTACATAATCATCCGAGTGGAAATAAAGAACCAAGTAATGAGGATATTAATCTCACTAAAAAGTTAATAGAAGCAGGTAAAATTTTTGAAATCCCGATTTTTGATCATTTAATAATTGCCGGGAATGAATTTACCAGTTTTGTGGAAAAACGATTAATGTAGTTTGATTTTTACAATTATTGAAAATTTTATCTAATATTTTACTTGATATTACTTCTAAGTTCAATTAAATTAGTTACAAGATTTTATAATTTATTACATAAAACAATTAAATGGAGAGCATCTATGAAAAAAATAAGAAGCATGATTGCTGTTTTATTACTTGCCTCCCTGCCAATCGTCTTGGTTGGTTGTGGTGGTGTTTCGGAAGAGCAACTTGCCCAGCTTGAACAACTGAAAAAAGAAGTTGCCTCTTTACAAAAAGAAGCTAATACTCTTAAAGGTGAAAGAGACAGTCTGGAAAAACAGATTGCAGAAAAAAATAAAAAACTTGAAGAGTGTACAAAGCTTAAACAAGAAGTTCAATCTAACCTTAATAAAATGGGAAAGTAAGGAGGTATAACGATGAAATTAAATAAATTATTTTCAGTATTTGCCTTATTGGCCCTAATAACCGTTACTTCATTTGCTCAGGAAATTAAAACCGAAGAGCAATGGATGGCTGAAATGAATAAGTTCAAAGCTCAGAAAGAGCAATTGCAGAAAGAAATTACTGCACTTCAAACAGATGTTAATGGACTCAAAACAACTTTAGGTCAAATTCAATCCTACGATGATTGTATGAATGATCTTTACAAATTAATTGGTGTTAACAATAAAAATGACATCGATAATTTCAGAAAAGCTGTAAATGAACTTGAAGGAAAAATAAAAAGAAGAGAAGGTCCCAAAACTGATCGTCAAAAAGACCTCGATGCATTAAAAATGAATAAAATCAGTGCTCTTCCTGAATTTTTTAACAAGGTTCATTACCAGTTGCAGGAGTTACTTGATGCTTGGGTTGAAGGACCAAAAGACATTTCTTATACTGTTGTAAGAGGTGATTGTCTCTGGAACATCGCAAAGAAGAAAGAACATTACGGCAATGGTTTTGCATGGCCAAAGATTTATAATGCAAACCGCGATCAAATTAAGAATCCCGATTTGATTTATCCAAAACAAGTCTTCAAGATTCCACCTTTGACCGAAGAAGAAAAAGCTAAATATGACAAATTAAGAGCAAATTACAAACCTGCTCCTACTAAGTAGTTTTTCATGAATGATTAATTCTTTTAATCAAAGCCCTTATCAATAGTGGTGAGGGCTTTTTTTATTATAGGAAGATAAATGACAGAGCTTACAAAAAAAGTTTCTTTTGATAATGTTGATATGCTTGCTCTACTTGGAGTTGGTGATTCAAATTTAAAACAACTTGAAAATCGTTTTAATGTTTCTATTACAGCAAGAGGCGAGAATATTGTTCTTAAAGGAACTGATGAAGAAGTAGATACCGTTGAAAGAATTCTTAAAGAAATGGTTTATGTAATAAATACAAATGGTTCTCTCAGGAACAATGATATTTCAACAATTATTGAATTAACAATACAGGGAAAAGAAATAATCAGTGGAAATGAATTTGATTCTATTGTACTTTATACAAAGAATGATACTATCAAAGCAAGGACCCCCGGACAACTAAATTATATTCAACAAGCAGCAAAAAATGACATTTGTTTTGCAATTGGTCCTGCGGGTACGGGGAAGACTTATCTCGCTGTAGCAATTTCCGTAGCTGCTCTTAAAAAAGGTATTGTGCAAAAAATAATTCTTGCCAGACCTGCGGTTGAAGCAGGTGAAAGTCTTGGTTATCTTCCGGGAGACATAAGAGAAAAAATTGATCCTTATTTAAGACCTCTTTACGATGCACTTGAAGAAATGATCCCTTATGAAAAACTAAAAAACTATCTTGAAAAAGGAATCATTGAAATAGTCCCTCTTGCATATATGAGGGGAAGAACGTTAAATAATGCATTTGTTATTCTTGACGAAGCCCAGAATGCTACTGATTTACAAATGAAAATGTTTTTAACTCGATTAGGTGCTAATTCAAAATCAATCATTACCGGAGATATTACTCAAATCGATTTACCTGCAAAAACTGTAAGCGGACTGGTAAAAGCCAAAGAAATATTAAGTGGCATACAAGGAGTTGCATTTATTTATTTTGATAAAACAGATGTCGTTCGTCATAAGCTGGTTAAAGATATTATTGATGCTTATGAAAAGTTTTATGAAAAGGAAACAAAATCTTAAAACTGTTCAGAGTATCTTATAAATTAATAATTTCCTTTTTACTTTCCTGCCAGTAAAACTCCATTTCATCAAGAGAAGAATCAGTTAATTTTTTCCCTTTTTCTGCAAGTTTTTTTTCAATAAAACTAAAACGTCTTTCAAATTTAGTTGTAGCTTTTCGTAAAACATCTTCTGGATTCATTTTCCAAGACCTAGAATAATTTGTTAATGCGAATAGTAAATCTCCAAGTTCTTCTTCAATTTTATTTTCATCTTTCTCATTTACTGCTATATTAAGTTCATCAAGTTCTTCAATTACTTTTGCCCAAACATCTTCTTGCATAGTCCAGTCGAATCCAACTTTAGCTGCTTTTTCTTGCATTCTGAAAGCACGATGCAAAGCGGGCATATTTAGTGGTAAACCTTCAAGTAAAGATTTTCTGCCTTCTGACATCTTTATTGTTTCCCAGTTTTTCTTAACTTCGTCTGCATCTTTTACCTTTGCATCACCAAAAATATGAGGATGGCGTCGTACAATCTTTTCAGTAATTGAATTTACTACATCATCAATTGTAAAATAATTTTGTTCTTCTGCAATTACTGTGTGAAATACAACATGCAATAACAAATCGCCGAGTTCTTTTTTTAATTCGTCAAAATTTTTTTCATCAATTGCATGAATCACTTCATAAGCCTCTTCAATTGTAGCAGCTTTAATTGAGTCATTAGTTTGCTCGCTATCCCAAGGGCATTCTTTTCTTAGTCTTTTTACAATAGATACAAATTCATTAAATTTCGGTTGAGTCATACGGAATGATTTCTTTTTATTTTTTAATTATGATTAATTTGAAGTTGAAAATAATAAAAAAAATAAGATTGGAAAAAACAATGATAGAAAAAAAAATTAAAGAGTTAGGCTACAGTCTACCTGAAGTTCCAATTCCATTAGCCGCATATATTCCCGGTAATCAGGTCGGTTCGTTAATTATGACATCAGGGCAATTGCCTGTAATTGATGGACAGCTTAAATATAAAGGAAAACTTGGTAAAGAAATTTCCGAAGAAGATGGGAAACGAGCTGCAGAAATTTGTTTTTTAAACTGCCTTGCAGTAGTTAAATCAATTTGCAAAGATCTTAACAAAGTTGAAAGAATAGTTAAACTTACTGTGTTTGTAAATAGCAAAAGTGATTTTGTCAATCAACCCGAAGTAGCTAATGGTGCTTCTGAATTAGCTGTAAAGATTTTTGGAGATAATGGTAAACATGCACGTGCAGCGGTTGGAGTTAATGTCCTTCCAAGAAATGCCGCTGTGGAAATTGAATTGATCATTAAATTGAAAGATTAGGTTGAAATTGTTTTATTTCATCTCAAAGGTAAAATAAGTGTCTCCGCATTTAAGTAAACCAAGAGTGATCTTTATTGACTTATTAAGAGCCTTTGCTGTCCTTAATATGGTGCAGGGACATACAACCGATACTTTTCTTGCGGATTCTTACAGGTCATTTGATTCTATCTTATATTCATTCTGGAATTTTAACAGGGGAATGACCGCTCCTTTATTTATGATTTCTGCTGGTTGCGTTTTTACGTATCTGTTCAGATTGCATAAAGAACCCTTTGCTAAAAATCCTCGTGTCAAACGAGGAATTAAGCGTGGCCTTATGCTCATTCTGGTTGGTTATCTTCTTCGCTTACCTACTCCTTTTATTGTTTATTTCCCTCCGGGAATTACCGAAGCCCAATGGAAAATTTTTTTTGGTGTTGATGTTCTGCAGTTAATTGGGTTTGGGTTATTATCGATTTTATTTGTGTGCTTTCTCTCTGAAAAATTGAAGTTGAGTGATTATATACTGTTCTCTTTTTTCTCGGTTGTTAATATTGTGTTGTATACAATTTTTCAAGGAATAAACTGGACAGATTATATGCATCCATTCTTCGCAGGTTATCTTTATAGCGGTTCAGGTTCAAACTTTCCTTTATTTCCCTGGATAACTTATCTTTTAGCAGGAGGAATTCTTGGCAGCTATCTTGCGAAAAATCCTTTCATATTCAAACAGAAGAAATTCTCTTTAAGACTTTTATATATTGGATTAGGTTTTATTCTTTTAAGTTTAATTGGTGCTGAAATCGAAAATGTGTCTACCGGACAAGTAAATTTCTGGACTACAAGTCCTAACCTTGTAATTATCAGAATAGGAATTGTATTAATATTTATTGCAGTTTTTGCATTTGCTGCTATCAAACTTGAAACAATTCCAAAAATACTGATACTTCTTGGACGAAATACTTTGTTAATTTATATTGTACACTTAATAATTTTATATGGAAGTCCTTGGTCATTAGGAATAAATACTCTATTAAATCACTCTTTAAATCCTCTACTTACAGTATGTTGTGCAGTATTTATGATGTTTCTAATGACTTTAATGGTATACATAATAAATAAACTTAATGTTAAAAATAAGGCTTTGGTAACATAAAATTGAGAAAATCTAATACTACTAACCCAGTTTCTTCTGAGGAAGAAAAAAAAATTGAACAGGCATTAAGACCTGTTTCATTTAATGAATTTATTGGTCAATCAAAAATTACTGATAATCTTAAAATCTTTATTGCTGCAGCGAAAAAACGAAAAGAATCTTTAGATCATGTATTACTTACTGGTCCTCCTGGACTTGGTAAAACAACTTTGGCGAATATTATTGCAAACGAAATGGGAGTGAGATTGAAATCTACTTCAGGCCCTGTTTTAGAGAAACCAGGTGACCTTGCTGGTTTGCTTACAAATCTTGAAGAATACTCCGTTCTGTTTATTGATGAGATACATCGTTTAAGTCCTGTTGTCGAAGAATACCTGTATTCGGCAATGGAAGATTTCAAACTTGATATAATGATTGATAGCGGACCTAATGCAAGAACTGTTCAAATAAAGCTGCCGAAATATACATTAATCGGAGCAACTACAAGAGCAGGAATGTTAACTTCTCCTTTAAGAGATAGATTTGGAATAAAATCAAGATTAGATTATTACGATGCTAACCTTATAGATAATATTATAACAAGATCAGCAAAGATTTTAAATATTGAAATCCACTCATTGGCATCACTTGAAATAGCTAAACGTTCACGCGGAACACCAAGAATAGCTAACCGCTTACTTAGAAGGACAAGAGATTTTGCCGATTATGAAGATAAAAAGCTTATAGATTTAGATATTGCAAAAAAAGCTTTGAAAGCTCTTGAAGTTGATGAATTTGGTCTTGACGAAATGGACAAAGATATAATTCTTACTATAATAGAAAAATTTTCAGGTGGACCTGTCGGGTTAAATTCTTTAGCCGTTGCAGTAAATGAGGATGCAGGTACAATTGAAGAAGTTTATGAACCGTTTTTAATTCAACAAGGGTTTATTAACAGAACTCCACGAGGTAGAGAAGCTACTGACCTGGCTTATAAACGTTTCGGAAAAAATAAACAATTAAAAGACTCACAATTATCAATTGATTATTAAACAGGATAATTTATGATCATAGTCGATAATATTAAAATTGGAGATAATAATCCTTTTGTACTTATAGCCGGACCTTGCGTAGTTGAAAGCGAGGAAATTACTTTTACAACTTCGTATGAGATTAAACAAATTACTTCAAAATTAGGAATTCCATTTATTTTCAAGTCAAGCTACAAAAAAGCAAATCGAACAAGTGGAAAATCTTTTATGGGTTTAGGAGATGAAAAATCTCTTCAAATCTTATCAGAAGTAAAGAAAAAGAATTCTATCCCTGTTCTTACAGATGTTCACACAGAAAAAGAAATTGAAATGGCTTCATCAGTTGCAGATGTTTTACAAATTCCAGCTTTCCTATGCAGGCAAACAGAACTTTTAATTGCTGCCGGTAAAACGGGAAAGGTTGTTAATATTAAGAAAGGACAATTTCTTGCACCTGAAGATATGAAGTTTGCTGCTGAAAAAATTCTTTCGACAAATAATAACAAAATTTTATTGACAGAACGAGGAACAACGTTTGGTTATCATAATTTAGTTGTCGACATGAGGTCTTTGGTTATAATGAAAGAACTCGGATTTCCTGTTGTAATGGATGCAACACATTCAGTTCAAATTCCGGGAAAAGGAAATTATTCCGGAGGTGATTCAAAATTTATTCGTCCGCTAGCAAGAGCAGCAGCAGCAGTTGGAATTGATGCATTGTTTCTTGAAGTGCATCCAAATCCAAAAGAAGCTTTAAGTGACGCTGAAAGCCAGCTTCCATTAAACGAACTTGAAAAATTATTAACAGAAATCAAATCAATTGATAAATTAACTAAAAGTGAGAGCAGAATTGGATAAGGAAATTATTATTCAAAAAGGAAAAGAAGTAATTAGAATAGAAGCCGAGGCAGTAAGAGGACTATCAGATTTGATAGACGAACAATTCTATCTTGCTGTTGAAAAAATATTTGCAAGCAAAGGACGGGTTGTATTAACTGGAATGGGAAAATCTGGACTGATAGCAAGAAAAATTGTTGCCACTTTGAACTCAACAGGAACAGCAGCAATTTATCTTCATCCTACAGACGCTTTGCACGGTGATCTTGGTATGGTTAGAAGTGAAGATGTTGTAATAATTTTATCAAAGAGTGGCTCTACAGAGGAGCTATTAAGTTTAATTCCGATGTTTAAACGACTAAATGTATTAATTATAGGAATGCTTGGTAATAAAAAATCGCTTCTTGCAAAACAAGTAGATATTTTACTACATGTGAATGTAAAAGAAGAAGCCTGCCCGTTTGATCTTGCACCAACTGCATCAACAACAGCTGCTCTTGCTCTAGGAGATGCAATTGCTGTTTGTCTTCTTGAAAAAAGAGGTTTTACCGAACAGGATTTTGCAATGCTTCATCCAGGAGGAAGTTTAGGTAAACGTCTTTCACTCAAAATTTTTGAGATTATGAAAAAAGGCGATTTAATTCCAAAAGTTTCAGAAGATACTCCTTTGAAAGATGCAATTCTTGAAATGACTTCAAAACGATTGGGAATGACCTGCGTTGTTGATACTAATTCAGTGCTGCAAGGAATTATTACTGATGGTGATTTAAGACGTTTACTTGAAAAAACCCTTGATATTAAAAACCTTATAGCTAAAAATGTTATGACTAAAAATCCTAAAGTGATTTCTGCAGATTTACTAGCTTCATTCGCTTTACAGCAAATGGAAAAATTTAAAATTACCTCGCTTGTTGTTGTAGATAAGAATAATATACCTGAAGGAGTTATACATTTGCATGACCTCGTTAACCTTGGGTTACAAATAAGATGAAAAAATATTTTTTGTTTTTTTCAAAGAATATCTCTCACTCATTTATTCTTCTTTTGATATCAGCTTTATCTTTTGTGTTTATCTCTGGTTGTGCAAGAGAAAGAGTTAAACCAGCATTAAAAGATGTAAATACAAGTGAACTACCTGCTCAGGAAAGCTGGAACTCTAAAATTGTTTTTACCGATTCTGGAAAAACTACCGCAATAGTTTGGGTAGGACATTTACGAATGTTTGTTCAAGCCATGGAAACGCTGATTGATGAAAATCTTAAAGTAGATTTCTATAATCAGTTTGAAGTTAAAACAACTACATTAACCGCAAACAAAGGAAGAGTCGATGATAGAACAAAGGATTTGTATGCAATTGAAAATGTTGTCGCTGTTAACGACAGTGGTGTTACTCTTACGACAGAAGAATTGATGTGGAGAAATAAAGATAGAAAAATAGTTTCAGATAAGTTTGTAACTATCACTTCTCCTAAAGAAAAAATTCAGGGTTATGGATTTGAATCTGATGAACATTTAAGAAATTACACTATCTATAAAATCACTTATATTACTCAATCCGATTCAATTTGATGAAAAAGATTTTATTTTATTTGCTTTTTGTTTTTTCTTTTAACCTTTTTGCTCAAACTGGAAGCAAGATGATTACAGTTATTGGTGATCAGTTAACTGGATATGTTGAAAATGGAGAAATGATTCGTAAGGTTGTTGGTAATGTTGTCCTTACACAAGGAAATGTTGTGATTACTTGCGATAGTGCCACTCAATATATTGCGCGTAATGACGCTAAACTTGAAGGACACGTTGTTATTACTCAGGATACGCTTACTATTACCACAGATGAAGGCTTTTATTATGGAAATGAACGAAGAGCTTTCTCTGATAAGAAGGTTAAACTTGATGATAAAAAAGTTATACTTACTGCACAGATAGGTGAATATTTTTTTAATGAAGATAAAGCTTTTTTCAGGAAGGATGTAAAACTATTTGATACTGCTTCTACTTTAACATCATATAAGCTATATTATTTTAGGAAAGAAGATAAAGCAATTGCTGTTGGTTATGTAAAAATTATTGATAATCTGAATCAAATATTTGCCGATAGTCTTGTTCATTTTAGAGATAGAAAGGAAACTTACGCATTTAATAATGTACTATTGAAAAGTCTCGAGAATAACTCATTCATATTTGGTGATTATCTTGAAGATTATAGAAATACTAAATATAGTCTGATTACTAAATACCCATTACTAATTCAAATTGATACCGCTTTTGCTAAAGTTGACTCTGTTATTAATTCTGATACGGTAAAAGTAACAAGACGAGATTCAATAATTTCTATTGATACTCTGATTATAAAATCTGAAGTGATGGAAGCATTTAATGATTCAACAAATAAATTTATTGCAAGCGATAAGGTTGAAATTATTCGTGGTGATTTTGCTTCTGTTAATGATCATACAACTTTTTATCGTGGTGAAAACAAATTAGTAACCAGTAAAGACAGTGCTGAGTCCAATCCACCTGTAATGTGGTATCAATATTCTCAAATGTCCGGCGATTCTATTACTGTTTTGCTTAAAGAGAAAAGTATAGATAAAATGTATGTAAATGAGAACTCATTAATTACTTCTCATAGCGAAAACTTTCCGGATAGATATGATCAAATTTCTGGAAGGAATATTATACTTCATTTTTTTGATAATGTATTGAAAATGACTGAAGTTTATGAAAATGTTTTGAGCATTTATTATACATATGACCTTGATGAGCCTAATGGATTGGTCAAAGCCAGTTCAAGAGATGCAAAAATTATTTTTCTTGATGATAAAGTTTCTGAAGTAAGGCTATATGGTGATCCTTTAAGCGAATATCATCCTGAAAATTTAATAAAAGTAAAAATAAAAGAGTTCTTACTTCCCAGATTTCGCTTGTTTAGTAATCATCCTGACAGATTTAAACTTCTTTTAAGGGTAAATTGTAAAATTGAAGAGTAATTTTTTAAAAATATAAGACGTATTAAATGGCAACAACATTAAGTAGTAAAGATTTAGTAAAGATTTATAAAAAAAGAGCCGTAGTTAATAAGGTTTCTGTTAAAGTTAGCAAAGGAGAAATAGTAGGTTTGCTTGGTCCTAACGGAGCTGGAAAAACTACAACCTTTTATATGATGGTTGGAATGATACATCCTTTTTCCGGAAGTGTTTTTTTTGATGAGAAAGAAATTACTAAAGTTCCGATGTATAAAAGAGCAAAAATGGGTATCGGTTATCTTCCGCAGGAGGCAAGTGTTTTCCGTAGATTGTCTGTTGAGGATAATATTATGGCTGTTCTGGAAATGACTTCCCTCAATAAGAAGGAAAGAAAGGACAAACTGGAAAAATTGCTTGAAGATTTAAATATTTCTCATATAAGAAAGTCCAAAGGTTTTCAACTTAGCGGCGGAGAAAGGCGAAGAACAGAAATTGCTCGTGCTTTAGCAACTGATCCAAGCTTTATTTTATTGGATGAGCCTTTTGCTGGCGTAGATCCCATTGCTGTTGAAGATATTATGACCATTGTTGCAAATCTTAAGAATAGAAATATTGGTGTTTTGATTACTGATCACAATGTCCACGAAACTTTGAGTATTGTCGATAACGCTTATATTTTAATTAATGGAAGTATTTTCAAAAGTGGCAAAGCTCAGGAAGTTTCCGAGGACGAAGAAGTTCGTAAATTGTATCTTGGTGAAAAATTTAAGCTCGATAGGTATTGATTTTATGAAATTTTTTAAACTGAAGCTTCATAATCAAATTTTTATTGCCCTTGTTCTTGGAACTATCTTCGGTTCTGTTTTTCATGTTGATAAGAATGAATTGAAATTAACGTACTATGAAAATAATATTGCTCATTCTGTTGAAATTCAGAATTGGTCTGAATTTACTTTTCTTTATACTGATTCAAAAACCTTCTATGAAAATGATCAGTGGAAGATTATTCAAAAATTTAAGTCTCTTTCCGATGATGACAAGCGTCTTCTTACTTTAATTATTGATGGTAAAGAATATTCTAACATCAAATCGATTGAAAAGATTAAAACTATTTCTTCATTCTTTAAACCTGTGGGTGATATCTTTATTCGTTTATTAAATATGATTGCCATTCCTCTTGTTCTTGCCTCGCTTATTGTTGGTGTTGCAAGTCTTGGTAACATTAAAAGGCTCGCTCGTATTGGAACGAAGACCATTTCTCTTTATTTGGTTACTACTGCAATTGCAATTAGCATTGGTCTTGTTCTTGCCGACGTCATTCAACCCGGAAAGCAGATGTCTCAGCAGACAAAGACCGAACTTTTGAATGCTTATGAAGGCGATGTGGCTCAAAAGATATCAAGTGAGCTTGATTTAGACCTCGTTCAGCAATTAATTAACATAGTTCCAAAAAATCCTTTTAAAGCTATGGCTGATTCTGAGATGTTACAAATTGTTTTCTTTGCAGTTTTGTTTGGAGTTGCTTTAACATTTATTAATAAAGACAAATCTACAACTATTATTGCCTTCTTTGAAAGCGTAAGCGACACAATGATAAAATTAGTTGACATAGTTATGTTAATTGCGCCGCTTGCTGTTTTTGCTTTAATATCTTTTGTTGTGGGAGAGTTTGGTTTTGAAATTGTACAGACGCTTTTATGGTATGCGCTGGCTGTTTTATTGGGATTTTTGATTCATATGTTTTTAATTTATGGCGGTATGATAAAAATTTTTACTCCTGTTAAGTTAAAATCCTTCTTTTCTGCTTTAAGACCGGCTCAGGCTGTTGCATTTAGCACAAGTTCTTCTGCTGCCACGCTTCCTGTTACTATGGAATGCTGCAATGAGAACTTAGGTATATCAAAATCTATTACAAGCTTCACTCTTCCGCTTGGTGCTACGATAAATATGGATGGAACTGCCTTATATCAGGGCGTTGCTGCTATGTTTATTGCTCAGGTTTATGGAATTGATTTAAATTTATCTCAACAATTAACAATTGTGCTTACTGCTACTCTTGCATCGATAGGAACTGCTCCGATTCCTGGCGTTGGAATTATTATGCTGCTTATTGTTTTAAAATCTGTCGGCATTCCCGAAGAAGGTATTGCTCTTATTCTTGGAATTGACCGCATTTTGGATATGTGTAGAACCATTCCAAACATTACCGGCGATGCTGCTGTTTCTACCGTTATCGCTTATTCCGAAAAGGAAATCAATCTGAATAAAATTTAACTAATAGAAAATTAATTTTGTCAAATACTAAAAAAATATTGCAAGATGTTATTCAAAGTTTAATCGATTCAGATAATCTTGAACACATTCGTAATTCTATTAATCATATTATTAATAATTTTGATGAATATTTTTCTAATGATTCATCATTTGACATTAATTTAGAAAAAAACTATTTTACTGAAGAGCTTTTGCAAATAGTTAATACATATTCGCTTGAGCGGACAAGGTATTACTTAAAACGTTTCCATAAAAGTTTGGTTTCTGTCAGAACTTCAAAGATAAATGACATAAATCTGAATAAATGGAAGCAATATAAAAATATTATTACGGATAGTTTGTGGATTATGGATCGTAGAGATAATACTGGCGGACATAATGCTTCTTACTGGGGAAATTTTATCCCGCAGATACCCAATCAACTTTTACAGAGGTACACTAAGAAAAAAGATTGGGTCTTAGATCCTTTTGCCGGCAGCGGTACTACTTTAATTGAATCAATTAGACTTAATAGAAACGCATTAGGAATCGAATTATCTCCTTTAGTTACCGAGATTGCTAAAAAAAATATTTTTTCCTCCTTACCTGAAAAAAATTATCCCACAATTATTATTGAACAAGGCGATAGTACAACAATTGACTTCAATTCTGTTCTATTAAAACATAATATTGATTCATTTCAGTTTGCTTTGCTTCATCCGCCTTATTGGGATATTATAAAATTCAGCGATGAAGAAAATGATTTATCAAATTCTAAAAATTTAGAGGACTTTCTAAACTTTTTTGGAAGAGTTATTGATAATATTACGCCCGTATTGGATTCAAACAGATATTTAGCAGTTGTAATCGGTGACAAATATACCAATGGCGAATGGATTCCACTTGGTTTTTATGTCATGCAAAAAGTTTTGGAACGTAATTATAAATTAAAATCCACTATTGTAAAAAATTTTGAAGAAACTCGCGCAAAAAGAAGCCAGAAAGAACTCTGGAGATATCGTGCTTTAGCCGGTGGTTTCTATGTTTTTAAGCACGAATACATATTTATTTTTCAAAAAGGCAAATAATGAACTATTTTTATGCAGAAAAAGAATTAAAGAAGCGTTTTATTTATCCTTATAACTGGGGTAGAAAACAAAATAACAAAGATGATTCAAAAACTAACTACATCTATTCCATTTTTAACTTGGATAGACTTATAGAACGCACAGAAAAAAAATTTAAGAACGACCCTCAAAAAGATTATTACCTTAACTATGCAATTAATCGATGGTATAACTTTTTATCGGCTAAAGCTACACAAGAGATGTTCTGTTCTAACCCAATTGTTAAGCCTTCTGATAATTCCAAGTCTCATACAATCGATTTTTACATCAATGATATTCAATTTGACCTTAAGGGAACTAATTTCCCTAAAAGTTTTCCTTATTCCTTGCAAAATGCAATTCATAATAAGAAGAAACTGATTAATTGGTTATATGATAATCAGAGCAGACAGAAAAGATTTCATTTAAAGAACAGATTATTTTTAGTTTTCTATTCTTCTGACGGAGAGCATTGGAAAGTAAAAGCAGAATTAGGCTTAATTAAAAAAAATATTGAAGAATATCTTAATAATTTTGATAAATCGAAGCTTATTGAGATAAATATAAGTGAGAATGAGACAATTTTAAGTGATATTATCTTCATAATAAAATAAATAAGGCAGAAATAATACATACTTAGCAAGAAATAAGTATAAATGGACAAGAAATAAAAAAAACAGGCAAGAAATAAAGCAGAATGGCATAAAAATAAGTACAACTAAGCAAGAAATAAAAAAAACAAGCAAGAAATAAAGCATGATGACATAGAAATAATTATAAGTGAATTATAATTAAAAAAAACAGTTAAGAAATAAAATATATTGAGAAAGAAATAAGAATACATTAGTTCTAATTAAAATATATTTATAAATTAATTGAAAGGTATAACCTATGGTATCACAACAATCCTTCGAAGCAAGGTTAGGTTACTTCCAAAATGGATTAGCCGTCCTTGGAAATTATGATTCGGCATATAATCCGAATAATCAGCTCATCCAATTATCAAAACTACAGGACTTTGTTTTAACTGTTCAGGCAAAAAATCAGGAAATAGTAGATAAGGAACAAACTCTTGCAGCATTAAGGCAGGAAAGGAAAGAAATGGTTTTTGCCAGCCTTACAACAAATCCTGATTGTCTTGAAAAAAGATTAAAAGCCATTCAATTTTATATAGCGGCAGAGATTGGAACAAACACTTCTGTATATAAATCTGTTCATTCAATCATAAAAAAATTTCATCCCACTTATAGGAAAAAAGCAGGCGAAACAGAAAGAGGAAGAGGCAAATCACCAAGTGAAAAGAGCCATGTTGCAATGGTTGGTTATGCAAAAGAAATAATTAAGATAATACAAAACTTAGGTGCGCAATATTCGCCGCAGAATTCCGCTATAATAATAGCTAATTTGCAAAATTTTGTAGCAACTATCGACGAAATAAATACTTCTATATCATCCCATTTAGCATCTTATTCCGATGCAGTAAAACAAAGAGAAAAATTATATGAAGGTTCTGATGGAATGAGAAAACGAATTAC
Source organism: uncultured Ignavibacteriaceae bacterium (assembly GCA_964536015.1). GTDB lineage: Bacteria > Bacteroidota > Ignavibacteria > Ignavibacteriales > Ignavibacteriaceae > CAZHVS01. The sequence continues at coordinate 48,116 of CAZHVS010000009.1, forward strand.
AAATATAAAAAATTATCTTGCCAGTTTACCGGAAGGCAAAGATAGTTCAATATATATTGAATTTAATCGTGCAATTCAGGGAAAAAATAAATAAACAAGAAGGAAAATATTTTAACTATCGGACTTTATTCTTCTTGTAAGGTCTTGCAAAGAAGTTTTGCTTTCAAGTAATTCAGGAATGTATTCCACTGAAGTAACAAATGTCCATAAATAAGCAACAATGGAATAAATATTTCCAGTAGAGAAGTCATCAAGGTCAATAGCAACAAATAATACAATTAAAAAGATGACTAATAGAACAAAACGGAGCACTCCAAAATTAAAAGAGCCCCAAAATGCAATCTTACTTTGCAATTTTGCATTAGAAGAGAATAAAGATTTAACATTATGAGTATTTTTTGAAGCAAAAGTATCATAAATATTTTCATAATTATCGTGTAATTCTTTTTGAAGACCTAAAACTTTTTTATTATAGATGTTTGTAAGAATAACAAGAGGAATTGAAATTAAAAAACAGACTAAAGAGATTCTATAATCAAAAAAAGATAAAGCAATCACCGCTCCTGAAATAGAAATAAGCTGTTCAACAATTTCAGGAGCCCTGTATTGCATAAAAGTAATGTATTCTTGAGATAAATTAGCTCTGGCAGTAGATTGACCGACATCAATTTTATTTAAAATGCCCATCTCGGAAATATAAGTAACAATATTTACATACATACGCTGAAAAACGCGAGGTTCATATATTCTTCTTAAAGTACCTGAGGAACTATTTAAAATATATACGCCTATCCACAAAAATAATGGCATATAATTTTGCAATTGTAAAGAAAAATTTCTTCCTGAAGCCTTTTCAATTAAAGCATCAATCAAATTACCAAATAAAGTAGGCTCAATAATCCATGCAACATTCTCAATCACAATAAGAAAAGCAATAAAAAATAATCCTTTGCGATAAGATTTAATTAAAGAAAGAATATTCATTTAGAAATTGGCTAAAAATTAAAAATACATTAAAAAAATAATAAGCAATGAAGGGAAAAAAATCCTGCATTGCTTATAAAAAAATAAACAGCAATAAAAAAATAAAAAATTAGCTACATTTCTTTTTCAGCTTCAATAAGTTTGTCTTTAACAAACAAAGATTTATCCAGATGAAGTTGTTTTAAATATACAACTCCCTCTTCATGATGAGGTTGTCCAATAGTTGTGTGACAAGACTTTAATCCGCCAAGCCACTTGCGTTTATCAGAAATATACACAAGGTCACCAACTTCAGCTTGCATTTTGTGCATTTCTTTTGTGCTAAAATTAATTTCATCTTCGTTACCATCAACAAGTTTCCAGCTAACAGAGACCTTATCGCCTTCTCTTTCATTTAGTTTGCGTCCTTTAAACCATTCTTTTGCCTGTCGTATGGAACTAATGGTTAATCCTAAAGTTTGCATTTCCTCATCATATTTCACAAAGACAGTAGTTGTAATTGCAATAAATATACAGGCAAGAATAGTTAATGGGTATAAAACAGCAAGTCCACCAAAATTAAAATTAAAGAACACAACTGCAAGATCGATAAGTACAATCAGAACACTAATGCCAATAATTGCATACATAATGTATCTGTCATTTGGATTTTTACGTATTTTTTTTGCAAGTCTCTTCAAATTGTTATGGAACAAAGTAACAATAACAGCAACTGATACACAAACAATTAGATTATACAAAGCAGACATATAAGTAAATGGATGCACAGGGTCATAAGGTGTTCCGTGTGCAATAGGAGCAATAAGTTCCAGCGGATATTTGAATCCAAGAAGCATAAGACTTGCGCCGCCAACAACAGTGGTTATTAATCCTGCAGGAGTAAACTTTTTCCAAAATGCACCAAAGAAAATTGCAATCATAAGAGGAGGAGTTATGGTTGCATGAAAGAAAGCATGAGCCTGATAAATAGTAGGATAAGATTTAAAGGCATAAACAGCAACTACACCAAGCGTAGTAAAAACTACAGTAGCTGTTCTTGCAATAAATAAAGCTCTGTTTTCATCAATAGGGTCTTCTTTTTTTATTTTTTTCAACCAAATTCTAATTGGACGATCTACATCGTTAACCCAAATTGCGGCAGTTGCATTTAAAAGAGTACTTACTGTAGACATAAGTGCAGCAGCAATTGCAGCAATAACAAATCCAAAAACACCAGGACCTGTTAAAATATTAGAAACAACAACAAAGATACTATCAGGGGATGTGTTTGGTGGAATAAGATCGGGTCTTGCAACTGAAATAGCTTTTGCAACCCATCCACCACCACCAACAACAATAGCAGAAATAGGTAGCATAAACAGAATATTAACAGCAGCAGCTTTTCTGCCTTCATGTACATTTTTAGTAGCCATGAATCGCATAATAAGACCCATATTCATAAACAAAAAACCCACAGAACCAGCAATAGCATCCTCCCAAAAAATTCCAACAGAATTAAATTCTGATGGAGAATTAAAACCTGCAAAAGGTAATTTCCAGGAAGTAGGCAGTAAATGCCAGAATGAATTCCATCCACCTACAAAAGCAATTCCAAGAAAGAAGACTAACAATCCTGCAAAGATTAACATAACACCTTGAACAAGGTCTGTAAAAATAACAGCAGTTTGTCCGCCAAAAGTAATATATATTCCAACAACAACAGCAGTAACCCAGATAAGTCCCATCAATGTAATATGGAATTGAACACCAAAGACTGTAAAGCTTTCCGGCATTAAGGGAAGAATAGCTTTTCCCATAGTCAGAAAACCTATTCCAACATATCCAACAAGATAAAGAAGTTGAAGAATTGTTACAAAAAATCTTGCTGAGGGTGAAAATCTTTTTTCAAAATATTCAGGTATAGAACGAATTTTAGAGTAAACAATTATTGGTAACCATCCAAACATAAAGAATGGTACAAAAAACCAATCGTTTATATATGACATAGACGAAGAAAAACCATATTTAAATCCCATCGCAGAATATTTAACAAAACTGTGGCTGCTGATTCCTGTAGCCACAATGGACATAGCAATAATCCACCAGGTAAATCTTCTTCCACCAAAGAAAAAATCACTTGTATCTTTGTTGTATTTTGCAAAATAAGTTCCAAAAAGAAGCATTGCAATCATATAGATTACAAGTACAATCCAGTCAAGTTGAGTTCCAATGTTTTGAGCAATATCCATTATTTCACCAGTATAAAGCAATTATTATTAAAACAGCATGGAATACCATAAAATAGAAATAACCTAAAATCATGATTTTCCACCATTTTCTATCTCTTTTTAATCTCATATCAAGAGCTTTAGTGTTTCTGATTAGTAGCAGACCGGCTAGAAAAAACAGACCGCCTCCAACATATAAATAAATATATGGTAACCAGGTATCAAAAAAGGAAAGCATATTAACTCTCGTAAAATTTTATAAACTAAAAAAATTTGTGCGAAAAATTAGTGAGTTGTTATCAGGAATCCAAGATAAAAAAGATTATTTAGCCATTCTTTACAATTAATTAATGGAGTAAAACAAGAATAAAGTAACTTGAAAAATTTAATGTTTGAGAAAAAATTTAGTCATATTAATTTTAGACAAGCAATAAAATTAGATTGTTTTTAGCACCGAAGTATCTTATTTTTACAATTCAATTTAATAATTAAAAACGGAGACTGTGATATTATGGCTATGATGGCCAGAATGAGAAGTTTAGCCCCTGCTTTCATAATCGGAGTAGGTGGTTTATTTGTCTTGTTTATGGTACTTTCAGATTCGAAAGTAATGGAAGTTTTTGGTGCAAGGACAAATAATGTTGGTTCAGTTAATGGAAGAGATATTACCTATCAGGAATATGCTAATCTTATTGATAGAGCAATTCAAAATCAAAAAGCTCAAACCGGACAGGATATTCCGGAAGAACAAATGGAACAATTTCGCGAACAGGTTTGGGACGGATTGGTTACACAAATTCTTACTGAACAAGCTTTGGAAAAATTTGGGATAACAGTAACTGATGATGAAATAAGGGATGTTATTCTTGGTGATGATCCTCCTGAATTTTTAAAGAGAAGTTTTATAGATTCTCTTGGGAGATTTAATAGAGAGCTTTATAATCAAGCCTTATTTGATCCTCGTAATAAAGAACCATTGGTTCAAGCTGAAGATGCAGTTCGTCAGCAGTTGTTAAGTCAAAAACTTCAGAGTTATTTGACCGCAACAATCAATGTAAGTGAACAGGAAATCATTAGAAAGTTTATTGATCAGAATATACAAATGACAGCAGAGTTTACTCTTGTTGACTTGAATTCAATTGAGGATAAAGAAGTTAAAGTAACTGATGAAGACTTAAAAAATTATTATGATGAACATCCGGAAAAATTTCAACAGGAAGCCCAGCGCAAAATTAAATATGTATTTTTCAGAAATGCTCCTTCTAAATCTGATTCAGATGGAGTCATTGAAAATCTTACCAATGTATTACAAAAAGTTAAGAACGATACTTCTTTTAAATCCAATGTAGAAATTTATTCGGAGGTCCCTTATTCAAGGGATACTACTAATTTGACCAGTTTACCAGAACCTGTTAGAGAAGTAATATTAAAGCAGAATCAGGGTTCTGTTTTTGGTCCTGTAGCTATTCCAAATGGATTTGCAATTTATAAACTTGTCGCAATTGTTCCTTCTTCTGAACCATTGGTTAAAGCATCTCATATTTTGATTCAATCTTCTGGTGATGATGTAAAGGATAAAGCAGAAGCTGATAGAATTTATAATGAAGCAATCTCTGGAAAAGATTTTTCTGCTTTAGCCAGACAATATTCTAAAGACCCAGGCAGTGCATTAAGAGGTGGAGATTTAGGATGGTTTGGCAAAGGTCAAATGGTTAAAGAATTTGAGGATGCTTGTTTTAATGGAGGATTGAATGTTGTTCAAAAACCAGTTAAAACAACTTATGGATATCATATTATTAAAGTAACAGACAGGATTAATAAAAAATTTGTTGTTGAACGTATTGTGAATTCTGTTAAGATGTCTGGAATGACAAGAGATAATCTTTATAATCAGGCTAATGATTTTTCATATTTAGCTGAAAAATATAATTTTGAAAAAGAAGCAGAAAATTCAAAATATCCTGTGCAGGAATCTCAGCCTCTTACAGAGAAAAATCAATTTATTCCGGGGATTGGAACAAACAAAGGGATGATTGATTTTATTTTTGATAATGGAATTAACACTATTAGTCCGGTATTTAAAGTTCAGGCAGGATATGTAGTCTTCAAAATATCTGAAATTATTAATGCTGGTGTTAAGAAATTTGATGATGTAAAGAACGAAGTAAAAACCCTCGTACTTAGAGAAAAGAAATTTATCGTAGCTGAAAAATTAATTAAAGATATTAAGTCGAAAGTAGGTAATGATCTTTATCGTTCGAAAGAAGTGTATACAAAAGCACGTTATGATACTACAGGTGCCTTTACTACTGCTGGTAATATTCCCAAAGTTGGAATTGAATATAATTTTAGCGCTTCTGCCTATAAGGGAGAACTACATAAAGTTATAGGACCAATAAAGGGACAGAGAGGTTATTATTTAGTTAAAGTTATTAACAGAAATAATTTTGACCAGAATGTTTTTAATATGCAAAGAAACCAGATAAGAGATAACATTCTTCAAGAAAGAAAATCCCAGTACATTGGACAATGGTTGACAAAGATTAAAGAAGATTCCGAAATTAAAGATAACAGACATCTCTTTTTCGGGAGGTAAATTATTTTACTTTTTTTAACCCTCTGTTTTATGGTAGAACAGAGGGTTTTTTATTTTAAAAATTATTTAATAAGTTAAAGTATGAAGGCTAATATAATTTATCTGACAGGATTCATGGGAACAGGTAAAAGCACTCTGGGTCCAATTATTGCCAATACTTTGGGGTGGGAATTTTATGACCTTGATAAATTAATTGAAAAGAAACATCAAAAAACGGTCGTGGAAATTTTCAGAGAAAAAGGAGAAGATTTTTTCCGAAAAGTTGAAACCGAATTACTGACTGAGTTATCAACAAAAACAAAAGTTATAATTTCTCTTGGAGGTGGAACTATAGCTTCAGGAAATAATCTTGAGATTATGAAAAAAACAGGAAAAATTATTTATCTGAAATCATTACCCGAGAAAATTTTTCAAAGGTTAAAATATAAAACTGATCGTCCAGCATTTCAAACTTTTGACGGAGAGCCAATGGAAGATAATGAAATGCTTGCAAAAATAAATGAATTAATGAGTCAAAGAGAAAAATTTTATGAACAGGCAGATTATATTTTTTGCGTTGATAATGTAAACGTTGGAAAAACCGTAGATGAACTTGTTAAAGTAATTAAGTTAAAATTCTGAAATGAAAAAAATTAAAGTTCAAATGAAGGAAAAATCTTATGAAATTATTTTATCAAATAATTCCTTCAGAGAATTAAACAAACTAATAAAAGTAAATTATTCGAAACTTCTGGCAATAATTGATCAGAAGGTTTATAAACTCCACAAAAAATTAATTGATAATTTCTTATCAGATTTTATTAATAAAAATATTTTACTATTACTTAGCAGCGAGAAGACAAAATCATTTTCGACTATAATGAAAATTCATACGCTATTGCTGGAAAAGGAATATGATAGAAATTCTCTAATCATATCAGTTGGTGGTGGTGTAATTGGTGACGTTGCGGGATTTGCTGCATCGACATTTATGCGTGGAATTAAAATTATCCATATTCCAACTACATTATTATCAATGGTTGATAGTTCAATTGGTGGAAAAACTGGAATTAATTTTCTTCAAAGAAAAAATATAGTTGGTACATTTTATCAGCCTGAGAAAGTAGTTGTAGATCCAGTTTTTTTATCAACATTGCCACAAGATGAATTCATATCTGGACTTGGTGAAGTGATTAAATATGCATTCATAGGGAAAGAAGAATTATTTAACCTAGTAAATAAATTTTTGCAAGCAGGAAATTTTTCCGAACCGGAGATAATAAATGAAATTATATTCGAATGCATTTCAATTAAATCAGCAGTTGTTCAATCTGATGAAAAAGAAATTAGTTTGAGAAAAATTTTAAACCTCGGACATACCTTCGGACACGCCGTTGAAAGCTGTAGTAATTTTCGAATCAAACATGGAATTGCTGTGGTTTATGGGATAATTGCAGCACTTATACTTGCAAAGAAAAGGAAAGTGATTGACTCGAAACAATTTAATAAATTAATACAACTTCCATTAAAAATGAATCTGCCTTTAAAATATTTGCCCAATCCAATCGACGTTTATTCTCTTATGCACTCCGATAAGAAAAAAGAAAATACAAAACTGAAGTTTGTAGTTCCTATGGAGATTGGAAAAGTTTTAATCGGTGTTGAGGCAAGTAAAAAGGTCGTGCTGGATTCATTGATTGAAACTAATAAATTAATCGGTTTTAATTATAAAAACCAGTAGAATTTTAACTTGATTCTGGATTTGATTTTTTGAGAAAACCTCTTCTTGCTTTTAAGAATTTGATGAGATTTTCTTATAAAAAATTGATTTAATAGTTAAAATCGTAACATTTAATAAAAAACCTCTGGCATTTTGATTGTTTATTAAATATAAGATGTTTGACGGCATAATTAAAACTATTCCTGCAAGATGTAAAAGATGTTATTCTTGCATTCGTGAGTGTCCCGCAAAAGCTATTAATGTTATTAATGGGCAGGCTGTGATTGTAACCGAGAGATGTATTTCTTGCGGTCACTGTGTTAAAGTATGCTCACAGGAAGCCAAATTAATCCAGAGCGACAAGGAATTTGTACTCGAAATTTTAGGGATAGAAAAAACCGTTGCATTAATTGCTCCATCTTTTGCTGCTTCATTTCCAGATGAGTACAGAAAAATTCCTGCTGCTTTAAAAAGTATAGGTTTTAACCAAGTAATTGAAACCGCTTTCGGTGCTGATTTAATTTCAAACCTTTACCTTGAAGAATTTGAAAAGAATGGTAATAAAACAATAATTTCTTCAGCTTGTCCTGCTGTAAATAATTATATTGAAATGTACTTCTCTGAACTGTTACCAAGTCTTGCGAAAGTTGTTTCTCCAATGATTGCTATGGGAAAATATGTAAGAGAAAATTTTGGCGATGATTGCGCTATTGTTTTTATTGGTCCATGTGTAGCAAAAAAAGATGAGATGCGGGATAAAAATGTCAGTGGAATTATTAACGCAGTTTTAACTTTTACAGAGTTGAAAGAAATATTTAAACTTAAAGAAATTAATTTTGATAACCTTCCTGTTGTACAATTCGATCCTCCTCATGCTTATCTCGGAAAATCTTTTCCTCTTGCAGGTGGATTGCTTAAAACAACAAACATTTCTGATGACATTCTGGAAAAAGATATTATTGTTGTTGAAGGTAAAAGCAAAGTTGTAGAGATTATTGACGAACTTGCTCAGAATAAAATTAATGCCAAATTTATCGATATTCTTTTCTGTGAAGGTTGTATAAGCGGACCAGCAATTGATAGCTCATTAAATTATTATAGCAGAAGACAACAGGTTGTTCAGTACATTAAAGAAAGCATGAATTCTATTAACAGGCAAGTATGGAAAAGTAATATTTACAATAGCAGGAACATTGATCTTCACAGAGAATTTACTCCTCGTAACCAGCGAAGACCAATGCCTGACGAAGAAAAGATTAAAGAAGTATTAATTTCAACGAATAAAAAATCCACAAAAGAAGAATTAAATTGTGGAGCTTGTGGTTATGCAACTTGCAGAGAATTCGCTGTATCAGTTGCAAAGGGATTGGCAGAACCACAGATGTGTCTTCCATTTTTAATTGAAGAATTACAAAATGCTTATGAGAACCTTAGAACAACGCAAGAGCAACTTCATTCGGCAGAAAAGCTAGCTTCAATCGGGCAGCTTGCTGCTGGTGTTGCACACGAAATTAATAATCCGCTGGGTACTATAATGATGTATGCCTCACTATTGATAAGGGAGTTGGAGAAAAAAATTCCTGGCACTACTGTTTCGGAAGACCTGAACTTAATTATTCACGAAGCCAATAGGTGTAAGAACATAGTTTCTAATTTACTTAATTTTGCTCGGCAGGGGAAACTCGCACTTACAAATTTTAGCCTATTACAATCAATTCAAAATACAATAAAGGCCATAAAAGTTAATCCAAGTTATCAATCAGTAAATATTGAAGTTGTAAACGAATCCACAAATCACTTTATTGATGGTGATAAAGATCAACTGGAGCAAGTCTTCCTGAATATTGCTGTTAATGCTTGTGAAGCTATGATTGACTTGCCTTCGCAAAATTTAACCTTCAGAATATATGATGCTAATGAATATCTTGCAGTTGATATTAAAGATACTGGTTCAGGTATTCCTAAAGAAAATTTTAATAAAGTTTTTACACCATTTTTTACTACAAAAAAAATCGGTAAAGGTACCGGACTTGGTTTAGCAATAACCTACGGTATAATTAAAATGCATAAAGGTGAAATTATTTTTACCAGCGAAATAAACGTTGGAACAACATTTAAGGTAAAACTGCCAAAAAATTTATCGCAGTTAAATTCAAAATTTAATTAATAGAAAATAGGATATGATATGAAACAGATAAAAAAGATACTTGTAGTTGATGATGACCTGGATTTACTGGAACAATCCAAACTTTTGCTTGAGTCAAAAGGCTATGAAGTACTTGCAGTTGATAATGCAAAAGAAGCTTACAATAAATTTCTTGAATTCCTTCCAGATGCCTGTTTATTAGACCTGATGATGGAAGAACACGATAGTGGGTTTATTTTAAGCTATCAGATTAAAAAACATCCACATGGAAAAGATATTCCTGTACTTATGCTTACTGCCGCAACATATGCAACAAATTATAAATTTGATGTATCAACGCAGGAAGAAAAAGAATGGCTTAAAGTTGATGAAATTTTGAATAAGCCAATAAACATTGATGAACTTGTTGAAAAACTAAAAGCATACGAAGAAAAAGGATTATAATTCTCTCGGGCAGAAATTGTCTGCCCCTGTTATTTTTCAATATGGAAACAGAGTACAAACCAAAAGTTCTTATTGTCGATGATGAAGATTCTTTGCGGATAGGCGTTAAAAGACTATTACAAGCTGAAGGTTATGAGGTAATAGCTGCAGCAAACGGCACCGAAGGAATTCAATTTGGTACTTCAGAAGAATTTGATTTGGCAATAATCGATCTGAAAATGCCTGACATAAATGGAATTGAAGTGCTTCAATCTATTCGGGTAAAATACCCGAATACAATTTGTTATATCGCAACTGCATTTGCAAGTTATGATACTGCTGTACAGGCAACAAAAATTGGGGCCGACAGTTACATTCAGAAGCCATTTACTTCGGAAGAATTATTGCGTCATCTTCAAATTGGTTTTGAAAAACGTAAACTTCTTGTTGAACATGATAATATGGTCAAAGATAGAGAGCGTCGTTTACTTGAAGTTGCTTTCGAAAGAACGCGGTTAAATACAATTATTAATTCTCTTGCAGATGGAGTACTTGTTGTAAATAAAGATGGACAAGCTGTTCTTTATAATCCTGCGGCGTTAAAATTTTTACAGATGGAAGAAATTAACATAGAAGAATATATTGTTAATAAATTACCTCCTGAAATTTCTGTGATTGTTAATCAGTTTCTATGTGCAAAATCTTATAATCCAAGTTCATATTCAACTCAAATTGAACTTAAGCCAAACAGAGAGTTATTTGCAGAAGTAACCTGTTCACCGGTTCCGCATCCTGACAATTCTCTTGCTGGTGTTGTGACCGTCATAAAAGATATAACCGAACTTAAGCGGGTAGAGCATCTTAAATCACAATTTGTGAGTATGGTTGCCCACGAGCTTAAAGCACCTATAGCTGCAACGCTTGGTTTTATCAATATATTACTTAATCCAGAAGTCAAAATCTCCGCGGAACAACAGAATGATTTTCTTTCCCGTTCCGAAAACCGGTTAAAAGGTTTGTTAAGTATGATTAATGACTTGCTTGATATAAGCCGAATTGAGATGAATACTATTGTAAGAGAATACAAACTGATAAACATAGTGGAAATAATAAAAGATGTTTTAAATCTCTTCCAATTTGATATTCAGAAGAAAAAACTGATTGTAAACTTTACATTTGATGAAAACCTTCCGCAAATTAAAGCTGACCTTACTGAAATTCAGCGGCTTGTTACAAATTTTATCAGTAATGCTATAAAATACAACAAGAATGAAGGAAGTATTGATATAAATGTAAAACATTCGAATAATTACCTGAAATTTAAAGTGAAAGATTCAGGTATTGGTTTAAAACCACAAGAAAAGGAGAAACTTTTCAGCGAATTTTTCCGGGCAAAAAACGAATTTACTAAAAATATTCACGGTACCGGATTAGGATTATCACTGGTTAAAAGAATTATTGATTCTTATAACGGTAAAATTGAAGTGGAAAGTGAGTATGGGTCAGGAACTATGTTCACAATTTCATTGCCGCTTAAAAAGGTTGGAAGCACAACTGTAGCCGGCTAACAATGGTTCTTTATTCTTTTTAAGAATTTTTAATATTATTACTCTACCGCTTTTGAGAAAATCTATTCGTTACTTTTAGTTTTTTAATAAAAATTTTAACACAGAGATCCTTATCTGGCTGATTGATTTGGCATCTAACTCTTTGGCACTTAATCAAGTAAGGATTTTGCAAAATTTTTACTTGATTGTGGCTTACAAGTAATATAATAATATGATGATTTTTTTAATGTTTTAGTTTAAGGTATGGGATTTGTTGTACTTATTAACCTCAAGATTTTGGTCTTGGATTTTATTAAATATTCCCGTACAGGATTTCATATACTCTGGCATAATTATTTAATATTATACTGATGTTAATTTATTAAAAATTGAGTTTTGTAGTATTAATCAGATGATAAAGAACATTATAAATGGCTTGAGACTGAATTCAAACCATTTTTGCTTCAAATTTTGGTTTAGATGCTGGTTCAGCGTTTACTGTTTTACTTTAACTGCGCAGACTTTACAGGAAAGTTTACTCTATCAGGTAAAACAGCAAAACGGAATTGATGTAACTGAAGTTAAATCTGGAATATTTAATATTAAATATGAAGATGGATTGATAAAAACATTCAATATTAATGATTACCTCTCGAAAAGTAAAACGAATTGCCTAAGCATAACAAATATTGACTTAAATAATAAACTCGCACCGAATTACCCAAACCCATTTAATCCATCAACAACAATAAGTTATCAGTTGCCAGAATATAGTTTTGTAAAAATAAAAATATACAATTCATTAGGTACAGAAATAAGTGAGTTAGTGAATGAGTTCAAACAGGCGGGTCAACACAATGTTACATTTAATGCTAAAAATTTACCAAGCGAAGTTTATATTTGTACAGTACAAGTTTATAATAATGGAAAGTTAGAATTCAATGAAAATAAAATTTTATAATTTAATTAACATATTCATTAACAAATTATAGGATCATGAAAATGTCCCTTATAGCAGTTATCGATGATGATATCGATATTCAGGATGCAAGTAGTCTTGTACTAAAAGCACATGGATACGATGTTATTACCGCAGGCAACCCTGATGATGGGTATAAAATCATCAAAGAACAACGCCCGGATTTGATAATCCTGGACGTAATAATGAACGAACCTGATGATGGGTTCTTTTTAGCTCAAAAGCTGAGAAGAGAAAATATTACAACACCAATAATCATGTACACATCTATTTCAAAAACACTTGGAACTCAGTATGGTACAAACGAATTGGTGCCGGTAGATGACTTTGTTGAAAAGCCAATTTCTCCTGAACAGCTTGTTGAAAAAGTAAAAAAATTTTTAACTAAGTAGGAGACTTAAATGTTAGTTTTTGAAAAGAATACTCTCTCGGAAGAGATTGAAAAACTTGCAGAACAATATGGCAAAGACCGTTCTGCATTAATGCCGGTTTTGCAGGCTATTCAGGCACGTTATAACTATATCTCCGATTTTGCACAACAGGAAATTGCACGAGTGCTTGATATACACCCAGTTGAAGTTTACAGTGTAATTTCATTTTATGCTTTCCTTCACTCCGAGCCACAAGGAAAAAATATCGTTCGTTTATGCAAAACCATCTCCTGTGACCTTGCTGGAAAAGATCAAGTTGAAAAAGCAATTGAAAGAGAACTTGGTATTAAATTCGGCGAAACTACAAAAGACAAACGAATTACTCTTGAACACACTAGCTGCCTTGGTATGTGTGATCAGGGACCTGCTATGATTGTCAATGACCGTGTTTATACTAAACTCGATCCTGAAACAGCATGCAAAATTTTGAGTGAAATCAGGTAGGAGGCATAAATGATAAACAATATTCAAACTACAAAATCAGTTAAAAGAGACGGAGCAGTTCTTTTTTCAGATTATAAAGCTGGAACAGGAATTAAAAAGGCTCTTGAACTTGGAAGAGAAAACGTCCTTTTTGAATTAAGAGAATCTAAACTTAAAGGAAGAGGTGGAGCAGGATTTCCTACCGCAACAAAATGGATGTTAACCGCTGCTGCTATTGGAGAAAAGAAATTCATAGTTTGTAACGCTGATGAAGGTGAACCTGGAACATTTAAAGACAGGGTTCTATTAATGGAATATCCAGAACTTGTTTTTGATGGAATGGTGATTGCAGGATTAACCATAGGTGCAAAGCAAGGGCTTTTGTACCTTCGCGGTGAATATCAATATATGTTAAATGAATTAAATGCTTTCCTCGAAAAAATGCGAACTTATGGACTGCTTGGCAAAAATATATATGGAAAAGAAGGATTCGATTTTGATATTGAAATTCGTCTTGGTGCAGGTGCATATGTTTGTGGAGAAGAAACAGCATTAATTGAATCGCTTGAAGGACACAGAGGAGAACCACGCAACAGACCTCCTTATCCTGTTAACACAGGTTACATGGGGTATCCTACAGTTGTTAATAATGTAGAAACTCTCTCATCAGTTCCGCACATTGTACTAAAAGGTGGAAACTGGTTTGCAAAACATGGAACAGATAAATCAACAGGTTCAAAGTTGTTTTCAGTTTCAGGTGATTGTAAAAAACCCGGCGTTTATGAATTGCCCTGGGGAACTACAATTAATGAGTTGCTTAACATTGTTGAAGCAGAAAATACTAAAGCTGTACAGGTTGGAGGTGCTTCAGGTGTATGTATTCCAAAAGAACATTTTGGAAGAAAACTTGCTTACGAAGATGCTGCTACAGGTGGCTCAATAATGATATTTAATGAAAGCAGAAGTATGTTAAAAGTACTTAAGAATTTCATGGAATTCTTTGTAGAGGAATCCTGCGGGCAATGTACACCTTGCAGAGTTGGTAATGTAAAACTTCTCGAAGGAGTTGAAAAAATAGAAAAAGGTGAATACACTTATGCTTATATCAATTCCTTAAAAGATTTATGCAAAACTATGCAGGTCGCTTCCAAATGTGGTTTGGGACAATCAAGTCCAAACTCATTTATATCAATATTAGAAAATTTTAAAGATGAAGTATTACATACAAACGGAAATGGAGTAAAACATGAATAAGAAAAATAATCTAAGAGCTCCAATAAGTCAGAGACCTTTGAAAGTTGAAGTAACAAAAGAAAAAGAAACTATCGGTGGAACTGTTTCAATTGAAATTAACGATAAAAAAGTAACTGTTCCTTTCGGCACAACAATTCTTGAAGCATGTAAACAAAATTCAATTCATGTTCCGACATTGTGTTATCACGAAGATCTTTGTATAGCTGGTAACTGTCGCGTTTGCGTTGTTGAAGTAGAAGGAATGAAAACTCTTCAAACATCATGTTCTTTTCCTATCACCTCATCAATAAAGATTAAAACAAGTTCTGAGATGGTTCGTAAAGCAAGAAGACATATAATTGATCTTCTTTTAAGCGAACATTATGGCGATTGCTATGCTTGTGTTCGTAATAATAATTGCGAACTTCAATCTCTTGCTAAAGAATATGGTGTTGATTCCTTTACATTTGGACACGTAAGTGCACCTTATCACGAAAAAGATTCCTCATCATTCTCTGTTCATAGGGATATGAATAAATGCGTTCTCTGCCGCAGATGCGTAAGAACCTGTATTGATTTGCAGGAGGTTGGTGTTCTTGAAGCTGTTAACAGAGGCGATAAAACTAAAATCACAACTTTCTTAGATAAACCTCTTGCTGACGTTATTTGTATCAACTGCGGACAATGTATTAACCGCTGTCCTACCGGTGCATTATACGCAAATGATCCTACTGATGAAGTATGGAAAGCAATTGATGATCCAACAAAGCATGTTGTAATTCAAACTGCTCCTTCTCCACGCGCAGCTATAGGAGAAGAATTTGGATTACCTGCAGGAATTTCTCTTACACAGGAATTAAACACTGCATTAAAGAGAATTGGTTTCGACAGAGTATTCGATACAAACTTTACTGCCGATCTGACAATTATGGAAGAAGGAACAGAACTTCTTCACAGGTTAAAACACAAAATTGTTGATGGTGATACTTCTGTAAAACTTCCTCAATTTACATCATGTTCACCAGGCTGGGTAAAATATATTGAACATTTTTATCCTGAATATCTTGATCATCTTTCATCAGCTAAATCTCCTCAGCAGATGTTTGGTGCAATCATAAAAACATTTTATGCTCAGGAATACTGGATTGATCCAAAGAATATTGTTAGCGTTGCTTTGATGCCTTGCTCTGCTAAGAAATTTGAATGCAACCGACCGGAGATGAATAGTTCAGGTTATAAAGATGTTGATTATGGATTAACATCACGCGAACTTGCAAAGATGATTAAAGAAGCAGGAATTAAATTAACCGAAATGCCTAAGACTAGCTTTGACGAACCTTTCGGTGAAGCGTCCGGCGCAGGATTAATTTTCGGTGCAACCGGCGGTGTTATGGAAGCTGCATTAAGAACCGTTTATGAATTAGTTACTGGAAGACAGGTGCCTTTCGAGAATTTAAATATCGAACCTTGCCGAGGATTTGAAGGTATCAAACAAGCTTCAGTAAAAATTGAAGGTTGTGTACCTGAGTATAGTTTCCTTGAAGGCGTTGAGTTCAAATTTATGGTTGCGCACGGAACGGCAAATGCCAAAATAGTCATGGACATGTTAAAAGCCGGTGAACTTGATGATGTTCATTTTATCGAGATTATGGCTTGCCCAGGCGGATGTCTTGGCGGCGGTGGACAACCTATTCCTACAAGTCCGGAAATAAGAAAGAAACGTGCTGAAGCTATTTATGCCGAAGATGCTGCATTGCCTTTAAGAAAATCGCACGAGAATACTTATGTTAAGTATATCTATGAAAGATTCTTCAAAGAAGGACCTTGCAGTGAACTTTCTCATAAACTACTACACACACATTATCTTAAACGCGGAAAATATATTGTATAATTCAAATAAAATCCCCTCGCTACTGAGGGGATTTTTTTATCAAGAATTTTTCTTATTGAAATTTAAAATCTTATATTAAATTCAAAATAAAATTTTAAAGAATTTTCAGGATTACAAATTTGGATTCTTTAGTTCCTGCATGGGCTACACATTTTAGTGAGTTCTGGCAAGCAATTAAACGCAGAAATAACTGGTTTATTAAGCTAAGATACGGTGCCGTATTTGTATTGATTTCTTTTTTTATCTTCAGTCAATTCTTACTTAATTTCTCTTTTACAAGTGTTCAGGATACTGCAATAATTTTAATCTCAATTTCAATATTACTTTATAACATACTTTTCCATAAAATTAGAAACAGGATAAAAACCGAATCAGGCAGCTTTAATGTCCTTCATTTTTCATTAATTCAAATTGTATGTGATATTGTTGCCCTTGCTTTGCTTGTGTATTACACAGGTGGAATTGAATCTCCTCTTTATATGCTCTTCATTTTTCATATGATTATCGGAAGTATGATTCTACCTGGAAGAATTGTCTATACACTTGCTATACAAATAATAATTGCATTTGCTCTTTTTGCTTTTTTAGAATATAAAGGATTTATTCCTCATCACGCTTTAAGTGGATTATATGACCAACCTCTTTATGATAACCTGGTTTATATTGTAATTACTAATACAATTTTTGCATTCATAATTTTAACCAGTGTTTTTCTTGCAAATGGTATTGCAAAACAATTATATAAACTTGAGCAGGATTTAGTTGAATCTTTTGATAAACTTGAAAAAGCCGAACAGGAGAAACAAAAATATATTATGTCTGTTGTACACGAAATTAAAACTCCTATTTCAGGTGCTATTTCATTCTTAAATATTGTACTTGGAAAATTTATCGGACCAATCTCTGACCAGGTTGAAGAAAAACTACAACGAGTTTATACAAGATGTAATGAAGCTATAGAATTAATAAACAATGTTCTTAGGGTTTCAAAACTTCGTTTGCTTGAACAGGTATTCAAGGAAAAAATGGAAGTAGGTGCTCTAATTAAAACAGTAATAGAAAAGCACCGTGTTAATATTGAAGCAAAAAAAATGAACTTAGAATTTATCGATAACCGTGCTCGGATTACTGAAATGGAAGGAGATAAATTTTTACTTGAGCTTGTCTTTTCAAATATAATTGGAAACTCTGTAAAGTACGCCGGAGAAGCTGCAAACATTGCTGTTAAGATTAACCAGAATATGAACCTGCTAGAAATAAAAATCTGTGATGATGGAATTGGAATTCCAAAAGAAGATATTGAAAAACTATTTACAGATTTTTATCGGGCTTCAAATATTCGGAATAAAAGTGGTTACGAAGGAACTGGACTTGGATTATCAATTGTAAAAAGAATTGTTGAAAAACATGGGGGAGAAATTAAAATTGAAAGTCCAAGTGAATATGCAAAACCCGGCAAACCCGGTACTTGTGTTATAATTAAATTACCTCAATAATTCTAAATCTTCTTTAACAGAGCTGACCAGCTTGCAAATAATTTAAAAGCCGGAAGACATTCAAAACCATTTTCTTGTGCAATTAAAAGAGTTGCTTCAAATTCCTTTTGCTTAACATGAAACATTTTTGGCTCAACTAACAAACATCGTCCGCCCTCTTTTAACGTGTTATATAATTGCCTGAAGAATTTATTTTTATCAAGCACTTCGTGAACCATATAAAATGCTAAAGCAAAGTCAACAGTATCGTTTACATTTAAATCGTCGGTTTCACACTTAACAAGTTTAATTCTTTCCTCAATTGAAGTCCCTTTTATTTTAGCGTTTACTTTATCAAGCATTCCTTGTTGTAAATCAACAGCAATTACTTTTCCATTTGCCCCGACAAGTTTAGCCAGTTCAATTGTAAAAAATCCCGGACCGCATCCAACATCAAGCGCGGTAATTCCTTCTTTAATATATGGGAATAAAACTTTCTCAGGATTTTGTAACCATCTTCTAAATTTACTATCGAGGGAATTTGCTCTTTCCAAAGGACATAAACGAGTTCTTTGATTTTCCATAATTATTTTCCTAAAAAATTATGCATCAAAATTAGCAAGACGAAATTACAAGGATGAAATAATTATTATACAATTAAACTTGAATCAATAATCGGAACGAATACAAGATAAGTGGTAGTTACTTATTCAAGTATCCTTTAATTTTTTTCAAATATTAAAATGACAAGTAATTCTATAATTAACATCATCAATTTATGGAATAAAGTAATTGTTTTGCCACCTTAGTACTCCAATCTATAAGAAGATTTTTTTTATATAGAAAGAAAGTGTTAACTCAAGTATACAAATTAGTAACTTAAGGCAGGAGAAGATTGACTGACTTCTTCAAACAAAAAAGAGATGCCGAAAATCTAGCATCTCATTCAACATTTTACTTAAGTGTTTTCTTTATTTCACAAACATCATCTTCTTTTCAAAAGACTTTATTTCGTTAGTTGCTCTGTCGAAGACAGTCATCCTGTAAAGATAAACACCGGTGGCTAAGTTTACATTTATTTTACTCATATCAAGGTGGTATGTATAGTAACCGGCTGGTGTCTCCTTGTCGATTAAAGTAGAAATTAAATTTCCGGTAATGCTGTATAATTCAAGTTTCACCCTGCTATTATTAGCTAATTGATATTCAATTGTAGTTGCAGGATTAAAGCTGTTAGGATAGTTTTGCTTCAAGTCTGTCAATTCCGGTTTACTTATGTTTACTTTAAGTTCGCTGCTATATTGATACGAGCCATCGATGTCTAACATTTTGAGTCTGTAGATATAAGCACCGGAGTAAAGGTCGTTATCTGTGTATGAATATTTTTTTACGGAGTTACTGTTTCCAGCAGCATCCACAAACCCCAAAGTTTTCCATTCTATTTTCTGGTTACCATTAACTAAGGTTTTACTTCTTTCGATTTCGAATCTGTAAGAATTTACTTCAGTAACTGTCTGCCAGTTGAGTGTAACACAGTTTGACTTGTTTACATTTGCTGAAAAGGAAACAAGCTCTGTTGGAAGTGGAGCAGTATTTTTATAGATTAAACCTGCATCACCAAAAACCCAAACATCATTACCAACTATTGCACATGTATAGAAACTGGCATTAGTAGATATTGATAAATTGTTCCAGTTTTGTCCTCCATCAGAAGAAACATAGATAGTTCCAGCCTCGCCACAGGTAATAACTGTGTTTTGATAAATAAATTTAGATTTATATAAAGTAGCAGTAGTAGAAATAGATTTATCTACCCAGGTTGTTCCGCCATCGGTAGTCATAAGTAAAAGTCCAGCCACACCTGAAGCTACACCAACGTTTGCATTGAAAAATTGAACTGACCAGATTCCACTTGTAGTGTTTGTTGTTTGAGTTGTCCAGGTTGTTCCGCCATCGGTAGTTTTGGAAATTAAACCACCGTCACCAGCAACAAAACCAGTATTGTTATCGACAAAAAAAGTGGAGTATAAATCCTGTGAAAAATTATTCTTTTTAACTGTCCAGTTAGTTCCTCCATTAGTTGTTTTGATTATTGCTTTTTCACCAACAATATAACCTGTTGTAAGCGAAGGGAAATGAAGAGCATAAGGAGCAGATGTAAAAAATGATGACAGAGATACATTAGTCCATGTAGTTCCTGCATTAGTTGTTTTAAAGAAAGAAATATTATCAGAAACACCAAAGCCATTATTTGCATCAACAAAAATTAAATCATAAGTACCTCCTGCTATTCCGGTAGTTAATGCAGACCAATTATTTCCACCATCAGTAGTTTTATAAAAATTAGTAGAATACATATCACCAACGTAACCGGTATTAGCGTCAGTAAATGCTGCTCCTGCAATGTACGAAGCTATTCCTTTGTTCAGTACAGTCCAGTTATCTCCCTGGTTGGTTGTTTTTAATAACATACCATTGCTACCGGAAACAAATCCATTGTTAGTCGATGTAAACCAAACGGTCAAAGGATTAAAACCTGTCGATGGAACACCGTTTGACATTTTTGTCCAGCTTGTTCCGCCATTAGTAGTTTTGTAAATACTTCCACTGAAGTCAGCAACATATCCATTTTGTGTAGAAGGGAAGTTTATTCCATATAAATGTCCGCCTGGAGTGTAAGAATTTGGGCTTGTAAGTTCGCTCCAAGTTTCTCCCGCGTTAGTAGATTTATAAACTCTTCCGCTGGCGCCACATACAAAAATGTTAGTGTTATCAGGTGAATGAGCATCATTAAGAATAGTTGGGCTACCACTGTTTTTTTCAATCCACGAAGAACCAGAGTTTGTAGATTTTAAAATTCTATAGTTATTAACATTACCATATCCGGTTATTAGAAGAGTAGTGCTATTAAGTGCCAATATTTTTGTTAAAGTATATGTAACACCGCTTGTCAGAGCAGACCAATTACTACCTGCATTTACAGTTTTCCAGATCATTCCATCATCACCAACAACGTATCCTGTGTTCGCATCAGTAAATGAAATGCTAATAAAACCTTTTGCGGAATTATTTTGTCTTGTTAATAAAGACCAGGTGAGACCACCATCTGTTGTTTTGTAAATGGATTTGTTATAACCGCAAGCATAGCCAATAGAAGAAGAAGTGAAAGAAAAATCATGAATTCCATCATAATATGAACTCACTGAAACTTCGGTCCATGTGTTACCACCATCAGAAGTTCGTATTGCAAAACCACTACTAGCGCCGCCAAAACCAAGATTTGCATCATAAAAGTAAAGTCTTTCTACTTGTTCGGAAGTTGGGATAGGACTTAATTTTTGCCAGGTCTGAGCAAAGTTTGTATAAATTAATATTGCAAAAAGTAAAAAAATTTTTGTTTTCATAGTAATCTCTGTCAATAGTTGTGTTTAATTAAATTTAAATTGTTTCTAAGATACTTTCGAAAAAATTTTTAATTTTTTGAGAAGCCATAATTATTTCTTTTAATTGCGATTCAAACTTTACAAAAAGTTTTATTATCTCAAAATATAAACTTGATAACTGCTCTCACTTTTTTATGAATTAAATATTACAGAAAGATATTCAACATCTTTCAAAAAGGATGAGAAAAATTATTATGCAACACTTATATTTGGATAAAAAAAATCAGGAATTATATGCTCAGGATTGTTACCTCTTTATTTATCATATCATTAATTTCATTAAGCATTTATGCGCAACCCAAAGAGGAAGTAAGAGCTGTATGGCTTACTACAAACTATAATCTTGACTGGCCTAAAACAACTGGAGCAGCCGCTCAAAAAGCAGAGTTGATAACTTTGTTAAATAAACTTCAGGCAGCCAATTTTAATACAATTTACTTGCAAGTTCGTTCTCGCGGTGATTTACTTTATCCTTCTTCAAAAGAACCATGGGCTATTTGTTTAACAGGAACAATGGGAGGAAATCCCGGCTATGATCCATTACAGTTTGCTATAGAAGAATGTCATAAAAGAGGAATGGAGTTACATGCTTGGTGGAATGTATATAAAGTTTGGCCAAGTGCAACACTGCCATCAAATACAAATCCACAGCATATATTGTTAAGTCATCCATCATGGATTCGTAAATATGTAAGTGGTTCAACAACTGAGTGGTGGCTGGATCCTGGTCTTCCCGAAGTCCGCAATTACCTTGTAGATGTAGCAATGGAGATGGTTCGTAATTATAACATAGATGCAATTCATTTTGATTTTATAAGATATCCTGGAAAACTTTTTAGTGATACTGCAACTTATAACCAGTATGGGCAGGGAATGAACTGGGAAGACTGGCGAAGAGAAAATATAAATAAGTTTGTAACTCAAATTTATGATAGTATTCGTGCAGTAAAACCAAGAGTAAAAGTTGGAAGTGCACCAATTGGTATCTATGTGAACATTCCAGGTGTTTCTGGCTGGCAATCTTATTATGATATTTATCAAGATTCTAAAAGATGGGTTATGTTAAAAAAGCATGACTACCTTGCACCACAAACATATTGGGCAATAGGTGGAAACCAGAACTATGCATTATTAGCTGATTGGTGGGTAAATAATGTCGGGAAAAAAAGTACATTATTCGGGCGTCATTTGTATCTGGCAAATGCTGTTTACAATATGGCTCCCAGCGAATTAAACTGGCCTGCATCAGAAATATTAAACCAGATTGACACCGGGAGATATTTTGGCTCGCACGGACAAAGTTATTTCAGAACCGAAATGATTACGTCAAACCTGAAAAGTATTTACGACTTGATAAAAGCAAATCAATACAAATATCCAGCAAATATTTATTCAATGCCCTGGAAAGATAGCGTAAGAGCAAGTACACCAGCTAATCTTACAATTACGACAACTGATTCACTTACTTATTATTTCAAGTGGAGAAAATCGTTACCAGCATCTGATGGTGATACTGCATATTATTATAATCTTTATTGCGGAGAGACTTCACCTGTAGATATTTCTGACATAAAGAATGTAGTAAGGTTCAAAATAATGAATGATACAACAGCATCTTATACATTTGCATCAAAACCGGTTACACCTTACTATTTTGTAGTAACTGCTTACGATCCGGGTTATAACGAAAGTTTTCCATCAAACCAGGTTGGAATAAATATCTCTGATGTTAACGATATTTATGCAGTTAATATTTTTCATCTTGAACAGAATTATCCAAACCCATTTAACCCAAGTACAAAGATAAAATACAGGATAGAGCAAAAAGAATTTATAACTCTCAAAGTTTTTGATATGCTTGGAAGAGAAATAACTACATTAGTAAATGAAGAAAAACTACCCGGAGTTTATGAAGTAGAATTTATAAGTCAAAATGGAAATTTGACACTACCGAACGGAATATATTTCTATCGCTTACAAGCGGGCAACTTTTCTGCAACAAGAAAAATGATATTGTTGAAATAAAATTAGAAAACAAAAAAGGACGAAATTCAATCGTCCTTTTTTTTGTTTAAAAAAATAATACTGTTATGGAAAGAGGGCAAGACCATAACAGTATTGTGTGTTTCTATAAGGAGGTGTGCTATGCAGTATCATCACTGCACTATTAAATTTGCAAGTCCTGTGCCAGTTAATTAAACTGGGATTTTTTTATCAATAGTTAAAAAAATTTTTTTTGTTTATTGTTGTTGAGAATAAATTTTCAATTTTAAGAAATGAAAAAATAATTATGAATATTCACCAATAAATATTCATAAAAGGAAATGGAAAAAGAAAAAAATAGTATGAACAAAGCAGAATTAATTCGGGAAATACTCAAGCTGCGAAAAGAAAAAAATGCTGTATTGTTTGCGCACTATTATCAAGAAGCAGAAATACAGGAGATTGCAGATTTTGTTGGTGATTCACTCGATTTATCTCGCAAAGCAAAATCAACAGAAGCAGATGTAATTGTCTTTGCAGGTGTACATTTTATGGCAGAGACAGCAAAAATTCTGAATCCACTGAAAAAAGTTTTAATACCGGATATGAACGCAGGTTGTTCATTAGCAGAGAGCTGTCCAGCAGATTTATTAAAAGAATTAAAAAATAAAAATCCAAACTACATTGTTGTAAGCTATATTAATTGCAGTGCCGAAGTTAAAGCGATAAGTGACATAATTTGTACATCGTCTAATGCAGAAAAAATTATTAATCAGATTCCTGTTGAACAAAAAATAATTTTTGCTCCGGATAAAAATCTTGGGAAATATCTTATAAAAAAAACCGGAAGAGAAATGCTTCTTTGGGAAGGCAGCTGCATAGTTCATGAACATTTTAATGAGAAAAAATTACTTGATTTATTATATGAACATCCTGACGCAAAAGTGATTGCCCATCCTGAGTGTGAAGAATCTTATCTTATGTATGCAAATCATATTGGTTCTACAAGCAGCTTGCTTAAATATGTAATAGAAAATCCTGCACAAAAATTTATTGTTGCAACTGAGCCGGGCATTATTTACCAGATGAAAAAATCTTGTCCAGATAAAATTTTTATTGAGGCTCCTGCAGAAGAAGGATGCAGCTGCAATATTTGTCCTTATATGAAATTGAATACACTTGAAAAAATATATCTGTGTTTGAAGAATGGCTTCCCGGAAATTGTTATGAGTGAACAATTACGTTTAGCAGCACTTAAGCCGATTGAGCGTATGCTTGAAATGAGTTAAACTTTTTTCAGGATAATTTTAAAGGTGGTTCCTTCACTTAGTATAGAATTTTTTACAAAAATTTTTCCGTTGTGGTAATCTTCAATTATCCTTTTAGTCAAGCTTAAACCTAAACCCCAGCCTCTTCTTTTTGTGCTGTAACCGGGTCTGAAAATATCTTTTCGTCTTTTAAGATCAATACCTTTTCCATTATCAGTAACGTCAATTTCAATTTTATTTTTCAATGTTTTAATTTGAATATCGATTCTACCGTGATCATGTTCGATGGCATCAAGAGCATTTTTAATAAGATTTTCAAAAACCCACTCAAATAATTCAGTGTTAAGTTTGGCTTTGATGTTTTGATCACCCTCTACGGTCAGTTTAACTTTCTTTCCTGTCTGGGGTAATCTTCGTTCAAAATATTCTGTGACATGTCTTATTGTATTGAACAGATTCTCTTCTTTTAATTCGGGCTTAGAACCAATTTTAGAAAAGCGATAAGTAATCCGGTTTAGTTTTTGTACATCGTCTTCAATTTCATCTGCTGTATCAAGAACCTTATCGGGGTCTTTATAATTCATTTTAAGAATTTCCAGCCAGCCCATTAAACTTGATAGTGGAGTTCCGAATTGATGTGCCGTTTCTTTTGCCATTCCAACCCAGATATTACTTTGCTCGCTTCGTTTTATTTGACTGAAACCAATGTATCCAATAAGTACAAATACAAATGCAATCAATAACAGGATGTAAGGATAAAATTGAAGTTGATTTACAAGCTCAGAATTTCCGTAATGAATTTTTGTCAGTATAAAAGTATCACTTTCAGCAACGTAAGTAACAAGAATGGGATTATTCTCTTCGTCAAGCTCTTTAAGTTTTTCAGAGAAAAAAATCTTTAATTTTTCTTTTGATAAAGTTGAATCGTATTTAATATTTCGAATGTCGGATTTGCTGAGAAAATTTATTTCATCTTTATCATTTGTAAGTATTAACGGAAAATCTATTGGCTTGATTATATTTTCGAATAAGAAAGTAATATCACTGCTTTCAGGAGATGAATTTGCTACATATTCAAGTCCTTTAGCAAAGAGCTGTACAACATCACGTTCACGTGCTTGTAGACTTTTTACAAGAGAATGCGTGTATAGAAGCGTTCCGCCGCCAATTGAAAAAGCTATAACCAGAAGTAAAATTTTAATGTTGACCGAAGCTGGTCCGCCACTCATTTTCATTCAGAATATCTTTCATAAAAAGTTTCTAGGGCATCCAAAATTGCCAGGGCAATTTTTTCCTGGAAGCTCTCAGTAGTTAATAATTTTTCTTGCAGAGGAATACTCATAAAAGCTGGTTCTACTAAAAGAGAAATTGTTTCTGGGATTCTGCACATATAAAGATTATCCCAGTAAAGTCCGTATGGCCTTAATCCAACTTCATTAAGAACTTCTTTGTATAAAATTTCAGCCAGAGGTTTTGCCTGTGGATAATAATAGTAGACTGAACTTCCATTGTATTTTATTACATCAACTCCTTGAGGCACCGCATTGTTGTGAATACTGACACAAATTTCCGGGTTCAAAGAATTAACTCTTTCTTTTCTGTCCCTTAATTCAATTCCTTCACCATTATGCGTTAGATGAACTATGACCCCTTTATCTTCAAGCATTTTTTTTAGCTTTAAACTTATTGCAAAATTAACATCTTTCTCTTTTATAAATCTTGGACCTATTGCACCACTTTCAGGGTTATGCCCCGGATCAATTACGATATTTCTTCCTTTTAGTTGATTGCTCCAGAAGAGGAAAGAAGAATTTCTCTTTGCAGGTTTGTTGATTTTAAGAATAAATGTTGAACCATTGTACTTTGGTGAGTATCCCCAATGCGTTTTCTGATTTAATAAAATAGTTACTACAAGAACACCGGTTGATGGTTGAGTCCATTTTATCTCTTTAATGAATTCCGATTTTTTATCATACCTTATCCAATCGATATTAGAATCAACTCCATAAAAAGTAATTGTTAAACTTTGAGGTTCTGAATTTTGAATGATTTTGTAAGGAACTCTTTCTGAAAAACCAAATTGAATGTTTGTAAATGTTGAATCATCCTCACTTCTTATTGCATAGATTGATGAAACAGGTAATGGAGTTCCAGCAGGCATTTCTATTAATGAACTTGTTGGTACAAATACATTCAAGTCATTGCTTAATTTAACTTTTGAGTAATTTCCTATCTCACCAGTTTTTTGCAAAAGAATGTCTCCATCCAAAAACAAAGCATAACCTTTATATGGAGCATAACGAGTTGTAATAAGATTTGACTCAAAAGTTGTTTTAACAATGATAGGAGTTTTAAGATCAATTACAGAGACTTTGCCTTTTTGTGTAAAGACGACTTTTTCATTATTCAATGATTTCGCAGTAAATGTTATTTTAGAATTATTTAGTGGTTGGTTAAGAAGTATAGAACATCTATAAACACCATTGATTGTATCATTAATACCGCAAAAGCCATCACCAAAAACAGCATCACCCCAGATGTAATTATTAATGATTTTTGTTTCAGTCATTTGAAATTCACCATCAACATTTTCAATAGAACAGGAAACTAAAGAATTTGGAGTCACACGAACTTCTAGATTCAAATATTCTCCTTTTTGGATTTTGATATCTTCAGTTTGTGTGCTTTCCCAAGTTGTATCAAATTCTAGTTTTGTGTTTGAAAACCTGTGGTGAGGGTATTTGATATCATACTCTTTTGTTATAATAGAAGAATTACCATCGCAATTCATTTCAAAAATAAATTTGCCTTTTTGAACGCCATTTTTATTAAATAAAATTAATGGAGCATATGCAACAAAAGCACCGTCTTTATCAATTTCAGCAGCAGTATTATTTACTTGGAGAGAAGTAAGATTACAGTTTACAGAGCCAATTAAATAGAAATTTTTTCCATTAATTTCAAGCACCTCTCCTTCATCTGGTTGTACAAGTTTTATGTTAACCAATTTGTTCTGTGGATGAATTAAATTTATTGATAAAAGAAAGACTAAGAAAAATTTTAGTTTCATTTTACAAAAAAAGTTTGTTTGCGTTTAGGTCCAACTGATATTATATCAATTTTTATTTCTGCTTGTTTAGAAATAAAATCAAGATATTGTTTTGTTTTGCTAGGTAATTCATCATAAGATTCGCAATTCGAAGTATTAGTATTCCAGCCAGCAAGAGTTTCATAGATTGGTTTTACCTGACTTAATTTTTCAAAATCAGTTGGGAAGGATTTTAATTTTTTCCCATCGATTTCATAGCCAGTGCATATATTGATTTCTTCAAAATGATCAAGTACATCAAGTTTTGTAATAGCAACCGAATCAATTCCATTTATCATTGCAGAATATTTAACAAGGAAAGCATCGAACCAACCGCAGCGTCTTGGTCTGCCTGTTGTTGCACCAAATTCAAATCCTATCTTTCTAAGTTTTTCTCCTGTTTCAGAAATTAGTTCAGTTGGGAAAGGACCTTCACCAACCCTTGTTGTATAAGCTTTAACAATTCCTATTACATCAGTAATTTTTGTTGGAGGTAATCCGCTTCCAGTGCAGGCTCCTCCAGAAGTTGGGTTTGAAGAGGTTACATAAGGATAAGTGCCATGATCAACATCAAGTAATGCGCCCTGTGCACCTTCCAGCAAAATTGATTTTCCTTCCTTGACTGATTGATTTAAAAAGGCAGGAACATCTTTAATATATTGATCAATAAATTTATCAAATTCAAGATATTGTTTTACTATTAAATCAACATTCATTTCTTCCTGCTGATAAACATTTTTTATCAGAAGATTTTTTTCTTCAAGATTCTGTCGAATTTTTTGTTCAAGAACTTTTCGGTTCAACAGGTCAACAACTTTAATTCCTTTGCGTGCATATTTATCAACATAGCAAGGACCTATTCCTCTTCCTGTTGTTCCAATTTTACTTTTTGATTCATTAATTGAATCAAGAAGTTTATGGTATGGCATGATAAGATGTGCGTTATGACTAATAAACAATCTTCCGCTTACTTGAATATTTTTTTGTTCTAGAAATTTTATCTCAGAAAGAAGGGCTTCAGGGTCAATAACAACGCCATTACCAATTACACAAATCACGTCCTTACGTAAAATTCCTGATGGAATAAGGTGAAGAATATATTTATCATCACCAATCTCAACAGTATGTCCCGCATTAGCGCCACCTTGATAACGTACAACAATATCATAGTTTTCACTAAGCAGATCAACTATTTTACCTTTACCTTCATCACCCCATTGACTTCCGACAAGAACAGAGACTTTCATAAAACTCCAGAATATAATTATTATACAATTTGGAAAATAAAAACTCCGAACGACAATTCGGAGTTTCAAAACAGATGTAAAAAGCGATTAGCCTTTTGGAAAACTTTGAACCGCAGCTTCTACAGAATCAAAATGTTCAAATATTGAAATCAGTTTTGTAATTACAAGAAGACTTTCAATCTTCTCTGTTACATTAGCAAGTTTTAGGTAGCCATCAGCTTTTTTTACTGTGGTTAAAGCACTAATCATCATTCCAATTCCTGAAGAATTCATAAATTTGACTTCAGAAAGATCAAGAACTATTTTTCTTTTACCTTCTTCAAGCAACTTTTTCAATGAATCGCTAAATTCTTGGGCTTCGGTACCGCCTATCACATTTCCTTTTAATTCAATGATAACGGCTTCGTATCTTTCGAACACTTTAATTTTCATTTAAATCTCCTTATTTTTTAACCAAACTTAAAAAGTAGTATCCTCTTTTGCAAGGACTTTATAAATGAAAATTGAAACTATTTTTTTAATCAGACGTCAAAAGAAATGAAAAAACAAGAAAATTTTAACGAAGTGAAACCACAAACTATTTTAACGCTGGATGATGACTTTTCCCTGATACACCGATTCATTAAGGGAGATGAACTTGCTTTCAAAACTCTGGTGATAAGACATAAAGAAAAAGTCAGGAACATAATTTACCTGATGCTCGGAAATACTGATCACCTTGATGATATTGCTCAGGAAGTGTTTATTTCAGTTTTTAGGAAACTTGATACATTCAAATTTGAGTCACAGTTTTCAACATGGTTGTACCGGATAACTGTAAATAAATGCAAAGATCATTTACGTAAAGTTAAAATAAGAAACCTGTTTTCATCTTTTAATTCAGATGATGATTCAAATTCATCTCATCCTGCTTCA
This sequence comes from uncultured Ignavibacteriaceae bacterium, assembly GCA_964536015.1. Lineage (GTDB taxonomy): Bacteria > Bacteroidota > Ignavibacteria > Ignavibacteriales > Ignavibacteriaceae > CAZHVS01. The sequence continues at coordinate 78,094 of CAZHVS010000009.1, forward strand.
GATATTAAAGATGATTTTGATGTTCGTGATATTGTAAAAGAAAATTTAGCAAAACTTCCTGATAAACTTAGAATACCGTTAATTCTCAGGGATTATGAAGAAATGAGTTACCAGGAAATTGCTGAAAGTCTTCAGACTGAAATAGGCACTGTAAAATCTAGGATATTTCGTGCCCGTGAAGCATTAAAAAAGCTTCTTGAACCTTATAAGAAGGAGTTGTTATGAATAAGTTTGAAAAGGATTTTGAGAACCTTTCTGCATACATTGATGGAGAGCTTTCAGAAACCGAAAAAGATTTTTTAGAAGAAAAACTTAAATCATCTTCGCTTTTAAGGGAAACATTACACGAATATGAAAACATTCACAAATCTATTTCATCAATAAAACCTTTAAGGGAAGATTCATATTTTGAAACACGATTATTTGAAGAAATTATAAACAAAAACAGGAAATCAACTTTTACTCTTCATTTCAGAAAACCTGTTGTGGTTTTTGCTTTAATAACTATTGCGGCAATGGTATTCTTTAAATTTAATCCTAACTTTTTTGAAACATTTTATTCAAACCAGAAAAAAAATCTTAATGAATTATATCTCTCAAACCTGCGACCATTAATTTATTCTTCAAATCTTACAAGTGAAGATATTTTCAATTTTGCATTCAACAAGACTTTACCTTTAGACAATGAGAAGCAACAGGTTTTGAGTTTAGATGTGGATAAAACCGGACGTGGATTTTTAGAGGTTAAATATGCAGCTGATGTTGGTTCTGCTATAAATATGCAGGCATTTATTAATGCATTAAAATTAAATGATAATCAGAAAAAAGAAGTGGATTCTATTTTACAAAGCTACTCGAATGATTTAAATTCACAGGTCCTGGTTAATGATAAAAATACTCTTGCTGTAAACCCAAACATCTGGAACTATCAGAATGCGATAAGGACAGATTTGATTAAGTATGCTGCAAATACTAACAGTGAAGTCGTAAAAAAAATTCTTCCTGAAAATTTTATTATCCCACCTGTTAATGAAATAAAAACTGTAATTAAAACAATTAACGAAAATCCAGATAATCTTTATTTTATAATTACTCCCGATTCAATTTTTTCTTCAAGAATCGAGATTGATCATAAACTATTGCAGAAAGAAATTGCGAAGATACAGAAAGAAATGAAATTTAATGAAAAGGAAGTAAAGAAGTCTTTGAATAAAATTAAATTCGATTTGAAAATGTTCAAACCAGATTCTTCTGCTCTAAAAGATTTTGAAATTTATATTAATGATAATGTTTTCAAAGTGCAAATTCCGAAATATTGTAACCCGGATCAGCTCTTCCCCAATTTTGATAGTATTAACAAAGAATTAGAAAAAGCTGTTTCGAAGTTTAAAGATTATAGTTATGGGTTTAAATTCGAGCTTGAACCCGGGGATAAAACCTCAAAATATTATTTCAAAGGAAAATCTGGCGGACCTGACTCACTGGGTTCTTTTAATTATGAATTTCGCATACCTGATTTTCCAAAAAATGAAATGGGAGGCCATAAGATTGATTCATTATTCAAAAAATTCAATTTCTTTATGAATGGTGATTCAATTCATTTTAATTTTCCTAAAGGATTTGGAACTGAAATGGAGCAGTTAAGAAAAGAAATGGAAAGTTTTCGTCAGGAAATGGAAAAGTGGAGAGAGGAAAACAAAAAAAATCAACAAGAAAAAATAAAAAAGAAAAAAGTTATAGAGGTATAATTTTATTCAAAACTCCCCGCAATAGGGGAGTTTATGTTTTAGAATAGGTCGCTTCATCCTTGTTTATTACCGCTCATAAATCTTATCTAATATGACCAATTAAATAAACATATTTTGCTAACGGAATTGTTAATTCCTGTTAGAAAAACTAATTTTGCAATGAGATTACTTCTTGTCTTGAATTAATGGAAAAAGTAAAGCAGCTAATATTAAAAATCCGGTTTCAATTTCTGCTGTTAAGTATAGCAGGGTTGGTATTTTTTAAAACTTTCTTTTTTAATAAAGAGAACTTTTTTAGTTCTTTAGTAAATGAATTGATAATTCTTGTTGTTGCTTATTACATAATAATTAACATAAAGTTTATTTTAGCAAAATATTCTGTTACTCCTTTAACCCTTGTTTATAGTTTGGTTGGGCTGAATGTTGTTTTAATTGCTTTCACATTGTCGGCAAATTTTATACTATGGCTTATTGGAATAAATAAACCTTCAGAAATTAATACCGCAAATTTTCCGCAATTCCTGATTTCGACGTTATATATTCTATGTTTTCTTGGGATTATTGGATATGTAGCACTTGTTTTTCGTGAACTTTTCTTTCAGAAACAGAAAAAAAATCTAAAAACATATTTTAATGCATTTATTGTTTTTCTTATACTCGCATCAATTACTTCAGTTTTTGACAGATACGAGAATCTGAAATTCATTAGATTGGCATTTTTTGCGAATGCAATCATACTGATAATTTATAACTCAACTAAAATATCATGGATAGCTTTTTTGACAAAAAAGCAAAAAAGGAATTTATTGTTTTTTTCAATTTTGTTGATAGTTCTTTTTACATTTAATGTAGCCAATGTTTATAGTGATAGTATAAATGCGACAATCCTTGCTGGCTATTCATTATCTCTTGTCCAGTTTAAATTGATAATTAACATTTATGGAATAATTTATTTTAGTTTTTTGTTTTTTACCACATTATTCCATTTGCCAACCGCAGAAGCTTTTGATAGAAAAGCAACAGAAGTCTCTTCTTTGCAGTTTTTTAGTACATTAATAAATCAGGTGCTTGATTTTAATGAATTGTCAGATACAATCACAAACCTTGCAGTTAAAATAAGTGATACAGAAGCTTCTTTTATTATTAGTAATAAAAATGAAGTTCCAAAAATTGTTTCAGTCAAAAATATGAATATTGAAACAGCTGAAGAAATTTTTAGACTAATTAAAGAAAAAAAAGAAACTCTTACTAATAATTCATTCCATTGGACAAACGTGAATAATGCTGTTGAAAAAGAAAATTCAGGTGATAAATATTTGCATGCATTTATTGTTCCTCTAATATCTCATAATAAAAATGCTGGTTACCTGGTTTCATTAAGAAAAAAAGATTTGCCATTTGATGATGAAGATTGTAAAGCTATTCAAACATTTGCAGACTATGCTTCAGTTGCAATAGAAAATTCAAGGTTGTTTGAAGAATCAATTGAAAAGGAAAGACTTGAAAGAGAATTATATGTTGCAAGAGAGATGCAAAGAAAATTAATTCCGCAAAAAAATCCAGAATACGATCAACTAGAGATTGCAACAGTATTTATTCCAGCATTTGAAGTGGGCGGGGATTATTATGACTTTTTTAACCAGGATAAAAATTCTCTTAGTTTTGTTATTGCCGATGTTGCCGGAAAAGGTATTACCGCAGCTTTTATGATGGCAGAGATAAGGGGAATTTTTGAATCTTTAATAAAAACTTTTTCAAGTCCCAGAGAAATTCTGGTAAACGTTAATCAATTACTTAAACGTTCTCTTGAAAAGAATAGCTTTGTAAGTGCAATCTTTGGCGTTTTTAATTTTGAAAAATCTCATCTTACGCTTGCTAGAGCAGGTCATACATCTTTACTTCTAGCTCGGGAGGACAAAATTATTGAATACAGACCTGAAGGATGCGGCTTGGGTTTGACTTATTCAGACTTATTTGAAAAATCTTTATTTCAGGCTGAAATAAAATTACAACAAGGTGATGTATTAGCCTTATATACTGATGGAATAACCGAAGCTAAAAATGAAAAGCTTGAAGATTTTGGACTTGAACGTTTGAAGAATTTATTATCCTTAAACAGAGAAAAACCGTCAAATGAAATTGCCAATGGAATTATTAAAGAAGTCACTTTATTCTCACAAAAAACGCCCCAGTGGGACGATATAACATTGATTTTATTTAAATGGAAAAATAATGGAGTTAAATAATGGCTGAATTTACAGTTAGTACAAAATTTAAAAATGATGTAAGTATAATTATGCTTGGTGGTTATCTGGATGCACATACGGCTCCACAACTTGAGAATGTATTTAACGACTTGATCAATAAATCGAAATTTAATATTGTTGTAAATTTTGAAAACTTAAAATACATTAGCAGCGCCGGACTTGGTGTCTTTATGGCATTTATTGAAAATGTAAGAAGCAATGGGGGTGATATTAAGCTCTCCTCAATGCAACCTAATGTTTTTAATATTTTTGATTTACTCGGATTTCCTTTACTATATGAGATTTTTCCAACTGAAGAAGAAGCTGTAAGTAAGTTCCAAACACACTGATAAAGATTTTAAATTGGAAACACGTCTAAAAGATAAATATGAATTAAAAGTTAAAAGCAGTACAGGCAACCTAGTACATATAAGGGATTTTATTCAATCTGCCTGTAAATTGTATAATGTTGATCAAACTATTGTGCAAAATATTATTCTTGCAGTTGATGAAGCATGCACAAACATTATAAAACACGCATACAATAATGATGAAGAACAACATTTTATTATTTCTTTATCATTCAAAAATCATGAGTGCATAATTACATTAATTGATAACGGAAAAAGTTTTAATCCTGAAAAAATTCCGCAACCTGATATGCCTACTTATTTTAAACAAAGAAAAGTTGGTGGACTTGGATTACACTTAATGAGAAGGTTAATGGACTTTGTTGAATATCATCACGAAAAAGGTGTTAATAGGTTAGTGATGAAAAAGAAAATTGAGAGCTAAAAGATGCAAACCACAGATATACAAAAAATAAAAAGAAATTTAACTGCACTGGTTGAGTTTAGCAGAATTGTTAATTCAAGTCTTGATCTTGAGTTTACACTGAATAATTTGCTGCTAAGTTGTTTTGGAAAATTTCTTACCTCAAAGGGATTTATTGCATTAAAAAAACATGATAAGCTAGAAATTATTATATCTAAAGGTGTTGTTAAAGAGAGAGTAAAAAATTTACATTTAATTGAAAAAGAAGAGCAAGACCTGAATAATCTTGCGATAAATAAATTTCTTGAAGAAAATAATCTGTTATTACTTGAACGTATTTGTTCTTCAAGAAAATGTTTAGGTATAATTTGTCTTGGGGAAAAAATTAACAAAACAGCATATACAGCTGATGAAATTGAATTTTTAAAAACAATTTTAAACATAGCTGCAACCGCAATAGAAAATTCATTATTTATTGAAGAATTAAAATCTGTTAACAGGGAACTTGATAACCGAGTAAATCGCTTAAATTCACTCTTTGAGCTAAGTAAAGAATTTGGCTTACTTAATGAAGAATCACGAATAAGCAGGCTGTTACTATATTCATTACTGGGAAATTTTATGGTTTCAAGTTATGCAATTATTTCTTTGGTTGATGATAAAGCAAAGATACTTGAATCAACAATTCCAAAGCATCATTTATCAGAAGAATTGAAATTATATAATCTTAAAGAAGTCATAACTACTCTTTTTGAAAAAGAAATTGAGGAAAAATTCAATTCTTTAAGAAGATTTAATTTTTGTTTAATTGTACCAATGCAATTGCAAGGAATCACAAAGGGTCTGATTCTTCTTGGTAAAAGGATGAACAATATTAATTATTCAGAATCTGATATTGAATTTATTTCTTCACTTGGAGGAATTGCAATAACTTCACTTGAAAACAGAAGATTATTTATTGAAGAATTGGAAAAACAAAAACTTGAAGAGGAACTGGAACTTGCAAAAGACATTCAGAAAAACTTGTTTCCCTTAAGTTTACCAAAGTTACATAGTATACAAATTGCAGCAACAAGCATCTCAACCAAACAGGTTGGTGGTGATTATTATGATGTAATTGATGTCGGCAGTAATAATTACTGCATTGCCATTGGTGATGTGTCGGGAAAGGGCATCCCAGCTTCGTTGCTCATGGCTAACCTGCAAGCCTTTTTGAAATCTATTTGTAAGCAAAATTATAGAGTTGATGAAGCTACTGGAATTATTAATGATCTTGTATCCGAAAATACCTCTGATGGAAGATTTATTACTTTTTTTTGGGGTTATTTAAACGAAAAAGAAAAGACTTTTCATTACGTAAATGCAGGACATAATCCTCCATTACTAATTAGGAATCAACAAATACATTATTTAGATAAAGGCGGTTTAATTTTAGGTGTTATGCAGACGCTGATTCCATATTCATCTGAAGTAATAAATCTGGAGACAGGCGATTTAATAGTTATGTTTACTGATGGAGTTACAGAAGCAAAAGATATTAATGATGATGAATATTCTGATAGGACACTTGAAAATCTTTTACTCCGTAATACTCATCTATCTGCAGAAGAATTGCTTTCCTTGATTAAAAGCGATGTACAAGCGTTTACACAAGGGCAAACTCAATCTGATGATATTACTATTGTTATCATTAAGGTTATGTAAGGTTGAATTCTAAGACGAGACATAAAATATTGTTTGTTACAGGTTTGACAATTGTATTAAGCTTTGTAAATTTTTTCAATCTTTATCAAACATTTGATAGAGCGGTCTCAAACGATGAATGTCTTTGGGTTCAAAAGAAACTGGATAATGGAGAGGTTATATTTCTTTTTGACAAAGTGAAGATAAATGGTGTTACATATAATGCTGGAATAAGAGATAGCGACAAATTGATTGCCATAAATGGAATTAAATTAAAAGATCCTTCACAAGCACAAATGATAATTAATAAAATTGGACTTGGGGAGTATGCAAATTATACTATTGAACAAAATGGAAAAATTAAACATGTAAAGGTATATATTAAAAAACTTGTTAATCCTACTTATTTGGCAAACGCTTTGTTTTCACTATTTTTTCTTTTTATCGGATATATAGTTTATAAAGCAAAGCCCTCAGGAAATGTACAGATATTATTTTATCTTATAGGAGCTTTTCTAAGCATTGCCACAAGTCTTAACGTATTTGTTGGTTTTTTACAGCCTGAACTATTTAAGAATACTTTATTTCAATTATATGTTTACGTTTGGGTACTTGCGTATTGCTTCGTTCCCTCCATTTATATTCATTTCTTTTTTGTCTTTCCAACAAGAGTAAAAATAATTGATAAAAAATGGTTCATTGCAATTTTGTATGGAATATCAGTGCTACTTTTTATTATTTCTTTGTACCAAGTAATTTTCTATATGTACAAAGATTACAATTTTTCTTTGTTTCATCTAAATAAAATTGCTGGTAGAATTGGAATTTACCAGGTTACAGCAATCATTACTGGATTCATAACTCTTACTATTCGAAATATTAAATCGAAAGATGAACACAAAAAACCTTTGCGGATAATTCTTATGTTTTATGTGCTGGGATTTCTTGGGTTCATGTTTACAGCTTTTATTGCTCCTGCAATAAGTGATACAATTTATAATTCACCCGAATATTATATGCCTATTGTTTTGGTGGCTACTATACCGATTGGATTTGCATATGCAATATTTAAATATCAGTTAATGGATGTAAGTGTTGTAATAAGAAATACTCTTTATTATGGAGCTGCTACTATTACAATTGCAGCATTTTATTTTCTTGCAGTGTATGGTTTAGGACAGGTTATCGGAATTTCAGTAGGAACGGAATATAAGAACATTATTGCAGCGGTTACGTTCCTTGTCTTTGCTTTAATATTTCAATCCACAAAAGATAAATTTCAAAATTATTTAACAAGGAAATTTTATCCCGAACAATTTGCCTATGAAGAGATCTTATTAAAATTCAGCAAAGAATTATCAGGTACATTTTCAGTAAATAAAGAAGCAGTAATAAATGCTGCCGCTGATACTTTCGTACATGCATTAAAGCTTAGCAAGTTTGGTATTATAATTAAAGATAAAGAAGGAAATTTTAATCTTGTTAAGAATGTTGGTATCAATAACCTTTCTTCTTTAAATAAAACTGATGCGATTCAGGTTAATGATTATATTAACTCCAGTTTTGGTTTGAACAATCGTTATATTATTGAAGAAGTAAATTTTAATTTTTTAGTCCCTTCAATTGCTAAAAGTTTATTTGAAGAAAAAATATTTACAGTAGTACCACTAATCGTAAATAATAATCTTATAGGACTAATGCTTTTTGGTTTGAAATATTCAGGATCAAAGTTTAATGAAAAAGATATTGAATTACTAAATGCTGCTGCAAGGCAAGTAGCAATTTCTTTTGAGAATGCAAGGTTATATGAATCGGAAGCCGAAAAGGTTAAGCTAGAACAAGAATTAGAACTTGCGAGGAATATTCAACAGAATCTTCTTCCTAAAAAAATTCCTGTTATAAAAGGACTGGATATTTATGGTCGAATGATTCCTGCGATGCAAGTTGGTGGTGATTATTTTGATGTAATAAAATTATCGGATACAAAAGTTCTTGTTATTGTTGGTGATGTTTCGGGAAAAGGTCTGTCTGCAGCTTTATATATGGCCAAGCTACAAACCATATTGCAACTAAATTGTCTCAATGTCAATAAAGATAATAATTCAATAGATAAATACAAACAACCTTTGGAAATTTTGCGTGAAGTAAATTCAATTATCTATGAGGTTGTTGAAAGAAATGCATTTATTACAATTGGTATTATACTGATAGACACAGAAATAAATAAATTATTCTTCTGCAGAGCAGGGCATCTCCCTCTAATAATAATTAATGAGCAGGAAATCAATTATTATAAACCTTCTGGAATAGCGGTTGGACTTGATAAAGGAGAAATATTTAATCAAACTCTTGAACAGATAGAAATTACTTTAAAAAAGGGAGATATTATAACGCTTGTTTCGGATGGAGTTACCGAGACGTTTAATGAGAAGAAAGAGATGTTCGGAGAAACATTATTAAGTCAGAATATTCAATACAACAAAGCTTATCCTGCAAGTAAAATTTTTGAAACACTAACTGATAATTTGCGTGCATTCAGAGGCAGTCAACCTCCATATGATGATATTACTGGTGTGATTATAAAAGTTGAATAATTTTTTTGATTACTTAAAGTTTTTACAATAGAATTTATTAAAAGATTAAGAAGGTTGAAAAATTCTTCAACCTTCATTAAAACCTCTCTTAGTTTTTCTTGTTCCATTTCTTGTAATACTTCAACAAAGACACATAACTTGTATCATCTTTTTTTAGCTCACCCGAAAGAGATGTTTTCAAAGTAATTTCTTTCATCTTTTTATCAAAAAAAACAACTGGCATTTTATCAGCATCATATTTTCCGTTGCTGGAAATATAAGTTTCGTTCATTGTGCTAATGTAATACATAACTGGACTATCACTATCATACTGGAAGAATTTTAAATCATCAGGTTTACTGAAAGCGAATTGCATTTCGCCGCATAATTTTCCTTTTTCTTCATAAAGTTTTTTAGAAGTAATTTGGATATTAGGATAGTCGTCTTGTAGTTTTGTACCATTCAAATAATCATTCACAATTTCATCAAAATCACTTTTATAAGTTTCAGGGTCATCTGCTTTTTGGGAAAGAATATTTACCCATGTAATAGAACCTTTGCCTGAAAAATCGCTATTAAATTGAAGTTTATAAATCTTATATTCACTTGATAAACAGCCATTAAAGTACGTGAGAGAAAAAACAACAAGCAAAAGAAAAACTAACTTTGAATACTTCATATCGCTCCCTTAAATAATTGAATTGAAATAAAACTAAATTTTTCTGTTGACAAGATATTAACTATTAATAAACAAAAAAACATCAACTCTAAAAATAATGGTAAAAAAAAGCCGGCATAAACCGGCTTGAAGTGAAAAACCAAATTAAAACTCTAATTTCTTTTTAGATTTTTCAACATAATCTTCAACAAAAGCACTGGCAATAAATATTGAAGAATAAGTACCTGTTATTACACCAAATGAAAGTGTAAAGGAAAACGCTCTTATAACTTCTCCTCCAAAAATGAAGAGAATTATACAAGCTAAAAGTGTAGTTCCACCTGTCAGCACTGTTCTGCTCATTGTTTTGTTAATTGCCATATTCATTAAATTGTACAAAGATTCAGTTTTATGTATTTTAACAGATTCTCTGATTCTATCAAATACAATAACTGTATCGTTGACAGAATAACCAATTAACAGCAAGAAAGCCGCAAGCACTGTAATATCAAATTCAAGATTTAATCCCGGAATTACCCCATATAGAATTGCATATAAACCAAGAGTAAGTAATACGTCGTGGAAAAGTGCAATAACAGCACCAAGTGCAAATACAAACTTAAATCTGAATGCCAGATAAATAAGTATTCCAACCAATGAAACAAACACAGCAATAATTGCATCGCGTTTCAATTCATCTCCGATTTTTGGACCTATACGCTCTTCTTTGAGAAGTTGAAATGAATTATTTTTTATTTTATCTCTTAAATTATCTTTAATCCAATCAGAAATACCAAGCCTGATAGCCACCTGTTTATTAGTAGCATCTTCTGAAGTTAAGCTTGCCTGAAACCCGGCTTGAACAAGTTTTGATGAAATTGTAGAAGCAGTGTCGTAATTCTCAAATTCATAAGTCAAAGAAGCAGCAGTTTCTTCCTTTAATATTTTCGGAACATTTGGAATAGTAGCATTGATTATATTTTCAATCTTACTCTTCAATTTAGGAAATAAAGCTGGAGGAAGTTGTTGAAGTTCTGTTCTTAAAAGAACACCGGTTTCATTTCCGAATGTTTTTACTTCAACATTTCCAATACCTGAACCGCTGATATCTTTTCTTACTTCTGTAATATCAATAGGTTTATCGAATTGCAATACTACTTCAGAACCACCTTTAAAGTCTATCCCGAATTTTAATCCCCGGATAGCGATATTTAATAGTCCAGCTATTAACAAAATACCGGATACAAAATAAAAGAGTTTTCTCTTTCCCATCCAGTCGATATTTAAATTATGAAAAACTTGCATAAAAACTTCTCCTTAACCTAATGTAATCTTATAGTTTTTATATAACATGAATTCTAAAATGACTCTGCAAATTACCAAAGCTCCAAATAAGCTTGATGCAATACCAATCATTAAAGTTAAAGCAAAACCCTGTACTGGACCTGTACCAAATTGATAAAGAACAATTGCAGTAATAATTGTAGTTATGTTAGAATCCCAGATTGCAGAAGCAGCTTTTGAAAATCCACCGTCCACAGAAGCCTTCATTGTTTTTCCGGTACTAACTTCTTCTCTTATTCTTTCATATATCAATACATTAGCATCTACAGCCATACCAATTGTAAGTACTATACCAGCAATACCAGGAAGAGTGAGAGTTGCTCCAAACCCTGCAAGTATTCCAAAAATAAATATAATTGTAAAAATTAATGAAAGTGCTGCTACAGCCCCAACTCTTTGATAATAAAATATCACGAATATACCAACGAGTAAGTAACCAAAGAGAAGAGATTTCATTCCATCATTAACAGAGTCTTCTCCCAATGACGGTCCAACTGTTCTTTCTTCAATAATATCAACAGGAGCAGGTAAAGCACCAGCTTTAAGAACGATTTCAAGAAGTTTAGCTTCTTCCATATTTTTCATTCCTTCTATCTGTGAATGCCCACCAGGAATTTTACCTTTAATATTTGGAGCGGAGAAAACTAGACCATCGAGAACTATCGCACATCTTTTGTTGATATTGGCTCCGGTAATTCTGGCCCATTCTGTAGCACCTTCTGAATTCATTTCCATATTAACTACTGCACCTGAAGTTGTAGGATCAATGTTAGCATTTGCATTAGTGATAACGCCGCCAGTTAATTCAGGAATTTTATTCACACAATAAAGCATATAAATTCCAACTCCATCCTGAAATCCGACTGGTTTTGCTGAAAATAAAAATTCAACATTATTTGGAATTCCTTGTTGAACATCAGGTCTTTCAAACCATCTATTAATCTTATCTCTGTCAGTCGCTTTTACATAAGCATCGGCATAAGGACTTTGTGGATTAAGAACAGCAACAGTAAAGAATGGATGTTTCTTTGCAAACTCTTCAGGAGAAAGCTTATCCTCTGTTGTATCTTTTTTTGCTACATCTGAAGAATCTTTTTTCGTTTTAGCAGAATCTGTTCCAGTTGAGTCTTCAATGAAATTACCAGCAAGGATATCATCAATTTTCTTCATTACATTTACTGTAAATTCAGCATCTTTTACTAGCTTAAATTCCAATAAAGCAGTTCCCTGCAAAAGTTGTCTTGCTTCTTCCTCTTTAGCAATTCCCGGAAGCTCAACAACAACTCTTCTGTCACCTTGTTTTTGAATTACAGGTTCAGAAACACCATATTGATCAACTCTGTTTCTGATAATTTCCATTGCACGGTTTACAGCATCTTCAGCTTGCTTTTCAAGATTGGAAATAATTTCTGCATCACTTTGTCTGATAGTTCCAAAGTATTTGCTTAATCTAATTCCTTTATCTTTTAATTTTTTAGTAACAATGGTTACAATATTTTCATCATTTGCTGAGGCTTCTTTAGATGCTTCTTTGAAAACAGCTTTTAATTCATCATCTGAATTATTTGCTATTTTTTCTAGCAGTTTAAGAGTATTAACCTCTAGAACAACCCTCATTCCCCCTTGAAGGTCTAAACCCAATTTTACTCTTTTTAATCGGGCATCTCTTATTGAAGGGTCAGAGTTTTTCAAGCTGTCTTCAATAGGAATCAAAATTTTGTTTAATTGATCCTCTGTTAATTGAGGATTACTTCTTTTAAAGAATTCTCTTTTATCGTTAACTGTTTTTGAAATTTTCTTTGAATTTTGATAATCTGCAAAAGTTGGATAAAGCAGATAAATACTCAAAGCTAAAAATGCAACAATTAAAAATATTCTAAATCTGAGTTGTTTCATATCTCACTATGCTTATTATGTGGTTTATTAATTTTTTAAGAGTACAAAATTACTCTAATTGGCTTAGAAAAACAACAATTTTTAATAGGTACAGATACGATTGATTTTCTCTATCTCTAAATTACAGGTGTTAGCATTTTTCCATATTCCGATTAAACCTCTAATTTTACGGTTAAAATACGACGGAGTTTGAATTTGAAATCAGAGCAAGTTTTAATCAGAAATTGTAAATCATACAAGGACAAAGAGCATAAAAAAATCTTTCATCTTTTACTGAAGGATGGTAAGATAAAGGAAATATTAGAAGATGAGAAGGGAATAGAAATTCCTGTAGTAATTGATGCTAAAGGATTATATGCCATTCCAGGTTTGATTGATGTGCATATACAGGGTGCTGGAGGATTTGATATTCTTGATTCGACAGAAGAGGCAAATATTCAAATTTCAAAGTCACTTGCAGAATTAGGGACAACTTCTTATCTGGCGACGACAATAGTAAAACCTACAGAAAACAATCAACATTTAAAGGTAGCGAATAAGTTTGTTGGAAATAATTTCTATGGTGCTGCATCTCTTGGTTTTCATCTTGAAGGACCATTTATCAATCCAATAAAAAAAGGAGGAATTGATGCAAAAAGCATCTATCCGTCTTCTGAAGAAAAATTTAAAGAATTAGTGGATTTATTAAATGATGATCTGAAGATGATGACAATCGCTCCGGAACTTGATGGGAATTTACGAATCATTAAAAAGCTGAAAGAAAGAAACATCATTGCGTCATTTGGACATTCTGATGCTAATTTTGATGAAACTATTAATGGTTTGAAAGCTGGAATTAGTCATGCAACTCATCTATTTAATGCTATGCCTGCTATTCATCATAGAACACCTGGACCTATTCCGGCAATTTTTTCTAATAGTGATATTGCAGTACAAATTATAAGCGATGGTCATCACTTGCATCCTTCTATTGTTAATTTGATTTATAAATCGATTGGTATAGATAGATGTATTTGTATTACTGATGGTGTACAAGCAATGGGACTGCCGGAAGGTGAATATACTTATAATAACAAGAAGTATATTTCAAAAGATGGGGCAGCCAAATATTTTGATGGAACTCTTATTGGTTCCACAATGTCATTAATGATGATTGTAAAAAAATTCAAAGAATTTACTGGCTGCAGCTTTGAAGAAGCTATTAATACAGCAACAAAAAATCCCGCAAAATTATTAGGAGTTGAAAAAACAATAGGTGCAATTGAGACAGGAAAAGATGCAGATATTCTATTAATTGATGATGATCTTAATATCCATAATGTTATAATAAAAGGGAAAAAGTTTAAATAATTTCTGAAACAATAGCTACTGCGTCTTTAACGAATTTTGGACAAAGAGAATTATGTAAATCTTTTTCCTTGGAATTTTTTTTGCCTTCTTCAGTACTTATGTCATATCCGAGAAGTTCTTTACAATATACGGTGCCGTTTTTTTGTTTGAATTTCATTATAAACTCTTGTGCCTTCTGGTAGGTTATTTCTTTAGATTCTTTGTCGTTAATATTATCTGCTCCATATTTTAGTCCAATTACCATTAAGGCTCCGGTAACCACTCCACAAGTTTCTCCCATTCTGCAAATTCCTCCACCAAAAGGAGTCGCTATCTTAAGTAACAAGTGTTCATCGATTAAAAATTTATCTGCAAATACAGCGGCGGTTGCTTGTGCACAATTAAATTCACCTTTAAAATATTCTAAAGATTTTTCTTCTCTTGTCATTAGTGTTTCCTGAGCTATTCGAATGAATCAAATCCTCGTGATTGTTCAATTAATTTAGTGCGGTACGTATTAAAAACATTTGACTTAGAAATAAATCCACAATACTTATTGTGATTTAATACTGGAAGATTCCATACTTTATGTTTTTCGAATTTCTTCATCACATCATACATAGATTCATTAATGTCGATTGTTGCCGGAGGAATACTCATAATTTCACTTACAAGTACAATGTTATATAATTCTGTATTGAGTATATATTCTCTTATTGAATCAAGAAGGACAATTCCTTTCAAATGGTTTTCATCATCAACTACTGGAAATATATTTCTGTTTGAAACGGTTACAGCTTTAATAAGTGAACCAAGAGTATCAGTTGGTTTCACAGTTCTAAAATTTGTTTCAACCAAATCTTTAATATCAATCTGTTCTAGCAGGTTTTTATCTTTGCTTTCAGACCATTTTCCTTCTTCAAAAAGAGATTTTGTGTAAACCGAGAAAGGTTCAAAATATCTTGAAAGGAAAAAAGAAAATGCAGAGACAATCATAAGCGGTACAATTAATAAGTATCCTCCCGTAATTTCCGCAATTAGAAAAATTCCGGTTAAAGGAGCTCTTACAACACCACTTAAAATTCCTGCCATTCCAACTGCTATAAAGTTTGTTTCATTAAGATTTGCGATGCCAAGCAAATTAAAAAATCGAGCAACGAAAAATCCAACCAATGCACCAGTGAATAGGGAAGGAGCAAAAATTCCTCCGTTTCCTCCTGCACCAGTTGTAATTGATGTAGCAAATACTTTAATTAGTACAATTAGCCCTGCAAAGAAGGCAACAAACCAGGCATTGTTTGAAAAATATTTGAATAAGCTATTATCTAATAAAGAAAAGTATTTTCCGGAAAGAAGTTGCTCAATTGTTTTATATCCTTCACCATATAAAGGAGGCATAAGGAAAATTAAAATTCCAAGAGTAATTCCTCCAATCAATGCTTTTCCAAGAATACTTTTTTGTTTTTTAAAGAGGTTTTCAAATTTAAAAGTAATGGCAATCATATAAGCAGAAATCAATCCGCACGAAAACCCCAATATTATATAAAAAGGAATTGCTTCTATTTTCCATCCTGAAGTAACAACGATAAATAATTGTCCGCTATAGATAAATTTAGATAAAATTGCTGCTGATGCTGAAGAGATTAAAAGTGGTATAAATGAAGGAATAGAAACTTCAAGCATAATCACTTCAAGAGCAAATACGACTCCTGCAATTGGACTATTAAAAATAGCTGAAATACCAGCAGCAGCACCACAACCTACTAATAAATTTCTTGTTTTGGCATTAAGTTTAAAATCTTTTGCAATATTACTGCCAATTGCACTTCCTGTGAAAACAATTGGTGCTTCAAGTCCAACTGAGCCGCCAAAACCAATAGTTAATGCGCTAGTAATTATGTGCATATACGAAGCATCTCTTGGTAAGTCAGCATTTTTTTTTGCAACACTATAAATAACTTTACTTAATCCACGGTCAAAGTTTAGCTTTTTTGTAAAAATTAAAAAGGCAGTAGTAAGTATAATTCCGAGCAAAGGAAACAGAAAGAATATAGTATTAAAATTATATTGAATAGCTACGAACTCGACGAAGTGATGGATCTGGTGAACAAGTGATTTGAGTATAACCGCAGCAATGCCTGCAGTTATACCAACAATAATACTTAGTAATACTAGATAGTTTTTTTCAGATATATGGTTTTTTCGCCATAAATGAAAAGAAATCGAAATTCGTTGAAATAAGTTATCTGTATGCTGCAAAAAAATCTAAAAATTTATATACTGTACAAACTAAACATAAATAAACTGGTGGAATTTTCTTAATGCAAAAGTCTTTTATAAATTATTTTAGTTCAAACACCAGCTATTCGTTTTTTGTATTCATTCAAAGCTTCGCTAAGACGTTCTCTTGCAGTTGTATCACCTGAAACGTTGTGAGAAGGATGAATAAATAATTTTACTCCACGATCTGCTAAAATTTCTGCAACTGTTACGACTGTCATCCATACAGTTGTAACAAAAGCCATAGTAGAAATTGGACCTACCTTATCAAAGTGGTTTTTAATCGGGACAACAGCATCCTGAATAGGGACACAAGTATCAACAATAATGTCTGCAATGTCAAAAATCGTCTTTCCACTTGAGTGCCTCGTTTCTTTTCCTTCTGCTTCTTTTGCTGAACCAAAAACTATAACTTTCATTCCTTTCTTTTTGCTCTCAATTGCGATATCAATATTAACGGCATTAATTCCTGTGTGTGAGAACAACCACATACAATCATCTTTGTGAAAATTATAACCTTTCATTATTTCAACGCCGTATCCTTCAACTCTTTCAAGAAATACAAATTCGTGCACGTTCATACCGCCAACAATATTAGTAAAAAATGTAAGAGGAAGTTCAATCATCGGATGAAAACCTACAAATCCACCAATTCTTGGATACATTTCTTCAATGGGGATAGTAGCATGTCCGCAACCAAAAGTATGAACCCAATGTCCTTTTTCAATAGTATCAGCCATTGCCAGAGCAGCTTTTTTTATATTCTCAACCTGTGTTTGTTCAATTTTATCTATAACAGAGCGAGTATTTTCTAACCAGATTTTAGCTAACATTTTTTCTCCAATTTATTTTATGAGTTTATTTGTTCTAATTTGAATTTTTTCAAGATTATTGCCAACAAGAATATCATAATTATTGCACTAAAAATAATTATGAGAATAAAATTCCTTAAACCAAAGATTTTTGATATAAAACCGGTTAAATAATTCATCAACATATTACCTGAAAGAGCAATAGCAATTACAAAACTGAATGCTGTTCCGGAAAGAGATGAAAATTTTTCTCCAACAAAACCAAGCATTACAGGAAAACCCGCTGCAAAACCAGCTCCCATAATTATTAGAGAAAAAACCATTAGAGAATATGTTGACATGAAGAATAACATTATACTTCCAATAATTGATATTATTAGTGATAAATACAATACGATAGAAGGAGTAACTTTTTTCAGAATAAAACCAAGCATAAGTCTTGCAGCAGCCATGCCTGTAACAAAAAGTGAAAGAGCATACAATGCTTCCTCTGAATTAATTTCTATTTTATTTTGCAGGTAAGAGGTTGTCCAGTTATTTGTAATTCCTTCCATACCACTTTGAAATGCAAGAAAGAAACCCATTAGCAACAAAGTTGGATTTTTAAATAAACTTACACTTTGTTTAATTGGAAAACCCTGTTTTTGTTTAGGTGAAGGAAATTTTATGATAATGAAAAAAATAATTGGCAGAATTATAAAAAAACCAATATTTGAAATAATTTGATTATAAGAGAATGACTTTGATAAACTTCCAAGAATTGCTGGCATACCAAGTGCTCCAATTGCAAAGAAGACGCCAAGTAAACTTAAATTTGCTCCTTTATAATCTAAACTAATATCCGAAACAAGTGCGTTTGTTCCGCCATTAATAACTCCACCACCAAAACCAATCAGAAAAATAGATGCTTGTAAAATAAAAAAAGAGTTTGCATATGCGAGTCCTTCCATTGAAAGGAAAATCAGTATTGCGCAAATTATTAAAATATTTTTATAACCATATCTATCAACCACAGGTCCAAATATGATACTGCCGATTAATATTCCAAAAGGGAGAAGTGTAACTAAAGAACCAGCGGAAATTTCATCAAGCTGAAATTGCATAACAAGTGAAGGTAGAATTGAACCAAGAGAGATCAGCACTATGCCGAATAACAGCATCCCAACACAAGCAGCGGCAAATACAATTTTTTGATTATACATCTATTGCTCAAATAATTTTGAAAAAAAATCAAATATCTTTTAATGCTAAATAACCAGCTCCGTAAAGCCCGGCATCACTTCCAAGTTTTGAAGGAAGAAGTTCAACCTGAGTAATACTTATCGGTTGCGCCCACTTTTTTGCTTCAAGCAATATTTTGTCTAAAAATTTTAAAGCAGGACCAAACACGCCACCGCCCAAAATAATTTTTTCAGGATTAAAGAGACTAACGTAATTTGCGACAGCCATTCCCCATAATTCAATTGCATTATTCAAAGCAAGAATTGCTATTTCATCATTTTTTTCATAAGCATCAAAAATATCTTTTGCGGAGATTTTTTCAGCTTCGATAGTCTGTAAAAGCCCTGAATAATTTTTTTTTCGTAAGAGAAGTTCTCGTACTATTTTGACAATCCCTTCACCTGAGGCGTTATATTCAAAACAACCGCAGGAGACATATTCATCTCTGAAAGGTCTGTCAAGAGCCATCCAACCGGTTGCTCCAGCAATATCATTAGAACCTCTCAGTACTTTTCCATCGATTAAGACACCTAAACCAATGCCGGTTCCTACAGCAATAAAAATTGCATCTTTGCAACCCATAGCAGAACCTTGCCACACTTCACCAAGTATATAGCAAGCACGATCACTATCAATATGAACATTTATTTGATTTTCAGATAAGTAGCTTTGAATTTCTTCAAGAAGAGGATAATCATTCCATCCAGGAATATTAGGAGCCCACACAGTTCCTTTTTTATTCCAAAAAATGCCTGGAATCGAAATTCCGAGAGAAGAAATTTTATAATTTTTTTCTTCTGCTTTTTTAAATAACAAATTTATCTGTGTTTTTATTAATTGTCCGACTTCTTTACCGATTCGTTTTTCAAGTTGCAGAGTTTCTTTGAAAAGAATTTTTCCTGATTTTTCAAATATGGCTGAAGCGAGTTTTGTTCCACCGAGGTCTAATGCGATTATTTCCATGATTTTTCAAAAACTAAAAAATTTTTATTCAAAACCTAAATGAAATGAATTGAAATTACAAATGAATGGTTTCAAAATAATTCTGAAACAAATAAAGAGATGATTATATTTGCGTCCGGCATTTTTAATAAACATTAAGGCTTAAAATGAAAATCTATTCAAAGAAAGATTTAAACGAATTTTATCAATCACTCACTTATGATGATATAAGTCTGATTCCAACTCAAATATCAAGAATAAAATCAAGAACTGAAGCAGTAACAAATACCGAATTTCTTGGTTTAAATTTAAGCGTTCCGGTTTTATCCAGCCCTATGGATACAGTTACAGGCCTTGATATGGCTGAAGAATTAGCTTCGCTTGGTTGTATTGGAATTTTAAACAGGTTTGATTCTTCTTTAATGGAATTGTTGCATACAAATTTCAATAATCGTGAAATTAAAGCTGTATCAATTGGTTTAACAACTAATGATGATATTATTGAGAAACTTGCAGAAAAAAAATTGATGATCTGTATTGATACTGCAAATGCAAGCAATCTTGAAGTGCTAAGAAAATCTGAAGATGTAAAAAAGAAATTCCCCGCAGTCCAACTAATAGTTGGAAACATAGCAACAGGATCATCATTAAAAAATCTTGAAGATGCTGGAGCTGATGCTGTGCGGGTTGGTATTGGAAGCGGAAGTGTATGTTCAACTTCAATTCAGACAGGCATTGGAATTGGACAGGTATCATCCTTACTTGATGTTTACTTTACCAGGGAAAAAATGAAATTGAAAATAAAGCTCATTGCAGATGGAGGAATCAAAAGTGCTGGAGATGTTGCTAAAGCCATTTCGCTTGGAGCTGATGCAGTGATGCTTGGAAGAATGCTTGCCGGAACAAAAGAAACACCCGGGGAAGTGATTAAATATAGTGGGCAACTCTGGAAAAAATATAGAGGTTCTGCTTCTTTTGGTGTTAAAATGAAAAATGAATTTATTGAAGGCGAAGAGACAATGGTTGGCTATAAAGGTACAGTAAGAAATGTTATTAATAGTATTTCTGATGGATTAAAAAGTGCTATGAGTTATATGAATTGTGTTAATCTTGATGAATTGAGACAGATTGAGACTTTTGCAGTTCTTAGTAATAGTTCATACCTTGAAAGGCTTCCTAAAGCTTAATTTTAAAATAAAAGAGGCTGCCTTTTTAGACAGCCTCATCCTCGACTAATTTCATCTTCTATCTTGTAATAAAATTTAATTTGTTTAATCTTTCATTTTCTGACGCATACCTGTCTAACAAATTCTTTGGCTTGGAATTAAATAAGCTGTAATCCTGTACAGCAGGTTTGTAAAAAGCTCGTTCAGGGTTGTTTCCAGATTCAAATTTTCTCATTTCATCCTGTTGATTATTAATAATCTTAAATCTTTCTTTTTGGTATCTTTTTGATTTAATTCCTGTTTGAGAATTTCTCTGTGGAATAAAAAATTCTTGTTCTCTAAGTATAGGAGAAGAAACCTGTTTTGGAATTGAATGATGAGTAATTCTTGCAAGGTTCCTATAACTAACTGCTGTTGGAACTTTTACTAATTGCGGCTTTGGTTCACTCATTTTGCTTTTAACTTTATAAGCAATATAAGAACCAATTATAATTACTGTCGCTGCTATTGTGAAGACAAGTAAAGCTAATTTTATGATCGGTATTAATTCCATTTTTCTATTTCCTGTTAATAAATCTGTATATAATACACCAACTAATGTGCCACTGAATTTTGAAGAAAAACATAAATTTTCTCCTGTCATCTTCGGATATATTTGAGATTCTTGTCCATTTTGAGACAAATAAACAGTGAATTAAAATATTTGCAGAATTTAATTTTTCTTGGTAATCCACTTAATATTTAATATCTTTAAGTAGTTGATTTTTAAGAACTTAGTAGTTCTATTCCAGGAGATTAAAAAATGACAAAAGCAGATATAGTTGATAAAGTTGCTTTGGGGACAGGAATCACAAAACTTGAAACAGAAGCAGTAATTGAAGGCTTCTTCAATAGTGTTATTGAAGCTTTAAAAACTGGCAATGGAATTGAGATCCGTGGATTTGGGACATTTAAAGTCAGAAAAAGAAAAGCACGATGGGCACGAAATCCAAAATCTGGCGAAAAAGTCTTTGTTCCAGACCATTATGTGCCGGCATTTAAGTTCTCTAAAGATTTTAAATCCCTTGTTGCTCAGGGAATGTCTTCAAAATAAATGGAATTTAAGTGATAGAATATTGTCCTAATTGTAAAAAAAAACTTTATAAAGAATTTAAATTTTGTCCTGAATGTGGAATTGAAATTCAAGATTCACCTTCAAATAAAGTTGAATTAATAATTTGTCCTGTTTGTGGTGAAGAAAATGATTCAGGAAATAGTACTTGTATAAGTTGTGGAGCTTTGATCAATAAAATCTCTGCTAATGTTATTGAGAAAGAAAGTATTAAGCCCAAAAAAGAATCGATTCCAGCTAAAGAAAAAAGGAAGAGCAATAAAAGAAAAAGCCAAGAAGAAGTAAAACCTGATTTGAAAAATGTTAGCAAAACTACTTCTATCAGGAACAGAGATATTCTGTTTATTTTTGCAGGAGTTTTTTTAGTCGTTTTAATAGTTCTCTATTTTTCAGGTGTTTTTGAAACACCGACAGTTGTTCAGAATCCTGGAAACAATCAAGATATGATGAATCAGGGAGCTAATTTATCGGCATTGAATGAGATTAATGAATTTGAAAAATTGGTAGAGTCTAATCCATCCAATTTTGATAATGTCCTAAAATTAGCTCATCTTTATAACGATAATGGTTTTTTTGATAAAGCTATTGAACGCTATAAGCAGTATTTGAAATCAAATGCCAAGAATACTGATGCAATAATTGATCTTGGAGTTTGTTATTTTGAATTGAAACAATATGATGTCGCAGATTCAATTATGCAATCTGCTATAAAAATTAAACCAGATCATCAAATTGGATTATATAATCTTGGAATAGTAAATTTATCTAAAGGTGATCTTGAAAAATCGAAACAATGGTTTAACAAAGCAATTGATGTAGACCCGAATAGCGAGTTTGCATTAAAAGCAAAAAAATTATTAGAATCACATTAATTAAAAATAAAACACGGAGGCGAAATGCCCTGCGGACGCAAACGCAAAAGACATAAAATGTCTACTCATAAAAGAAAGAAAAGATTAAGAAAGAATAGACATAAAAAGAAATTAAGATAGTAATTTATTAACCGGTTATTCCGTGTAATAAAATCTTAATTAAAGCCAACTTAGCTTAGCTGGTAGAGCAGCTCATTCGTAATGAGCAGGTCGCCGGTTCGAATCCGGCAGTTGGCTCTATAGTCTTCATCAATTGGTTTGAAGATTTTTTTTATTTTTTAAAAGGTGAATAACATCATGAAAAAATTGCTCTTCATTTATCTTTTATTTTTCTCTCAGTTTATTAACGCTCAGCTTGAATACAAAGAAAGTAAAACAACATTTTCTCCTTGGCTTACAACAACATCTGATCTTAACACAGTAGGCATTTTCATTAAGTTTCAGGGCGAGTCTGAATTTTCTTCGCAGCGTTCTAACTATGAAACAATGTTTAATAGTCTTTCTTCTTCTTCCCTAAAAAGTTACTACAAAGAAGTATCATATAATAAGTTAAATATTACAACTTATCTTTATCCCGAGTGTCAGCCATCAACAAATCTTTCTTATGTTTTCCCCAAGCCAAGAGGATATTTTCAACCTTATTCATCTTCCAATACAATTGGATATTCAGATGTTCGTCAGGCAAGACTTCGTGAACATGAAATTTTAGATTCTGCAGTAAAATATTGTGTAAATCAGATTCCTTCTTCAATTAATTTTGATTTTGATAATGACGGCTATGTTGACAATACAGTTTTTATTTTTAAAGGAAGTCCCGGTGCTTGGGGTGATGTTGGTCTGTGGCCTCATAGCGGAGTTCTTGATACTTATGATTCAAGGATTAATAACAAAAGAGTATATCATTATTCATTGCAATTAGAAACTTATGCATCTGCAAGTGTATTCTGTCATGAAACTTTCCATGTATTTGGTGCACCGGATCTATATCGTTATTTTACAAGCGGAACTCCTGTAGGTTCCTGGGATATAATGGCAAGCGGTTTTGCTCATATGGGTGCTTACATGAAGTACAAATACACAAATAAAAACTGGATTGATACAATTCCTTTAATTACAAAATCAGGGACTTATACTTTAAGTCCTCTTACTTCCGATACAAATAATTGTTATCGAATTAACTCGCCATATACCGATGATGAGTTTTTTGTACTTGAATATAGAAAACAGACAGGTTTGTACGAATCTTCTTTACCCGGTTCAGGTTTGCTGGTTTATCGAATTAACAATCTTGCCGGAGATGGAAATGGAGGTGGGCCGCCGGATGAGATTTATATTTTCAGAAAAGGTGGAACTCCAACTGTAACTGGAACGATTTCACAAGCACATTTTTCGTCGGGAGTTGGAAGGACTGCAATAAATGATTTTAATACTGATCCAAGATGTTTTTTATCAAATGGAAATGCTGGTGGACTTGATATAAGAAATATTGGAACCGCAGGAAATACTATATCGTTTGATGTCGTGATTGTAGATTGCAAAATAACAAGTCCTGAACCTAATTCTGTTTTTGATAAAGGTCAGTTGGTGAACATTAATGCATCAGCACAGGATTCTGCATTAATCACAAAAGTTGATTTTTTTATTGATAGCGTACTTGTTTACACCGATATAAATTATCCTTATTTGTACCAGTGGAATACAACAAACATAAATTATGGCAAGCATAATTTAAAAATAAGAGCAACCAGTTCAACTGGAGTATACAAGGAAAACAAAATAGATATTTTTATTTCTGATGGTAATCCAGTGGTGATTGTTACTAATCAACCGGATACGATTAAAGCAGGACTGAATGATACAATCATCTATAATATTGAAGCTAAGTCTGTATTTGGAAAAATTGCTTCAGTGAAATATTATGTTGATGGGGTTTTAAAGCAGGTTCAATACAATTCTCCTTTTTCATTTCAATTAATTTTAAATGGCTTATCCTTTGGTGAACATAACTTAAATATTGTTTCAACCGATTCTTCAGGGAAAACAGGAAATAAAATTTTAACAATTTTGGTAGTTAAATATTTGTTAAAAGAAGATTTTGAGAATCAATGGCCGCCTCAGGGCTGGACTGTAAATTCATTGGTTTATGGCTGGTATCAATCATTAAAAGGAGCATACAGCGGAAATAAATGTGCGGCAACAAGAAATTACCATGCAAGCGGTGAGGCAATACTTGTTACTCCATCAATAACAATCGAACCAAATACTTCACTTCAGTTTTATTGGTTAGATCGTTCGCTTGATATTACTCAACCCTTAGTTACAGGCCACGATACAACTTATTGTGAAATATCTGTCGATGGGGGAAACTATTCTATTTTAAAATTATTGTCTTCAGCTTCTGTCGATCCATCATACAGAAAAGAAGAAATAGACTTATCTCAATATGTTAACAAGAGTGTTAAAATAAGATGGCGAGATGTTAGTGATGAATCTCTTGAAGCTCAGGGAACAGCATTAGATAAGGTGGAAATAATTTCAAATACAATGACGACGAACGAAGAATATAATTTTTCATTGCCTTCAAATTTTAAAGTTGAACAAAATTTCCCTAATCCATTTAATCCATCAACTTCAATCAGATTTTATGTTCCTAAAAAAGAACTTGTCGTTCTTAAAATATATGATGTTCTTGGAAGAGAAATAAAAACTCTGGTTAATGAAATAAAAATTTCCGGTCAGTATGAGGTTAGATTTAATTTTGTTGAAAATGGACTATCAAGTGGTGTGTATTTCTATAAATTTTCAGCCGGTAATTATTTAGAAACCCGGAAAATGATTTTACTTAAATAAAAAATTTTTATTGACTTATTTAAAAAAATTTCTAATTTTCTGGTAGGAAAATATTTTATATTTTCCTAACTGAGGGCAGCCTTTATGGCCACGCAGAGACTGAACCCGCGGTCTCTGCTTTTTTTTATGCTTCTTCTAATTGTTGGTACCAGAATGGTTTTTTGTCTTCTTCTTTGTAAGAATCAAACTTTAAATATGTTTTTAAAAGTGCTGTTTCTTCTTTATTTAGATAGGGCAGGATGGTTGTTGGTAAGTTTAAAATTTTTTTCGATGATAGAATTTTGTTCAGTTCTTCATCCGAAATCAAATCTATTTTTTTTAATTCACCAAATACAAAAAGTAAGTCATAAAGATTAGTTTTACCGTTATCAAATTCTTCAGTTATTTTTTTAGCAAAATCCTTTAATAAGTCTTGTGAAATCTCATGTATAGAGTACCAGATTTCTTTAACTTTTCTTCTTCCATCGGGCAGTATTTTAGAGGTAAAAAAAAGAAAAAAATCACCTCTTTTCATTTCGTTCAATTTACTTAAAAAATCTTCTTTTTTAATTTGAGAGAAATGGAAAAAGATATCGCATTGATAATATAAACTCTTTAGGAAGCCAAATCCTTTTTCGTCAATTTTTTTAACGCGACAAAAATCAAGTGGTTCTGAATTCATTTTTTCCTTTTTGCAAATATAACTTAAACAAGTGTAGATAATGAAAAATCATTTACAGTAATTAAATTTGCGTAAAAAAAATAGAATTTTATGGAGTGCAAAAAAAACAACAATAAATCAAATTGTAACTGTAGTTATGAATCTTGTTCAAGGAAGGGAATTTGCTGCGATTGTGTTAAATATCATTTAAGTAATAGGGAACTTCCTGCATGTTTTTTCCCTGATAAATATGAACGAACTTATGATCGTTCGTTTGAACTATTTGCAAAGTTGGTCAACCAAAAATTAGTATAATATTAAAGCAAGATAAGTTAATTTTGTTATGACATTTTTAACAGCCTCCATAGCTCAACGGATAGAGCACTGGTCTCCGGAGCCAGGGATGCAAGTTCGATTCTTGCTGGGGGTACTATGAATATAAATCCTAAAAATTACGATCCTAAAATGCATTCTGCTGAACATATTCTTAACCAGACAATGGTAAGAATGTTTAATTGCGGAAGAGCTTTTAGTGCTCATATAGAAAAGAAAAAATCCAAGTGCGATTATAACATTGATCGAAATCTTACTGAAGAAGAAATTGTAGAAATTGAAAATCGTGTTAATAACATTATTGAAATGAATCTTGATGTAAGAGAATCTTTTATCAGCCGCTCCGAAGGTGAAACAAGATTCAATTTATCAAAATTGCCAGAAGAAGCTGGTGATACTTTACGAATTATTACTATTGGAGATTACGATGCTTGTCCTTGCAGCGGAGTTCATGTAAACAATACATCGGAGATTGGAAAATTTAAAATAATTTCTACAAGTAACGATAACGGTTTTCTCAGGCTGCGTTTTAAGCTCGAATAAATTTAAGATAATAATTAAATAAATGGAACTTCCGAAAATTATAGAACTAAGTACAATTGTTTTTTTAGGGTTGATTGTTTTATATATCATTATCAACTTTATGATAGCACGATTTAAAAAAAACAAAAAAGGAATTATTTCTCAAACAAGAGAACTAAGTGGGGGAGTTGTTAAACCTAAAGCCGTTTCAGGTCAGCATAGAATAACTTCAAAAAAGAAAACTACAGAAAAAATTAATGGTTCTAACAGGATGAAAATCATAAAATGATTTTTACAATTAATTCACAATATTAATTATGAAATTTTATCCAAACCTTTTACAGGCTGTTGTTGATGCTTTAAAATCAATTTTTGCAGAAAAGAAATATGCCGACCTTGTAATAGAAAATATACTAAAGACAAATAAAAAATGGGGAAGCAATGACCGCCGCTTTATTGCAGAAACCACTTATGATATTGTAAGATGGTGGAGATTACTGTGGGAAGTGCAGAATACACCAATTATTCTTACCGATATTGAACTAAAAAAAATAGTTCAGGCTTACTTCATACTAATTAAAAACACAAGTGAGTTGTTTATTCACGACTTCCCGATTGATAAAATAAAAAATAATTTTGAACGCTTTAAAAATAATCGTGCAATTATTCAGTCAATCCCCGATTGGCTTGATGAACTATGCTTTAATGAACTTGGTGAACAATGGGAAAAAGAAATTACTGCACTTAATTCTTTAGCAAAAGTCGTTTTAAGAGTCAACACAATTAAAGTAAGTAAATTAAAGTTGCAACAGTTGTTAAAGAATGAAGGAATTGACACCTATTCTCTTGATTGGTCACCTGATGCGCTGGTTCTTGAAAAAAGACAAAATGTGTTTAAAACAGGCTATTACAAACAAGGATTTTTTGAAATCCAGGATGCAGTATCTCAGTTAGTAACTCCATTTCTTGAACCGCAAAATACAGCAAGAATTGTTGATGCCTGTGCCGGTGGAGGTGGAAAATCTTTGCACATAGCCTCGCTTGTAAAAAACAAAGGAAAAATTATTTCTCTCGATACTGAAGAATGGAAACTTGAAAATTTACAAAAGAGAGCAAGAAGAAATTCAGTTTCAAATATTGAGACAAGAGTGATTGATTCAAGTAAAGTTATAAAAAAACTGAAAAACTCTGCCGACAGGCTTTTACTTGATGTGCCTTGTTCGGGACTTGGTGTTTTAAGAAGAAATCCTGATGCTAAATGGAAGCTGAGCATTGAAACAATTAACAATTTGAAAATAACCCAGAAAAAAATTCTTGATCAATATTGTGGTATTGTTAAGCCCGGCGGTATTCTGGTTTATTCAACTTGCAGTATACTTCCTTCTGAAAACCAGCTTCAGGTTCAAAGATTTATTGATATGAATCAATTGAATTACGAACTTATTGAAGAAAAAACTTTTCTTCCATCAGAGACAGGATTTGATGGATTTTATATGGCTAAAATTATTCGTAAAAATTAATTCTGTAAAATGAGTGCGATGGATATCCTGAAAATTTTCTTTGATTTTTTTACGAAGAAGAATTTGTAGGTCGAAGTGAAACTTCGACATTACCAAATGGAATATATTTATTTCGTTTACAAACAGGCAGCTTTTCCGCGACTAGAAAGATGATGTTGCTGAAATAAAACATTGATTTCAACCTCCCACTCAAATCCTTTTCCTTGCTAAGGAGATGGATTCAGGGGCAGGTGCGGAACGGAAGTAGGCTTGTCAAGTGAAGACAAGGGCAGGTGCGGTGATAAAGATTAGTATGTAGATTATTTAATAGTTATTCACAACCCTTGTAACTCGAAACGCAGTTTCGAGAAACTTCCAGATAGAACATTCATCTATTAACATAAGACAGTCATAACTTAATTCAAGTTAAATACATAACATATTCTTAATCATTTGAAATATATTTAATCTCTACTTGTTGAGATTTAGAGTTTAATATTTTTTTATTTATTGTAAAATTTTACTTGACTTTCTGTTTTTTTTTCTTTTGCAAAGGAATTATCCACCGATGGGTTGTACTGAACTTTAATTCTATTTTTTTTAGACTATGAAGATATTCGAAATTACTTTTTAATTAATATAAATAATCTGCTAAATAATAAGGGAGAAGATATGTTTCCCGGTTATGTTGAAACTATTATCAGGAAGAGTAAAAAAGAAGAAGAACCAAACAAGAGAAGAGAAAAAAGTGAAATAACAAACACAGATTCCAAACTAACCATAGAGCCAATAAACAAACAGGAGATGTTTGTCCCCGAAATTAACCATACAGGATTAAGTTTCCTGAAGCAAAGTAAAAACACCCAATACACACCTGCAACAAAAACAACAACAACTGTTATGAAGATACTGATACTGCTAACCGTTCTTAGTTTATATAGCTGTACAAAACCAAACGAGCCAACCGGAAACTTACTTAGCTTAACCGTTGAAGATGTTAGTTGTATCGAAGCCTGGCTAAACGTAAAAACAAATGGAGTAAACCTGCCAGCCAATGTAATACTTGAAAAGAACGGAAATAGTATACGGGCAATAACCTTAACAACAAACGATACTACACTATACATAGACTCTTTACTACCAAAGCAGACGTATAGGTTTAAGCTAACAGGGGCTAACCTATTAATGAAAAGTAACGAAGCGATAGCAACAACGCTTGATACTACCAGTCACAACTTTACGTGGCAGAGCTGGACATTTGGGCAGAGCCGCAGCAGCAGTTTGTTATATGATGTAGCCATCATAGCTGAAAACAACATATGGGCAGTAGGGGAGATATATATGAATGACTCTCTTGGAAACCCAAACCCAACATTTTACAATGCGGTACACTGGGATGGACAGAGGTGGAACCTAAAAAAGATATATTATAAAGGAGTTATCTGGACAATAAGATGCGTCTTTGCCTTAAATGAAAATGATATTTGGTTTTCGGGATATATAAGGTATGATGGAACAAAATTTATTGAGTTGCCAATACCAAGTATTTTAATGGGATGGCAAATCAACAAGATGTGGGGCAGTAGTAGTAATGACTTGTATGTAGTGGGAGATGGCGGTAACATAGCGCATTACGATGGAAGCAGTTGGACAAAGATAGAAAGCGGAACCAGTATGAGATTCCTCGATATTAGTGGCAAAGAAAAGAGCAATATTCTTTACGCAATAGCAAGTGAATTTCCTCATGATGTGAACAATTATTTTGTAGTAATAAATCAAGAAAAAAAAGTGAAAGAAATCAAGTTAAATAATATACTTTATTCAAAAATTACAGTATGGAGTTGTGGGGAAAAAAATGTGTATCTAGGGGGGGCGGGACTAAGTAGAAGCATTGACGGGTGTAAGATATGGAAAGAAGAAAGAGGCATAAGCAACTTATATATAAATAAGGTTAGGGGTTTATTATCAAACGACATAATTATTTGTGGCCATTTTGGTTTATTGGCACATTGGAATGGAAATAATTGGAAAGAATACTTAGATGAACCGGTAAAAAATAGTGATATAATTTATTTCTCTGTTGATTACAAAAAGAATATAGTAGTATCTACAGGATTAATTGAACAAGATGGATTAAAAGCTTATATCTTAATTGGAAAGAAATAATTTTTATAATACCCGGGCGATGGCGACACCCGGGTTCTATTGCAAATTCATAAACCATATAAGATAATACAGAATCTGCATTTAAAAATAGTAAATACTCGCCAAAATTAAAACCTAATGCAAGGTAAAATATGTTAAAAGGAAAGCATTTTTATAAAGTGTTTTTCTTCATAGTATTTTGTTTGTTATATAACAATAATACTTTTACACAATTATCAGGAATTTGTGGAAATGATACAAGGTATTTATCAACTAATTCTGCAGTAGGTAGAATTGTTATAGAAAATACTACGCCAATACCATTAGCTAGTTGCTTTCTAATTCCTAATGGTCTTTTGGTTACAGCGGGACACGTGTCCGAAGCAATTAAAAGTACGACATACGACTGCTACGTTGAATTTAATATCCCAACAAACGGCTCACCCGTTGCTACAAGCAACAGGTATAAAATCAATAAATCAAAATGTGTTATAGGAGGAATTTCAGAGTTAGGCGATGATTGGGGTTATTTCGAAGTAGAACCAAATTCAGAAACTGGAGATTATCCAATAACCAGACAAGGATGTTTATCATTGAATACGCAATTTCCTTTTTGTAACCCATGCTCAACAAGTGCGTTTGCAATTGGATATTCGAAAAACCCAAATCCCGCAATGGATTATATGTTGCAGTATTCTAACGGAATAATAATAGCTCATTATTCTGGTTATAACGGTATTCCTCCTTATATTGCATTTAATATGGATGTAGATGCCGGGGCATCGGGGGGCACAATAATAGTGCAGTCGCAAGTTGTGGGTATTATTAGTAAGGGAGTCTGTAATCTTTATGGTTATAATGTAGCAACGAGTTTTAGATATGCTCCTATACTGCAAAGCCCAATCGGGATTGTGCAATCCATTTATGTTAACGTAAAAATAGAACAGGTACTTGAAAGTTCAATAAATAAGATAGGAAATATTAATCGATGGTGGAATAATAACTTTATACCTATTATTAATGGTAGTTATCATAATTATTATCCACAAGAAATCATAACACTAAAAGCCGATTATGGTGTTGAATATGATAATAAATTTTATGAATGGGTACAAGCAACTGACAAAAGAATTATAAATAATATAAAAATCACTAGTAATCTTACCAAGATTACTTCACAGTTTAAGCCAACAAAAGGATTAAGAGTAAAAAACAATTTTGATGAAATTAATAATAATAAGTTAACCAGTTACATTTTATTTGCAGACCCCTGGTTCCGTGATGCGATATCAGGATGTAATTCAACTCTAGTGAATAGATGTATTCCTTTAATGAATATTAATCAATCACCGTTTAATCTAAGTGTTTCTGGTAACCACCAAGGCGTCTTCTTAAATCAAGGTTGGCCGGGCTGGACTCCACCTTATTACTCCGTACAGACAATATCGCCGCAAACTATATCATTATCACAAACTGTAGGACACACAATTTTTATTTTCAGGGATGGACAGGCACAAATGTACAATTTTAATATCCCAATAGCTTAACAACCGGCGTGGTGTTTACAGACAGTAATGCTGTTGTAAATGCAAATATGAAAGGCACACAACTTTCCAACACTTCATCCGCCTTTACAAACAACAGCCAGAGAAAGTTTATTAGAACAAGAAAGTACAATAATGAACAGTGGCTTCATTGTGTATATGAGAGTATGAACAAAGTATGGTATGAGATAAGCACAGATAATGGCATAAACTGGAGTATTGCAAATAACGGACAACCCTTAAATGAAGCAGATGGAAAATCACCTTCTGCAAGTGCATACGAAAGTAATGATGCAAATGGACACTATGTTGTAATAATATATGTACAGGATTTAGGTATTAATAATCGAAAAATCTTTGTAAAACTTTTTATTAATGGAGAATATAAATGTGAATCTGAAATAACATCAATTTCGTTAAATGATTGGTATCAGGATCCACGCCCTGTAGTAGCTTATGCAAATGGAGGAAAAGTACTTGTAGTATGGAAAAGGGGTCAGGGTTATGTTGATTCACCGGGGATTGTATTATAAGTATGGTTGTCTTACAACTTATTCAGGAAATAATGACTGGTACTTCACCTGGTATAATGCTGCGCAATTAGTAGAATATACATACCTTGGTTCATTCAATCCTTCAATCTCAACAAATTATTTTAACGGAATAAAATTTTATCTGTCATGGGAAAATAAATATTCGGGATCACAATCTTCAATAAATTTCTGGAAAATATTAATCGTGGAAATGACCTTGAATTTTTAGATAATTATGAAGTTCAAAATTACCACATAACTTCTAATGGTAGTGGTTATCCACTTAATTACAAATCTTCCATAAGCGATGTAAAAAATTCTATCTATTCAGGTGCCCAATTATGCTGGATAGGACAAAGAAGTTATTTTGATGATGAACTTGGAGAATTAATAACCGAAAAGAGAACTTGTTTTTCGGATCCCGAAAATCCATATCAAACATGGATATTTGGTGACAATGAGATTAATTCGCCAAATATAAACCGAGTAATTGACCCGCTTACTGGAAATAGCATTTCTTATCATATTGCCTGGAGCGAAAAAAATGGAAATATTATTTCAAACAAATGTATAAACAACTCTTTGACTCCAGAAAATATATTGGAATTAGGAACAACAGGTAAAGACATACAACTTTGTAATGGTTTTACTAATAGTAACAGCATATACAGTATTTCGTATAAGTCTGAGTCATTCCCATTTTATTTTACTACTTCACGCAGTATAGGTTCGCTGGGCTTAAGTAAAGAAAAAAATGTTGTAATCAGAGAAGCAAGAGAAGGTGTTGTAGTAAAAGATTCGGCACAATTTTATTTTGCATTTGGAGATGTTAAGGTAAATGAACAAAAAATTGGGTTCAGGATAATCCCGGATACAATTAGGTTGAACAACCTTCAATTAATAAACGCATATCTTGAAACTGAACCATTTTTGCTATCTGATAATTCAGATTTTAATTATAGTGTTCAATATGGAATAAGTGACTCTCTCTCAGCAATAAGTATATTAAATGAGAATGATAAAATAACTTTCAAATTGGAACTAATAGATGCAAGCACAGATGTCATTATTGGTTCATATGATAATGTTGAGTATACTAGGAATATTATATTTCAATATAAAAATTTAGGATATGAAGTAAATACAGAAGGAATTGGAAATAGAATTGTTAAACTCAGACTTATATTAGAGTCTAACTTTGATGCTTTCTATGCTTTGTCATTAAAATATTCAACTAATAATCTTTTATTGAAAAAATACTTCAAGCAAATAAATTATCAGGGAAGCCTTGAGGTAAAGGATTATAATCTTTCACAAAATTATCCCAACCCGTTTAACCCTATAACCACAATATATTACCAGATACCGAAAGGAGAAAAAGTAACACTAAAGGTATATGACATACTAGGCAACGAAGTATCAACATTAGTAGAAGAGTATAAAGAAAAAGGAAGATACACGGCAACGTTTGATGGAAGCAAGTTATCAAGCGGAGTGTACATATACTCGCTTGTAGCCGGAGAGTATAAGAAAACAAACAAAATGATGTTGCTGAAATAAAACATTGATTTCAACCTCCCACTCAAATCCTTTTCCTTGCTAAGGAGATGGATTCAGGGGCAGGTGCGGAACGGAAGTAGGCTTGTCAAGTGAAGACAAGGGCAGGTGCGGTGATAAAGATTAGTATGTAGATTATTTAATAGTTATTCACAACCCTTGTGTGGGCAATGGCGGTAACATAGCTCATTATGATGGAACAAACTGGACAAAGATAAATAGCGGAACAACAGTTGATTTGATGGATGTATGGGGTGGTAAAGATGGAAAGGTAATCTGGGCATGCGGGTATAACTCCAATTATGCACTAACCACATTGGTAAAGATAAGCAACTCAACAGTAACAAAAATATATGAAGGCTCACCGAATGAGCAAAGTAATAATATATATGTTGGATTAATTGGATCGTGCTGGTTTTATCAAAACAAATATCTGTATCTGACAAATGGGCAGGAGATTCTGCGGAAAGAAATCAACAGTAACGAATTTAACATAGAATCATTTGCAGAAAAGTTAAGTGACTTAATATATTCAATAAGAGGAAACGGAAGAAATGATATTTGGGCTGCCGGTCAGAATGGATTAGTAGGACATTATAATGGATATAGTATTAAAGAATACACAGAAACAAAAAAAATGGATGATGTGTATTATTCTTCAGGTTATAAAACCAACACATATATATGTGTTGGTTTCAGATATACTAGTGTATTTGATGTAAAGGCAATAATAACCATAGGGAAAAAACAATGAAAACAAAAAATATATCAGAGCGTTCCCTACCATTATACTAACAATAACAACAGCGGCAGTGTTCGCACCACTGCCGCATAAGTGTAAACTAAAGGAATCACTGTCTTGCCAAACAGCAGAATTATGCCTTTTTGTTTACAAAACAATTAAATCAACTAGTTTAAAATATTAAAAATCAACTGAAGGAAAAACAAAATGAAAAAACTCATTTCAATTTTAATTATTCTTTTAATGGCATTTGCAATTATTGCACAGGAAGAAAAACATCAAAGTAGACCTGGTCTAATAGTAATCTATAAATTTAGGAGGATTATCCACAGTTAGCTGACTTAAAGAAAAATAAAATTTTTTTAAATTTTTCTTGCCTTATTGTATGTTTTACCTTAATTTTGTGGTGTAGTGGGTAAAAGTGGTAGAAAATCCCATGAAATTATTAAGGAAAGAAATTGTTTAAAGGACATTTTGTACATACTCTTGACGCAAAAGGAAGATTAAGTATTCCTGCAAGACTGCGTAAATACATATCTGCAGAAGCAGATAATTCATTTGTAATGATTCAAGGAATCGACAGATGCATTGATTTATACCCAAAAGATAACTGGCTGTTGATAGAAGAAAAATTAAAACAGTTAAATAATTTTGATCAAAAGCAGCAGCGTTTTCTTCGTATCATTCTTCAAAATGCGCACGAAGATAAAATGGATGGGCAGTCCAGGATATTAATTCCACAAACATTACTACAGCACGCAAAAATTGAGAACGAAGTTCTCCTGCTTGGCACTCTAAAAAAGATTGAATTGTGGAATCCGAAATATTATGAAGAGTATCTCGAAAATTCTTCGGAGACCTTTGAACAAATTGCACAGGAAGTAATGAGAATTTGATGAATGATTTTCATCAGCCTGTTTTATTAAAGGAATCGGTTGATTTCCTTGTAAACCAAAAGCAGGGATTTTATTTTGATGCCACGATGGGGTTCGGGGGACACTTAGAAAAGTTCTTAAATATATTGAGTCCGGATTCTACCATTGTATCGACTGATGTTGATGCTTTTGCATTCAATAGTTGTAAAGAAAAATTCGGTAAGGATAAAAGAGTTAGACTTTACAACTTCAATTTTGCAAAAATCGATATTATTTCTAAAATTGAATCGATTAAAGGTTACAACGGTATTTTTGCTGACCTCGGTGTCTCATCTTTCCAGATAGATGATCCTTCCGAAGGTTTTACTTTCAGAACACGGGCTTCGCTTGATTTAAGAATGGATAAGACAAAAAAAATAAATGCAGCAGACCTAGTTAATACTTTGGCTGAAGAAGAACTGGTAAAAATTTTTTTCCAGTACGGTGAAGAAAAAAACGCAAAAAAGATTGCAAGAAGAATTACAGATACAAGGAAAATTAAATCAATAAAAACAACTTTAGAATTAGTAGAATTGATAACAAAAATTACACCGCAAAAATTTTTAACAAAAACTTTGTCAAGAGTTTTTCAGGCTCTCCGGATTGCGGTAAATGACGAACTTGAAAATCTGAAATTGTTTTTGAATAAAGCAGTCGATTTGCTTTTACCCGGAGGAAGACTTGTGGTTATTTCTTATCATTCCTTAGAAGACAGAATTGTAAAAGATATTTTTAAGTATGAATCTTTAAGTTGTATCTGTCCGATAGATTTTCCTGTATGCAATTGCAATAAACAACAACGATTGAGAATATTAACAAGAAAACCCGTTGTTCCTTCTAAAGAAGAAATTGCAGCTAACCGACGTTCGAGAAGTGCCAAACTAAGAGTTGCTGAAAGAATATGAGTAAAAGTTCAAAGTCCTCTATATGGAAATCGTTTGTAGCAATTTTTACTGTAATGATTTTCATCTTATCGTATGTAGGACTAAAATTAAAAATTGATTCGATGAAGAAAGAAATCGTAATTCTTAATGAGAAACTTGCATTATTAAATGACAGCAAAACAGGACTTATAGCCAGACACCAGATACTGACATCTGAAGAAAGAATTACGACTATAGCAATTAATGAACTTGGACTGGATTATTATCACGCTGTTCCGATGGTAATAAAAATTAATAAAGAAGAAATTGAAAAAATTGAAGACCTTATAAATAAAAAATATGAACATTAATAGATTACTTATAGTGCTTGTATTTATAGTTGCAGTGTTTTTTGCACTGGCAGCAAGGTTATTCAATTTACAGATTCTTAAAAGTGAAGAATTAAAATATTTTGCACAACGCCAACAGACAGCAACGGAAACAATTCAACCCGAAAGAGGGCTGATATACGATCGAAACAATGTTTTATTAGCTTACAGCAGAGATGACATTACTTTTCTTGTTGATACAAGAATGTTGAAGAAAAAAAATGCTGATACAATTGCATATTACTTCTCAAAATATTTTAAGAAACCTGCTTCATATTATCTTGATAAAATGAATAATACAAAAGGCATTGTATATCTTGAAAGAAAAGTAAATGGTGAAGCTGCTCTCAGGTTGAAAACATTGAAAGTGAACGGGTTTAAATGGGAGAGTGACCCTACAAGAATTTATCCCTATGATAATCTTGCATCACATATTTTAGGTTTTGTTGGAAATGATGGAACTGGACGTTCAGGAGTTGAAAGAACTTTTGAACAGGAATTGCAGGGAACACCCGGCAGTAGAATTATTCTTCGCGATGCTAAAGGAAATATGATAACTCTGCGCGAAGAATCGGTTAAACCTGCTGTACCGGGAAATAATCTTTATCTTACAATTAATAAATCCATTCAGTCTGCACTTGAAGAGGAGTTAAGAGAAGGGAAAAATAATTTTGGCGCAACGGATGCAATTGGAATTGTATTGAATCCAAAAACAGGTGAGATCCTTGCTCTTTCGAATATTGAAGATTATAATCCAAATAAATACAATCTTTATAGTGATACACTTTTACGGAATAAAGCATTAACCGATACTTATGAGCCTGGCTCAACATTCAAAGCAATTTCAATGTCCGTAATGCTTGATAAAAATGTATGTAATGAAAATGAAATACTGTTTGTTGAGAATGGCACATATCATTATAAATCGATTGTAATAAAAGACGCTCATCCATATTCGAATTTAAGTGTAAAAGAAATATTTACTAAATCAAGTAACATAGGGATGTCTAAACTTTCTCAGAGAATTGATAAAGAATCATTTTATGTTTACCTGAGAAATTTTGGTTTTGGTAATTGCACAAATATTGAGTTACCGGCAGAAACGCCTGGAGTATTGAAAAAGCCTTCAAACTGGACTGAGTACACAAAATCATCTCTTTCGTTTGGATATGAAATATCACTTACACCACTACAGCTTATAATGGCTTATGCCACACTAATAAATGGCGGATTACTTTATCAGCCTCAGTTAATTTATAAATCTGAAAGTGGAAACAAATCGGGTATTAAGAATTTTACACCTGTGTTAATCCGAAGAGTAATCTCAGAAGAAACTTCAAAGAAAATGCGAAATCTTTTTTCTCTTGTTGTTGAAGAAGGAACCGGGAAGAAAGCTAAAATCAATAATATTACCGTCGGTGGAAAAACAGGTACTTCGAGAAAACTTGTAAACGGACAATATTCAACTTCTCATTATAATTCATCATTCATTGGATTTTTCCCTGTTGAAAATCCTGCTTACATAATTTTAATTCTTGTTGACTCGCCAAGTAAAAATAGCTATTATGGCGGGGATGTTGCTGCTCCAATTTTTAGAAATGTTGCTGAAAGAATTATTTCTTTAGATTCTGAATTGCAAAAATTTAATTCATCGGTTGAAGAAGAAAATAATTATTCTTTGATAGAAAATGCAATTGCTAAAAACAACTCGATAAAAGATACTTCTGTAAATATTGTTAAAGTAAAGCCTCGTATTGATGAAACAAAGCTGAACAATAAATATTTCCCTGATTTGCGTGGAATGACTTTCCGCGATGCTATAAAAGTACTAACACGTCTTGGTGTTAAATATGAATTATCGGGGACAGGAAAAATTATCAGTCAGAATATTCTTCCAAACACGACAATTAGAAAAGGAATGAAATGTGTTCTTACCGGTGAACAAGCTAATACATTTGGAGCGGTGATTTATTAATGCAATTAACGGAAGTTCTAAATAGTGTAAAAGCAATTCAGGTAACCGGTGAGGTTCAACGAAAAGATGTCAGCGGAATTTTCTATGATTCGCGACAGGTCAAACCAAATTCTATTTTTGTTGCTATCAAAGGTTTTAATGTTGATGGACATAAATTTATTTATGATGCTATAAATCAAGGTGCACAGGCAATAGTGCTTGAAGATTCATCTGCTATGCAGGAAGATATTTTTGGAATGAATAAAGTAACAAAAATTCTTGTTAAAGATTCGCGAAAGGCACTTGCAGAAATTTCGAACTGTTTAAATAAAGAACCCTCAAAGTCGTTAAAGCTAATTGGTATTACAGGAACAAATGGTAAGACAACTACTACTTATTTCCTGAAATCAATTTTTCAGGAAGCAGGAAATAAAACCGGACTAATCGGAACTATTGCTAATTTTATTGGTGATGAGAAAGTTGAATCAAGTCTTACTACTCCCGAGGCAAGTGATTTGAACCAGCTTTTAGCAGAGATGGTAAGAAGCGGCTGCAATTACGCAATTATGGAAGTGTCTTCACATTCACTTATACTAAAACGTGTTTACGGGTTGAACTTTTTTGCAGGACTTTTTACCAACATTACTTCTGACCATCTTGATTTTCATAATACATTTGAAGAATATCTCTCAGCGAAAAAACTATTATTTGATTCACTCCCAGATGATTCATTTGCCATTATCAATATTGATGATACTCAAAGTAAAAAAATTGTTGAAGATTCT
Organism: uncultured Ignavibacteriaceae bacterium; assembly: GCA_964536015.1. GTDB lineage: Bacteria > Bacteroidota > Ignavibacteria > Ignavibacteriales > Ignavibacteriaceae > CAZHVS01. The sequence continues at coordinate 118,019 of CAZHVS010000009.1, forward strand.
GCAGCAAAAAAAATTACTTATGGTAAATCACCCGATGCAGATTTTAGAATTAAAGATGTTCAATTCGATTTAAATGGAACTGAATTTAAAATTTATCACAAAGAAAATTGTTATGACCTGCATACTTCCTTAATTGGTGAATTTAATGCCTATAATGCTGCATGTGCTTTTGCTACAGCAATAATAGCAGGCATCTCAGCTAAGGTGGCAATTGAAGGAATTAAAAATACAATACAGGTTCCGGGAAGATTTGAAGTTATAGGAAGGGGATCAAAAAAAGCTATTGTCGATTATTCTCACACAGCAGATAGTCTTGAAAAAGCATTAATAAATTTAAAAAAGATCGCTGGTAATGAAGTTCCTGTTTATACAGTCTTTGGCTGTGGTGGAAATAGAGATAAAACAAAACGTCCTTTAATGGGAAAAATTGCAACTGAACTTAGTTATAAAGCAATAATAACGAATGATAATCCGCGATTTGAAATGCCTCGTGAAATTATTCAGGATATACTCAAAGGAATTTCAAAAGATAATTACCAGATTATTGAAGACAGAGAAGAAGCAATTAAGTGGGCTATAAAAAATAGTGAAGAAAATGCAGTTATTCTTATTGCAGGTAAAGGACACGAAGATTACCAGATTATCAATGGAATAAAAAATCATTTTTCTGATAAAGAAATTGCACAGAAATATTTATAGATGAAGAATATAAAAATTACATTGAGCGATTTATTTAATTTACCAACTGCAAGTTTGTATAACGCAGCTTTGTATAATAGTGCATCTTTAGTCAGTATTGATTCCCGCAAAGCTAAGAAGGGTTCTATTTTCATTGCAATTAAAGGCGAAAAATTTGATGGACATGATTTCATTTCTGATGTAATTAAAAGTGGTGTCGCTGCAATAATAATAAATGAAGATGAAGTTAAGACAAACCTGAAACACAAAGTAACAATAGTTGCTGTTAAAGATACAATTAAAGCACTTGGTGATTTAGCTTTAATCTATAGAAATAAATTATCTGCAAAGGTTTTTGCATTAACAGGCAGCAACGGAAAAACTACAACGAAAGAAATCGTAACAACTTTACTTAAAGAAAAATTTAGTGTTGTAAGTACGGTTTCAAATAATAATAATCATATTGGTGTACCGCTGACAATATTTACAGCAAATTCAAAAACAGAAATTCTTGTGCTTGAACTGGGCACGAATCATTTTAATGAGATTGCATACACATCTGCAATCGCCAAACCGGATTATGCTTTAATAACAAATATCGGAGCTTCGCATCTTGAATTTCTGAAAAATGAAAAAGGTGTTCTGAAGGAGAAAGAAGCACTATTTAAAGCTGCTGAAATTAACAACGGTCTGATTTTAATAAATATTGATGACAAAAATTTATTTCCATTAAAGAAAAAATATTCGAATACATTGAGTTTTGGATTTAACAATACTGCAGATGTTAAGGGTTTAATAACTGATGTTGATGATACAGGAAAGTATAAAGTTCAGATAGATTATAGAGACAAGAATTTTTCATTCACATCTCCTTTGTTTGGAAAAAGTAATGCTGCTAATCTTTTAGCAGCAGTAGCTGTTTGTTTGAGTATGGAATTATCTCCTCGCGAAATTTTAAATGGAATAAAAAAACTTAAACCGGCAAAACAAAGACTTGATGTTAAAAAGTTTAAAAATATTTTGCTGGTTGATGATACTTATAATGCGAATCCGCAATCAATGAAATCAGCTCTGGAATTGTTACACTCGGTAAAAAAATATGATAAGAAAATCGCAATCCTTGGTGATATGTTTGAACTTGGAACGAAGAGTAAGGAATTGCATAAATCTCTAAAAAAAGAAATACAGCAAAATAAAATTGATGTTGTTTTTACAATTGGAAAACAAATGAAGTACTTGTTTGATGAATTGAATAAAAAAAATATTTATTCAGTGCATTTTGCAGATAGAAATTCATTGCAAACAATGATAAAGAATTATGACTTCACAAAATCAATTGTCCTAGTCAAAGGCAGCCGAGGAATGAAGATGGAAGAATTCGTAAAAACCATTGAAGAAAGATTTTCAAACTAATGCTTTACTATTTGTTAGAATATATCGATAAAAATTTTCATCCGCCCGGATTTACTATTTTCAGGTTTTTAACTTTCAGAATGGCTCTCGCGGCTATAACAGCTATGTTCCTCGCATTTTATGTGGGTCCAAAAATAATCAGGTTCCTGCAAAAAAAACAAATTGGCGAAGCGCAAAAAGCGGATGGACCCAAAAGTCATTTATCTAAAGCAGGTACTCCAACTATGGGTGGAATAATAATTATAATGTCAACAGTGGTTCCTGTCCTTTTATGGGGAGATATTAGAAGTACTTACATTATTCTTATTCTTGCGGGAACATTATGGCTGTTTGGTGTCGGTTTTCTTGATGATTATCTTAAAGTAATTAAAAAATTACCCAATGGTTTAATAGCTCGTTATAAATTGTTAGGACAATTTCTAATTGGTTTAGCAATTGGTTCTGTAATTTATTTTTCACCTGAGTTTTCAAATATTCATTCAATTACAACTTTACCATTTTTCAAAAATGTAAATCTCGATTTTTCATTTTTATACATACCGGTAGTTATATTCATTATTACTGCAACTTCAAATGCAGTCAATTTGACTGACGGATTAGACGGACTTGCTATTGGTAATATTACAATAGTTATGCTGGCTCTTGCAATATTAAGTTATGTTAGTGGAAACGCCATTTATGCTCGTTACCTTAATATTATTTATTTACCGGGAAGCGGAGAGCTGACTGTATTTGTTGCTGCAATTGTTGGTGCTTCTCTTGGTTTCTTGTGGTTTAATTTTTATCCCGCACAGGTTTTCATGGGTGATACCGGTTCGCTTGCGTTGGGTGGTGCTTTTGGAATTCTATCAGTTCTTATTAAAAAAGAATTACTTATTCCAATTCTTGGGGGTGTATTTTTTATGGAAACTATTTCAGTAATAATTCAAAGATTATATTTCAAATACACTAAAAAGAAATACGGCGAAGGTAAAAGAATTTTTAAAATGGCACCTATTCATCATCACTTCGAGATGCTGGGTTGGCCTGAACCGAAAATCGTTATCCGATTTTATATAATTACAATTATTCTTACAATAATCAGTCTTGCTTCTTTCAAGATAAGATAATGATGGAAATAAAAAGAAAAAATATTACAATAATCGGTGCCAAAAAAAGTGGAATAGGCGCGGCTAAGTTGATTAAAAAACTGGGTGGAATTCCTTTCGTTAGTGATTCTGCAAAAGATGAAAAACTTCTTAACTCTGTTAAAGAACTTGAAAATGAAAAGATTGATTTCGAATTAGGCATTCATTCCTCCAAAGTATTTGATTGCGACTTAATGGTTATTAGTCCCGGAGTTCCATCAAATGTTCAAGTGGTAATTGAAGCTAAAAAGAAAAACATAAAAATTGTAAGTGAAGTCGAATTAGCCTCTCAATTTTGCAAAGGAAAAATTATTGCAATAACAGGAACTAATGGAAAAACAACTACAACATCACTTATAGGACATATAATTAATCAAAGTAACAGAAAAGCATACATTACAGGTAATATTAATATTGAAGCATTTTCTGATGTAGTACTTGATATTAAGAAAGATGAATTTGTCTCTCTTGAAGTTTCAAGTTTTCAGCTTGATTTTATAGATAAGTTTAAACCATTCGTCTCAATGATTTTGAACATTACACCTGATCATATGAACAGGTATGATAATAAGTTTGAAAATTATCTTTATTCTAAGTACAGGATTTTTGAAAATCAAACCGTTGACGATAATCTAATCTTAAATGCTGATGATGAAAATTTTTCAAAATATGTTGTTAAAACGAATGCAAACATTTTCTGGTTTTCACTGAAAAAAGAATTAGATAATGGAATTTATCTTAAAGACAGCAAATTAATTTTTAATATTAATTGTAAGCAAGTTTTCTCTTGTAGTGTTAGTGATTTATCATTGAGAGGAGAACACAATATTGCAAATTCTATGGCTGCAATTATTTCCACAAAGTTGATTGGGGTTGAAAATGAATTCATTCTTTCCGGTTTGAAAACATTTCCAGGTGTTGAACACAGACTGGAATTAGTTAAAATCATCAATGGTGTAAGATATATTAATGATTCAAAGGCGACAAATGTTGATTCAGTCTGGTATGCATTAAGAAGTTTTGATAATCCAATTTACCTTATACTGGGTGGTCTTGATAAAGGTAATGATTACGAACAGATTAGAAATCTTGTCACTGAGAAAGTAAAAAAGATTTATGCAATAGGTTCTTCGGCAGAAAAAGTAAATGAGTTTTTTAACAAGTATATTAAAGTAGAAATAAAACCAACTTTGCAGGAATGCATTTATTCTGCTAATAAAGAAGCTGTAACTGATGATATAGTTTTATTATCTCCAGCTTGTGCAAGTTTTGATATGTTTGATAATTACGAACATCGTGGTAAAGTATTTAAAGAAACTGTGGAAAGTTTACAACAATGAAAAGAATGTCTTTGTTTATATTCTTCGGCTCTTTAATACTTATACTTATTGGATTGTACCTTGTTTTAAGTGCTAGCAGCACTTATAGTAGTACAATATTTTCAAACCAATTCCATTTGTTCAAGAGTCATTTGATTAAAGTGGTGTTTGGAATTTTCTTCATGATAATTTTCTCATTTGTTCCTTATGATATTTATAAAATTTATAGTAAACAAATTTTAATTATAGTTATTGTAATGCTCGTTGCAACTTTGTTAATTTCTAATTCTATCAAAGGAGCAAGAAGATGGCTTGATCTGGGAATTATGAATTTTCAACCATCTGATTTTGCAAAGCTGGCATTATTCATTCACCTGGCTGCACTGCTTGAAAGAAAAGGTGAAGAGATAAAGGATTTCAAACTAGGTTTTGGTCCAGCTTTGTTCTGGGTTTTATTAACTTCTACTTTAATACTTGCACAACCAAACATTAGTAATGGAGCAATATTATTATTGATATCATTTATAATTCTTTTTATTGCTGGAGCAAGATTAAAACATATTTTTTCTGCAGTCTCGTTAAGTACAATTGCTGCAAAATTTGCTGCCTTCATTTTTCCTCACTCTCGCGGAAGAATAATGACTTTTATTAATAGTTTACAAACCGGTAAAGATATTAATGTACAGGTGCACCAAGCTATCCTGGGGCTGGGAAGTGGTGGTTTAATGGGGGTTGGATTCGGACATAGCAGTCAGAGAAATTTATTCTTACCTGAAGCCTATGGTGATTTTATTTTTGCAATTCTTGGAGAAGAAACCGGTTATATCGGAGCTATGATTGTATTGTTTTTATATCTAACAATTTTCTTTTTTGGAATTGTTATTGCTAAAAATGCTAAAGATAAATTTGGACAATTTTTAGCTTTTGCTATTTCGTTATCATTTGTCATATATGCATTTATAAACGCTGCAGTCGCTTCAGGATTAATTCCAACAACAGGACTTCCATTACCTTTTATCAGTTATGGTGGAACATCATTAACAATAATTTGTATTTCAATGGGAATACTTGTGAATATTGGTTTATCAAATGCTTCAGTAGTTCAAACTAATTTGGAAACTCAGAGAGCATGACAAACAAAACTCCATATAGATTTCTTTTTGCAGGTGGTGGTACAGGTGGACATTTATATCCTGCAATTGCTGTTGCTCAACAAGTATCTTTACTAAAACCTGAAGCTAATATTTTATTTGTTGGGACAAAATCTAAAATTGAAGGTAAGGTTGTTCCACAGCTTGGATATAAATTTAAGTCGATATGGATTAAAGGTTTTGCAAGAAAATTTAATTATGAAAATTTATTATTTCCACTTAAAATATTTGTAAGCATAATTCAATCACTAATTATCAATATGAAATTCAAACCTGTTCTTGCAGTCGGAAGCGGTGGTTATGTCTCTGGACCTGCAATTTACGGTGCTTCAGTTATGGGAGCTAAAGTAATTCTTCTTGAACAAAATAGTTATCCCGGTGTTACAACCAGAATGCTTGAAAAGAGAGCCGCTGAAATTCATCTTAGTTATGAAGATTCTAAAAAATATTTTAGAAGTAAGGATAAACTATTTGTAACAGGAAATCCTGTCAGAATTGATTTGAAAATGATTGATAAAGAAGATGCATTAAAAAGATTTAATCTTACTACAGAAAGAAAAACTTTATTAGTAATTGGTGGAAGTCTTGGAGCCAGCAGAATAAATATAGTAATATCTTCATCTCTAGATAAATTTGTTGGAAATAACATTCAAGTGATTTGGCAGACGGGTAAAAATTATTTTGATGATTACAAACATTTGAAAAATGAATATGTTTATATAAATCAATTTATAGAAGATATGTCAGCAGCATATTCAGCTTGCGATTTATTAATAGCTCGTGCAGGTGCAACTACAATTGCGGAAATTACGACTCTTGGGATAGCGTCAATATTAATTCCTTCACCAAATGTTGCGGAAAATCACCAGTATTATAATGCAAAATCTTTAGCAGATCAAGGTGCAGTTGAGATGATTAAAGATTCCGAATTAGAAAATGCACTACAAGAAAAAATTAAAAAATTAATTAATGACGATTTTAAGCTTGAACAAATGAGAACAAAAGCAAAATCGCTTGGTAAACCTGATGCTGCAAGTATAATTGCCAAACGAATAATAGCATATGCCGAAGGGAAAATAAATTGATATGCTAAATAAAATTCGTAAAATATTTTTTGTCGGTATTGGTGGAATCGGAATGAGTGGAATTGCTGAAATTCTTCATCATCAGGGATATATTGTCTCTGGTTCTGATAAAAATCTTTCAACAGTTACAGAGCGTTTAAAAAGACTTGGAATAAAAATTTATGAGGGACATTCTGCTGACAATATTAAGGATGTTGATCTTGTTGTTTATACATCAGCAGTAAATGAATCAAATCCTGAAGTTGATTATGCTATCAAACGAGGAATCTTAACAATTAAAAGAGCTGAAATGTTGGCTGAATGTATGAGAGGTAAGCATAGTATATGTATTGCGGGAACACACGGTAAAACAACAACAACTGCCATGATGGGTTTGAGTTTCTTAGAGGCAGGAACGGATCCTACAATTCTTGTTGGAGGAAATCTCTCAAAATTGGATGGTGGTAATGCTCGGGTTGGTAAAGGAGAATTTATTATTGCGGAAGCTGATGAATTCGACAGGACTTTCTTAAAACTGACACCAGCAGTTGCTGTGCTTAATAATATTGAAGCTGATCATCTGGATACATATAGAGATATTGACGATATTAAAAATGCATTCATTGATTTCGCAAACAAAATTCCTTTCTATGGATTTGTCACTTTATGTTTAGATGAAATAAATTTGAAATCAATAATTCCTCAATTGAAAAGAAAAGTTTTGACCTTTGGAATTAATGAAGAAGCAAATTGTCGTGCAATAAATATTTCGCATTCTGAATTTTCAAGCAGCTTTACAGTACTGCTTAATAACAAAATTCTTGGTGACATTAAACTGAAAGTTCCCGGATTGTTTAATATTAAAAATGCTCTGGCAACAATTTTAGTTACACAGGAATTAGGGTTAAGTTTTGAAAAAGTTAAACTAGCACTGGAAAATTTTTCTGGTGTCCAACGAAGATTTCAAGTAAAATATGATAAAGAAATACTTGTGATTGATGACTATGCTCATCATCCAACTGAAGTTTATTCAACTCTTAAAGGAATCAAAGATGGATGGAATAACCGCATAATAGCTATATTTCAGCCGCATTTATATTCACGGACAAGAGATTTTTATAAGGAATTTGCTGAATCGTTTTTGCTGGCAGATATTTTTATTTGTACTGATATATATCCCGCCCGTGAAGAACCTATTGTTGGTGTTTCAGGAAAGATGATTGCTGATTACGCAGTTCAACTTGGACATAAAAATGTCATCTATGTAAAAGATAAAAATGATATTTGTGCTGAATTAATGAACATAAAAAAAGATAACGATATAATAATCACTATGGGTGCAGGCGATATAAATCTTGTTTTAGAAAAATTTGTAAACAGTCTTAAGAAAGAAAAATGAAAAACAAGAAAAAAATACTTAGTATAACTTTCTTATCTGTTTTAACTTGCACTCTGGTTTTTATAATATTTTTTTCAAATAAAAATGACGGAAATATTAAAATAACGAGGTTAGAAATTGTTGGCTCAAAACTTTTATCGGCATCGACTTATTATAAATATTCTAACTTTGAAGAACTGATTACTAAGCAAAATATTACTCTGCCAATGATAAGAGAAATATTTTTTAGGCATCCATATGTAAAAGATGTTTATGTTGAGCAGGTTTCTAATAATAAAGTTGTAGCTCATATAATTGAAAAAAATGTTGAAGCGATAATTTTAAAAGATGGAAATTCATATTTTTTAACTGATGACTTTAAATTGATTGGAATTTTAGACAATACAATACAAGCAGATTTTCCGTTAATTACTAACTCAAGTTTAATGGAGATAGATTTTTTACATTCTGTTCCTTGCACGGATATAAAAGACGCAATGACAATAATTGAAACAGCAAAACTGATAAACCAAGAATTTTATAATAATCTTTCTGAAATCAACTTACGAAATGGTGGAGAAATTCTCTTGTATTTTTCAGGGTTTAATCCTGTAATTATTCTTGGGAAAAAACAATTAGCAAAAAAACTATTTGAATTGAAAAATATTGTATCGGATATTCAAATTAAACAGATACTTGAAAATGCAGGATATGTGGACTTACGTTATGATAATAATATTTTTATTGGACTAAATCAGGGCTCAGGAATTAATTAATGAAAAAGAATATTGTTGCCGGTTTGGATTTAGGAACGACTAAAGTTTGTGCAGTAATTGCAGAACAATTATCTGATGAAAAATATAATATTCTTGGCTTTGGTCTGGCTCCTTCTGAGGGTTTGCATAAAGGATTAGTATCAAATATTAGTAAAACTGCAGATGCTATCAAAGAAGCTGTCTCAATTGCAACAAATCGTGCTGGATTAATGATTACTTCTGTGAATGTTGGTGTTGCTGGTGAACACATTACAAGTATGAGACACAGGAATTATGTTACAATAACTAACGAAGAACATGAAATTACAAAAGAAGATCTTTCAAGACTTGAAGCTGATGTAAGAACAATCCGTATTCCTTCGGACAGACAAATTCTTCACATAATTCCAGAAGAGTTTTTTGTAGATTACCAGGGTAGTATAGAAAATCCAATTGGAATGTCAGGTACTAGATTAGAAGCCACTAATCATATAGTTCTTGCATCTATTCCTGCAATCCAAAACATAAAAAAATCAGTTGAACGTGCAGGATTGCAAGTTAATAATTATGTATTACAACCCATTGCATCCTCTGCTTCGGTATTAGATGAAAGCGAAAAAGACTTAGGTGTTTTGCTTATTGATATCGGTGGAGGGACTACAGATATAGCGGTAATTCATCATAAAGCTATTAAACATTCTAAAGTATTTGGAGTAGCCGGTAACCAGGTAACGAATGATATTCGTGAATCTTTAGGAGTTATAACCGAAGAAGCAGAAAAACTTAAAAAGAATTTCGGATATGCAACTGCTTCAGCAATTATTAGAGATGAGGATATTTTAATAAAAGGTGTCGGTGCAAAAGGCAATACGAAAATTCCGATTAGTCTTTTAACTCAAATAATAAGTTTAAGGATGCATGAATTATTTTCATTGATAGATAATGAAATACGTAGTGCTAAATTTAAAAATAATATTAAAGCAGGAATAGTTTTAACAGGAGGAGGTTCTTTACTAAAGGGCTGTACTGAATTAGCAGAGGAAGTATTTGGATTGCCAACACGAATTGGTGTTCCGCTTGAGTTTGCCTCTGGATCTCATAGTGAAGTGGAAAAACCTGAATTTGCAACTGTTGTTGGTTTGCTTCGCGGAATACCGGGGAGTAAAAACGTTGACGGCGTGAAAACAATAAAAACAAAAATTAAAAGTAAAAATAAAGTAACAGAAGTATTTAAAAACTTTAGGAAATTTTTTGATGAACTTTAAACCGTTGGAGGTATTTAATGTCACATTTCGCTACAATTGATCGTACAAAATCAATGTCCGCCATCCTTAAAGTAATTGGTGTTGGTGGTGGAGGATGTAATGCTGTTGAATCAATGATTAGAAGAAGCCTGAACGGCGTCGAGTATGTTGCTATCAATACTGATGCGCAGGTACTTGATGTTAATTCTGCACAATACAAAATCCAGGTTGGTACAAAAATTACCAAAGGATTAGGTGCAGGAGCTGATCCTAATGTAGGTAAAAAAGCAGTTGAGGAAGACCGTGAGAAAATTGCCGAAGTAATTCAAGGCAGCGATATGGTTTTTGTGACTGCAGGAATGGGTGGAGGAACAGGTACTGGTGGAGCACCGGTTGTGGCATCAATTGCTAAAAGCCTCGGAGCACTGGTTGTTGGCATTGTTACCAAACCATTTAAATGGGAAGGTAAACAAAGAATGCTGAATGCTGAAAACGGAATACAGGAATTGAAACAGTATGTTGATAGTTTAATCGTAATTCCGAATGAACGTATACTGAGTATCCTTGTCAAAGAAACTCCGTTTACAACTGCTTTCGATGCACCAAATGAAGTTTTGTACGAAGCAACACGTGGTATTGCTGATATAATTACTATCAAAGGATTGGTTAATGTTGATTTTGCTGATGTGCGTGCTGTTATGAATCAGAGCGGTGATGCAATGATGGGTTGTGGAATTGCAAGCGGAGAAAATCGTGCAATAGAAGCAGCACAAAAAGCAATCTCCAGTCCTTTGCTGGAAGGATTAAGTATAAAAGGTGCAAAGAGCGTACTTATAAATGTTACCGGTTCAAGTAATTTAACTTTAAGAGAAATAACGGAAGGTAACAATATAATTCAGGAAGCAGCAGGAGAAGAAGCTAATGTAATTTTTGGTTGTGTTAAAAAAGAAGAGATGAATGATTATATCTCCTATACAGTTATTGCTACTGGTTTCAATAATGGTAAGAAAAACTTCAAAGAGAAAATTGCTGTTCAACCAGAGGCCAAAAAGCCTGTAAAACCAGTGGATGCAGGTTTTATGTTCAAAGACCAAACTGAAAATGTTGATAAAGATAATCTTGATACTCCAACAATATTCAGAGTAAAACCACCTAAAGCTGCAGTTGATAATGAAGAGGATTCATTACCTTCAACAGGTTTTAATTTTAATCGATTTAAAAGTTTTGCTTCTGAGGAAAAATCAAAGGAAGAGGTTAAATCAGTTTTTAAACAGCACGATGATGATGAAGATGACAGTTCTGCATTTTTGAAGATGATAATGGATTAGAGAAAGGAATTTCTCTTTTCATTCATCAATTAAACGCGATTCAACAAAAATGTTCTGATCATCATCCATTTGTACAATTACGCGGTTTGGTCGGCAGCAAATGTCGCATTCTTCATAAAAGTCCTGTTTGCCGGGTATAGTAAAATCTACCCATACAGAATTTTCTTTACCGCAGTATTGACAAATCCATATTACGTCTTCATCAGATAATCTTTTTTCCTTCATATTATTTACTTCCTTATCCAAACCAAATTTATTCCAAGAAAAGGAAAAAGTCTAATAAAAAATTTTTCTTCAATACTTGATTAAATTTAACAGGAGTTTTACTTTTGTTTATAGTATTAATTTATTCATTCGTTAACTTGTCGTATTAATGAATAATTAATAATTTCAATCAATTTACAAATCGATTATATGTATGAGATATTTCTTTTTTATTGTTCTTTTGCTATTTATCAGTAATAATACTTTCTCTCAAAACAATCTTAAGATTATTAAGAATAAAATTGATTCATTATGTAAAACCCAGTTTTTTGATACGGCTCAAATTTCAATTGATATTTATAATCTTTCTTCACAAAAAAATATTTATTCAAGAAACAATCATTTGTTAATGCATCCAGCATCAAATATGAAAATACTAACTACTGCGGCTGCTTTACTTTATCTTGGTGTTAATTATGAATTTACTACTTCTCTGCTTTATAGCGGAGAAATTAAGGACTCAGTCTTGTTAGGAAATATTTATGTCGTCGGCGGATGTGATCCTGATTTTTCTTTAAACGATTTGGATGCTCTTGTTCAAAAAATTTTAGAATTAGGGATAAAGAGAATAGAAGGAAATATTTATGGAGATGTTTCTATGTTAGATTCTCTGTTCTGGGGAAATGGCTGGATGTGGGATGATGATCCATCAACTGACTTTCCATACTTAACTCCGCTTACTATTAATGATAATTCAATTAGTATAAAAGTGTTTCGAAATAATAATCAGCAAACAAGTTACGTGCTTTCTCCAAATTCTAAGTATGTTAAGGTAAATAATTATTCAACTTCGTGTGACACTTTGTCAACAAATATAGTAATAACAAGAGATATAATAAATCGAACTAATGAATTTACTATAAGCGGAAATATGAATAAAAAAAGCGGCGAAGTGAAAAATGATTTTACAATAGTTAAGCCAGCATTTTATTTTTTAACACTACTTAAAGAAAAATTGATTTCTAATGGAATTGAATTCACTGGCATTATCGATACGCAGACTGTTAATGAAAACACAATATTAATTGCTGAGTGTAAAAGACGTTTCGATGAAGTGATAGTCAATTTAAATAAAACAAGTGATAACCTGAGTGCAGAAATGACTTTGCGTGCACTCGGTCAAAAATATTTTGGAAAACCCTCGAGTGCTGAAAAAGGATTAAGATTAATTGATAGCTTGATTATCCAATGTAAACTTAAACCTTCAAATTACAGAATTGTAGATGGTTCTGGTGTTTCGCACTATAATCTTGTTTCAACTGAATTATTACTCGGGGTTTTAAAATATTTTTACAATAATAAATCAGAATTGTATAAAACATTGAAAGAATCTTTTCCAATTGCAGGTTATGACGGAACGCTAAAAAATCGTATGAAAAATTCACTGGCAGAAAAAAATGTTTATGCTAAAACAGGAACTTTGAGCGGTGTAAGTTGTTTATCAGGTTACCTGACTGCAGAAAGCGGAGATGAAATAGCATTTTCAATTATGATTCAGAATCATGTGCGTCAGACTTCAAGAGCGATTCAGTATCAGAATAAAATATGTGAATTACTTTCGAATTTAAAGTGAAAAAAACTAAAATATTTGAAAAAGTTTATCCAGATGAAAAAAATTTTATTATTACTCTTTTTTGCGATTCTCTTTCATTCCTGTAAACAAAAAGAAGAACCGGAGAAGAAATCTTCACCGTCATTTAAGATTCTGGATAACATTACAGCACCTGTATTTAGCGGGTCAAATGCGTATGCGTTGATTGAGAAACAACTCAAGTTTGGTCCTCGTAATCCTAACTCTTCAGGACGTACTGCCGCAAAGTATTTTTTAGTTCAGGAATTTAAAAAATATGCGGATGAAGTAATAGAACAGGACTTTTCATATACTGGATACGAAGGAGAAGTTCTAAGTTTAAAAAATATTATTGCACGTTTTAATCCTACTGCAAAAGAAAGAATTTTTATTTCTGCTCATTGGGATTGTCGTCCTCGTGCTGAACATGACAAAGATATAAATAAACAAACATTACCAATTCCGGGAGCAAATGATGGTGCAAGTGGAACAGCAATAATTCTTGAATTGTCAAGATTGTTGTATCAAAACAAAATCAATTATGGAATTGACTTGATTCTTTTTGATGGTGAAGATTATGGAAAGGAAAATGATCTTAATAATTTCTGCCTTGGTTCAAAATATTTTGCAGGAAATCATATTGAGAATTTTGAACCTCAGTTTGGAATTTTGCTTGATCTAGTAGGTGATAAGGAAGCTACTTTTTATAAAGAAGGCTATAGTACAAATTATGCCAAAGATGTTGTCGATTTAGTTTGGGGAATAGCTGCAAAAATAAACGCAGATAGATTTTCAAATTTTACTGGTCATGCAATTTATGACGATCATATCCCTCTAAATCAGGCTGGCATAAAAACTATAGATATAATTGACGCTGAACTTGTCGGAGCTAATACTCAGAATGAAAGAAGAAATTACTGGCATACACAAAAAGATAATATCAGTAATATTGGATTAGAAACCCTTCAACAAGTTGGAAATGTACTAACACAGCTTATTTATTCATTATCTTTTAAATAAAAATGTACTTCGAATTCAAAGACCTGAAAATTTATTTGAATTTATTTTCAAAAAAATTCGATGCTGAAAAAAATACAATAATGTTTTTACACGGATTTTCAGGTTGTTCTGATGATTGGGAAGATGTTATAAACTTAATTCCACATAGTATGCAATTAATTGCAATTGATCTAATAGGCTATGGTAGAAGCAGTGCGGTTAATGACTTAAAATATTTTTCACAAAACTTTCAAGTAAGAATTCTCAAAGAAATTCTTGATTACCTAAAACTTAAATCAGTAATTATGGTTGGTTATTCTATGGGCGGAAGACTGGCATTATCTTTTACTATTAAACATATGGCAATGATAAGAGGTCTTGTGCTGGAAAGCTCAACTGCAGGAATACAAAATAAAAATGAAAAAGAAATCAGAAAAAAAAATGATAACGAATTAGCCGATTACATAGAAAACCATTCTATAAAAGATTTTGTTAAGAAGTGGATGAGTCAGGAAATTTTCAGCACACAAAAAAATCTTTCGCCTAATAGGTATGAAAAGATTAAAAATAAAAAACTACTTCTTAATAAAGAGATGTTAGCTTGTTCTCTTAGAGGTTTTGGTACTGGACAAATGAAATCCTTATGGAACAATCTATTGCATATTGAATGTCCTGTTTTATTGATAACCGGTGAATATGATAAAAAATTTTGTGAGATTAATTCAAGAATGAATAAGTTGATTCCTGATTCAACTCACTGCATTGTTAAAAATTCAGGACATAATATCCATCTGGAAAATCCTGAAGAGTTTGTAAATTTGCTAATGAAATTTGTCAAATCTGTTAATTGACTAAGAGGCACGAAATGAAATATAAATGGAAAAAGATTAAACGTTATAAAGATATTATTTATGAAAAGATGGATGGTATTGCAAAGATTACTATAAACAGACCTGATAGCAGAAACGCATTCAGACCAGAAACAGTTTTTGAGATGTACGATGCTTTTTCTGATGCAAGAGAAGATCAAAAAATCGGAGTGATTTTATTAACAGGAGCTGGACCAGCAAAAGATGGGAAATATGCATTCTGTTCCGGTGGTGATCAAAGAATTAGAGGCGATAAGGGTTATCTTGGTAAAGATGGAGTTCCAAGACTAAATGTGCTTGATCTTCAGAAATTAATCAGAAGTATTCCTAAACCTGTTATTGCATTAGTGGCTGGTTATGCAATTGGTGGCGGACATGTTCTTCATGTGGTCTGTGATTTGACTATCGCTGCTGATAATGCAATTTTTGGTCAAACCGGGCCTAAAGTTGGTAGCTTTGATGGTGGATTTGGTGCAAGTTTTCTAGCAAGAGTAATCGGACAAAAAAAAGCAAGAGAAATTTGGTACCTCTGCAGACAATATAATGCAAAAGAAGCCCTTGAAATGGGATTGGTGAATAAAGTTGTTCCTGTTGATAAACTTGAGGAAGAAGGAATTAACTGGGCAAAAGAAATTCTTGAGAAATCTCCTCTTGCAATTCGTTTGTTAAAATCAGCATTTAATGCTGAATTAGATGGACAGCAAGGAATTCAAGAGCTTGCTGGTAATGCGACTTTACTTTATTATATGACTGAAGAAGCCCAGGAAGGGAAAAAAGCATATTTAGAAAAAAGAAAACCGAATTTTAATAAATTTCCAAAATTACCTTAAAGAATTTTTTCAATGCAAAATAGTAAAAAGCAATTATCGCAATTTCAAGTTTGGATGCTTGCAAGCCGACCAAAAACTTTACTTGCTGCTTTCGTACCGGTAATTGTAGGTTCATCTCTTGCTATTGCAGAAAATAAATTCAAACTACTTGCTTCTGTTGTGGCTTTAATTTGTGCTTTATTAATTCAAGTGGGAACAAATCTTGCAAATGACCTTTATGATTATTTAAAAGGTGCTGATAATAAAAACAGGATTGGTCCTTTACGGGTTTTAAATGCTGGACTTGTTACTCCCCAAAAAATGAAAATAGTTGTCTTTCTTGTATTTAGTTTTACTTTTCTTTTGGGTTTGTATCTTGTTTATCATTGTGGAGTTATTATTTTAATTATAGGGATAGTCTCAATTCTTGCCGGTTTAGCATATACTACAGGTCCTTTCCCGCTTGCCTATAATGGACTTGGAGATATTTTTGTATTTATTTTTTTCGGTGTTGTAGGAACAGTAGGAACTTATCTGGTGAATACAAATCAAATATCCGAAATATCATTTATTGCCTCTATTCCTGTTGGTGCTTTAATTACTAATATTCTTGTGGTTAATAATTACCGTGATATTGAACAGGATAAACTTGTAGGAAAAAATACTCTCGCAGTAAAACTTGGAAAAAGTTTTTCAAGGTATGAATATCTCATTTTAACAGGAATTTCTTTTTTCGTTCCATTATTAATTTACAGATTTTATTCTGTAAGTGAATGGATATTTCTTCCTTATCTCACTTTACCAATTGCATATAAGCTAATTCTTATGCTCTTCCAGTATGAGGGTTCAGCATTGAATAAGGTGCTTGAACTGACAGCAAAATTATCTGCATTGTTTGGATTACTTTTTTCAATTGGTTTCATTTGTAAATAAAAAAATCAAATTAATGATTTTAATATGAAATATTCTGATACTGACAAACAGAATAATAAAAATGATTTATTTTCATTCTTTGCAAAATCAGATTTTTATAAAAGCACAATAACTGTTTATGATGAATCTGATAAAAATATTTCATTTAAGCTAAGTTATAAAAAGTTTAATAAATTAGTTCAAGAAACTACGGAGGAATTGCATAAACAGGGAATTAAAAAAAATCAGTTAATTGCAATTGCCGATGATAATTCTATTCATACTATTAAAAATATTTTTGCTCTGTGGAGGCTTGAAGCAGTGCCTCTTCCTGTAAATTCTAAACTTGATACTGAAGAACTTAACAGGTTATTGCAATTTGTAAAACCAAATCAAATAATTGACTCAAGTGATAAGTTGCAGTTTGAAAACAGTTTTAGCAGTAATCATAAACATAATCTAAAAAACACCGCACTTGTGATGTTTACTTCGGGTGTTTCTGGTAAGCCGAAAGCAGTTGTTCACACATTCCATAGTCTTGAAAAAAGTGCACAACTCGGTGCAAAAATATTGAACTATTCATCTAAAGATAAATGGTTATTAGCTTTACCTCTTTATCACATTGGAGGATTTTCAATCCTTAGCAGAACAGTTATCTACGGTTCATCATTGATCATTCCCAAGTCGCTAAAAATTGATGATATAATCTCTGCAATCGACAATGAAGATCCATCATTGCTTTCTCTTGTTTCTTCTCAACTTAATGAAATTGTTTCAAAAAAAATGAAAGCAAATAAATCTCATCGCTACTTACTTGTCGGCGGTGGTCCAATAAATGATGAACTATTAGTTGAAGCAATATCTCTTGGTTGGAATGTTTGTAAAGTATATGGCTCAACCGAGACGGCTTCTTTTATTACTTTCTTAAAAAAGGAAGAAATTCTTAAAAAACAAAATTGTGCAGGCTATCCAATTCCCGGTGTACAAATAAAAATTATTAAAAGAGGCAAAGAACAGCTTCCATTCAAAACCGGGGAAATATATGTTTCTTCACCAACACTATTTCAAAAATATTTATTAAATAAAAAATTAACATCAAGAAAGTTAAAGCAGAATTATTTTAAAACCGGAGATATCGGTTATGTTGATAATTATGGATTCCTGTACATTGAATCAAGAAAAAATGATATGATAATCACTGGTGGTGAAAATGTTAATCCACATGAAATTGAAAAGGTATTACTTACAAATTCAAAAATAAAAGAATGTTGTGTTATAGGTATTCAGGACAAAAAATGGGGAGAAGTTATTGCTGCTACAGTAGTTCTCAAACGAAAAACAATGGTCGGTTCAGATGAATTAAAACAATTTTTGAAGAATAAAATTGCTAATTTCAAAATTCCTAAGAAGTATTTTTTTGTTTCATCTCTTCCAAAGACTTCTTTAGGCAAATATAAAAGGGAAGAAGTGAAAAACATGATTAAATATCAACTATCGCATATGAAGTGAAATATATTTAAAAATTAATTTATTAATAGTATAATTTTATTTTTTAATCACTCTTTTTTTTCTAATCTAAAAGTTTTAATCAAACCTTGAATCAATTCTTCTTTTTCTTTTTCAGTTAAATTTGCCGATGAATGAAGAAGTGTATATGATTTAAGAGGCATTTCGTTTTTTCTTATTTCTTCAATCATTTCATCTGCATATAATTCCTTATCTTCAGAGATATTATAATGTTTCCTTCCATCAATTACATCTTTTGATATTAACCAGGACGCTGGTGCGATTGCCG
This sequence comes from uncultured Ignavibacteriaceae bacterium, assembly GCA_964536015.1. Lineage (GTDB taxonomy): Bacteria > Bacteroidota > Ignavibacteria > Ignavibacteriales > Ignavibacteriaceae > CAZHVS01. The sequence goes on from CAZHVS010000009.1 coordinate 136,694, forward strand.
AATAAAAAGGCCACTTCGTTTCATTGCTATGACAGTCTGCACACGCATTATAAAATAATTCTTTCGTACGTTCTGAGTCCCATTCAGTTTTTACTTTAATAGGTGGATTGCTTCTTTCAACAGTAAAAAATTGTAATCCTATTAAAATCAAAATAGAGATTAGCAGGGTTAATTTTACACTTTTCTTTTTTAACAAATTAGGCATAATTATTCTTTCAATATTAATAATTATGAAACCATATTCATGAAAAAATGGTTGCAATTAATAAAATAATTTTACGCGAAAAATAATCAGTAATAGTCTAAGGTGGTGTAATGTTTATAAGAAAAAATCAAATTTATTTTTTGAGTCTAATCATTTTTGCTTCAATTTTTGTTTACGCGAATAAAAACGGAAAATATGGTCGCACATTAAAAGATGGTAATAAAGGATGTTCATGTCATAATGAAATACGAAGCAATAATATAATAGTTAAAATAAGCGGACCTGTTCAATTAAAATCTGGACAAGTTGCAGAATATACTGTAACAATTACAGGCGGACCTATGAAAACAGGCGGAGTTAATATTTCATCTTCAGCTGGTTCGTTAAAACCAATAGATGGATTAACTTCAAGAAACCAAGAATTAATTCATTCATCACCCAAAGTTGCATCAGGGAATAAAGTATCATTTATTTTTACTTTGACTGCTCCAACAGACGCAAATAGAGTAATAATTTATGCAACAGGAAACAGTACAGATAATGATGGAACCAAGCGAAATGATTTTTGGAATTTTGCTGAGAATTTTGAAGTTACAATTAAAAAATAATTTGTAAAAATTTCGTTCTAATTCTGGTTTTATAGAATATATCTTTTCCCTAAGTTTACAAATAAAATAAATTACATAATTAGGAGCTCACTTGATTAAACAATTATTTTTTGCATTTCTATTTTGTTCGGTATTATATGCTCAAAATGATATTGATTCAACTACTATAGCCAAAACTGGTTCTAAAATGCCGGAGTTTATTGTTAAATCGTTGGATGGTAAAAATCTGAACTCAAAAAATTTAAAAGGCAAAGTTGTTTTAATAAACTTTTGGGCTACCTGGTGCCCGCCTTGTAGAACTGAGTTGCCGCTGTTGCAGCAGGAAATCTTCGATAAAATAAAAGATAAAAATTTCGTACTCCTTGCCATTTCAAGAGAAGAAAAACCAGATACTGTAAAATCTTTCATTAAGAAAAATTTTTATACTTTTCCTGTGTATGTCGATCCCGAGAGAAAAGTATATAACAAATTTGCTAAGAATTTTATTCCTAGAAATTTTGTAATTGGTAAAGACGGATATATAAAATGGGTCACGGTTGGTTATGAAGAGAGTGATTTCAGAAAGATGACTGATTTTATAAAAAACGAATTGAAGAAGTAAAGTCATGTCATCACATATTGTCTGTGAAGAAATAAAATCGTTTTATGTTGATATAAACAAATCTTTACGACCCGGAGCTTTATTTGGCTTTATGCAGCAAGCAGCTTATGAACATGCTGAAATTTTGAAGGTTGGATATTCTCATTTAAATGAAACAAAACAACTCTGGGTGTTATCAAGATTAATTACCGAAGTTAAACGATATCCTTTGTGGGGAGAAAAAATAAAAATAATTACTTGGCCAAAGGGATTAAGGGGATTATTTGCTTTAAGAGATTTTGAAATTCTAGATGCTAATGAATTTCCGATAATTAATGCTACAACAGCCTGGATAATAATTGATATTAAAACACGTCGACCTATACGAGATTTGGAAAAAGTTAAAGCTATTAATACTTATCCCAAATCAGTAATTGATGAATTTCCTGAAAAATTGGATAGCTTTGAAACAGAAATAAGCAGAAAATTTTCTGCAGATTATTCTTCAGTAGATTTAAATGGACATGTTAATAATACAAAATATGTTGAATGGATAACAGATTGCTTGTCTGAAGAACTTCACAAGAAGTGTTTTGTAAAAAAAATGCAGGTAAATTTCAATTTGGAAATGTACTGGGGAGAAGAAATTGAGTTGTTCTATAAACAAATCGGGACTGATTCTTATGCGTTTAACGGATTGAATAAATCGAAAAATGCCAACACTTTTCAGGCTAAAGTCTGGTTAGGAAATTTTAATAATTGATTGATTGTTTATAAAAAACTTTTCATTCCTCAAAATTTTCTTATTGACATAAAAAAATTAAGTTGTAAATTAATACAAACAATTTTTTATAGGTGTGGTTATGTCTAAAAAAGATAAAAAGAAGAAGCAAAAATCGGAAGAAGAAAGCATTCTTGATCACGAATTCTCCCCCGCTGAAGAAGAATCCCAGAACAATTCCAAATCCAAAAAACTGAAAAAAAAGTTTTATGAAAAAGAAATAAACAAGCTTGGTATTGAGCTTGTCAAATTACAGGAATGGGTTAAACTAAAAGGATTAAAGATTGTTGTCATCTTTGAAGGAAGAGATGCTGCTGGAAAAGGAGGAGTGATAAAAACAATTTCACAATTTATGAGTCCTCGAGTATGTCGTGTTGTTGCTCTTGGCACTCCTACAGAAAAAGAGAAAACACAGTGGTATTTTCAGAGATATGTTCCAAATCTTCCATCGGCAGGTGAAATGGTGCTGTTTGATAGAAGCTGGTATAATCGCGCAGGAGTTGAAAGAGTAATGGGTTTTTGCACCGAGCAGGAATATCGTGAATTTCTTAGAAGTTGTCCAGAATTCGAAAGAATGCTTATTCGTTCAGGAATAATTTTAATTAAGTACTGGTTCTCAGTAAGCAATGAAGAACAGGAAAGAAGATTTCAGGCTCGTATTGATGATCCTACTAAGCACTGGAAATTGAGTCCGATGGATTTAGAATCTAGAGCAAGATGGGTTGAATATTCAAAAGCAAAAGATGAGATGTTTTCTTATACAGATATTAAACAAGCGCCGTGGTATGTTGTATGTGCTGATGATAAAAAACGGGCAAGACTGAATACAATTTCTCATTTGCTTAGTATGATTCCATATGAAGAAATTAAAAGAGATAAAATAAAACTTCCTCCACGACAGGAAGACAAAGGTTATGTTCGTCCACCGATGACCGACCAGACTTTTGTCCCAGAGCTTTATTAATGTTGTTTAATAATAAAAGAGGCTGTCAAAACTGACAGCCTCTCTTTTTTTACTATGGAATTGTCTATTAATACATTCCGTCCATACCACCGTGAGGCATAGGAGGCATAGCTGGAGCTTCTTTTTCTTTCTTTTCGTAAACTACTGCTTCAGTGGTGATTAATAACGAAGCTACTGATGCAGCATTTTCAAGTGCTGTTCTTGTGACTTTTGTAGGATCAATTACACCTGATTTAACAAGGTTTTCATATTTTTCACTTGCAGCATTGAAACCGAAATCATCCTTACCTTCTTTAACTTTTTGCAATACAACAGAGCCTTCAAGACCTGCGTTGTTAACTATTTGTCTTAATGGTTCTTCAAGTGATTTTTTAATTATATCAATACCGACATTCTGATCGGCATTATCACCTTTAACTTTTTCAAGTGTATTAATTGCACGAATAAATGCAACACCGCCGCCTGGAACAATACCTTCCTGAACTGCAGCTCGGGTAGCGTGTAAAGCATCTTCAACGCGTGCTTTCTTTTCTTTCATTTCAACTTCAGTAGATGCACCAATTTTTAATACAGCAACTCCACCCGATAGTTTTGCAAGTCTTTCCTGTAATTTTTCTTTATCATAATCAGAAGTTGTTTTATCAATCTGGACTTTAATTTCATTAATTCTCTTTTTAATGTCATCAGCTTTTCCGATACCTTCAACAATAGTTGTGTTATCTTTGTCTATTGTTACTTTCTTTGCACGACCAAGGTATGAAAGTGTTGCATTCTCAAGTTTAAATCCTCTTTCTTCGGATATAACTGTTCCTCCGGTAAGAATAGCGATATCTTCAAGCATAGCTTTTCTTCTATCGCCAAATCCAGGAGCTTTAACAGCAGCTACTTTCAATGTTCCTCTTAATTTATTTACAACTAAAGTAGCAAGAGCTTCACCTTCTAAATCTTCTGCAATAATAAATAAAGCTCGTCCCTGTTGAGCAACTTTTTCAAGCACAGGAAGTAAATCTTTCATTGCAGAGATTTTTTTATCGTGAATAAGAATATAAGGGTCTTCAAGAACTGCTTCCATAGTTTCTGCATCAGTAACAAAGTAAGGTGAAATATAACCGCGGTCAAATTGCATTCCTTCAACTACATCAAGAGTAGTTTCCATTGACTTTGCTTCTTCAACAGTAATAACACCATCTTTTCCAACCTTTTCCATTGCATCTGCAATAAGAGTTCCGATTGAACTATCGTTATTAGCAGATATGGAACCAACCTGTGCAATTTCGGTTCTTCCTTCAACATCTTTGCTTATAGATTTTAGATAATCAACAACTTTACCAACTGCAAGGTCAATACCTCTTTTCAAATCCATTGGATTTGCACCAGCGGTAACATTTTTTAAGCCCTCTCTGTAAATTGCCTGTGCAAGAATTGTAGCAGTCGTTGTTCCATCACCAGCAACATCGCTAGTTTTAGAAGCAACTTCACGAACCATCTGTGCGCCCATATTTTCTACAGGATCTTCAAGTTCAATTTCTTTTGCTACAGAGACACCATCTTTTGTAACTGTGGGCGCTCCGAATTTCTTTTCAAGAATTACATTTCTTCCTTTAGGACCAAGTGTAACTTTTACTGCATTTGCTAATTTATCAACACCATTTTTTAATTTGGTGCGTGCTTCACTGTTATATTCAATTAATTTTGATGACATAGTATTTTCCTCCTACTTAACTATTGCAAAAATATCGCTTTCGCGCATTATTAAATAATCTTCTCCATCAACAGTAACTTCGGTTCCACTGTATTTTCCATAAAGCACTTTATCTCCAACTTTTACTGTTAATGCAATTGTTTTTCCATCGTCTGATACTCTTCCAGGACCAGCGGCAACAACTGTTCCTTCAATTGGTTTTTCTTTTGCAGTATCAGGAAGGATAATTCCACCTTTTGTTTTTTCTTCAGCTTCTAGAGGTTTTACAATTACTCTGTCTGCTAAAGGACTTAAATTGATTTTACTCATATTTGTTCTCCTTGATTTATTTTTTAATAAAATTTGTTAGCACTCTATAAAGTCGAGTGCTAAAATATAAAAAATAGATTTAGTTGTCAAGAGACTGCTTATGGGAAAAAAATAAATGTAACTTTAAAAAGAAAAATATTTTCTGAACAAATTATATCAGGAAGATTTTTCTCAAGTAAAATGAATTTTGTAATTTTGGGATGAACAAAAGAAGAAATTATGATATTCGTACCCAGTTATGTAAAAAAACTGAAAACTTACAAAGCAGGAAAATCTATTGATGAATTAGCACGCGAGAAAGGATTAAAGAAAATTGTTAAACTTGCTTCTAATGAAAATCCTTTAGGTCCTTCACCAAAGGCAATTGAAGCAATTAAAAATTCACTTTCCCAATTGCATCGTTATTCTGAGCCGGGATGCTTTACGTTAGTTAATGCTATAGGCAAAAAATTTTCTATTGAACCTTCAAGAATCTTTTGTGCTAGCGGCTCTGATGCGATAATTCAGTACATTATCAGTGCATTTTCTGAAACAAGAGATAAGTTAATATCTTCGGAAGGTACTTTTATCGGGTGGTACGTCAATACCAATAAATTAGGTCGTGTACCAGTAAACTTACCAATGAATAATTATGCTTATGATTTGAATGCTATTTCAAAAGCAGTGAGTAATGATACAAAGATTGTATATCTTGCAAATCCAAACAATCCGACTGGTACCATGTTTTCTAAAAAGGATTTTGAAGAATTTGTTAAAGATATTCCTAGTTCAACTGTAGTAATTCTTGATGAAGCATATACTTTATATGCACAGGACAATCTAGATTATCCCAATGGATTGGATTATGATTTACCTAATTTATTGGTGTTGAGAACTTTGTCTAAAAGTTATGGATTAGCAGGATTAAGATTAGGTTTTTGCTTTGGGCAAAAAGAATTAATTCAACAATTGTACAAAGTCCGGTTACCTTTTGAACCAAATTCGCTTTCTCAGGAAGCTGCTATTGCAGCGTTTGATGATGAAGAATTTTTAATCAAAACTGCAGAACTTAACAAAGTATCACTGAAAATGTTTCGACAGAAATTTGATAAGCTAGAAATTAAATACACAAATTCTTTTGCAAATTTCTTAATGCTAATTTTCGATAATGAGTTATTTGCTGCTAACTTTACCGAAGAGTGTATGAACAGGGGATTGATTCTACGACATGTAAATACATTTGGTATTCCAAATGGTGTAAGAATCAATAGCGGAACAATTGAAGAAACTGAATTTGCGTTACAGGTTATTGAAGAAGTATTTACTTCTATGAGAAAAAAATAATACAATTTTTTAGTTTACAATTTTTCCATCTTTCATTTCAAAGACAACGTCAGCAAGTTTCATTAAATCTTTATTGTGTGTAACAATAAGTAAAGATTTTCCGTACTCATCTCTTAATTTTACAAAAAGATTATTAAGTATTTCAGCATTTACAGTATCAAGATTCCCCGTAGGTTCATCAGCAAGAATAAGCGGAGGGTCATTCGCTAATGCTCTTGCAACAGCAACTCGCTGCTGCTCTCCACCTGATAATTCTGCTGGTTTGTGAGTTGCCCTTCCGGTTAGTCCTATTAATTCCAGCAATTCATTAGAATGTTTTATCGCTTCCTTATAGGAAATGCCTTTTATCATTTGCGGGATTGCAATGTTTTCTGCAGATGTAAATTCTGGTAATAAATGATGGAACTGAAAAACAAAACCAATATTCTTATTTAAAAATTTTGCTCTTCTGTCATCACTTAATTTAAAAAGATTTATGTCATTAATTATAATATTACCGGAAGTTGGTTTGTCGAGTCCGCCAACAAGATGAAGCAAAGTGCTTTTACCCGCACCTGATGCACCCACAATTACAGAAATTTTATTAGTCTCAGTTGTCAATGATACATCTTTAAGAACATCAAGAGTAACTTTATTAACAGTGTTAAAAGATTTGTGAATGTTTTCAACTTTAATAATCATAGTTTTCCTGAAATTTATTCCCACTTAATAGCATCTATTGGATTAATTTTAGAAGCTCTTTTTGCCGGGTAAATAGCTGCAACAAATGAAAGAGAAATTGATGCAAATCCTACAGCAATAAAGTCCCAGACTTGCAAAGTCATTGGCATCGCATTAATTCTATATTGGGTGGGGTCTAAAGGATAAATATTATATGTTGTTTGTAGCCAGTAAACAAAGAGCCCTAAAGCAAAGCCAGCAACCGTGCCAATTAATCCGACAAGGAGTCCTTGTAAAATAAATATTTTAGAAATATTTCTATCATTCATTCCCATCGCCTGCAACACTCCAATATCGCGTTTTTTTTCAACAACTGACATTGTTAAAGAACCAAGAATATTAAACACAGCAACAGCGATAATCAAAGATAAAATCAGGTATGCAACCCACCGCTCAATCTTCATCATTGAATAAAGCTCTTTATGAAAGTCATACCACGTATCAATGCTAAATTCTTCGGGATTTATTTTTTCAGACAACATTTCTTTAATCTTTTCTGAAGAGTTTATATCATCAAGTCGAATTTCAAATCCCTGGTAATTATCCTTGTATCCAAGTACCCTTTGAGCAGTATTTAATGATGTGAACATATAATTGCCATCATATTCGCTATTGTTAGATGAGTAGATTCCACTGACAACAAATTTTTGTGAAATCGGAAATGACAAATTGATAATCGATTTTTCAATTCCAGCCGGAGCAACTATAATTATTGTATCTCCAATAATTGTTTGCATCTTGTCAGCAAGTAAAATTCCAATAATTATTTTCGGAGTAGCTTCATTATCGTATAAATCATAAGTGCCGGCAATTATATCATTTTTAATTCCATAAACGTTTTTACTTTCATCGGCAAGAATTCCTTTTAGATTGACCACCTGTGTGAATTTACTTTGAATAGCTAAAACTTTTCCAGAGACAAAAGGTGTATAAGCAGAAACTTTTTTTTCCTGTTTCAGAAGCTCTTCTACTTTAGGTAAAGAATAGTAAGCTGATTCGGTTTTTGTTTCTATTCTTAAATGTGGATCGAATCCAATTAAAAAAGATTTTACTAGATCTCCAAATCCATTAAATACAGATAGTACTACTATTAAAGCCCCAACTCCGGTTGAAATTCCAAAAATCGACAGGTAAGAAATTATTGTTATAAAATTTAATTTATGCTTTGCTAATAAATATCTTTTAGAGATAAGCGTTTCAATCTTCATTAGCTGAACCTTAAAGTGTTTATTGGGTTGATTCGGGAAGCAATAAAACTCGGAAGAAAAGAAGCGGCCATACAAAGCAAAAATGTAAGTATAGAAACTATTGCAAATGTCAACGAATTCAGTTCTAAAGGAACTTTAGATGTAAAATATACTGATGAAGGCAGAGTAATAATGTTAAATTTTATTTGTATCCATGATAAAGTATATGCGAGGATATTTCCAATAGTGACACCCAAAAAACCGAGATATATTCCGTGTAAAAGAAAAATTCGGTTGATCTGTTTTTTTCTTGCTCCAAGTGCTTTTAATGTTCCAATGGCAGACATTTTTTCAAGAACCAGCATTAACAAAGTGCTGATGATATTAACTACAGCGACTATAATAATTAATCCAAGAATAATCGGGATAGGTTTTTTTTGTAATTCTATCCAGTTGAAAATATGTCTGTACAACTGGAATACAGTTCTTACATAATGAGGATATCGGAGGTTAGTTTGAAGAACAGATGCAAGACTATCGATTTTATTAATGCTCTTTAATTTAATTTCATAACCAGAAATCTGGCTGCCAAATTCGAATAATTTCTGCGCCGTTTTAAGGTTTACATATGCAAAATTATCATCATATTTCGACATCCCGCTTTCGAATATTCCGATTACTTTAAACTTTTCTATATTGGGCATATTTTCAATTGAAGGGACTTTATCATTTTTTAATGCGAAAACAGTAACAACATTACCTGGTTTTATTAGCAGTTTTGTTGCCAAAATTTTTCCGATAATAATTTCATTGTATGAAGAATCTGAGAATTCAAGTTTTCCGCTGGTTGTAACAATGCTTTTTGAATTCGTCAAAAACGTATTCTCTATTCCTTTAATATTAACACCTTCTTTAATTTTTTTATGGCTGATTACTGACAATTTTGACACATAAGGAGAAATAGATTCAAGGTTATTTCCAATAATTGATTTAATCAGAAAAAAATTATTCAATGAAGAAGGAATTGGTTTATCAGAAAAGCCAATAATTTGTATATGAGAATCCAGTTCTACAAGTTTTTGAGAAATAATTTTTTCAAAACCGCGTAAAACAGAAAGAGCAATAATAAGCGTTGCCACTCCAATGGCAATACCTGTCAAAGCAAATAAAGAAAAGAAAGAAAAAATTTTTTTTTCTTTCTTGGAGGAAAGGAATCGTTTAGATACAAAAAATGTAAATGCCATCAAAAAATATTATTGTCTGTATGCAATTTAACCATGTAAAAAATCAAATAAAATATTTTTACATAAGATTGCATAATCTAATCTCGTCCATTATATTTGTAAGCCATTTTCTAAAATGGTTGATTGAATGATTAGATAACTGATATTGGAGGGTACCGGGGCGTAGCGCAGTCCGGTTAGCGCGCCTGCCTTGGGAGCAGGAGGCCGCAGGTTCAAATCCTGCCGCCCCGACAGTTGAGCGCCCATAGCTCAACCGGATAGAGCATCAGCCTTCTAAGCTGAGGGTTAGTGGTTCGAGTCCACTTGGGCGTACTTTTAAGCTGTAATTTTTGTTTGGGTTAATTAAAAACAGCTTATATGGTGAGTATAGCTCAGTTGGTTAGAGCACCAGGTTGTGGCCCTGGGGGTCAAGGGTTCAAATCCCTTTACTCACCCGGATATTTTTGGATAATGTCCGGGACTCTAAAAATTAATATTTTGGCCCTATCGTCTAATGGTTAGGACATCGCCCTTTCACGGCGGTAATATGGGTTCGAATCCCGTTAGGGTCACAAAAAATGTCTCTTTTTCAAGAGACATTTTTATTTTTAAATCAGTTAATTCAAAATTATTACCTTTATAGTTTTACTATATCCGTTCGCTGTATCATCAACTCTAATTTCTGCAATTTCCCCCGGTTGACCCGTAGCTGTTGCAATACATTCAGAATTTAAATTCGGATTGTAATTAACTGAAACAATATTTGTGTTTGTACTTGTCCATGAATATATTGGAGAAAAATCTCCGCGATACGTCGTTGCTTTCAATTCAGTATTACTATTTGCAGGAAGATAAAGAGTATCTATTCCATATGGATTTTGGTTTGATGTATTAATAAATACCCCAATGGTTGCAGAGAAAAATCCATTACTATTAAAATTTCCAGTTATGAAAGAATTAGCACCTGTGTTAGGATTGTTTTTTATTTTTAATTCCAGTATATGATTAAAATTTCCGCGCTTGGGACTCATATAGTTTACCCAGTAAAAACTATTTGCATAAGAATCCATTTCATTTTGAATTTCAAGAAATTTAGCAGCCAATAAAGATGCGTCAGTTACTGGAAAGAATCCGGCATTTCCTAATTGTTTCAGTGCAAATAAATCAATTTCATTACCAAGTCCTAAAGTATAAACTCGTTTATTGCCTCTTGCACCAAGAGCATCGTTCAAAGAGTTTGACCCTTGTGTATCGCTTCCATCTGTTAGTAAGATTAAAACTCCTTGATTAACTTCTTCAGTAGAATAGAAATCTTCCCACTTATTTACACCTGTGATTATTGAACCATATAGATTTGTTGTGGGTGCTCCTACATTAATTGAATTTATAGCGTTTGTTAATGCTGTTGTATTATTTGTAAACTCCTGTACAAGTTCTGGAATTTCAGAAAACTTATATATAGCTATTTCCTGTTGAGGAAGAATACTATTAACTAGAGTAATAGCAGCATTTTTTATTTCGGGTAAATCTGTTTTTACACTTGCACTGTTATCTAACATAAGAACTGTTTTTAATGTATAAGGAATAGTTTCCTTTTTCTTTATATTTAGAGCGGATTCAGTAGGTGACACAGACTGGTAATCTTCAAAAATTTCAAAATCTGTTTTTTGTAAATTTCTTATACCATTTCCATTCATATCAGTTACCTGTAGTAATATATTAACAAAACAAGGAAGCTGAGTTTCAATTTTATAATTTTCCATTATATAACCGGGATCTGAGTGAGTTTTATTTTTTGTTAAAAAACTCCAGACATTACCAGCAGATTGATTACCGTTATTAAACTTAGCAACTATTCTCCAGTAATAAACGCAACCGTATGTTAAACCAGAAATTGAATATTTATTTGAATTTGTATCTTTAGCAATTAATACATTGGGAGGATTTTTTGTATCAAAATAAATATCATATTTAACTGCATTTGTACACTGCCAGGAAAGAACTGTATTAATCTCAACAGATAATGAGCCATCAGCCGGTGAAGGTGAATTTGGTTTATCACTGATTACCGGTTCTGTTGTTTCTTGTTTAATACAATTGAATGAACTTAATAGAATTAAAACCAGTAGAGATATTTTAATTATCTTCATAAAAATTATTTTTCATTTCTTTGCTGCTAAAATTAACAAAACAATTCAATCTTAAAAAACTGCTATCTACATCTGTTAACAATTTCTTAACTCTCGAATAACATTACGGTAATATGAGAATGTTTTTTTTGTATCGTAAATAACAAATTTTAGGAATCACAATGAAAAAATTATTTCTTTTACTTTTTTTAATATCATTTTTCAGTTTTAAATCCGTTGCCCAGGTTAATGAGCCTTCAATTGAGCAGGTTGAAGAGCAGGTTACTGAGGTTAAAGGACAGGTTGATGGTATGAATGAAACTTTACTTGAAATGAAATCCACTCTTGATGCACTAAAGAAGATTAAGATTAGTGGTTATATTCAATCACAATTTCAATCTGCTCAGAAAGATGGAATATCTTCTTTTGCCGGCGGTAATTTCGGTTCTACAATTCATAACAGATTTGCCGTTAGAAGAGGCAGATTAAAAGTTACTTATGATGCAGATATTACTAAGTATGTGCTTCAGATTGATGCTATACAAAGCGGAGTTGGTTTAAAAGATGCTTATGTAGAATTCAAAGAACCATGGTTAAAAACTTTTGGAGTTACCGGTGGTGTTTTTGATCGTCCATTTGGCTTCGAAATTTCTTATTCATCAAGTCAAAGAGAAAGTCCTGAAAGATCAAGATTGTTTCAATCATTATTCCCTGGTGAAAGAGACCTTGGATTTAAATTGGAAATTACTCCACAAAGCGGACCTTTAAGTTATTTAAACTTCAAAGGAGGTTTATTTGCTGGTAATGGTGTTAATGCAGAGAATGATAATAATAAAGATTTTATTGGTCGTCTTGGTTTTGCTTTACCTTTCTATGAAGAAAATTTTGCAATCGATGGTGGTGTATCAATGTATATGGGGAAAGTAAGATTACCTAATGGCTCAAAAGCATATACAGTTGATAATCCTACCAAACCCACTGTTGATTCTTTAACAAGAGATATTAACAGAAATTATATAGGTTTTGATTTACAATTCTATTATGATATTCCAGTTATTGGTGGTTTCACTTTAAGAGGTGAATTTATTACAGGTAAACAGCCCGGGACAAGTTCTGCCAATACTTCATTTACTGGTGCACCATCAGGTGATATTTATATAAGAAACTTTATGGGTTATTATTTAATGTATGTTCAGAACATTGGATTAAGAAACCAGTTAGTTTTTAAGTATGATGTCTATGATCCGAATAATAAAGTTGCGAATGATGAAATTGGATTAAACTCTGCTGCAAAACTTGGTGCTGCAGATCTAAAATATTCAACAATAGGTCTTGGTTTAGTTCATTACTGGGATGATAATGTAAAATTTGTGTTCTACTATGATATGGTTAAGAACGAAACAACATCTAAAATAGCTTCTTACAAAGAAGATATTAAGGATAATGTCTTTACATTCAGAATACAGTATAAATTTTAACAATTTCTTAACATTAGATAAAATCTAATATATTAAATTTGAAAGGCATAAAAATGAAAAAATATTTATTCTTGATTTTAGCTGGTTTACTGGCTTTCGGTTTCAGAACCCCCAATACTGTTATTACGGCAAAGGGTTCAGATACTTTGGTAATTTTAGCTCAACGTTGGGCTGAAATTTATATGTCCAAACATCCTGATGTGACCATCCAGGTTACTGGTGGCGGTTCTGGTGTTGGAATTTCTGCTTTAATAAATGGCACAACCGATATTTGTAACTCTTCAAGACCAATGAAAAATAGCGAAAGAGAAAAATTAAAACAGCGTTATAATACCCTTGGTGTTGAAATAAAATGTGCAAAAGATGGATTAAGTGTTTATTTGAATGAAGGAAATCCAGTTAAAGAATTGACACTTGAACAGATTAAACAAATTTATACCGGACAAATTACTAATTGGAATCAGGTTGGCGGACCAAATGCAAAGATTATCGTTTATGGTCGAGAAAACAGTTCCGGTACATATGTTTACTTTAAAGATTTTGTATTAGGTGGAGCAGATTATACACCATCTATGCAAAGTTTACCAGGAACTGCTGCGGTTGTTAACGCAGTTTCAAAAGATAAAAATGCGATTGGTTTTGGCGGCGCTGCTTATGCAAAAGGTATTAAATATGCAAAAGTAAAAAGAGATGCAAATTCTCCGGCTTATGAACCAAATGCTGAAAATGTAAAAACAGGCAATTATCCTATAACAAGATTTCTTTATATGTACACAAGAAGTAAACCAACAGGCGCAATGAAAGATTATATTGATTGGATTTTAAGTTCAGAAGGACAGGAAATAGTTACTAAAATAGGATATTTCCCGGTTAAATAATGAGCTTCAAATTTACCTCTACCTCAAACAGTAAGAAGCATATGAAACTCACCCGCAAGCTACGTGTGGGTGAGTTTCTTATTGAATACTTCATTAAAGGAGTCTCATTTATTTCATTTGCAGTAATTATTTTAATCTTTGTTTTTGTTTTCAGAGAAACACTTCCAATATTTTTTCCTGATGAGAAAGCTCCACAAAAAAAAGAAATACTGCAGTCTGAAACTTATGGTGAAGAACCGGAAACAACTCATAATGATGAAGTTCAGAAAAGAATTGAACTCTCTCAATCTCTTGAAACTTCTGGTGGGGAAGGCACAATTACACCGGAAAGCTTATTATCAGATGAATGGCAGCCTGTTTCATATAATCCCAAATATGGTTTACTTCCATTATTTGGGGGAAGTATGAAGGTTACGTTAATTGCTGTATTTATTGCTGCACCACTTTCTATACTAGCGGCTTTGTTCTCTGCAATGTTTGCATCAAAAAGATTAAAGGAAATAATAAAACCTGTAATTGAATTACTTGCTGGTTTTCCATCGGTGGTTATTGGGTTTTTTGCTTTGATGACAATTGCAACTGTATCTCAGAATTTTTTTGGTTATACTTTTAGATTAAATGCCTTTATTGGCGGAGTTGCATTATCTCTTGCAGTCATTCCAATTATCTATACAGTTACTGAAGATGCAATTAATGCTGTCCCAAAATATATGACGGAAGCATCCCTTGCTTTAGGAGCAACAAAATGGGAAACAGCTTTATTCGTAGTTTTACCTGCTGCTACGCCGGGCGTTTTTGCCGCACTTTTACTTGGATTTGGAAGAGCTTTCGGTGAGACGATGATTGTATTAATGGCTACAGGAAATGCCGCACTTAACTCAATAAATATTTTTGAGCCGGTGCGCACAATGTCTGCTACAATTGGTGCTGAAATGGCAGAAGTTGTTTTTGGTGATAATCATTATACGGTTTTATTTTTAATTGGTTCTTTACTTTTTATTTTTACATTCATCTTAAATGCAATTGCAGAATTTTGGGTCCGTAATAAACTTATGAAAAGGTTTAGGGGCGAGTAATGAAAAAGAAATTTTTAGGATTCAGTGTCGTTTCCGTTTCTGCATTTAGTACTCTACTTATTATTGCAACATTAATCTATATCATACTTGAAATTGGAATTGGTGGAAAAGATTTTTTAACCTGGGAATTTTTAACAACTTCTCCAAGAGATGGAATGACCGCCGGAGGAATTTTTCCTGCCATTGTTGGAACCGTTTTGCTCGTTTTGTTAATGTCAATTGCAGGTGTGCCAATCGGTACTATTACTGCTGTTTATTTAAGTGAGTATGCAAAAAAGAATTCTTTTTTTACAAAGATGATAAGATTTGCAGTTAATACTCTTGCAGGTGTTCCTTCAATAGTGTTTGGATTATTTGGATTAGGTTTTTTCATTCAGTTTATTGGAACAGGTATGGATAGAGCTTTTAGCAGCGATGGAGTTTTAAGATGGGGACAACCAAATCTTTTGTGGGCGAGTATGACTATGGCATTTTTAACGATACCCGTTGTTATAGTTTCGGTTGAAGAAGCTTTACGTGCAGTTCCTGATGATCTCCGTGCTGCTGGTTTAGCGCTTGGAGCTACAAAGTTTCAAACTGTTTTAAAAGTTGTTGTTCCTAACTCAGTATCCGGCATTCTTACAGGAACTATTCTTGCAGTTGGACGAGGTGCTGGTGAAGTAGCTCCTATACTATTTACTGGTGCGGCATATTTTCTTCCGCATCTCCCAAATAGTTTAACTGATCAATTTATGAATCTTGGTTATCATATTTACATTATGTCAACTCAATCAACAGATGTAGAAGCTACTAAGGGAATTCAGTATGCCACAGTTTTTGTCTTACTTATAATTACTTTCAGTTTGAATTTAATTGCTGTTTTAACACGTTATAAACTCAGAAAGAAATATAGAAATTAAAAAGAATGGATAATTCAATTAAAATATCGGTTAAAAACCTCGATTTATTTTATGGCCGAAAGAAAGCCCTTTCACAAATCAGCATTGATATAAAAGAAAAATGTGTTACTGCATTAATTGGTCCATCTGGTTGTGGTAAATCAACTTTTTTAAGATCTCTAAATCGTATGAACGACCTGATTGACAATGTTAATATAGAAGGAAAAATATTTATTGATGACCTTGATATTTATGACCCGAAAGTTGATGTTGTGGATTTAAGAAAAAGAGTTGGAATGATTTTTCAAAAATCAAATCCGTTCCCTAAATCAATTTTTGAAAATATTGCATTTGGTCCAAAAGTAAATGGAATAAGAGATAAAAATACACTTACAGAAATAGTTGAACGTACGCTGGTTCAGGCAGCTTTATGGGATGAAGTAAAAGATGACTTGAATAAAAGCGGCTTGTCCCTTTCAGGTGGACAGCAACAAAGATTATGTATCGCAAGGGCTCTTGCTGTAAATCCTGAAATACTTTTAATGGATGAACCAGCAAGTGCACTTGATCCGATTTCAACTGCAAAGATTGAAGAATTAATTTTCGAACTAAAGAAAAATTATACTATAGTTATCGTTACTCATAATATGCAGCAAGCAGCCAGGGCAAGCGATTACACTGCTTTCTTTTATCTTGGTGAATTGATTGAATACGATAACACTAACAGAATTTTTACTAATCCTTCTGTAAGACAAACAGAAGATTATGTTACAGGAAGATTTGGATAATCAAAAGGGTTAATATGGAAAGACATTTTTTTCAGGAACTGGATTCTCTTAAAGGAAACATTATTAAAATGGCATCGCTTGTTGATAACCAGGTGGAGGATGCTTTCACCGCGCTTGAAACAAGCAACATAGAACTGTGTAAATCTGTTAAAAGAAAAGATATTGAAATTGATGCCTATGATAATCTTATTCGTGCACAGACAGAAAATATTCTTGCACTTTACCAACCGGTTGCAACTGATTTAAGATTTATCATTACGGCAATGATGGTTAATAACCAGCTTGAAAGATGTGGTGATATTGCAGTTAATGTTGCTCAGCGTGTAAAGAAAACTGTTGATTCTAAAGAAATGATTATCCAGTCCCAGATTCTTGAAATGGGCAAAATAGCAAAGACAATGGTCAAAGATTCTATAGATTCCTTTATTAATAGTGATGCTAAACTTGCACGCTCGGTGCTTGAGAAAGATGATCTGGTTGATAATCTTAATAAAGAAATTTTTGACTTTTTAATTAACAAAATGGAAAGTGGAAAAGAATTCGTTAGAACGGGTTCTCATTTACTTATTTTATCCCGTCATGTTGAACGACTTGCTGATCACGCTACGAATATTGCTGAAGATGTGGTGTTTTTAGTAGATGCGGAAATTATTTCGCATAGAAGAAAACTTTTACAAAACGGGGAAAAAAATTAATTGCTAAGCTTCATGGCTGATTTCAATTGAGCTGTCTGCAGGTGATTTTAATAATGTTCTGGTAATTAAAAATATTGCCGGTATTATTACTGCGACTAATGCAACCGAAAATTCCTGTCTTAAGTATGAAATTAATCCACCGAAACTAAATACTATAAAGCGAAATATTGAATCGAATCTGTACATAATTTTTCCTTTTTTTATTTCAATTTTATTGAACCATTATTAATGCAATGTTAATTTAGAATTAAGAATATATTAATTTTTTTAAGGATGACTATGAAACTTGTTAAACCATCGGCGCTAAAGAAAAAAGATTTAATCGGAATAATTACTCCCGCTTCTACTCCATCTGATTTAACAAGAATTGATAAAGGCGTAAATTATCTTGAACAGCTCGGATATAATGTTGAAGTAGGAAAAAATGTTGGAAAATCATTTGGTTATCTTGCAGGTACCGATGATGAAAGACTTGCTGACCTGCATTATATGTTCGCTAAAAAAGAAGTTAAAGCTATTATCTGTGCCCGCGGTGGTTATGGCTCTCCAAGACTTCTTAACAAAATTGATTTTAAACTGATTAAAAAAAATCCTAAAATATTTGTTGGATATAGCGATATCACTGTGCTGCAGATGGCTTTTCTTAAAAAGGCAAATCTTGTAACATTTGCAGGTCCTATGCTTGCAGTCGATTTCCATAACGATATAAGTAAATTTACTGAAGAGATGTTCTGGCAGATTGTAACTTCAACAAAAAAGTTTGGTAAGGTTAAGCTGCCTTCAGAATCAAAAATAAATACAATTCATAAAGGAAAGTCTGAAGGAAGAATTATTGGTGGTAATCTTGCTCTGCTTCTATCTGTATTTGGAAGTTCGTTTTTGCCTGATTTTAAGGATAAAATATTATTGATTGAAGATGTAGGTGAAGCTCCTTACCGCATAGATAGAATGCTTAATCAACTCAGGGTAACAAATACTTTTAATAAAATTGCAGGTTTAATAGCAGGACAATTTACTGAATGTGTAGAAAAAGACCCTGAGACAAAGACATTATCCCTTGATGAAATTTTTACTCAATATTTTTCTGAAGTTAAGGTGCCGGTTATTGATAATTTTCCCCATGGACATATAAAACATAATGTTACTATTCCTTTTGGTATCAAAGTTAAGCTTAATGCTTCCAAAGGTTATCTTGAGTACCTTGAAAATGCAGTTGAATAGATTAGTTTTTACGTACGTTTAATCTACACTGTTGAGATTAGGATTTTGAATATAGAGTTATAATTTATAATTTGTTCTTGCTTTTTTCTCTTTTCACTCTTAGTTTAATATATATTGTTCAACAATTAAACAAGATGATGTTGCTGAAATAAAAAATCAATTCCAGCCCTCCCCATAAATCTCTTTCTCTGGTAAGCGGAGAATAGAGGGGCAGGTGCGGAACGGAAGTAGGCTCGTCAGGTGATGACAAGGGCAGGTGCGGAACGAAAGTAGGCTTGTCAAGTGATGACAAGGG
>CAZHVS010000010.1:0-96390 GCA_964536015.1 uncultured Ignavibacteriaceae bacterium
GCTGGAATGATTGTTTATTTTATGTATGGTTACAAGCACAGCAAAATAAGATAAAGTAAAAATTACTAGTAAGTTTATTTTTTCATTTATTCTGCAATTTAAATTTCATTTAAGATTTTTTATGTTTGTTCATCAAAAAAAATTATTTGGAGTCCGTTATGTCTGAACCTGTTATATCACAAAAAGCACCATATGGAATTAATGTTAAACCGGGAACATATTTCTGGTGTGCCTGTGGGAAATCTTCAAAGCAGCCATATTGCGATGGTTCTCATCGCGGAACTGAATTTGCTCCTGTTAAAACAGAAATTACCGAAGAAAAACAAGTCTGGTGGTGCGGTTGCAAGCATTCAAAAAACAAACCCTTCTGCGATGGAAATCATAAAAATTTGTAAATAGAACTATCGGAAAAACATATTGAAGTGGGATGGAATAGTATCGCTCTTATTCTCGTGCATTGAATTAATGTTGCTTATCAATATGCTGTTATTTGCAAACAGGAGACTTGAAAATAAACTTGCAACGATGGTCGTTCTTCTGCTTATGGGTTATCAATTTATGGAAGCATTAATCTGCCAATTTGGGGTAAAAACCTCAATAGCTGCTTACATTGCCTTCACAGATATTTCTTTTCTTCCACCTTTAATGTTTGTTATGATTCTTTATTTCTGGAATAGCGGAAACAAATTCTTGTGGTTCTCTTTTATACCGGCACTCTTCTTTGTTGTGTATTACTTTTTTACAATAAGTCAATTTACCGTTACCAAATGTACCGTTACTTATGCTACTTATAATTATCCACTTGGTGATTTGTATGGAGTTTTCTATTATACTCCTTTACTTGTAAGTATAATTTTCCTTTTTAACAAAAGAAGAACCGCAAATGACAAAAAGAAAATTCATTTAAATAATGTCCTTCTATCCGCTATGATATTTATTTCTGTACCTGTAATTCTTTCTTTTATCCTGCGATGGAGCGGTCTGCCTGAGTTGAACAGGAGTATTGAAAGTATTATGTGTAAGTCGGCAATTGTACTCGCATTTGCTCTTTTTTATTTTTCTTTAAAGAATGGTGAAACCAAAAAATTAAGATTATTTATTTAGACTATGGAAGAAACAATATTAAATCTTTACCTTGTAATAAACGATGGAACAATTGATGAATTCAGAGCTGTTTCTTATAACCAAGAAGGCAGTGATGACGACAAAATTACTTTTTTGAAAAGTAAAGCAGCAAAAGACTTTGCTTCAGCAAAAATTTTCTTGCCACCAGAAAACAAACACGGAAAAAGAATGACATACAAACAATTTTCTAAACTTGAGAAAGCAGGAAAACAGTTCGATCTTTTTGAAGACGTATTTCAATACTACAGGGTACCGGATAATCCGCTTGTGTGCCTTACGCCTGTAGTTGATGGAAAACTTATTGAGACCAAATAATTTATTTTTGTAATTTAAACACTACATCTACAACCAATTCAACTGGCACCCGCTTTCCTTTTCTTATTCCCGGTTTAAACTTTGCATAATAAACCATAATTTCAGCAGCGTGCTCACAACCATAACCCAGTTGTTGAATGATTTCAGTTTTTTCTACTTCACCTCGTTCATTAATAAGTGCTTTTATTTTTACAACACCTTCAATTCTGTTTTGTATTGCAGCCTCAGGATAATAGAGTATATCTTCAAAATGCTTCCAGCCTTCAACCGGTTCGGGCATAATATCTGCAACCGTATAATATGTAGAATCTATCTCCAGCATTTCTTCTATTGGTGTAGTTAATGGCGTAACTGGTGGTAATATTCCTCCTTCAGTAAAATCTTTCTCCTCATTTTCAGAAAATTCTTCTTTGACAGGTAAACCCGCATCATACATTATTTCAGATAGAAAAATTCCACTTGAATCAAAATAGGTTGTAGGTCCTTGTCTTTTACCCCCCTCAAGATTGTAACTCTCTTTAAGCATTCCATTTTCATAATATATTTTTACCAATCCCTCTATCTTACCGTTTTTGTATAATCTTTCTTCTTTCAAGTTTCCATTTGAATAGTAGAACTTTGCCATACCTTCTCTTATATTTTTTCTTGTAGGAATAATTGTTTCAATCGCTCCTTCATTATAATAAGTTTTGATTGTATCGTATTGTGCCTTTAAAGGGTTAATAAGAAAAGTTACTAATAAAAAAAATAATATTCTGTTCATAATCTGTAATTAATTTTAAAATTCTTGTGCAAAATCATAATTGGTAAAGAAAGAAAAAACTGAAAATGAATTACATCTACTTCTTGCTATTCTCTTTGAGATCATCAATATTCGGAAAAAATTTTTCCTTCTCATAAAAAAAAGCAGGAGAAATAATCAAAAACAAAAACGTTAATATTCCGAACGCGAAAAAGAAAAAGCCAACTTCCTGGTCATACTCAAGAATATTTAATTTTGAAAGCATCCAGTGCCAATCATGAATTCCTCCACCCACAAGATGAAGCCGCATTGTTCGGGCATCGGCTGCATAAACGCTTACATTAATAAAACTATGTCCAAGTACAAATAATGCCCCTTGCATTATTACAAAAAGTTGTTTTTTATAGCAATAAAAAACTAAGATTGAAGGTATAATTAATTGCATTAATGTTCCACCAAGGAATTGAATAAAATCACCAAAGAACCCGAACACAAGGTGTCCTGGTTCATGAAAAACAAGATGAAAATTATCTAGCAATGACATCTCCCCTCTGTGCCATACAAAATAAATACAGAGAGGAAGAAGTAGTACTGAAGTACTCCAGCGTTTAATTATTTCAAGCATTTTAAGAATCTTTTAAAACTCAATTTAATCTCGCAAAAATTTATCTAAATAAAAAATGGTCAGGCATTTCATTTCCCTCAGATTTATAATATTCAGCGATAAATTATATTGCAACCCAATTAAAAAATATTCTAAAAACTTTCTAAGAGCAAATAATAAGATTTTATGAGTGCAATCAAAAAAATATTTCTGCTTAGTTTCTTTTTTATAAGTATAACTCTACCACAGGAAAGGTATTTTTATACAAATAAATCCTATGGCAGCGAATCTTTGTTCAATCCCCTCACATTATTTATTAATGGGGGTTATGATGTATGCCAGTTGCAGATGGTTTCGAATAAAGTTGCAGATCATAATTATTCAAGAATGGCAAAGACTGTATTTAGAAATCTCGGTGACCCGTTTACAAGCATTTCCAAATACGGATGGAATCGTTTTTTAAAAACTGAATTTTTACCAATAAGTTACTCAAGAGAAAATATGCAATGGGTTCCAAATTACCAGCAGCATCTTATTGGTGGCGGAATGCTTTATACGGCAATGAAAGAATGGTATGAAGAACGAAATTTTCCCGTTCCATGGTTATTCTCGTCCATCACAATAATGGCTCAACATTTATTTAATGAAGTCATGGAAACAGGACCTTATGAGGGTTACAGCGTTGATGAAATTTCTGATATTTACATTTTTGATCTTGGTGGAATTCTTCTCTTTAGCTTCGATAACGTTAATGAATTCTTTAGCAGAAAACTAAATCTTGCAGATTGGTCTTTACAAGCCACTATTACTTTTCCTCATGGTAGAGTAAATGCAGGCCAATATTTTTCGATGAAATGGAAACTCCCTTTCTCTGAAGATTATTCACTCTTCTACCGTTATGGAATGGGAGCTTTATTTGGTCTATCAAAAAAGATTGAACCGACTGATAATCTTTCAGTGGGAATTGGCTTTAAAACCAAGCACCTTGTTGATCTTGAAAATGAATTTCGCCAGAGAACAATTGAAACTAGCTGGCACGCAGGAGTGTTCTATGATAGAAATAATTCGTTACTTCTTTCTTTGGTGATGAGTGGAGTAAAAGAATATTTCTGTATGATCGATGTTTACCCGGGAGTAATTAAATACGGAAACTTCTCCCCCGGGCTTTGGACAATTATTGGAAGAGATAGAAAATTAATTTTTGGAATATCAACCTCTTTTGTTTTCAGCACAGGATACGAAGTATCTTTTCACAAGTAAAATTTTTATATTGTAATTGTATTATTTTTTTCAAAAGTTTTGGAATAAAAATGAAACTGTCAAAACTGTTTAATGAGTTTTTTGAAAGTGAAAAAGCTGGAGGAGTTGTTCTGTTAATAGTAACTGTTCTTTCTCTTCTTCTTGCTAATTCTCAATTTCAAAATGAATATTTATCTATCTGGAATTACTATCTTGGCAGTCACAGTATAACGCATTGGATTAATGATGGTTTAATGACAATTTTTTTTCTATTGATAGGACTTGAACTGGAAAGAGAAATTTATATCGGTGAATTATCAGACATTAAAAATGCCTCCCTTCCTCTATTTGCTGCTGCAGGCGGAATGATTGTTCCTGCGGGCATTTTTCTTGTTTTTAACTATGGAACTCCAGAGCAGTCTGGCGCTGGAATACCAATGGCTACTGATATTGCATTTGCTATTGGAATTTTATCTTTACTTGGAAAAAAAGTTCCATCGTCTTTAAAAATCTTTTTAACCGCACTGGCAGTAGTCGATGATCTTGGAGCAATAATTATTATTGCTCTATTCTATACAAAAACAATTATTCTTTCAAATCTGTTTTATTCACTTGGAGTATTTGTAGTACTACTTATATTAAACAGGTTGAAAGTAATGAGCTTAATTCCATATATTCTTGGTGGAATAGTTATGTGGTTTTTTATGCTTAACTCTGGTGTGCATGCAACAATAACCGGTGTGCTGCTTGCCTTTGCGATTCCTTTTGGAAATGGAGATGATAAATCAACATCTTACAAGCTGCAACATTTTCTGCATAAACCAGTTGCCTTTTTTATACTTCCATTATTTGCAATTGCCAACACGTGCATTCCAATTGCTTCTTATATGTTTAAAGATTTACTTGAGAACAACAGCCTAGGAATAATTTTGGGTCTATCAATTGGGAAGCCCTTGGGAATATTTTTATTATCATTGTTGGGAGCAACAATAGGTCTATGTCGTTTGCCTGAAGAACTAAAATGGAAACAAATTATCGGTATTGGTTTCCTTGCAGGAATAGGATTTACTATGTCGATTTTTATAACTTTACTTGCATTTGAAAATATTGAGATAATTAATAGTTCGAAGATTGCTATACTGGTCGCTTCGCTTATTGCAGGTTCAATTGGTTTAATAGCATTAAAAATGACTTTAATAAAAAGTGAAGCAGAAACAGAATAACGAAGTGATTTATTTTGTGAAAAGCACTGGTTGTTCAAAAGAGAAATAAAAAACCCCTGAATTAAAGCAGGGGTAAAAATTATTCAGAAACAGTCTTAGAAGATTCTTTTTTCTTTAAATCTTTTTTCTTCCGAACTGCTTTTGGTTTGGGATGCGATTTACCTGTTGACTTACGAAAAATCTTTCCCTTTTTGGTCTTTCTATCGCCACGACCCATTTATCATCTCCATATTAATTTAAAAATTCTGCACAAAAATAAGAACTTTATCTCTGGTTAAAAAGCGTTGAAGCTATTTTGATAAATATTTTTTAATGTATTCATCTACATCAAATTTTCTTTTGCAGCCGTTATAATTCATATATCTTATTTTGCCAAATACTGCCCGCTCGCCCCAGGCTCTATCATGAACTCCGCCAATAGACCAGGCACAACCTGTATAACCATTTGGGTCGCGTCCATCAAGTTCGTATTTATCATTAAGGTAAATTGATATTCTTAACGCTTCTTCAGGGGATTCCGTCCACTCAAGAATTTTTTTTGCCCAGTACATTCTCATATAACCATGAAGTTTTCCTGTAATAGTTAGCTGCTTTTGAGCGGCATTCCACAGGTCTTCATGAGTTTTTGCATTTTCAAATTCTTCTAATGAATATACAAACTCTCTTTCATCTTTTCTGTGATTGTTTAATGTTTGTTTTGCCCAGTTTTTAAATCCATTAAAAGAATCATACTTTGGGTTAAAATAACAAAAATTATCAGCCAGTTCTCTTCTTATAATAAGCTCTTCTAAAAAAGATTCTGTGTTATCATTTTGTGGAAAATACTTCCTAACATTTAATGCTATTTTCTGTGCAGATAATTGCCCAAAATGCAAATAAGGAGATAGATTTGATTGTCCGTCGGACAATGGATTGTTTCTCTCCTGATTATATTTATTTAACTTTGTGTGCAGGAATTTATCGAGAGAAATTTGCGCTTCTTTTTCTCCTGGTAAAATCCAATCAACTTCTTTTATAGATAAATTGACTTTTAACCAACTATAAATATCGTTAAAATCTGTTTGTTTTTTTTTCTTGGATTTTTTTTTCATTGTAATTAAAGAAGGAAATTCATCAAGAAAATCCGGTAACAATCTGTGTATTTTGGGTCTGAGTGTATATGCCCCAAATTCTTCTTTATTGGAAGCGAATAGACAGGGCACAATATTGTGAGCGTCTACTTCATAAAAAGGGATTGATATTTTTTCTGCAAGTTTTTTTTTCCATACTCGCTTAATTTTTAATGGATCAAAATCGCAGACAAGATTACTAACATTATTCTCCTCAATAATTTGCGGCAATACTTCATCTGCACTTCCTTTAAGAAGATGAAATTGAACATTGAGTTTGTTTAAATCATTTTCAACTTCTTTTAATCCTTTAAGCATAAAACCATATTGACGAATAGTTGCTTCAAGAAATTCAGGCACAAGACAAAACGCAACAATCAAAGATGCGTTTTTTCCTATCGCAAGTTTTTGAGCAAATATCAAAGCCCAATTATCCTGAACACGTTGCTCCCTGCTCATCCAGTAGAGAACGGTGTTCCCTTTTTCTAATCCTGGTTTTAGTAACCTTACTCGCTTTAAATTCATAAGTTAAATCAATTCCTGTTCAGGTAGTTCGCTTGCACAATGACCGCATTTAATTGCTTTAACCGGAACCTTAAAAAAACAGTAAGGACATTCCTTTTCTTTCGGTTCTTCCTTATTAATCATTATAGAGCATCTCAAATAATTTACCTGTTTAATTGTAAAAAACAATGCTATTGCTATGATAAGAAAATCAAAAATATTATTAATGAATATTCCTATATTAATTGTAGCTGCTCCCTGAGATTTTGCTGCAGCAATTGAAGGGTAATATTTCCCGTCTAGCGCAATGAACAGACTGGAAAAATCTACTTTACCAATAAGCATTCCGAGAGGAGGCATTAATATATCGCTTACAAGCGATGATACTAATTTACCAAACGCAGCTCCAATTATTATTCCTATTGCAAGATCAATTATGTTCCCCCTCAAAATAAATTCTTTGAATTCTTTTATCATTCACTTTCCTTAAAGTTTTTAATTTGTTTATTTAAAATAAAAAAGCGGACAAAAATATTCGTCCGCTCAATTAAATAAAAAGAACTTATTCAAAGAGACTTACATCTCCAGCTCCTTTTCTAATAATTTCCGGTTCTTCCTTGCTTAGATCAATAATACTTGATGGTTCACCCTGAAGATTTCCAATTGACAACATCAGGTCTACCTGCGAATTAAAAATATTTTTTATCTCTTCTGCATTTGTTAAAACTACTCCAACACGCTTGCTTGCGCTTGTGCTTACAATTGGATTACCAAGCTCCTTTGCAAGTGTTAATGCTATTTTGTTTTTAGGAACTCTTATTCCGACAGTTTTTCTTTTAGTCCATAATTTTTTGGGAACCTCTTTTGCAGCAGGTAAAACAAAAGTGTAAGGACCGGGAAGACATTTTTTCATTGATTTGTAAGCATAATCTGTAACTTTTGCATATTTTGAAATATCCTTAAGATTATGGCAAACAAAACTGAAAAGTTTTGTATTTGTTTCCTGTTTTATAGCAAAGAGTTTTTCAAGTGCCTCTTTGTTAAATATATCACAACCCAGTCCGTAGATAGTATCTGTGGGATAGATTATTATTCCACCCTTTTTTAGCACTTCTACTGCTTTGTTAATATAACGAACCTGTGGTGTTACAGGATGAAGTTCGTAATATTCCATATACATATCCTTTCAGATTTTATTGGGGAAATATTAAGAGATGATCATAGTAATATGATTTTTTTTAACTTAAATAAATTCTGAGTGGAAAGTTAAAATGAATTTTTTCAAAGTCAATAGGCACAAAAAATATTTTTTGTTTTTTATGAAGTGTGAGGTTAATAACTGAAAAGTTAAAATGTTTTAAGAACTTCTAAAATAATCTTTTCAGTTGCACCAAGGTTTTGTTTTACAAAATTACTTGAAATATTTCCTTTTTCGGCACGAATTTTTTCGTTTGAGAATAAAATTCTTAACTGTTTATATACGTCTTTTTTATCATTAACCATTATTCCGCCCCCTGCTTCAAGAAGTTTTGTTACTTCCTGAGAATTATAAATTTTTGGTCCAAATAAAACCGGAACTCCGTAGACTGCAGCTTCAAGAACATTATGAATATTGCTCTTAAAACTTCCACCAATAAAAGCAACATGAGCATAATAATAAAGGGTTAACAATATGCCGATTGAATCAACTAAAATTACTCTTTCTCCGGCGTAATTATTCATTTCCGAAAATCTTATTGTTTTTACAATTGATGCAAAATCGTTTTCCAATCTTTCAATATGTACTTCAGTGGGTTCATGTGGCACTATGATAAACAAAATATCTTTATCATATTTTGTAAGAGCAATAAATGCAGGAATCAGCACATCTTCATCGGCATCCCATGTGCTACCTGCGACCATCACTTTTCTATTTGCAATAAAATCTGTATTAATCAGGTTCCGTTCTTTTGCAATCAAACTTCTTTGATATACACGATCAAATCTTGTATCACCCACAGAAATGACATGGTTCTTATTCAATTTAAATCTTAAAAAATTCTTTGCATCGTTTTCAGAAACAGTAAGTATTTTGGTTATTTTATTATATATACGTTTATGAAAGGCTTTAGAAAAAGGTATTGTAATTCGTGGAGAATTATCTCTCATCGTAGCATCAACAAGCAAAGAAGGAATATTTTTTTCCCATAGAGCATTAATGTGATTTGGCCAGATATCATAACGCATAAAAATTGCAAGATGTGGATTAACAATTTTAATGAATTTATCAGCCTGCGATTTGAAATCGAATGGAAGATAAGATACGAGATCGGCAAAAGGATATTTTTTGCTGTTAACATATCCGGAGGGAGAAAAGAAGGTTACAAGAATATTTGCATTAACTTGCCTTTTTAATTTTTCAATTATAGGCTTTGCCTGTTCAAATTCTCCAAGTGACGATGAATGGAACCAGATGAGTTTTTTAGTTTTGTCGATTGCCGAAGCGTTAATTATAAGTTCTTCAAATAATCTCTTCCTTCCTTTGATTCCTTCTCTTAATTTTTTATTAAATAAAGAAACAAATAACGCCAAAACATAGAACAACGGAACCAACAAATAACTGTAAAAAAATAACCAGATTTTATCTATCATCTTCAATTAGCTCCAAAACACTCTCAAAAACTTTTAATGGTTTAATTTCTTTCATACATCTAAAATGTTTTTTAGGACAATGACTCTTTCCTATATGTGAACAGGGTCTGCATGAGAGAAGATTATTTTCTAAAACTATACTTTTATTTTTATATGGAAAGAAACCAAATTCTTTTACGGTTGAACCAAATATTGCAACGACGGGGACTTTCATTGCGCAAGCAGTATGCATTAAACCTGAATCATTGCAAACAATTACAGAACAATTTTGCATATCTTTTGCTGTCTGCAGAATATTATTTTCAGTAACGAGATTTATACTATCTTTTACTTGTGATTGAATATGCGTGCATAATTTAACATCTTCTTTGCCTCCAAATAAACAGACCGTAAAACCATTTTCAATCAGCATATTTCCAAGCAGAATAAAATATTCCGCTGGCCACATTTTTGTAAAATGTTTTGAACCCGGACAAAATCCAATAATTTTTTTCTTTTCAGTTATTGACGCTTCAATTGTATCAGGTATAAATAAATCAAGTCCAACATCATCCAGTGCAAAATTTTCTAATATACTTGCATAGCGAACAGGAATTGGTTGGGTATTTCTAAGGTTGTTCGTCTTAAATTTTACCAGTAAAAATTTTGCTAAACGCTTTTTATTAAACTTCTTTTTATAGGCATCTATTTTTTTTATTAATAATGCTGAACGCAAATTATTCTGAAGATCAAGAACGAGAGAATATTTTTGCATAGCAAGATTTTCTGCCAAGGTTTTGTTTTCACCATCATTACGTGAATAGATAAATACTCTATTCAAATTAGGATTGAATCTCACTATGTCCGCAAATTCTGCTCTTACCACAAAGTCAATCATTGCGGCAGGATATTTCTGCTTAAGATTTCTTATAAGCGGCGATGCAAGCAACACATCTCCAAGAGAACTTAACCGAATAATCAGAATTTTTTCTGTGTTTAATATCATTAATTCTAAATTGATAATTTTATGGTTTCAAAATTAAAACTTACTTTTTAACTTTGCACATTAAATGTAAGGAATTAATATGACAAGTTTAACACCGCCAAAAGTAAAAGAATTTCCTGCGGATTCAATTGAAAAACAAGTTTATCAAATTGCAGAAGATCTTTACGAGTACATTCCGGTTATGAATGACCGAAATCGACTTGGTTTTGTTCTTTATAAATATATGACTGGCGAAGGCGATGTTCCTCTTGTTGCACTTAAACATGCTAAGCTTCATATCAAAGGCATTTCTTTAGAAGACCTTGCTCAAAAAATTGAAACAAAACTTGCTGAAATCAAAAAAGCCAAATAGATCTTTTTAATTAATCCTGAAATTTAATTTTTTCATTTTAGTTTTATTTCAAAAATTTTTCTTCATCCATAACAAGGTGTTCGAAGGATTCTCTTCCTCTTATAAGATGAAAACCATTTTTATCTACCATTACTTCGGCGGCGCGTCTTCTAGCATTATAATTTGAAGACATTACCATTCCATAGGCTCCTGAAGACATTATTGCTAAATACTCGCCACATTTTACTTCGCAAATATTTCTTTTTTTTGCAAGGAAATCGCCGCTTTCACATACGGGTCCAACAATATCTGCAATTATTTCTTTTCTTTCTTTTTCGAGCTTAACTGGTTGAATATGATGATAAGCCGAATAAATACTTGGTCTCAATAAATCTGTCATTGCAGCATCTACAACAATAAAATTTTTGTCATTATTTTTTTTGGTATAAAGAATTTCTGTAACAAGAATTCCCCCATTTGCAGTAAGATACCTTCCTGGTTCAAAAAAAATATCACAATTAAGTTTTTTTAACGAAGGAAGAATTGACTTTGCAAGTTCATAAATGTCCAAAGGTTTTTCATCATCATAAACCACTCCCATTCCTCCACCTATATCAAAATGTTCAAGTGTTATTCCTCTTTCTTTTATTTGAAAAAATATATCTGATAACTTATTAACAGCTTCTAAAAATGGTTCTGTTGAAGTAATCTGTGAACCAATATGCATATCAATTCCGGTTAAACGAATATTTTTAAGCTTTGATGCTTCAACGAAAAATTTTACAGCATCTGAACTGCTAACACCGAATTTATTTTCAGCCAGTCCCGTTGAAATATACGGATGAGTTTTCGCATCAACATCGGGGTTAACTCTAATAGCAAGTGAAGCGGTTTTATTCATTTGGCGGGCAATTTCATCAATGAGAAGTATTTCTTCAAAAGACTCTGCTTTTATCATTAAAAAATTGTTTTCAATACCAAGCTGAATTTCTCTTTTCGTTTTTCCAACACCTGTTAAAATCATATTTGATGGAACAGCACCTGCTTTTACAGCCCTAAAGTATTCTCCTTCAGAATTTACATCTACACCGCCTCCAAGCTCAACAAATGTTTTGATTACCGACAAATTAAAATTTGCTTTAGAAGCAAAAAATATTTTATGAGGAACAGAACTAAATGCTTTTTCAAATTCAAGATACCGGTCGACAAAGAATTTTTTATTATAAATATAAATTGGCGTTCCATATTCTTTCAGAATATCAACTACCGGAATCTGTTCACAGTAAAGATTATTGTTTTTATAAGTAAAGTAATTTGAATCAAATATCTTCATAACAGTTTATTTTATTTTTAAAAATCAATTGTAAAAATAAACAAAATCCCTTAACAGAAATCTTAAACTTCAAGAAGTATTTTTCAAGGTATTCTGTTAAATTTGCATTAAACAATTTTAGAATATCAAATCATTTAAGTGTTGTTCAATAATGAAAACAAAAATAACAACCGTAATAATCTTTTTAATTTTCAATTATTCAATTTTAGGAGCTACTTTGTTTATCAAAGATAAAACTGAAAAAGCATTATCATCCGGACAAAAGGAATATCTTGAGCATTTAAAGTCATTGAATAAATTTTATTCAGATAAAAAACTTGGCTCTTTTTTCGATAAAGGGAATACTGCTTTCAGGCTTTTTGCTCCTCAAGCCATTAAAGTTGTCCTCTGCACATTCAACAAACCAGAAGACAAAATTCCTTTAAAACATGAAATGATAATGGACTCCAATGGTGTTTGGGAAGCTACCCTTAAAGGAAAACTGCAAGGACTTTTTTACGGCTTTAAAGTTTATCACAAAGGAGATGACCTCAATTCCGAAAAAAATATTTGTGTTGATCCTTATGCTAAAGCAGTAGCACAGTTTAATACATATTGCAGTCAAAGACTCTCAATAGTTATTGATGAAAACAAATATAACTGGAATGGTGATGAGTGGATACGGAGAGATTGGAGAGATTTAATTATTTATGAAATGCATATTCGAGATATGACTGCTCATAAAACATCAAGAGTAAAGCTTCCGGGCACTTATAATGGACTTATCGAAAAAAACACAGGTGCTGGGATTAATTATATAAAATCGCTTGGAGTCAATACTGTCGAACTTTTACCTGCTCAGGAATTTGCAAATATTGAAATTCCCTACAGAAAAGAAATGAATGGAAAATTTAACACATGGAATCATTATGAAAGAAATCACTGGGGTTATATGACTTCATCTTTCTTTGCCCCCGAATCTTACTATAGCGAAGGAGAAATAAAATGGAATGAATGGTCCGGGAAAACCGGAAAACAGGTTAAAGATTTTAAAGATATGGTTAAAGCCTTTCACAAAGAAGGAATTGCTGTAATTATGGATGTCGTGTACAATCACCTTTCTGAATATGAACAAGGCAATCTTAAAGAAATTGATAAGGAATATTACTTCCGTCTTGATGCTAACGGAAATTTTATTGCAGAAAGCGGATGCGGAAATGATCTCAAAACAGAAAATCCAATGGTTAGAAGAATGATTGTAGAAAGCATTCTTTACTGGATGCAAGAATATCATGTCGATGGCTTTCGTTTTGACCTTGGGAAATTAATTGATTGGGAAACAATTGAAAAAATTATTTATGAAGCAAAAAAAATAAATCCGAATGTCATTTTTGTATGCGAACCATGGGGCGGCGGTTATGATCCTGCCGGCTTTTCTCTACGCGGTTGGGGAAGCTGGA
Organism: uncultured Ignavibacteriaceae bacterium; assembly: GCA_964536015.1. Classification (GTDB taxonomy): domain Bacteria; phylum Bacteroidota; class Ignavibacteria; order Ignavibacteriales; family Ignavibacteriaceae; genus CAZHVS01. The sequence goes on from CAZHVS010000010.1 coordinate 13,581, forward strand.
ACGACCAGATAAGAAATGGAATAAAAGGCGAAAATCCTTTCAACGGCTGCGGCTGGATTTTTGGCTCTTGGTATGGAAATAATAATATTGATAGAATAAAAAGCTACGTTAACGGAACACTTGTAAAAGATAAATTTGGACTATTCCAACAAAAGCAACATTCGGTTAACTATCTTGAATCGCACGATGGTTTTACTCTTGGAGATTTTGTTAGAATTGCAACAAAAGAAGTTGATACATCCAAAACAATAAAAAATGTTGATGAATTTGTTAAGCTTACCCCTTTGCAAATGAAACTCAATAAACTTGCAGCTTTGTATCTTTTCACTTCACAAGGATTGACAATGATACACTCAGGACAGGAATTTGCGCGAACTAAAGTTATACCTTGCGACCTTGAAACCCACGACCCGTATAAAGGAAAAATTGATCACAACAGCTATAATAAAGACAACGAAACCAATTATATTAATTACCAGCATGCAAAAATTAATGAAGAACTACTGAGCTATTACAAAGGATTAATTCAGCTCAGGAATAACTTTGAATGCTTTAGAAGAGCTAATTATGATGAGATTACTTTTATAGCAACAAATGAAAACGATTTTGCTCTTTGCTATGAAATAAATTATAAAAATGAGAAATGGCTCGTGCTGATGAATGCAAATCCAGGAAAAGTTTTAGAAATTAATTTGCCTGCTGGAGAATGGCAGGTTATGGTAAATCCAATTAATGCCGGAATAATACCTTTAGAAAAAATTAAAGAAAAAATTATTATAGAAACTTCTTCCGGTTATGTACTTAAAAAGGTAAATTAGACGAAAAGTTTCTTTAAAGATTTTTCAATAGCGTCTTTAAGTAGATTAAGATTAACAGGCTTAGAGAATACATATTCAATTCCGAGCTCATTGTATTCAAGAATTTCTCCACGGCCAATATCTGCACTTAAAACAATTACTGGTGGTTTTGCTGCTATTTCTGATGCATTAAGTTCCCGTACAAACTCCATCCCGTTCATTTTAGGCATAATATGATCCGTTATAATCAGTGCTGGAGAAATTCTCTTCGATAATTCAAATCCTTCCTTTCCATTTACGGCTGTAACTACCTGGTAATCAGGAATAATATTTTTCAAAATTTTCGTATAAAGTAATCTGTCAGTATTACTATCATCAACTAAAAGAATAGTTGCAGACGCTTTTGGTAAAGTAAATTTAAATTCAGAACCTTTTCCTACTTCGCTTTCTACCCATATTTTACCTCCGTGTTTTTCTATAATTTCTTTTACAAGTGAAAGTCCCAAACCGCTTCCTTTTTCACCAGCAGTTCCCTCGCTTGTAAACTTTGATTCAATGTTGAACATTTTTGCCATGTTCTCTTTCGAAATTCCAACCCCTGTATCTTTTACACATACTTCTATAAACCTTGGTGCTTCTGCCTGTCTATACGAGATTGAAATTGTTCCTCCCGAATTAGTAAACTTTAACGAATTCGAAAGTAAATTGTTTATAGCTTGCATAATAAGGTTAGCATCAACAAAAACAAATATTCCATTGTCGATATTGTTCTTCAATATGATTTGCTTTTGAATGGCAAACCCAGAAACACTATTTAATGATTTTGTTACTATTCTTAGTAAATCTTCTTTCTCGGGTTCAAATTGAATTCTGCCTGTTTGTAATCTTGTCCAATCAAGCAGAGAATTAACCAATGAAAGCATATTTTGAGAAGACTCCCGAATAAAAGAGATATACTGTTTTTTCTCCGATTCAGTAAGATCACTTTCGTTTAGCAATAAATCAGTAAAACCCAGTATTGAACTGAAGGGTGTTCTCAAATCGTGTGATATAATTGAGATGAATCTGTCTTTTGTTTCATTCAATTTTTTCAGATTCTCTGCGGATAAATTAACTTCTGCTTCTGCTTTTTTCTGTAATGAAATATCGCTTACAAGTCCGTAAACTTTCTGTATTATTCCTTTCCTATCTCTTATGGCTGTAAGTTTATTTCTAACCCAAACAAGATTTCCTTCTTTATGAAGAATACGAAATTCAACTTCCTCGGTTTTCTTATAGATATTAAGAAAAAATTTCTTCAGTTTATTTTTTGAAAGAGCAAAATCATCAGGATGAATTATTTTAAAAAATTGACGAGGTTCTTTTACCAGTTCAGATTGAGTATAGCCTGTAATCTTCTGAACGGATGCAGTAAAAAACATAATTCTTAATTTATTATCTGTTCTTTCTGCAGTATAAAAGAAATCATCTATGTTTTCTGTAATATTTCTGTATTTTTCTTCAGATTCTTTAATGGCTTGCTGAGTTCGTTTTCTTTCTGTTATGTCTCTTACAATCACTACAATAAAAGTTTTATTTTCATAAATAAAACTTGTGGCAGCGGCCTCAGCATAAAAATTAATTCCATCTTTTCTGCGCGCAATAAATTCATAACGAGGAGGAGCGTCTTTAAGTTCATATCTTGCTCTGGTGTATTCTTCAATTTTTGAGTGGTCACTTGCATCAACAAAATCAAGCGTGTTAATACCAATAACATCACTACCTTTTGAATAACCAAAAATCTGGGCAAAAGAATCGTTAGCCAAAATAAAAGTATTATCACATTCAACTGCAATTCCATCATTAGAAGCATCCACAATTGAACGCATCATCAACAATTCTTTTTCAGTTTCTTTTTTCTGAGTTATATCCGTAAAGATTGCGTTTAATAGTTTAACAGATTGGTCAAAATCTTCAACGACCGAAAAATTTGCCAGCATATAAACAATCTTTCCTGCTTTATTTACTATAGGAAGTTCATAGCGGGAATTTTTTAATTGTTTAAGCAAGTTTAAATTTATTTGTGTTTTTTCTAAAAAATCCTTTTCAATAAGATTTTCAAATATCATTGCTTTTAGTTCTTCTGCGGAGTAACCAATCGAGGAAATAAAAGATGGATTAGCATAAATTATTTTTCCATCTTTATCAATATTACAAATAAGCTCACTTGTGTTGAGTACAATATTTCTGAATTTTTCTTCGGAAGCCCGAAGCTCTCTTTCAATTGCAACTTTTTCTGTTATATCTTTTACTAGTACCACAATTAATTCTTTTTCGGCTCCCAGACTTGCGAACGCAAAAGTAAATTCTCCTTCTTTTACTTCTCGCCGTTTATTAATAAAAGTAATTTTGTCAGAAATTGATTTATTTTCCTCAACAGCCGAAATTATATAATTAAAAACAGAAGAATCATACGCTCTTATTATCTTACCAAAAGTTTTTCCAAATACTTCGCTTTTTGTATAACCAAATAACCGTTCCGCGGCTTTATTCCAGAATTTAATTTTGCCGCGTAAATTTAATCCCACTACAGCATCAGTGCCTGTTTCGGTAATAATCTGGTATTGTTTTAATTCTTCAAGTTCAAGTTGAAATTTTTCTTTTTCCCTGATAAAGAATGAAATATCTGTAAAGTAAAACGAGACATAATTTATACTTTGTTTAACTGAAAATATCGGATATATCTCACAGCTATATTGTTCGGTTTCGCCATTCAACTTTAACACAACATCAAGATTTTCCCTTGATTTATTAGCAATAGATGAATGAAATTTTTCATTTAATTCATTACCAACTTCATTCGTGAAAAGCTGAAATATTGATGTTTCAAGAATATTTTTATTTTGTCTTTTTAAAAGAGATATTTTATCTCCGTTACTATATTTAATTATTCCCTGGGTATCAGTTATAAATAATAACTGGCAATTATGATTTATTATTTTTTCAAGACATTCGGTTTTTTGAAAAAATTCTCCCGCTTTTACATCTGCAGATATTTGAATATCTTCAATAACAAGCATTCCGCCGTTAAATTTATCATCTTTAAATAAAGGAGAGCCTTTAACTATTATAGAAATCTCACCACCGCGAATAGTTTTAAGGTTGAGTAATTCTCTCTCAAAGAAATTTCCTTTTTCAAGACTTTGTAAATCATCAAAGATATTAACCTCTGAAAATATCTCGGTCTGCAGAATGTTCATTCCACAAAGTTCGGAAGGAAGATTTTCATTATGAATATTAAACTTATAAAAGTTTTCGTTTATGTAATTTATTTTCCAATCAGAATCGAAAGCAATTATTCCAAGTGGAAAACTTTCAATCATCTCAGCTGCAAGAGTAACAGGAATACTTTTTTCAGTTCTTTTTTCTTCTGCCTGTACCATAATTATTAATTCTTTTCTTTTGATAGCAAATAATACTTCATTTATTTTAAATAATCAATTTATGTTTAATAATTCATGTGGAACTTGAGTATAAAAATTGATAAATTCACTTTCAGAAAATATATAATTAACTTTTCACAACGGAATTTAATTAATGAAAAAAACTAAAACACCAAAAATCTTCGTTCTTGACACAAATGTAATTCTTCACGACGCAACCTGCATTCACCAGTTTCAGGATAATGACATAGTAATTCCACTTGCTGTAATTGAAGAGATCGATCACTTTAAAAGAGGAAACCAGGTGATAAACCTGAATGCAAGAGAGTTTGCAAGAACTCTGGACCAGATTACAGGAACATCATTATTCAATGGTGGAATTTCACTTGGAAAAGGAAAAGGAAAAGTAAGAATTGCAATTACAAAAGGACTTATTAAAGAGATACACGATGTATTTAAAGAAGATAATCCCGATCATCGTATTTTAAGCGTGGCGTATGAGGTATCAAAAAAAGAAAAAACTTCACGCAAAGTAATCCTCGTAACAAAAGATGTTAATCTTCGTATGAAAGCAAAAGCTGTTGGAATACCGGCAGAAGATTATACTACTGATAAAGTCCATAGCATTGAAGAACTATATAGTGGAAAAGGAATTATTGAAAATTTTGATGACAACATAATCTCGAGATTCTATCAGGTGCCTTTTGAAATTCCTGCACAGGAAATAATTAAAAAACATAAGAGCGAATTCATTCCTAACAAATATTTTATAATACGGAACAATAATCATTCTGTACTTACAGTGCTGGATCAAAATAAAGAATTCTTTAAAAAAGTTGATAAGAATCTTGCATATGGCATTAAACCGAGAAATGCTGAACAAACATTTGCACTTGATGCCTTAACAAATCCTACTGTTCCGCTTGTTTCATTAACAGGAAAAGCGGGAACAGGAAAAACTCTTCTTGCCCTTGCTGCTGCTTTACATATACGAAAAAATTATAGGCAGATATATATTGCTCGTCCGGTTGTTCCGCTTAGTAATAAAGATATTGGATATCTTCCGGGTGATGTTGAAAGTAAACTAGCCCCTTATATGCAGCCTTTGTGGGATAACCTTAAAGTAATACAGGATCAATATCCGGAAACAGATAAAAATTACCAGTTAATTAACCAGTTACTAAAAGATCAGAAATTAGTAATTGAACCTTTAAGCTATATAAGAGGAAGAAGCCTCCAGAGAATTTTCTTTATTGTTGACGAAGCACAAAACCTAACACCGCACGAAATAAAGACAATTATTACACGTGCCGGAGAAGGAGCAAAAGTTGTTTTAACCGGCGACATATACCAGATTGATCATCCATATCTTGATTCTCATTCAAATGGATTGTCTTATTTAATAGAAAATTTTAAGGGACAAAAACTTTACGCTCATGTTAATCTTGAAAAAGGTGAAAGAAGCGAACTAGCCGAACTTGCAAGCAACTTATTGTAATTCGAATAACTAATTGAATACAAAGTTTTAAATTATTTATTAAAATTGTGATATGATGATTTTAAAGAGTTCAAACGCAAAATCAATTCTTGCTATTCTATTTGTAATTTCCGGAGCCGCTGGCTTAATTTACCAGGTGGTTTGGTTTAAATACCTGGCATTGTTTGTCGGCAACACTACTTATGCTCAAATGATTGTACTTGCAACTTTCCTTGGAGGAATAGCTGCCGGAAATTTTTTTATTGGAACGCACGCTGATAATTTTAAAAACCCCGTAAGAATTTATTCTTTACTTGAAATAATAATTGGAATTTATTGTCTTGCATATCCATTGCTGAATGCTCTTCTTGGAAAAGGATTTTATTCTCTTGTCCTTCAAACGGATTTAGAAAGTCAAAGTTTTGTTTTCACATTTTTACGATTTATACTATCTGCATCACTGTTATTTATTCCAACTTTTATAATGGGCGGCACTCTTCCCGTACTTAGTAAATTCTTTGTAGATAATCTAAACTTTGCAAGAAGAGATACAGCTATACTTTACTTTTTAAATTCTTTTGGTGCAGTTGGAGGAACACTGTTTGCGGGTTTTTACTTAATCAAATCTTTTGGACTCGATACTACAATTTATATAAGTGCTTTTATCAACATCATGATTGGAATAATCGGAGTTGTAGTTTCTTTTTTACTTCCAAAAAGTTCCGTTAGAAATGACATTTTAGTAACTATTAATGATGAGAAGATAATTGAAGAAGAAAAATATATTTTATTGTCTGTAATAGTAATAGCCGGGACATCCGGATTTGCAGCTTTTTTATATGAAATGGTTTGGACAAGACTACTTGTAAATATTCTCGGTTCATCTACATATGCTTTTTCTGTTATGCTGATGGCTTTCATTTCCGGTATAACTCTTGGCAGCTTTATAGTGTCATTAAAATTTTTCTCGCGATTTAATAAAGTAAAATTAATTGCTTTTTGTCAGGCAGCTATTGCAATTGCTACTATGCTTGTATTACCATTTTATGAAAGACTTCCATATTACTTCTGGACTATCTCTTCCTACCTGCAGAAAACAGAATCAACTTTTACAATTTTTTTAACTATAGAGTTCGTTCTATGCTTTTTAATAATTTTTCTTCCAACCATTTTTAGCGGAATGACTCTGCCAATAGCTGTAGAAATTATATCTCAATCGAGCAATAAAATAAGTTTTTCTGTGGGAAGAATTTTTTCTGTTAATACTCTCGGAACAGTTGTAGGAACAATCATTACAGGTTTAGTTTTTATTCCAGTCTTTGGAATTAAAACCACTTTTGAAATCGGTGTTCTGATTAATCTTTTTTCGGCGATTTTTTTAATATTGATTTATAAAAAAATAAAAATTTCTTTCCGGTTAACTTTAGGTTTAATACTCTTCCTTGTTTATTTTCTTTATATTTTAATTGTTCCCGAATGGAATCATAATGCACTGACAAGTGGGGTGTTCAGAAAAATTCACGAAGCTCCCCCTTCATCTTACAAAGAATTTATACACAAGTTTGCTTCTGATAGAAAGATTCTTTTCTATGAAGAAGGTATTTCTGCAACTGTTGCCGTTTATGAAAGGAATGACAGTCTTCATCAAAGAATATTAATTGTTAATGGTAAACCGGACGCAAGCAGTTACCTTGACATGCCAACACAGGTCTTACTTGGACAAATACCAATGATGCTTCATCCTGACCCTAAAAAAGTTTTTGTAATAGGTGTAGGAAGCGGTGTAACTATTGGTTCTGTTCTTACTCACCCGGTTGAAAATGTAACTGCGGTTGAAATATCTCCCGAAGTTGTTCGTGCATCAAATTATTTTAATAGCTGGAATAATAATTACTTGAAAGATAAACGATTAAAAGTAGTAGTAGAAGATGCGCATACTTATTTGAAATTAACAAATGAAAAATATGATGTTATTATTTCTGAACCTTCTAATCCTTGGATAGCGGGAATAGGAAATTTATTTTCAACAGAATATTTCGAAAGATGTAAAGAAAAATTAAACAAGGAAGGAATATTATTACAGTGGTTTCATATTTACGAACAAAATGATGAAATCGTAAAACTTGTGTTCAGCACTTTTAGCAAAGTATTTCCAAATGCTCAATTATGGATATCAATGTTTGGCGATGTAATGATGGTTGGCTCTGAAAAAGAAATTGAGCTTAATGCTGAATTGCTGAATCAAAAATTTAATAAACCTGAAATCAAAAACGATTTTAAGAAAATTGATATAAACAGTGTTTTTGAATTTCTTTCTTGTCAGGCTTTTACTGAAGAAGGATTTTATTCGATTGCAGAAAGTAATTTAACAAATACAGAAAAGCATCCTGTGCTTGAGTTTATTGCCCCTAAATCTTTTTACCTTGAGCAGACTTCTAAATTAGTTTATCAATACGATGAGAGATTTAACCCGATTGCCACTAATTTGCTTGCAGCAAAGTATCTTAAATTATCAAAACCCTCGAATGAACAAATTTATTCCGCAGCAATTTACCAGTTTGATAGAGCTAAAAATCAGCGTCTGGCTTATGCTTTTACAAAATATCTATTGATAAATAATCCAAATGATTACAAAGTAAATACTCTTAATCTTGATTGTGCTGACCAGATTAATTTGCATAATTCTCGTTCCTTTCAGCTTGAAAAGATAATGAATCTTTATCCCGATTCTCCTAAAGTTGTTTATGAATATGCGAATGAAAAAATTCGTGAGCAAATTATTTCTACAAGTTTTCTTTATACTTCTCCTGTTGATTTTTATTTAAAGATAATAAAAAAAGTTGCTAAAAAGGATACTGTCTCTTATGCAAAAATGATAATTCAATTTGCGGGCATCTTACTTCAAAATGGAGAAGTTGAAAAAGCTGATTCTCTATGCAAAATTGTTGACAATATTTTAACAGCAAACAACAACGTTGGAAAATATATTCCTGCTGATGACTACGCTTATGTGTATTCTACAACAAATATGTTAAAACCAGATTTCAGAAAAGCAATTGAATATGCTATGGCATTGAATGCTATAAATCCAAAGCATATTAATAAAAACATATTGTTGAGAAAATTGAAATGGAGATTGAGGTAAATTTTCTTGCGTTACTTTGCAAGAATCATTTTACGAGTTTGTTTGTAGAAAGAACCATTATTAGTAGAAGCTTCCAATGAATAAAAATAAACACCTGTGGGAAAATTATTTTGAGAAGTGGAAAAAGTAATTTCATAATTTCCCTTTAACAGATTTCTATTCACAAGAGATGCAACTTCAACTCCGTTTACATTAAAAATTTTCAAACTAATTTTTGAATTTTCCGGTATAAAAAAATTAATTTTTGTTTCGGGATTAAATGGATTTGGATAATTCTGAAAGAGTGAAAAAGATTCTTCTAAATTAATATTCAATTCTATCTCTTTTGAAAAACTAACAGTACCATCAAGGGCAAGCATTTTAAGTCTATATCTATATATTCCAGTTGATATGGCATGGTTATCCATAAACGTATATTTATTTAAAGAATTTGAATTACCTTTTCCTTTAACAAATCCTATTTGCTTATAATTATAAAAAATACCGAGCGAAGCCGAGGCGCGTTCTATTACAAATCCATAGTTGTTTGTCTCGGTTGCTGTCTCCCAGTAAAGATTGATTTGTCCATCTATAAACTCATACTTAAAATAATTAAGTTCAACCGGAAGAGAGTTATCAAAATTCAGAATTATGCTGACAGGTAGATGGTCGGACGCGTAATGCAACGCATTTGCAACATCCTGACTTACTGAGATGTTCGGCATTGAGTTAACTGAGTCATTATAATGATTTCCGTCATTACCTATGACGGTCATCGAGCCATTGACATAAGTTATTTCGCCAGGATTTAAAATTCCATTTGAGAAAAGAATCAAGTCAAACCGGTCGTCCATCCCACCAGTTGAACCGCCACCAAAAGACCTTACACGTGGGGATTGTGTATGATACAATGCATTTGTAACATTATTCCAGTTTGATGGATAGGGCATTACAACAGGATCATTAAAATTTCCATCATCTTCAACATTATCCTGCAATAGTTTAATATATGCAGGTTCGCTGGAATTATAGAGATTAAAATCCCCGCAAACAATAAAATTACTTCCAGCAGGAAGTCGGTTTGTAACTTGCCTTAAACTATCAACTTCAGCAGCTCTTTGATTAACATTGGTTGTTCCTGTTGATGATTTAAGATGAACTGAATATATTCCTAAAGTATCTCCTGTTGATTTATTAACTAATTTGAATTCGCTAATGTCTCTTAACGGAGTATGAATGGGAGTGTTTGAAATAAAAGTAAAAAGAGAACTCTTAAAGAAAATTCCATTATCAGAATCTGGTCCATCAATAAAGTCGCCGGCAGAATAATTTTGCCCGAAGGAATTCATTACATTTGCAAGAAATCCGTTAACACCATCTTGAGATGTAATTTCCTGAACTACAAGTATATCAGGATTTACAGAACTTATTATTGTTCTAAAATAAGGATTTCTTCCGGTAGTATCAGTGCCGGGATAATTTAAAAGATTATAACTCATAAACTTTACTTGCTGTTGTGCAGAAACAATAAAGCTTACGCTAAAAACTATTGCGAATTTTAATATTAATTTTTTGTTCATTTTCATGCCTTATTATCGAAAAACAAAATGCTTTTTAAAGTTTGAAAGTTCAAAATGTGAGGAAAAAATTTTGAAGAGAAAAATTTATAAATGCTTTTAAAAATTGTGAGTGCTTATTTCTTTTCTTTCTTTGCTGTCCATTTTGCAAACGAATTCGAGATTTTTACTTTCCATAGACCAACATCAGTTCCAAGCCACATATAATCTCCATCAAAATACATGCACTGAATTGTACTTGTGGTTAAACCAATTTCATCAGGATTTATTTTTAATACTTTCCCTTTAACTCTGTCTATTTGTACAAGTCCTTTGCCTCTAATAGTTTTTTCGTTTTTATCGAACTGATAAATTCCTGCCCATATTCTATTACCGCATCTTTCAATTGAAAAAACACCATTTGCCGGTAAACCATTTTTTCTATCAATCTTTTCCCATGTCGCTCTGCTGTTAAAAAGATAAATTCCACCAACATTGAAATCGGGTTTTTCTTTTGTAATAAACTCATCTGTAGAAAACCAGATTACATTCTTATCGAAATAAATATCTGTTACAGAAACGTATTCTCCTTCACCTTTGAATGCATTTTTCTTGTTAGAAATAAACTGCCGTGATGAAGGATCAGAAATATCCAAATTTTTATCATACTTATGTAAACCCGCTTCTGTTGCAAACCATACAAACTGGTCACCTTCAAGTTTAATTGTTTTAAATGTATTCGTTCTCGGATCATTGTCAATGGTTAAATCAAAGTCATCAAATTTTTGTTTTGCAACATCCAGCCGTGTAAGATTTTTAAATCTACCAATCCACAAAATATTTCTTTTCTCATCATAGCAAAGGGTTCTAATCCAGTTACCGTATTCACCACCCATAGCAAATTTTCTTTTTTTCCATAGATTTTTTTTCCTTTCAAAAATAAATAGACCATCGCTTGTACCAGCCCATACGTAATCTTTGCTAACCGCGACACAATAAAAAAAATCTTCATCAATATTTTTATTGGCGGTATTGTAACTAATCCATTTGTTTTCGTTAATTATGTATTGATGAATACCTGCGCCATAGGTAGAAAACCAAATTGAACCCGGTTCATTGGTAATATCGTTAACGCTTGCACCCTGCAGAAAAACTTCGTGTCCTGATTGACAAAAAATTATTCCAGAAAAAATAAAAATTATAAATAAAGAAAAGTTGGATTTAATTGTCATTACTTAAAGAAAATTTAATAGCTTTCATTTTGAGAAGGAAAATCACTTTTACGAACATCCTCGATATATTTTTTTACTGCTTCAGAAATTTCATCTGCAAGCGAAGCATAATATCTTACAAATCGCGGATGAAATTCTTTATTCAATCCCAGCATATCTGAAATAACAAGAATTTGTCCGTCGCAATGTTTACCAGCACCAATTCCAATGGTTGGAATTTTTACCGATTCACTTATTTCTTTTGCAAGAGAAGCTGGAATTTTTTCAAGCACTATAGAAAATGCTCCTGCCTCTTCAAGAACTTTTGCATCGTTTATAATTTCTTTTGCTTCTTCTTCAGAGGTTCCTCTTTCTTTATAACTACCATATTGATGGATTCTCTGCGGCATAAGACCAATATGTCCCATTACAGGAATGCCGGCTTCTGTAATTTTATTAATGGTTTCTGCAATTCTTACACCACCTTCAAGTTTAACACCACCAGCTGCAGTTTCTTTCATTATGCGTCCAGCATTTTTAAAAGCTTCATCAACATTAAGCTGGTAAGACATAAAAGGCATATCAACAATTACCATTGCTCTTGAAATTCCTTTTGTAACTGCCTTTGTGTGATAAATCATTTCATCCATTGTAACAGGCAACGTTGTTTCATTTCCCTGGAAAACATTACCGAGAGAATCGCCAACAAGTATCAAATCTATTCCTGCAGAATCCAATAATTTTGCTGTTATAAAATCATAAGCGGTAAGAGCTGAAATTTTAATTCCCTTCTGCTTCATCAGCATAAAGGTTTTTGTTGTAACTTTTCTGAATTGTCCTTGTGTGCTCATCTGCCTGCCTGTTAAAAATTTACTTTTGTTTTTTTGAAATCAATTTCTGTTTCTTCAAACTTGGAGTTAAAATGATTCTGAAATCCATCCAAAATACAACCAGAAAGCTTTGAATAATCAGTTTCTTCAGTAAGGATTGTTTCTAATTCAATGGTTTTATGAATTAACTCATCATTCAATCTAATTCTTTCTTCGTCCATAAGATTAAGATAATTAATAATCTTCCTGTGAAAGGTTCCGCAAAGAATAGAACCATGCTGAAGAATTATCTGCCCAATTTTTCTTTGAGCTGAACCAATTAATTTTTTACCATTAAATTTTAATTCATTTTTTGCAGTTGAAGCAAAACATGCAACGCTATTTTTATCTTTATAAAAAGATGCAAAATCTGGTTGAACATTTTCAAGTTCGGCTTCTGATAACCGGGAATCATAAAAGGTCAACCCTTTCAACAACGCATAATTGATTTCTTTATATAACTCCATCGGAGAGAATGAATTTTCAAGATGTGTTGTTACAGAATAAGTAATTTCTTCAGAATGTAAAATTGCACGACCACCAGTAGGCCGCTTAACAACATCCAAACCTGCTTCTTCAGCAGCAATTAAATTAATGTCGTCAAAACTCTGATTGGCACCAAGAGAAATACAGTATGGCTGCCATCTGTAAAGCCTTAAAAATGCTTTTCCAGGAAATGTGTTGTTAACAAGATGGAGGTCAAAATCCATATTGTATTTGCCATTATGAAAAGCAGTATTAATAAAAGACCATTTCATCTTGCTACAATTCCGCGTGTACTTCGATTTAAAAAGTTTACAACTTCTTCGGCAAGTTTATTCCCTTTATACTCCTGAACAATTTTTTCTTTTGCCTGCGAAAAATTCAGATGCGAGAAGTAAAGAGTGTTATAAACTTTTTTTAGGATTTCCATATCTTCATCAGAAAAACCTCTGCGTTTCAATCCTACTTTATTCAATCCAGAATATTTTAAAGGTTTTCCTGCAACCATCATAAATGGTGGGACGTCCTGAGTTGCTTTATAACCGCCAGCAAGCATTACCTGGCTTCCTATCTTGCAAAACTGATGAATCTGTGAATAGCCACCAACAAAAGCCAATGAATCAATTTCTACATGCCCGCCAATCTGAACACAATTTGCAATAATTACGTTATCACCAATTATACAATCGTGAGCAACATGAGAATACGCCATAATAAAACAATTACTTCCAATTATTGTTTTACCAGATGCTTCTGTTCCGCGGTGTAAAGTTACAAACTCATGAATCGTTGTTCCATCACCAATGAATAGCTGGCTATATTCTCCATGAAATTTTTTATCCTGAGGAATATGGGCTATTGAAGCTGATTGATATATTTTGACATTTTTACCTATTCTGGCACCATTATAAACAACAGTTTTTGAACCAATCACTGTGTTATTTCCGATTTCAACATCATCTTCAATAATTACATAAGGAGCGATAGTAACATCTTCTCCTAACTTTGATTTGGAACTAACAATTGCTGTTGGATGAATGTTTGTCATACTATTTATCTTGGAATTATTCCGCGTTTACTTTTTTCAATAAAGTTTACTACTTCGACAGCAAGAGGATGATCAGGAAATTCTTCTTTAATTTTTTCTTTTGCCTGAGATACATTCATACCTGAATCGTAAATCATTCTATACACTTTTTTAAGTACTTCTAAGTCTTCGGCGGAAAAACCTCTGCGTCTTAAACCCACCGAATTTAAGCCATTAAAACGTAACGGTTCTTCTCCAGCAAGGATATAAGGTGGAACATCTTTAATTACTCTGAAACCTCCACCAATCATACAATGTTTTCCTACAAAACTAAATTGATGAATAGGAGTCGCACCGCCAATAATAGCCCACTCATCGATATGTACGTGTCCGGCAATTTGAACTGCATTTGCAATTATACAATTATCTCCAATAAAAACATCATGAGCGGCGTGAGAATATGCCATCATTAAAACGTTTTTACCAATGCGTGTTTCGCTCTCTATTTTAGATGCTTTGTGCAATGTTACAAATTCGTGTATCGTTGTATTGTCTCCAACATATACTCTTGTAGGAATATCTTTAAAATTTGATATTTGAGGAATATGAGCAATTGAACATCCCTGAAATATTCTTACATTGTTTCCAATACGAGCACCATCATAAAGAATTGTGTGTGGTCCAATAAAGGAATTTTTACCTATTTCAACATCGTCATTAATAACCGCATAAGGAGAAATAGTTGAATTTTCTCCGACTTTAGCTTTACTGCTTACAATAGCAGTTGGGTGAACGTTGATCATAATAACTTATCTCTATTAATTAGTCTTTGGATTTTGTCTATCAACTATCATTGCTCTGAATTCTGCTTCAGCAACAAGATTATTTTCAACATAAGCCTGTCCTTTCATAGTAAAAATTCTTCCCCTTGAATGAACAAGTTCAGCTTCAAGAATTAACTGATCTCCGGGAACAACTGGTTTGCGGAATTTTACATTATTAATCTGCATAAAATAGACGAGTTTATTTTCAAGGTCTTGAATTGAATTCAGGAGAAGAACTCCGCCGGTTTGTCCTAAAGCTTCAACAATTAAAACACCAGGCATTATTGGTTGACCGGGGAAATGTCCTTCAAAAAATTGCTCGTTGGCAGTAACGCATTTTACTCCAATAGCTTTCTTATCAATTTCAAGGTGAGTAATTTTATCGACAAGTAAAAAAGGATAACGATGAGGAAGAAATCTTTTAATTGCATTAATATCAAACACAACTCCCTCGGTTTTAACATGCTGATATTTTTTTACAATTTTTTTCTGTTGATACATTTTTCTAATCAACTTAGCAAATTCAACATTAGCCTTATGCCCGGGACGTGCTGCAAGAATTTGGGCTTTTATTGGTGCTCCTATTAATGCAAGGTCCCCCATCAAATCAAGAAGTTTATGACGGGAAGGCTCGTTTCTAAATCTCAATTCTTTATCATTCAATATTCCTTTGCTTCCCAAAGTAAGTTTGGATTTGATCCCTATTTTTTTTGTAAGCTCATCTAATTGGTTATCATTCATTTGTTCATCAACAATTACTATTGCATTATCAATATCTCCACCTTTAATTAAACCTGAGTTTGCAAGATGATTTACTTCACTTAAAAAGCAAAAAGTTCTTGCAGGTGCAAATTCATTAACAAATTCCTGCTCAAGATCAAACAATCCTGTATGCTGACTTCCCAAAGCCGGATTTTCATAATCCACCATAACGGTAACTCTATAGCCATCAAGGGGTAAAGCAACAATGTCAATTTTATTTTCTTCGTTATGAAAGGTGATAGTCTCATCAATTACGAGATAATCTTTTGCTGATTCCTGCTGAACAAACTCTGCTTCTAAAAGTGCATTAACAAATGGTAATGAACTTCCATCTCCAACAGGCGGTTCAATTCCATCAAGTTCAATAATAATATTATCTATTTGAAGCCCAACCACTGCAGCCAGAACGTGCTCAACTGTATGAACTTTTGCCTCACCTATTCCAAGAGTCGTCCCCCGCGAAATATCCACCACAAAATCTGCAAGAGCTGGAATTTCTGGGTTTCCTCCTAAATCCGTCCTGACAAACCTTATACCGTGATTATCCGGTGCTGGTTTAAAGGTTAATGTGCAGGAAGTTCCCGTATGTAATCCTGTACCCGACATAGTAACGCTGTTCTTAATTGTTCTTTGCTTTTCAAGCATAAATATTCTTTCTTCTAAAACTTACTAAAATTTAAAATTGAAGTGACTCAAAATACTAATCTGATTTTGAATAATAAACAGCATTATTATCCAAGGAATATTGCTTTAGAGCAGAATTAAATCTGAACTCGCAAGAAAATCTTGTATGCTTCTTCAACTAAATCTGGTGCTTTGAATATATGAAATTTATTATGTTTGTATTGCAAATGCAAAAGAAATCAAATAGTAATAAATAATTCATTTTATCTAGGAAACTTTATGCGAAAATTTATACAATCAACCATTTTAATTATCATTTCAATTTTATTTTTATCCGAAAACACTTACTCCCAGCCAACAATTCAATCTATTATAAATCAGGTTAAAATTGACTCTTTAATGAAATATGTTAAACAACTTTCAGGAGTTGATTCTGCAATAGTAAACGGATTGCCATATAAATTAGTCTCAAGACATAAAAACCACGCAGATAATGATAAAGCTGCATTATTCATTAAGTACAAATTTGAGAGTTATGGTTTACAAACAAGTTTGCAGAATTTTAGTACCACAGGAAATAATGTAATTGGTATAAAAACTGGAACGCTATTTCCAAATAAAAAATACATAATTTGTGCTCACTTTGATGATATGCCAAGTGGTTCACTGGCTCCCGGCGCAGATGATAATGCAAGCGGCACTGCCGCAGTTATTGAGGCTGCAAGAATTTTTTCTCAATATTCGTTTCCTTTCACTTTAGTTTTTGCTGCATGGGATGAAGAAGAGCAAGGATTGGTTGGAAGTGCATATTATGCAAACCTTTCATCAACCAGCGGAGACTCAATACTTGGCGTTGTTAACATGGATATGATTGCATATGATTCCAATAATGATGGAATTTGTGAAGTTCATACAAAACCAATCGGTATTTCAACACAAATGAGCAGCAAGATGGTTTCGTTCAATCAAACTTACGGCATCGGATTACAACCTTTAACAGTGAACCCGGGTTCTGGCGCAAGTGATCACGCTTCTTTCTGGAGTAAAAATTATTCTGCCATCTTATTGATTGAGTACTATAATAATGGCTCTGGTGGAGATTTTAATGCTTATTATCATACTGTTAACGACAAAATAGATTATTTCAATCTTACTTATTTTGAAAAATGTGCTAAACTTGCAATTGCAACTTTTGCAAGCTATGCATTGAATTACAATATTCAAATTCAACATACACCTTTCGCATCAACTCCTTCAACTGGAAATTATGTTTTAACGGCTACTGTCAGTTCTGGATTAAAAATCGGAACTGGTACAGCTATTCCCCGTTTATATTACCGTGTAAACAGCGGCGGTGGATTTGGTTCATTTGTGTCAGTGCCCGGAGTACCAACAAAAGAAACCAAAACTTATAATTTTACAATACCCGGACAATCGCTTGGCTCAATAGTTCAATATTATATTGCAGCTCAAGATTCTGCTGGTTCAATTATCGTGACATCCCCTGAAGGCGGAAGCGGATTTAATCCTCCCGGTTCTATTGCCCCTTCAACTTTTCATCAATTTTATATTGCTCAACTTGCTGTAGCAAACATAGGAACCGGTACTACCGTTGTGGGTTATCCTTTCTATACCTATTACCACGATTCCCGAACTCAGATGCTTTATACAGCAAATGAAATTCTTTCTTCCGGTGGAGCGGCGGGTCCAATTATAAGATTAGGATTTGATGTAACTTCTTTAGCATCACAGGTAATGAATGGTTTTTATATAAGAATGAAGAATACAAATCTAACCTCCATTTCCGCATGGGAATCGACTGGTTTTACAGATGTATTTAGTGGGACATATACCGTCCCCGGCACAGGCTGGCAGTATATCGATTTTACAACTCCATTCAACTGGGATGGAACTTCAAATCTTTTGATAGAAGTCTGTTTTGACAACACTTCTTATACTTCAAATACCTCTGTCAATTCTTCTACAACAACCGGCACAATGGTAAGACATCACCATGTTGATAATGGCACAGGCTGCACACTAACAAGCACAAGCACTGCCGCAACCAGACCAAATATTTCTTTAATGATAAACCTTGCTGTTCCTGTTGAGTTGACTTCATTTGTTGCCAATACTGATAATAACAATGTTATATTAAGCTGGCAAACAGCTACCGAGACTAATAACCGCGGATTCGATATCGAAAGATCAACTGATCAGATAAATTGGAATAAAATTGGATTTGTTGCAGGTAATGGAACCACAACAGATGCAACCCAATATTCATTTGTTGATAAAACACCAAAAGGAAATATAATTTATTACAGGCTAAAACAAATTGATTTTGATGGATCATTCCAGATTCATAATTCAATACAGGTCGATTTTACAAAAGGCTTGGATTTTGCATTGCTACAGAATTACCCAAATCCATTTAACCCTGAAACAAATATTTATTACTCAATTCCTCAAAACTGTAATGTCAAATTGACCATCTTTGATCAGCTTGGAAATGAAATAAAAACACTTGTAAACGAAAATCAGTCTGCCGGAAGATATAATGTTGTATTCAACGGAAGTAACCTTGCAAGTGGAATTTATTTTTACAAATTACAGGCTGGTAATTTTTCAAGTATTAAAAAGCTTGTATTAATGAAATAGATTTTTTAGGAGACGCTTTATCGCGTCTCTTTTATTTATTTTAATAATTTTTTAAGGAGAAAAAATGGAATACAGAATTGAAACCGATACTATGGGCGAAATCAAAGTTCCTGTTAACAAGTACTATGGTGCGCAAACAGCTCGTTCATTAATGAACTTTAAAATAGGCGGTGAAAGATTTCCACGCGAGTTAATAAGAGCGCTTGGAATAGTAAAGAAAGCTGTTGCTCTTGTAAATAAAGACCTTGGCAAATTGCCGGCTGAAAAAGCAGCGTTAATTATTCAGGCTGCTGATGAAGTAATAGAGGGTAAACTTGATGAACATTTTCCTCTTGTTGTTTGGCAGACAGGAAGCGGAACACAATCTAATATGAATGCAAACGAAGTTATTTCAAACAGAGCGATTGAAATTGCCGGTGGAGTTCTTGGAAGCAAAAAACCAATTCACCCAAATGATGATGTAAACAAAGCTCAATCTACAAATGATGCTTTTCCAACTTCAATTCACATCGCTGCAGTAGAAGAAATTCACAGAAGATTGATTCCAATGGTTACCAAACTCCGAGATGCTCTTTCATCAAAATCGAAGGAGTTTGAAAGCATTATTAAAATCGGAAGAACTCACCTAATGGATGCAACTCCCTTAACTCTGGGAATGGAATTTTCAGGCTATGCACAACAATTAACTAACGGACTGGAAAGAATTAACGATGCTTTGAAAAGACTTTGTGAAATTCCTTTGGGCGGAACTGCCGTTGGTACTGGTTTAAATGCACATCCTGATTATGCGGTTCAGGCTGCAGCAAAAATTTCTGAGTTAACAGGAATTAAGTTTACTACCGCTCCTAACAAATTTGAAGCAATGGCAGGAAAAGATGCTCTTGTGGAAATGAGTGGAGTTTTAAAAACATTAGCAGCATCTCTAATTAAAATCGCTAATGATATTAGATGGCTTGGCTCAGGACCAAGATGCGGAATCGGAGAAATTTCACTTCCTGAAAATGAACCAGGAAGCTCTATAATGCCCGGTAAAGTCAATCCGACACAATCCGAAGCGATGACAATGGTTTGTGCACAGGTTTTTGGTAATGACGTGACAATTAATTTTGCTGGAGCTGGCGGTAATTTTGAGTTGAATGTATTTATGCCGGTTATTGCTTTCAACATACTTCAATCAATCCGTCTTCTTGCAGATGCTTGTGATAGTTTTTGTGATAATTGTGTTATCGGCATTACGGCCAATAAAGAAAACATTAATAAACATCTGGAAAATTCTTTAATGCTCGTAACGGCTCTTAATCCACATATAGGATATGATAACGCTGCTAAAGTTGCAAAGAAAGCTCACAAAGAAAATAAAACATTGAAGCAAACCGCTGTTGAACTTGGTCTGTTAACTGAAGAACAATTTGATAAACTGGTTCGACCAGAAGAAATGATTCATCCCAAAGCATAAGTTATTTGGTGCCGTAGAATTTCTTCGGCACTTTTTTTTATTTTCTTTTGTCTGATTAAAAAGGAAAATCTTCCTGATAGTTGATTTTCTCTTCTTTCTTCTTTAAAACATTTTTTCTCGCCGTTTGATGTATGCGATTTCCTTCAACATATATAGCTTTGTACGGTTTGGTTGGGCAAGCATATTCACAGGCACCGCAGCCTATACAAAATTCTTCTTTCACTTCAGGAGATAATAAGTTTTTATATGGCACCATTGATACCGCTTTAGTCGGACAATGTTCAGAACAAGCTCCGCACTCAGTTCCCTGAGTATAAACCACGCAATTATCTTTAATAAATTTTGCTTTCCCAAGTTGAATCAATTTCTTAGATTGCAGTTCAATCGGTTTAATGGCTCCTGTTGGGCATACTTCAGTACATAATTTACATTCATAATTACAAAAACTTTTTATGTAATTCATCCGCGGTTGAAAAACACCCATCAACCCGTATTCGTTAAATGCCGGTTCTAAAACCTGAGTGGGACACACATCTATACATAGATGACATGCAGTACAAATTGAATTAAAATGTTCAATATTTACAGATCCCGGTGGTGCCACCGGATTTTTTCTGATGACTGGAATTTTGTTTTGAACATACACTTTTATTTTTTGCTGTGCAGAAGAAATAATTGTTAAACCAAAAACGAAATTTGTTATACGTAGGATAAAATTTCGTTTATTTAAATCTGTTTTATAATTTTTATCACTAACTTTAAAACCTTCTGGGTTGGTTTGCTTTCTATAATTTGTTACTCTTTTAATTGTTACTCCATTACTTGGACAAACTGTAAGACAATTAAAGCAAGCGACACATCTACTCACATCTACTTCATGGTTTTTCGTATCAATACATTCTGATTTACATTTCCACTCACAGACGCCGCAGTCTTTACAATTATTTTCATCAATCACTATTTTGAAAAAAGAAAACCTGGAAAGAAATCCCAGCAAAGTTCCAACTGGACAAATAGTGTTGCAATAAAGTCTCCCTCGTCTTACCGAAAGAATAATCAAACTTATTAGAACGGATAAAGCAACCAAAACAGTAAGAAAGTTTATGCCTTTGTATTCATACGGATATAGAGAGTAATTATCAAATTTCATCAGAACGAATGAAATTAAATTATTGCTCCAAATCATCAAAGGTTTAAAAACAGCGTTTGCAATTTTTCCAAAAACTGAAAAAGGATCTGTCAGATTAATTACAACACTCGTTCCAGCAATGAAAGAAATAATTGCTATAATTAAAATCGAGTACTTTAATGCGTTGTAAGGCTTAGAAAAAGCATATCTCGATTTTTTTTTATATCGTTTTGCTATTCGTCCTGATAAATTAGAAATAATATCCTGAATCGTTCCCAACGGACAAATACTAGAACAATATATCCTGCCGAATAACAAGGTCAAGGAAATAACAAGAAAAAATCCGGTTGCAGTCACAGAAAAAATATTTATATAATTTAAAACTGAAGGAATAAATTGAAAAAATAAGATCGATTTAAACCATGTGGGGGGAATAAGATTTTTTATATCCACAAATAATAATGTAGTTAATATGAGAAAGACAACGGAAACTACAACGCGAATTTTTTTTAAGATACTAAATTTCATTTATTAGTTGAAGAATCTTTTTCTATTCTGTATTGTGGATTTTCTATATTTATTTCTCCATTAGGCAATACTTCTAATGATCTGGTTACCCACAATGGATTTCTGAATTCAAAATCATCTCCATCATAAATCAATTTACACTGAAGCAATGGAAGCATTGTCGGTGTACCATACTCATTTAAGAATTGTTTAAGTTCTCTAAACACACCAAAGACACGATATTTTTTACCTGGAGTAATTGTTTTAACATTCTCATCAATGCGGGTTTGTTTTGGCAAAGGATGATCAAGTTCAATTATATAATTAATAAAATCACCTGATGGTACATCTCCTATCCGCCCTTGCAGCTGGAAAAAATTATCATCGAGAGAAATTTCTGTTTTAACTACTATTGTCCCCGAAACGGAAATAGTTTCACCCTTCCACTTATCGGGATTTTTGTAAATCTGTTTGTTGGAAATTTCAAACTTAGCAGATGAAATAATTTTTTTAATTTCATCCGAGTTATATGAGAGAGTAAGATTGCGACCATCTTGATACGTATTTATATTCGTTGAAGAATTTTCATTCTTTTTTTCAACAAAAATGTAATTCATCGTAGATGAACAACTAATAAATAAAAATAAAGGTAAAAGAAAATTTAGTTTTTTCAATTTAACTTAATCCTGTTAATATTCATTTTATCAAGATCCATTTTTCCAACATTCATTTCGGCAGCCAAGTTGATATAATTTACACTTGATGGTTCTACGCCAAATAATTTAGCAGCAGCCGCATCTGCAGCCACTATATCTGTTGATACAATTAAAGATTTCATGTTGGAAACATCATCAATCGAAACACCGCGTGGACCTCTTTGTGTTAGCACATTATATGCATCAACTACATTCAGCGTGGGTTTGCTGAAAGTTGCAAAGTCGGCTATACATTGATGAAGGTCGTTCCTGTGCCAGTACATTCTGTCCCAAATAATTCCCATAAGATTTTTCATTGACACCGTCAGTTTTGATGAAGAGTGATGTTTTAAGATTGGCACATTAATAAAAACATCCGACTCAAGAATTAATTCGTGAACTTTCGTCTCTTTTAATTTTTTCCCTTCTTTGATTTTTACAGTCTGGTAATAACTTTCACTATTGCCGGGGACAATTTTTCCCCCAGCATCTTTAACCGCTTTCTCAATTCCGCTGTTCTGGTAACATTTTATCCAGACATCACAAGTATTATCAAAAACATATACATCTTTTGCCCCTGCATTAAAACAATGCTCAATTATTCTTTTAACAAGTTGAGGATTTGTATTGGCGGCTTTCTCAGGCGTAACATCCCAGCCGATGTTTGGTTTAACAATTACCTTCGAATTTTTTTTAATAAATTTTTTCATTCCTCCAAGTGATTCTATTGCTTTATCAAACATTAAAGCGGGTTCTCCTCCTTTTACGGCAACAAGATCATAAGGTGCATTTGGAATCTTAGCAAAAATATTTTTGTAACCGGGTAAACTTAAGATTGTACCGGCAGCAATGCTGCTTTTAATAAATTGCCTTCTGTCCATTTACAATTCCTTTTGTTAAACTTTAAATGAGTTTAAAAAAATTCGTTAAAATCTTAATGGAACTTACAATTCAGTTTATTAATAGACAAAACAATATTAAATTTGCAGCAACGAATTAACCTTTAATTAAAAGGAATGAAAATGGAAAACATATTCAGCTTAACGAACAATTATGCAAAAATTAAAACCGCTATAATCGATTTTATTTTAATTGCTTTTATATTTTTTGTGCCGGCAATTTCTCATCTGCTTAGTTTTCCTTTGTATCTTATTGAACCAATGAGAATTGTTTTAATAATTTCAATGGCGCATACAACTAAAAGAAATTCATTTTTAATTGCTATAACATTGCCTATTTTTTCATTTATAACGGCTTCTCATCCATCTTTAGTAAAGTCAATGCTGATTGCAATAGAATTAGGTATTAACGTATGGTTATTTTCATTGCTTTACCAAAGAAAGTTTAATTTACTGTTTTCATCTTTTGTGAGCATAATTGTCAGTAAATTAATTTATTACTCGCTTAAGTTTTTTGCTATTTCTGCTTTGCTCATAAAATCCGAATTAATCTCAACACCAATTTATCTGCAAGTAATTCTTGCGATAATATTTAGCATCTATATGCATCTTGTATTAAATAAAAAAATTAAATAAGGAAAAATTTATGTTCAGAAAAATAGAAGACTTTATCGCTGGCTGGAAAGCAGATTCAGAAGCAACATTAAAAATATTTAACGCTTTAACTGATGAATCGCTAAACGCAAAAGTTTATGATGAAGGAAGAACGCTTGGAAGAATTGCCTGGCATATTACATTAACGATGGGAGAAATGTTGGAAAGAATCGGAATAAAAACTGATTTACCCGCACAGGATTCTCTCCCTCCACAAAAAGCATCTGAGTATGTTTTTTATTTTGATAAAGCATCAAAGCAAGTGCTTGAACAGGTAAAACAATGGACTGATGAAACTCTTCTTGAAGAAGTTGATCTTTATGGTGAAAAATGGACAAAGGGATTTACTCTTCTTGTTTTAATTAATCACCAGATACATCACCGCGGACAAATGACAGTATTAATGAGACAGGCTGGATTAAAAGTTCCGGGAATTTTCGGTCCATCAAAAGAAGAGTGGATTAACTACGGAATGCCTATTCAAGAATAATTTTTTGTTATATGAGATTGTTTCATCTTTTTGTTCTAATACTTTTTTTAACTGATGCATCAATTTTTGTCGCTCAGAATCTGAACAAACCTTGCGAAAATCTTATTGTTATTATTGACGATATGGGTCACTTTAATGTGTATGAAAGAGACTTGGCAAAGTTTACAAGACTTTCAGCTTTCGCTCCCAAAGAATACAAAACAGGTTATTATACTGTCGCTTACATCGATGATATAGAAAGATTTTATGTCTATCATTGCAATAAAGCTGAACCTGTAAAACTTTCTTCTTTTCCACCAAAAAAATATTTTGTTGGCGACGATTATGTCGTTTTCATAGATGATATAGGTTGCTTCAGAGTATTTTCTGGTCTGACAGGAGTTACAACAACACTTAGTTCATATGAGCCTAAAAATTTTTCTGCCGGTGAAAATATTCTTGCCTTTATTGATGATATGAATAACTTTCTGGCTTATAGTGTTTCTAATGGTCAAATAACCAAACTGAGTGGATATGCACCAAAAGAATATAAAGTTGGTGGACTTGTAATTGCATTTATAGATTATCAAAATAATTTTTATGTTTTTTCAGGAAGGAATGGAAATCTTCAGCTATTGGAATCCTTTGGTGTAAAAGAATTTGAAACAGAATACGAACTTGTAAAGTTTACAAAAAAGAATAACAGAAAATTTATTTTTGATAGCAGAACAGGAGAAATATTTCCCGATCTTGATTATAAAAATCCGCGTAAGTACGGCTGGTAAAAATTAATTATTGTAATTTTAACCTTTCAATCAATAAAAAAATTTCTTTTTCAGACAATTCCCGTGATTGACCGGGTAAAAGATTTCCAATTTTTAAATTGCATATTTTTGTTCTGATTAATCGTAAGGTTGGATGACCAACTGTTGCCGTCATTTTTCTTACCTGCCTGTTTTTACCTTCACTAATTGTAATTTTTATCCAAGATGTTGGAATGTTCGCTCTGAATCTTATTGGCTTGTTTCTTTCCCATATTTTCGGGGGATTAGTTAGTAGTTCAACTTTTGCCGGTTTTGTTTTATAACCAGAAATTAAAACTCCATCGCTAAGTTTTTTCAAAGCTATTTTGTCGAGAATACCTTCTACTTGCACAAGGTATTCTTTTTCGTGATTATACTTTGGATTCAACAATTTATCGATTAATAATCTATTATTTGTTAATAATAATAATCCTTCACTGTCATAATCCAATCTACCAACAGGATAAACATCTTTTGGAAAACTTTTAATATCTCCAAGAGTTTGTCTGCCGGATGAATCGGTAAATTGTGAAAGTACATTAAACGGTTTATTTATTAGAAAATATTTATGCTTTTCTTTTCCTTTACGTTTCATAAAGCATTGGTTATTTATTGTCTTTCGTTTTTAGACTAAAGATATAAAGAAAAATCTCTTTTGGCAAAACTTAATTTCTTATTTTTGCAAGAAAAATTTAATTAATCGAGGTAAAATTGTCTGTTTTCAGAGACCAAACAAAATATCTTGAAGCACTAAAAAGCTTTGAGAAAAAATTTAATCCCAAAGAACTTGAGGATTATAAAATGTTTGTTAAAAGACATAAAGATGAAGAAGAATTCGACTCTATTTCGCTTGGAAGATTAAAATCCCTTTATGAAAAATACTATGTTAACAGGGAGAAGAAGAATTATGATCATCTTTTTAAAAAGTCAACTGATTCTACTGATTAAATATAGTAAAGAAATTACATTGCTTCGTTATAAGGTAAAAACTAACTTTGAAATTAAATTCTTAATGAGGAAATAATGGACTACAAAAAACTTCATAAAATAATTGGTGCCGTTGTATTTTTTATTTCGGCGATTGTGCTTTTATCAACGGTACAGCCTTCAGTTTCTTTTTGGGATTGTGGTGAGTTTACTGCCGCGAGTTATTCATTACAGGTTCCGCATCCTCCGGGTGCTCCTTTTTTCCTTCTTATGGGAAAAGCCTTTTCGATGATACCCTTTGTTGAAAATATTGGCTTAAGAGTTAACATTCTCTCCGTCCTTGCAAGTGCTTTTTCAGTACTGTTCCTTTATCTTGTTGCTGTAAAACTTATTGAAAACTATAAAGGGAAAAATTATTCGAGTTTGCTGGATGCTGCAGGAACTTTCATAGCTGCCGGTATCGGAGCTTTATCTTTTTCTTTTAGTGATACCTTTTGGTTTAGTGGTGTTGAATCCGAAGTTTATGCAGTAAGTACTTTGCTTCTTGCTGCAATTGTTTATCTAATCATGCTGTGGAATGAGAAAGCAGATAACAAAGACAACGAAAAATATATTTTGGTAATTGCTTATTTAATAGGTCTTTCTACAGCCGTTCATCTTATGAGCGTACTTGCAATTGTTTCTGTTGTTATGATAATTATGTTCAGAAAATATGTTGACGATGAAGAATCATTAAAAAAGTCAGGTTACATACTTTTGGGACATGCCGCTGTTATATTTATTGTTGCTTTTGCTCTTTGGGGAGGACAAACTGATGCAAATCCTCCATCGCCAGAACAATATCAATCTTTTGATAACAGATTCAAAATGATTTTGGCGGGAATAAGTTTAGTTATACTTGCTGCAATGTGGAAAAAATTGCTTAATAAAAACTCTTTTTATGCACCGCTTATTATTGGTGGAATTGCTCTTGCGGTAACATACCCGGGAGTCGTTAAAGTTTTCCCTGGATTGATGACTTCAATTGCAGGAGACAACATTACTACTGCTATCATTTTCCTCATTGCTGTTCTTGGTGCTTTGGGTTACGGAGTTTATTACAGCATCAAACAAAATAAACCCACATTGCATCTTGCGTTTATGTCGCTGATTTTTATAATTCTTGGTTTCACAACTTATGCAATGGTGATTATACGAGCCAATATGAATCCTCCTATGAACGAAAATGAACCAAATAACTTCTCTGAATTAGTTTCTTATCTGAACCGCGAACAATACGGTGATTTTCCGATATGGAAAAGAAGATTTGCAACTGAACCGCACCAGATGGGTGTTTACTCAAATTATTCGAGCGACCTTGATTTCTGGTGGCGTTACCAGATGAATCATATGACAACTCGTTATCTTTTATGGAATTATGCGGGAAGACAATCATGGTACCAGGATGATGGTGCAAACATCTGGCCTTTTAACCAGATTGGCAATGCAATCGGAAAACCTTTTAATCTTCACTTTGATGGAGAATCCAAAGATTCTCTTTTTGCGATCCCATTTCTACTTGGTTTAATTGGAATTTATTTCCATTTCAAAAAAGATTGGAAAATGGCATCGGTTTATATGGTTCTGTTTATCTTTATGGGTTACCTAACCGCATTCTATCAAAACCAACAAGAACCGCAGCCGCGAGAAAGAGATTATTTCTATGTTGGTGCGTTCTTCGTTTATTCAATTTGGATTGCAATCGCAATTCAGGGGTTAATTGAACTTGTGAAAAAGAGAATTAAGACAGAATCCATTGCAAAAGGTGCAGTACTTGGTGTACTTGCATTTGGCGTTCTGTTTGTTCCTGCAAGAATGTTACAGGCAAATTATTTTACCCACGACAGATCTCAGAATTATGTTCCCTGGGATTATTCTTACAACTTATTACAAAGTTGTGCACCAAATGCAATACTATTCACAAATGGCGATAACGATACATTCCCTCTCTGGTATTTGCAAGACGTTGAAGGTGTCAGAAGAGATATTCGCATAGTGAATTTAAGTTTGCTTAATACTCCATGGTATGTTTATCAATTGAAAAATCTTGAGCCTTACGGTGCAAGACGCGTAAAGATTAGCATTCCAAATGAAAGAATTAATGAAAACGATTTACGTCCTTCACAATGGGAACCACAGGATATAACTATTCTTGTTCCAAATGATTTTGCGACAAGAAGTATGAATTTTAGTGAAATTAAGAATCAAATGTCTATGGATAAATCTTCTAAAAATAATATTTATGATGAATATGGAATTACTGATTCATCTATTATTAAAGAGGGGCGGTTAACGTGGAGAATGAATAACACTGCTACATATGGCAACATAAAAGCTATCCGTGTTCAAGATATTATGGTTAAAGACATTGTTGAACAAAATAACTGGGAAAGACCAATTTATTTTGCTGTTACTTGCTCGGAAGACAGCAAAATTGGTTTAAGCGATTATTTGAAAATGGAAGGAATGGCTTTACGTCTTGTTCCTGAAAAGAGAAAACCAAACATAGAATTCATTAACGAAAAGATTCTCCGCAAACAATTATTTGAAGAAAATCCCTCTGCAAATAAAAATTATCAACCAGGATTTAAGTTCAGAGGATTAAACAATCCAAAAATTTTCTTTGATGAAAATCATGAAAGATTAGTACAAAATTATCGCAATTCTTTCATCAGGCTTGCATTGTATTACATAAACAGCGGTAATCAAACCCAGAAAGCAATTGAAGTACTTGATGAGATGGAAAAGAAAATGCCTCGCTCTATCCTTAAGATGGATTACAGACTTTTGTTTGATATTAGTACTCTTTATCACGCAGCTAATTCAGTAGAAAAATATAAAGCTCTTGCAAAGGAAATTGAGCGGGAGGCATTGAAAAGCATTGAAGAAAATCCTTCAGATGTAAGTTCTTATTACAATCCTTATCGTTTGTTGTTAGAAACATACGAAAATTTAAAAGAATATGATAAAGCGATTGGTATATTACAGCGTTTGCAGGCTTACTATCCACAGGATCCTTCGATTGAAGCATCAATAAAAAGATTTAAAGACTTAAAAACTCAACCTGATACAACAAAATAAATTTTAAAGGGCGGCATTTCTTGTCGCCCTTTTATTTTAATTATGAAAATACTAATAATAGCTTTATCGGGAATTGGCGATGCATTAATGTTTACCCCTGCTTTGCAGCTTATCAGGAAAAAATTTCCAGATGCATTAATTGACGCACTTGTAATGTTCAAAGGCGTAAAAGAAAACTATGAACGCACGAAATTATTGAACAATGTTTTTTATTTTGATTTTATGAACGAGAACAAATTAAAAGCTCTCCGCTTTGTTCTGGCACTTAGAAACAAATACGAATACTCAATTAATGTTTATCCTTCAAACAGAAGAGAATATAACCTTATAAATTTTCTGGTCGGGGCAAAATATCGTGCGGGCACAAAATATATCCGAATGGATTTAATAAATTTTGGATGGCTAAATAACATTCGCTTCAACGAAGATGATTCTCTTCATAATGTACAAGAAAATATAAAACTCTCTGAAAATCTTTTTAAAACTAAATTTAATGAAGAACCCTCTCTTTCTTTTCCATTAAGCGAGAACGATGTAATCTATGAAGAAGAATTTTATCGAAATAAAAACATTGACCCCAATGAGATTATAATAGGATTTCATGCGGGTTGTTCAACTTTGAAAAATCACATTAAACGAAGATGGGAACCGAAAAAATTTTCTTTACTTGGGAAAAAACTTATTGAAAACCATAATGCAAAAATTTTATTATTTGGCGGACCTGAAGAAAATGATTTGAAAAGGGAAATTGCTAATAAAATAAATTCTAATAATTGTATTGTTGTCGAAACAGATAGCTTGTCACACTCAGTTGCAATTATGAAACGTTGTAATATTTTCGTCACTAATGATTCAAGCTTAATGCATATAGCTTCTGCTTTAAAATTAAATGTTGTTTGTATTATTGGTCCAACAAGCATGAATTACATTCACCCATGGAAAACAAATTACAAAACAGCATCAGTAAATTTAAGTTGTTCTCCCTGTTTTGTTTACTCACCCAAACCTCTCTCTTGTTCGAGAGAAGACGTTCAATTTAAGTGTATAAAAGAAATTGATGTTGAGCTGGTAATGTCTAAAATTGAAGATTTTCTCTTAGAATCAACTAACTAAAGACCTGTTTTCTTAATAAGAAATTCTTCTAATCTTTCTATTAATGGCAACTGAGTTGGTTTTATTTTTTTACAAGCCCTTTTAACTGTAAAGAAAAATCCTTTATCAACTTCCGGAAATGAAATTTTTTTTCCAATCAATGGGGGCCAAGTTAATAATACTTCATTGCTTGTAATGACTGGTTCATCATTTTTAGTATATTCACAAGCCCATGCATGAACAATTTTACCACCTTTTTGAACGACACTTCCAAGTTCAATAAAATCACCGGTTGCTGTAATACCTGTTTCTTCATTAAACTCCCTTATGGCTGTTTGTAGATAATTCTCTCCTTTTTCCACTTCTCCCTTGGGAATACTCCAATATCCCTCATCCTTATTTTTGAAAAAAGGTCCTCCCGGGTGAACAAGAAAAATTTCAAGCTCTTTATTTATTGTTCTATATAATAAAATTCCTGCCGATATTCTTGGCATAAATTATTTTCTTATTCAAAAAGATTGATAAAATATCTTATTGTTTCTTCCAGCCCTGAGACTAAATCACTTTGAGGCGAGAAGTGTAAATCCTTTTTTGTTGCTTCAATAGATGATAAGCTGTGTTTAATATCTCCAGGACGCTCATCTTTATAAATAATTTTGCTTTTGCTTTTTGTCATTTCAATTACAAGCTTAACCAGCGTATTAATTGATGTGGCTATTCCGGTTCCCACATTATATACACCGTTAACATTTTGATATTCTGTTGCAAGAACATTTACTTTAACAACATCTTTTACAAAAATAAAATCACGGGTTTGTTCACCGTCACCATAAATTACAATATCTTTATTCTTTAGTGCCTGACTTACAAATATTGGAATTGCTGCAGCATATTGACTTTTAGGATCCTGTCGTGGTCCAAACACATTAAAATAACGAAATGAGATGGTTTTCATTCCATACTGTTCGGCATACATTTGAAGATAATATTCGCCATCAAGTTTTGTTATTCCATAAGGTGATTTAGGAGAAGGATTTAAATCTGTTGTTTTCGGACTTACAGGATTATCGCCATAAATTGCCGCAGAACTGCTATGAATAACTCTTTTCACTTTATTTAGTCTTGATGCTTCGAGAACGTTTAATAATCCGTTTACATTTATATCAACACATTCAAAAGGATGCGTTATTGATTCCGGCACTGATACTAACGCGGCAAGATGATGGACATAATCAGCGTCTTGCAATACTTTATTTAATAATTCTTTATCTGTTACGCTTCCGTTAATAAAATTTACTGATGTTAAATTAGAAATATTTTTCAAGTGCCCGGTTCTTAAATTATCAATCACAAAAACTTCTGCACCTGAATTAATCCAGTGCTCAGATATGTGGCTGCCGATAAATCCAGCACCGCCTGTTATAACAACTTTTAGTTTCATCTTTTAAAAAATTTTTATTTCAATTAAATCAATTTAATATCATCTAAAAAGGGAAATTTTTCTCTTACCATTTTAACTTCGTCTGGAGAAATTTCTGTGGAAAAAATTCCTTCTTTATTTTCAACAGATAAAAGCTCTTCCCCCATTGGACTGAATATGCTGCTGAATCCGTTGTATTCAACTTTTTTATCTTTCCCGACTCTGTTTACACCAACTACATAACACTGATTTTCGATTGCTCTTGCTTTTAATAAAGTCCTCCAATGCTCAATTCTTGTTGTTGGCCAGTTTGCAATATTTACTATAAGATTTACTTTTTCTTTTCCGTATAACCTGTATAACTCTGGAAACCGTAAATCATAACAAATCGACAACCCCAATTTCCAATCATCAATCGAGGCAACTTCGAGTTCGTTACCAGCAGAATAAAATTTATCTTCTTTCGCAAAAGCAAATGGATGTATTTTTCTATATTCCGATAATAACTCACCATTTTTTTTCAATAACAATAATGCGTTATAGTGTTGATAGTTAACAGTGTGAATTATTCCCGCTATTACATAAATGTTACGACTTTTGGCTATCGAAGAAAAATAATTAAATGAATCACTGGGAATTTTTTCACCAAACTCATTTGAGTTCATAGTAAATCCGGTTAAAGTCATCTCAGGCATGATTAATAAATCGGTTTTTTCATTATAATCATTAATAAACCTGGTTATCTTTTGTTGATTAGATTTTTTATCTTCCCAAACAGGATTGTATTGCAATAAACTTATTTTCATAACTCAATTAATTTTTAAAAAACACTCCTCAAAATAAATTAATAAGCGGATAAAGTTAAAATGTCTTTTAAAAATATTTCAATCTTGTTTTTATTTAATGATTATTCAATTTTAAAACTTAATTTAGAACAACTGTTTGTTCTCAACATATAAAAATGTAAAAAAATACCACATAACCATTTAAGAAAAAACCATTTATTTAATATTTTCAATGGTTCGGTATTTGTATGATTATTTTGCTCTTTAAAGAGGCGCAATAATAAATAATTAACAAATCACGGAGGTCTAAGTGATTAAAAAGATACTTTATGTTGTTTCTTTTTTCCTCCTGTTTTCTTTAATGTTTGAGTCTGCAGCTCAGACAGTAAAAGTAAAAAGGGAGGCAAAATCTCCAGGAAAGTTGGGACTAAATAGTACAACAGCTAACACCTGGCAGATTTATAGTGGGCTTCGCGTATTCGGCAAAGGCATGAAAGCATATCTTTCTGCTGATACAACAGGCTCCGGAACTTCCACTGCAACTTCCTTTGCATGGTCATTTGTCGAAAAACCTTCTGGTTCAGTTGCAGCATTTGATAGCACAAATAAAATTGCAACCAGTTTTACCGCTGATCTTTCTGGCAGATATATCGTACAAATTACAGTCAATGGAACAAAAATTTCCTACGATACCTTGTTTGCTTCGATATATTCCGGAAACCCAACAACCGGTTTATCATGTTCTCTATGTCATAGCACTATGAATACGGAATGGCAAGTCACCAAGCATGCTACTATCTATAAGCGTGGTATTACTGGTCAGCTTGAAGTTGGTTCGTACGGCACCGGAACTTATTCAGGGTTCTGTGTAAAATGTCATACAACCGCCTGGGAAAAGAATGTAAACAACGGTAATTTTGGTTACCTTTCATTTACAACTGGCTGGGATACTACTTGGTACAAGCCAGCATCGGGACCTAACAATGTAGCTATTTCTTATATGGACACAACCCGGTGGGTTTTACTTAGTAACAGCTATGCATCTCTCAAACCAGTTGCAACAATTGGTTGTGAAAGCTGTCACGGTCCTGGCACCGACCATAAATCTGGCGGAGATAAAGCAAAAATCAGCAAAAGTATTGATGCGGGAGTTTGCGCAACCTGCCACGACGCTCCAACCAAGCATATGTTATACAGCTACTGGCAATCATCTCATCATGCTAAATTAACATTAAGTAGCTCTGCGGCCGGAAACGCATCTTGCCGTCCTTGCCATAATGGTGAAGCTTTTGTTGCTTATACAAAGAATAAAACTTCACCGAATTATAGTGCTGTAACGACATTTCCATCAATTTCGTGTGCAACCTGCCATGATCCTCACAGCGATGAGAATCCATACCAGTTAAGAACAACCCGTTTGGATTCATTACAAAACGGATATAAGTTCCCGGCAACTTATGGTGGAATTGGACAACTTTGTATGAACTGTCACCGCGCACGAGAAAATTCTGTTGCAAGAATTCAATCTCAGCAAATTCGGTTTGCAGACAGATTCTATCCTCACTACAGCCCGCAAGCAGATATGTTCCTTGGAGCTAATGCCTATGAATTTGGTTTAAATATAACCGGAATCAGCACCCACAAAGGACTTGAAAAAGGTTGTATAACCTGTCATATGCAGGAAAGAGTTGTTGGAACTAGCAAACACTCTAACCATACAATGACTATGGCTGGCAATGATTCTATCATGATTAAAGCATGCCGTACCTGCCATGGAAGCTGGTTAAATTCTTA
Organism: uncultured Ignavibacteriaceae bacterium; assembly: GCA_964536015.1. Taxonomy (GTDB): domain Bacteria; phylum Bacteroidota; class Ignavibacteria; order Ignavibacteriales; family Ignavibacteriaceae; genus CAZHVS01. Next base: position 48,168 of record CAZHVS010000010.1, read on the forward strand.
CGATGATGTAATTGCAGGAGCAGACTATGATGGAAACGGACAAATTCAAGGTGTTCAAACTGAAATACAAGGTCTGTTAAATAGAGTGAAAGCAACTCTTCCATTAGATGCAACGGGTGAACCAGTAAATATGGCAAAAGATTCTATGCTTGTTAAGAATCATCCTAAATGGCCAGACAACTTAAAAGCTATTCATACTTACTACTTTGTAAAGAATGACTGGAGCCTTGGAATTCATAACACAAAATATGCAGCTGCAATTTTAAGGGGAGCATTAAGTTTAATGACCGGTGTTAAAATGGATGATATTGAAACGCCAAAGAATTTCAGTATGAGTCAGAATTATCCAAATCCATTTAACCCATCCACTGAAATTAAATTTTCTGTTCCACGGGCAGCAAATGTAAAAATTTATATTTATAACAGCATCGGAAAATTAGTAAAAACTCTTGCTAATGGCGAGCTTTCCATTGGCAACTATTCTGTAAAATGGAATGGTGATGATGACTATAATAACCGTGTCGCAAGCGGAGTTTATTTCTATAGATTTATCGCATCAACTCCGGGACAACCCGATTATGTAGTTACAAAGAAAATGATGTTGCTGAAATAATTTTTCCGTAGAGGGCAACGGTAAAATCAGAAAAGAGTCTCCTGTAAATATACTTGAGACTCTTTCTGTTATAAATAGAACCTCTCCAAACCACCAACCCTATTCCCTTAATGACTAAAATACCAATTGACTATTATTTGAAGTCTAATTATTTTAACATTAAATTAAATAAGGATTTTCAACCTAATGAAAACGACTAAAAAATATGGCAAAAAAATTGACTCTGCTCTTTCAATGTGGGTAAAACTTGCTCGCGCACATTCGACTTTTAGCAAAAAGACTTATGAAAATATTCGCTCTTTTGGTCTAACAGAACCTCAATTTTCTGTTCTGGAATGTTTATTCCATCTTGGCTCAATGAAAATAGGCGACTTAAGTTCCAAGCAGCTTGTCTCTGGTGGGAATATGACTCTGGTGATTGATAACCTTGAAAAAGAAAATCTTGTTGAAAGAGAATTCAGTCGCGTCGATAGAAGAGCAATTATTATTCATCTTACAGAAAAAGGGAAAAAACTAATTGAATCTATATTCAAGCAGCACGCCGATTTTGTAGTAAAAACCGCATCAGTTCTTAGTGAAAAAGAACAAGAAGAACTCTCAAGATTACTTAAAAAGCTCGGAACATCCATTCAGGAAAAATAAATTACTTTAAGTTCAAAATATTGGAACTTAAAATACTCTCTCCCTGTTTTTAATAATGAATTATAAAAAACCTGAAAAAATTATTTTTCGGCATTTTTAAGATTTACAAATAATAACAGGATTTTCCGTGATTAAAATTATCCCAAATAGTAAACGTGGCAGAACACGTATAGGCTGGTTAAATAGTTTTCATTCTTTTTCATTTGGAAATTTTTTTAATAAAGAAATGATAAATTTTGGACCTCTACGAGTTATCAATGAAGACTTTGTTGCTCCATCCGGCGGCTTTGGAAAACATCCACATGATAATATGGAAATTATTACTTATGTAATAAAAGGTTCTCTTCAACATAAAGATAGCATGGGAAATTCTTCTATCATTCAAGCCGGAGAATTTCAAAAAATGACTGCTGGTAAAGGAGTTTATCATTCCGAATTTAATAATTCAAACAATGAGGAAGTACATCTTTTCCAGATCTGGATTATTCCATATATACCTGATTTAGAACCAGCATATGAACAGTATTTCTTTAATTCAAATGAACGACTAAACAATTTTCAGCTTGTTGCAACTGGAGAAAAACAGAATGGGAAAATTTTTATTCATCAGGATGTTAATTTGTTTCTTGCCGATTTATTCGAAGAAAAAAAATTAACTTATGAATTAAAAAATGGAAGAGGTCTCTATCTTCACCTTGTTAATGGTAATGTATCGGTTAATAATAATTCTTTACAAGAAGGAGATGCTATAAGCGTGATTCAGGAAGATAAAATTGAAATCATTGCAAATTCTAAATCCCAAATAATGCTTTTTGATTTAAATGTGAATTTTAACAAATAAATAACAAAGGAGAAAAAAATGAAAAAAATATTGTATTTAACTTTTGCTGTTGCTTTTATTGCATTAAATGGCTTCGCACAAACTCAAACATGGACGGCTGATAAATCACATTCAAAAGTTGGATTTTCGGTTTCGCATCTGGTCATAACTGATGTTGAAGGACACTTTAAAGATTTTGATGCTACTGCAAGTACAAACTCTAAAGGTGACCTTGAAAAAGTTGAAGCAAACATAAAGACAGCAAGTATTTTTACAGATAACAACGATCGTGATGGACATTTAAGAAGTGATGATTTTTTTAATTCGGAAAAATTCCCTGAGATGAAGTTTGTAAGCAAGTCCGTTAAAAAGAGCGGTAAAAACAATTACAAAATAACAGGTGACCTTACAATAAGAGACGTTACCAAAACAATTACACTCGATGCAAAATATAATGGCACTGTAACCGATCCGTGGGGAAATACCAAAATGGGATGGTACGCTCAAACCAAAATAAATCGCTTTGACTATAATCTTAAATGGAATAAAACAATTGAAGCTGGCGGACTTGTAGTTGGCAAAGATGTTACAATTAAATTAAATATGCAGTTCTTACTTAAAAAGTAGTTTAATGTTTTCGGCCGCTTGAACCAACAGGCGGCTGATTATTTTAACAGAATCATTTTCTTTGTCTGAGCAAAATTATCAACCACTAACTGATAAAAATAAATTCCACTGCTTAAGTCTTTTGAATTAAATTCTATCGAGTATTTGCCTGCAGGCTTTTCTTCGTTAACCAAAACTAATATTTCTCTTCCAAGTATATCGATGACTTTAATTGTTACGAATTGTTTTTCTTTAAGCGAATATTGAATTTGTGTTTGTGGATTAAATGGATTAGGAAAGTTTTGATAAAGTCTATATTCGCTAATACTTGATTCGTCAGAAGAAAATCCAGAAGCAGAAAAAAATCCAGTTTTATAAATCAGCTCATACCTTTTAGATGCATCATAAATGGTTTCAAAAGGGAAACCAAGAAGCAAAACCATTCCTTCTTTTATTCCTCCGGGAAAAATTCCCTTATACAAAACTGCCGCACAGGTATCGAAAGAAAAACCAGTATAATATAATTGATTCGCTCCTCCATTAACTCCTTTTATAACATCGGGATATTTAACGTTATACGTCCCGTAATTTCCGTTATCAAAGTTGAATGGGTTCATTGATTCATATCTTGTCCCCGGTTTAGGAGAAACACCATAATACACTCCTACAGCACCTGCAGGTGAATCATTTACATATTGTGTTTTTAAGAACTGAGTAATGAATTCTTTATCAGTTGTTGTTCCTTTCAAATCAAGGTCCCAAGCAATTTCAGAACCTGAAACAAAAAGTCTTCCTCCATTACGCAAAAAATTTTTTATTGTATCCTGCTCCGTTGAGTTAAATGTTTCATCCGCTGTACTTTCCTCTCCAAGAATATAATCCGCAAGTAAGTAATTATTGATTGATACCAAACCAGTTACCACGGCTTCATTTGTCGCGGAATCGTAAATCCATTTCATTAACCCGAACGTACTTGCATGCTGGCGAATAAAATTTTTTGTGTTAGTTGTTGTAGCCCTATCAAATCCGTTTACAATTAATACCGATGAACTACCATTATTAGTTACCGCTGCAAGAACTTCTGACGGTGAAGACATTCCCCTTGAATCAAATGCTCTCAAAAAAAAATAGTAACAGGTATCGCTAAGCAAGCCATTTACAACTAAGCTGTCACTAAAAAGCTGGGTAGAATCATTAAAAGTTGTTCCATTTAACCCATAGTATGCTTTATATGTAGTTCCTAACAATGAGGCCACTACTACTTTAATGCTTGTATTATTTTTTCGTAATATCCCAAAGGTTTTGGGAACAGGTGTAGTAACTCCGGCTAGATTGTACCTTGGAGTTAGAATAACTCCTTCATCACTAATAATCGAACAAATATTTGAATCTGCCAAAACAGTTGAAATCTTTTTTGGAATTCCATCAACTATCATTGTGTCTTTTATTAAACGTATTCCATGACTATAATCAGCATAAGTTTCTTCGTGGCCATTATAGACCGGTTGAATAGGTGTCCCGTTTAATTGATGCCATCCGTAAATTACTACAGGTTTAGGAACATTGGGGTTAAGATTATAATAAATTTTATTGGAGATAATTACATCTTTTTTATCGCCGCCTACAAGAGTGCCAAGCGGATATTGATTTATTACAGGAAGGCGAATGCTTTTCACTGAATCGTTGTGCTGTGCAAAAACGGGCACAGTTATCATTTGCGGAGTTGGGGGAATAGGCTGTGGGCGTAATTTGCACGGAGCGTTTTTATAAATTGTATCTACCATTCTTTTTGTGGGCAGTGTGCAGTTTAAAGTATTTGCAATTCTTTGTGCAAGTAACGGGGTCATTGGAGTCAGAAAATAATCATTATCAGAACCCACAGCAAAATAGTCGCAAACAGCAAAGTAAGTTGCTGTGTGAATTATACCGTTAATGTTTACAATAGTATTTACCGGTACAAGCTGTCGCATAAAATCAGGCACATTACCGCTAATAACCTGCGAATAAATTACTTCTTCTCTTTCTTCGCGAGTAAGACTCCAGATCATTTGAATAAATGCCGAACCCGATGGAGCGTTTTCAGGACGTGGCGGCAACTGTAATGTTTGAGAAACTCCATTGAAGGTAGTAATAAGGAATAAAAACAACAAAAAAAATTTTAACATAAAAATCTTTACAATTTTTGTGAGAAAAATATCTAATTCTTGTTTATTTAACTAATCTCAAAGCAGAAATTAGTAAAACATTAATGACTTCGTTTTATACTAAATACTTTTCAAAGAATGTTTATTTTTACTTCAAGAATTTAAATCGTTTCCTGTTAAGCGAGAAGAAAAAATGAAAAGCAAAACTATAATACGAATTAGTTTAACAATATTATTAATAATTATTCTTGTGCTGGTTTTTAAAAGAATTTTTACAAACAGCGGTGAAGAGAAAAATACCACCGAAGCCCCCAGAATGGCAGGAAGAACTATCCTTGTTAACATACAAGTAATTTCTCCGCGTCCACTTGAAAAAAACATTCAGACAATAGGCACAATTTTAAGCAATGAAGAAGTTGAATTAAAAAGTGAAATCTCTGGCAAGGTTGTAAAAATTAATTTTTCTGAAGGAACTTTTATAAAAAAGGGCACCTTGCTTGTAAAAATAAACGACGCCGATTTACAAGCACAGTTAAAAAAGACCGAATTAAAACGTCAGCTTGCTGCGGATAAAGAATTCAGACAAAAAAAATTGCTCGAAAAAAACGGTACAAGCCAGGAGCTTTATGATACTGCTCTAAACGAGTTGAATTCACTTATTGCAGAAATTGAAGCAATTAAAGCTCAAATTGATAAAACAGAAATTATCGCTCCGTTTAACGGAGTTATTGGTTTAAGATACATCAGTGAAGGAAGTTATATTACTCCTTCAACAAAAATAGCTTCAATCCAGAACAACAACCCTGTTAAGATAGATTTTTCAGTTCCGCAAAAATATTCCGGACAGATTAAAGTCGGCGAAAATATTTCGTTCAAAGTATCATCAACAGGAAAAATATATAACGCAAGAATTTACGCTATCGAACCCAAAATAGATGAATCAACCAGAACACTTCAGATAAGAGCGACTTGTTTAAATCCACGCAATGAACTTATCCCCGGTTCATTTGTAGAAATAAATATCAATCTTGAAAATCTGCAAGATGCAATTACCATTCCCAGTCAGGCTCTCGTTCCAGATATAACGGGAGAAAAAGTATTCCTTTATAAAAATGGAATTGCAACACAGGTAAAGGTTGAAAGCGGTTTGCGAAGCGAAGATGAAGTTCAAATTATCCAGGGATTACAAAAAGGTGATACTATAATTACTTCGGGAATTCTTCAATTAAGACCGAAATCAAAAGTAAAAATTGTTCAATCTAATTAGAGCAGGAATTTAAAATGAGTTTATCTTCAATCAGCATCAGGCGTCCTGTTCTTGCAATAGTTCTTTCCATAATTATTGTTTTATTCGGAGTAATTGGTTACACATACCTTGGCGTGCGGGAATTTCCAAGCATTGATCCTCCGATAATTACAGTGAGCGTTTCTTACATTGGAGCAAATGCCGACGTAATTGAAACACAAATAACAGAAATTTTAGAAGAATCAATTAACGGAATTGCAGGCATTCGTTCAATTACATCTATTAGTCGTGATGGCAGAAGCAATATAACAGTTGAGTTTAATGTTGATACCGATATGGAAGCGGCTGCAAACGATGTTCGTGACCGAGTATCAAGAATAATATCTCAACTTCCGCCCGATACCGATCCACCAACTGTAACCAAAGCAGATGCAGATGCCAGTCCAATTATTTATATTGCGCTGCAAAGTAATGTAAAAAACTTGCTGCAGATTTCTGAAATAGCAAATAATGTTTTTAAAGAAAGATTGCAAACCATTCCCGGTGTAAGCGCAGTTCAAATCTGGGGTGAAAAAAGATATTCAATGCGGCTTTGGCTCGATCCTAAAAAACTTGCTGCATATAAAATTTCTCCACAGGAAATTCGAACAGCATTAAATAATGAAAACATTGAACTCCCTTCCGGCAAAATAGAAGGGAACAGTACAGAACTTACTGTCCGCACTAAAGGCAAAATTTCAACAGAAGAAGAATTTAATAACTTAATTATAAAAGAAAGCAACGGAATACTTGTCAAATTAAGTGATGTTGGTTATGCACAGCTTGGTCCCGAAAACGAATATTCTATTCTCAAACAGGACGGAATTCCGATGGTGGGAGTTGTATTAATTCCTCAACCGGGGTCTAATCATATTCAGATTGTCGATGAATGTTATAAAAGACTTGAACAAATAAAAAAAGATATACCTAAAGACGTAAAAGCAAGTATTGGTTTTGATATGACCAGACATATTCGAAACTCTATTAGCGAAGTTAAAGAAACAATTCTTATTGCTTTTATACTTGTTATAATAATTATCTTTTTGTTTTTACGAGACTGGCGAACGACTTTAATTCCAATTCTTGCTATTCCAATTTCTTTAATAGGAGCATTTTTCATAATGTACCTTGCGGGTTTCACAATTAATGTTCTAACTCTTTTAGGAATTGTTCTTGCTATTGGGCTGGTTGTTGATGATGCTATAGTTGTACTTGAAAATATTTATAAAAAAATTGAAAATGGAATGGAACCAGTAGAAGCAGGAACGAAAGGTGCCGCTGAAATCTTTTTTGCAATTATTTCAACAACTGTTGTACTTGCAGCTGTTTTTCTTCCTATCATTTTTTTGCAAGGTTTAACCGGTCGGCTTTTCAGAGAATTTGGAATAGTCATTTCTGGTTCAGTTATTATTTCAGCTTTTGTTGCTCTAACGCTAACTCCTATGATTAGCACGAAAATTATTAAACAAAAAACAAAGCACAGTAAATTCTATATTGTTACAGAACCATTCTTTGAAAATTTAATGAGTGGTTATAGAACTGCTCTGAACAAATTCATGAACCATCGCTGGATAGCCTTTGTAATAATGGCTGTTTCTATTCTATTGATTGCTTTAATATTTCCAATCTTACAATCTGAACTTGCACCAATTGAGGATCGTTCTGCAATAAGGGTACAAACCACCACTAGTGAAGGAGCTTCATATGATTTTACAAACCGCTTTATGGATAAACTTGTTGAGACTGTATCTGATGCTGTTCCGGAAAGAGAAGCGTCAATAGTTGGTGTTGCGCTTGGAGGAGGTAGTTCTGCTGTGAATACAGGTTTTATTCGTCTTATGTTAACTGAACCTGATAAACGAAAAAGAAGTCAACAACAAATTGCAGAAGAATTAACAGGTCTTGTAAATAGATTTACAGACGGAAGAACTTTTGTCATACAGGAACAAACAATCGGAACTTCCCGAGGTGGAAGTTTACCTATTCAATATGTACTGCAAGCACCTACTCTAGATAAACTAAAACAGGTTATTCCTAAATTTTTAGAAGAAGCAAGAAAGAGTGCTATCTTCAAACAGGTCGATGTAAATCTTAAATTCAACAAACCTGAGCTAGCAATTGAAATTAACCGTAACAAAGCACGCGAGCTTGGTGTGTCTGTAGCTGATATTGCACAAACAATTCAACTTACTTTTAGTGGACAGCGTTATGGTTATTTTATTTTAAATGGGAAACAATACTCGGTAATTGGACAGGTAAAGAAGCAGGATAGAAATACTCCGACCGATTTAAGTTCTCTGTTTGTTAAATCTAAAAATGGTCAACTAATTCAATTAGATAATTTTGTAACAATTGTTGAACAGAGTAATCCACCCCAACTTTTCAGATTTAACCGGTATGTCGCCGCAACAATTTCTGCAAGCCTTTCCCCGGGATATACTATTGGAGATGGAATTAAAGAAATGGATCGCATCGCGGAGAATGTTCTAGATAAATCTTTTTCTACAACGCTTAGTGGAGTTTCAAAAGATTTCGTGGAAAGCTCTTCAAGTTTGCTTTACACTTTTTTGCTGGCACTAATAATGATTTACCTTATTCTTGCGGCACAGTTTGAAAGTTTCAGAGACCCATTCATAATTATGTTTACAGTGCCCCTTGCTGTTACAGGAGCTTTATTATCATTATGGTATTTTGACCAGACATTGAATATCTTTAGTAACATTGGTTTAATTATGTTAATTGGACTTGTAACTAAAAATGGTATTCTTATTGTTGAATTTGCGAATCAGCAAAAAGCTGAAGGATTAAATATAATTGATGCAGTAAAAGAAGCTGCGGTGTTACGTTTTAGACCAATTCTTATGACCAGTCTTTCGACAATTCTTGGCACACTACCAATTGCATTGGCGCTTGGTGCTGGTTCCGAAAGTCGAGTCTCTATGGGAATTGTTGTAATAAGCGGTTTAATTTTTTCAACTATTTTAACATTGTTCGTTATACCCGCCATCTACAGTTACTTCTCAGAAAAGAAAAAATCTGTAAAAAATGTCACTGAAGAAAACTAACTTTTTCAAATATTAGAGTCTTTAAGAAGTTGAGCTATATTTTTGATTAAATCTCTTCTATCAATTGGTTTGGCAATGTAACCATTAAAACCTGCTTTAAGAATTCTGTTCTTATCTTCTTTTAAAGCAAAAGCTGTTTGAGCAATAAAAGGAATTTTAGAATAATCTTCAAACCTTGAGATAATTTCTTCTCTTAATTTTAATCCATCCCATGGTGGAGGCAGCCCGATATCGAGAAGTATTAAATCATATCTTTGTCCAACTTCATATTTCGATTGAATTAATTGCAGCGCTTCTTCTCCATCTTTTGCTAAATTCAACTTAGCAACTTTTCCAAGAGTAATTTCAAGCATCCTTCTGCTTGTAGTGTCATCTTCCACAATAAGCAAATAAGGTTGAAGTTTGCTTAAGAAAACTATTTCGTTTGAGCTTGCAAAGAAAATTGTATCACGAACTGTAATTCCTTCTTCCGTTTTATCAGAGGCAGGAAGATACACAGTTACTGTTAAACCTTTACCCTGTGTTGATGTTAACTCAATTTGTCCATACATAAGTTCAACTAATCTTTTTGCAATGGATAATCCAAGTCCGCTAATTAAAAAAGGAGATGATTGTTTATCGTTTTGTTTAAATGGATTAAAAAGATGCGGAAGCAAACTTTCATCAATACCATCGCCAGTATCTTTAATACGAATTACTGCCATCTCTCTGTTTATATCGTATCCGCTTTCAATTAATACCGCTGAAGCGTTAGAATGTTTAATGGCATTATCTACAAGATTACTTATTACTTCTGTTAATCTGGTTTCATCAGCCATTACACGATATTTTGCTCTGTCTGAAAAATTTAATTTTATATTTTTTTTGCTTGCTTCTTCCTTAAACTTTTCAATTATGTTGGGAATAAGTTCTGAGGTTGAACATGGTTTAATATCAAGTTCAAGTTTGCCAGAGCCTGAATCACTCGCAAGGTTTAAATCAATTAACGATAAAAGTTTTTGTCCGTTTTTAAAAATTGTATCCGCAAAAAGATAATAACTCTGATTTGAAAGCTCTTTTGATTCTTCCCTAAGAATATCAGCAAATCCAAGAACGCCGTTCATAAAAGTTCGCAAGTTATGATCTATATCTTCAGTTTGTTCAACCCGTTGACGCAAATTTTCTTTTTCTTTATCCAGCAACTGTTTATTAGATGCGTCCTGCTGTTTAAGCTGTTCGTACTCGGTTAAAAGAGCATTGTATTTTTTTTCAAGACTTTTTAAAGTATGCTCGCTCTGTTTAATAAAAGTTATATCCCTTATTGCAACCAGCAAAATATCCTCCTTAGGGATTAAGCGAACTTCATAAAAATGTTTTTTATTTTCCTTTTTTGCCGAAAATTCAATTGTCTTTACAGTTTGAGTTTCAATTGCCAACAGCCTTTGTTTTTCTGCCAAAGAAGCGAACGATTCGGGAAATAGTTTGAAAAAAGTTTTTCCAATAAATTTAACCGGCGGAATAGGTAAAACATCATTATCCGAAGTCAGGGATTCGGTAAAAATTCCCTCCTTGTTCTGAAGTAAAAGAACATCGGGAAATCCGGAAAAAAGATTTTCAAGTTTTTTAGAAGCTGACAATTGAATGTTCAATAAATTTTAATTTTCACTTAAAAGATAAAGCAATTATGGAATATATACTATAAAGAAGTTAATCTGCTTATAATAATAATCGAAAATTTGGGCAGATTTTAAAGGTAAAAACTTTATCTCCTGTGTGAAATGTTCGCGAGTTTTTTTACTATGATTTCGTTTAGCAGACTCGCTCTTAAATAATAATTGTGTGTGTTTAATGTTCTTTGTTGACCCGCTTTTGAAATTTCAGTCAATTGAGATGGATGATCTAAAAGCCATTTTATTTTTTCAGTACATTCCTGTGCTGAATTATAAGTAATTATTTCTTTATCAGGCTCAAATAATTCTGTAATGTTTTTTTTCCAATCTGTAAGCAAACAACTGCCAACACCCGTTACTTCAAACATTCGTACATTAGCCGCGTAATTTCCTGCAATTTGTCCATGAAGATTAAAAGCGATTTTCGCTTTGTGCAAAGCTTTAAACATGTCCAATGCATATAGAGGAGGTTTTGCTTTTTTTATTAAGCTTTTTACACCTGGTAAGTTTTGCGGCATTTCTTTTAATGAAAATACTTTGCCAATCTTTGGAATTTTTAGTGCAATTTCATTTAGATTAAATGCTTTCAAACCTTTGCTTAAAAGATAAGCCAGTCTTAGTCCGGCAAGGTCAATTGGTTTTATGTATGTAATGTTAGAGTAAAGTTCATATTCAATACCTGAATCAATTATGTATTCAATCACCTGTTTTCTTAAATCATGAAAACCGGAACCAGGTATTAGAGAACCAATAAAAATAAAATTAGTTATAGGAAAGTTATTGTTTTCTTTAATCCTGGGGAGAAGAGATGACTCAAAGGCATGACGTAATTCATATACATCCATGCCAAGCTGACGGAATTCCTCGTAAAACTTTTTAGAACAGACAAACATAAAATCAAATGTTTTACTGTTATCCATATTAATTTTACTAAATGGAGAACAACACCAACCTATTACTATTTTAATCGAAGGAACATTTTCCTTTAAATATTTTATCCAGTTACCATTAAACGCAGTACTGTCCTGCATAAAAACAACATCTGGTTTGAGTTTTTTAATTTGTTCAAGAACAATTTCATTTGCTTTTATTTGCAACTTATTTTCTTCTGCCCATTTTTTTTGCATTGGTTCTGCATTTGCAACAATTTCATAAGCGTCAACACTAAGTGCCCTTAAATGTTTTGCATAATAATCCGACCATCCATATGCCTGAGACATAAGATGTTTATGTTGTTCATCGAAGCTTAATGAAATTATTGAAGGATATTGCGAATAATATCTTTGTAGATAATCTTTATAATAAGTTGTAACTTTTACAAATCTGTAACTCATTACTATTACTAAGCTCTGTTATTTAATAGTGAAATATATTTATCTGCCATTTTATTAATATCTTCTGAGACATTCATTTTGTAAATCAAGGAAAAGAATATTAATGAAATTAGTGAAGTTCTTACTATCGCATCAATAATAAAGGGCAAATCTGTTTTCAAATAAAAATCTGCAATTAAAAATATCGTCCAGATAACCAGCACTTTGAGAGTATTTAAACTAAACGGTTGAATTTTCATTACCATTAAAAGGAAAATAAATCTTGCCACGTTATAAAGAAACACTGATAAAGCTCCCGCAAATGCAGCGCCCACCAAACCGTATCGTGGTATAAATAACAAGTTTGTTCCTATTGCCAAAAATCCAAGTGATGCATAGAAGACAAGATCGTACTTATAGTATTTTGATGTTCCAACTATTTCAGCATTTATTCCCATAGCCATATCAAAAATTTTACTTAAACCCAAATAAAACACCACCCACTTTCCTGCTGCATAAATATGTCCGTTTGGAATTAATCTAAATATGCTATCAATATTACACCAGATCAACAGGAATAAAACTCCTCCAATTACTAGTTGATTTATAGATGATTTTTTGTAAAGCGTTTTAAGCATTACCATGTCATTTTCTTTATTAGCATTGGAGACAAGCGGAACAACAACCTGCGACATTGATCTTCTAGGTGCTTCTATTACTGTGGCAATAAAAAATGCAATAGAATATATCCCTGTACTTTTTAATCCAGAGTAAGCACTTAAAACCAATCCGTCAATATTCTGGATAATGCTTCCGCTTATATTTGCTACAAGCATAAAACTACAGTACACTAGAATTTCTTTAAACTTATCTGATTTAACTATCTCTCTGCCTGAATTGAGGTATAAATATCCTTTTTGTTTCGTATAAATAATGAGAATAATTAACGACACTCCATAAAAGGCTATCATAAAGTTGATGAATGAATTAAACGAAATTAAATTAAAAAAGAAAAAGACAACTCCGGCAGTAAGCAAAAATCGCACAAAGAACTCTCTTAAAAAACTTGGAACAACAGGATTTAACTGAATAGTATTATATGATTCAATAATATTAATGAACAACGCAAAAAAAGTAAAAGGAATCAAATGATAAAAATATTCTGTAAGCAAACTTGCTTTATCTGCATAAATAGAAAAAATAGTGTTCTTAAATGAAAGGAATAAAATTAAAAATATCGCAAAACCCATAGTTCCCATGGTTAGAAGAAAAGCGAAAAAGCCATAATGCTTTTTTGCTGGATTATTGAAATAGGGAAAAAATCTGTTAGGAACCTGCGGAGCACCAAGTGCTGCGAACGAGGCAAATAAAAAAGAGACATTCAGAAGCAGTCTTGTCAATCCTATTTGCTCTTCAGTTAATGCAAGCGGGAAAAGCCAAAGTGTATTTATAAGTCCTAATGCAAAACCAAGATAAGTAACAAAAAGAGTTTTTGCACTTTTCTGAACAACAATTCCCATAATTCCTTTAAGGAAGTTTAAGATTATGTTGCATTAACTCATCCTCAAGCATCATCCTAATTACATCATCAACACAATAAGATGCTTTCCATTTTAAAGTTGTATTAGCTTTATAAGGATTTCCTACGCTGATTGAAATATCTGTCGGACGAATTAAGTTGTTATCACACTGAATATAATTTTTATAATCGAGTTTAAGAAAAGAAAATGTTTTTTCAATAAATTCTTCAAGTGAAGTGCTTTTTCCCGTAGCAATAACAAAATCATCCGGTTGGTTTTGCTGCAGAATTGAAAACATTGCATTAACATATTCCGGAGCCCATCCCCAGTCTCTTTTAATGGTAATATTACCAAGATTCAGAATTTTTTCTTCTCCAATAAATATTTTACACGCTGTCTCAATTATTTTTTTTGTAACAAACCTTTTCGGTCTTAAAGGAGATTCGTGATTGAACAATATTCCCGAGCATGCAAAAAGATTATACGCCTCTCTGTAATTTGCAACCTGCCAGAAAGCTGCCGATTTAGCAACAGCGTAAGGGCTTCTTGGTCGGAAAGGAGTTGTTTCATTTGCTGGTTCGCCGTTTGTATCACCAAAACACTCGCTTGAACTTGCATTATAAAACTTTGTTGGAAGTTTATGAAATCTTAATACTTCAAGAATATTTAACGTGCCTATGCTAATGCTTTCATGTGTTTCTACTGGCTGTAAAAATGATAATCCCACAGATGATTGCCCTGCAAGATTATAAATTTCATCAGGCTCAATTTGTAAAATTGTTTGCATCACACTTCTAAAATCGATAAGCGACATTGAAAACAATTTTACTTTATCATATAAACCAAGTCTCTTTAATCCACTAAACATAGCTGTATCAGCATCACGTGATGTTCCATAAACCTGGTATCCTTTGCTTAAAAGGAGCTGCGTTAAGTATGAGCCGTCCTGTCCTGTAATACCAATTATTAATGCTTTTTTCATAATCATTTACTTTTTACATACTAAATTAAAAATAATTCTGATTCTTTTTGGTACTTTTGATTAGGGTATATATAAATAATATTCTGATCTCAAAAATCAAATCAGAATTCTTCCCATAATATTTTATTTTTGAAAACGGATATTTATAAATTTATTGGTAAATGGAAAACAAAAAAATACGAGTGCTGTTTCTGGCTAGTTGGTATCCAAGCAGAGTTGATAAAGTGCTGGGAATGTTTGTTAAAAGAAAAGCTGAAGCAGTGTCTGCTAAGTGTGATGTTGCCGTTCTTTATGTAAGAATGGATGAGTCAATGACAAAAACAAAATATGATTTGGAATTCATAAAAGAGAATGAAATTTTTACTGTAAAAGTTTATTTCAAATCCACCGGTAAAGGAATAATAAAAAAATTTTTCTATAATATACGATTTATTAAAGCATATATTCTGGGATTAAAATACATTAATAAAAACTGGGGATGTTATGATCTCATTCATGTTAATGTTGTTGATAGAGCGGGATATGTTGCCTTCTGGTTAAAATTAATTAAAAAAATAAAATATGTTATTACAGAACATTCAACGCCTGACTTAAAATATTTAAGAGGAGAAACCAATTACACAAAAATTCCATTATTGTTTTTCAAAAAAATCATTGTTAAAAACGCCGAGTATATAAATGTTGATTCTACTGCATCATTAAATTACTGGAAGAAAGCCGGTTTAAAAGGAAACTTCGGAATAATTCCAAATGTGGTTGATGTTTATCCTGAGTTTATAAATTTCAACAGAGAAAAGAAAGACAACATTAAAAGAGCCGTTCATATTTCGGTTTTAATTGAACGCAAAAACGTTGCTGATATAATAAGAGCCTATGCGCATATTTACAACAATCTTAATATCAAGGATATTGAATTTCATATCATTGGCAAAGGAGAACAAAAAGAAATGTTAACAAAACTTGCGGAAGAATTACAGGTATTAAACAAATGCGTTTTCTTTCACGGCTTTGTTACAGAAGAAGAAAAAATGAATTTATTACTTAATTCCGATTTTCACATTCTTAACAGCGACGAAGAAGGTTTTTCGGTTGTAACTGCTGAAGCGATTCTTTATGGAATTCCGGTTATAGCTACAAAATGCGGTGGACCCGAAGATTTTGTGCCAAAAGAGGTTGGATTGTTGATCGAAATAAGAAATTTAAATCAGTTAATTAACGCCATACTTTATATGATTGATAATTCAGACAAGTATGATAAACAAAATATGTTCGAGTTCGGCAGAAACAAATTCAGCCCGCAGATTATTTGTCAGCAGACTTATGATGTTTATAAAAAGGCATTAAAATTATAGTTCTCAGAAAAAGAAATCATTCTTCTTTCTTTTTCCCTAAAACTTTCTTTAACAGCAAAACAGCTACGCCGAACAAAGTGATAAAACTTAAGCTGAGAGATAAATATTTACTAATGCTAAAACTAATTGGAGCAAATACAATTTCAACTTTGTGTTTTCCTTTTGGAACAACTATTCCCATAAAAGCATGATTTGTCCTATGAATCTCTGTTTCCGCTCCATCAATATAAGCTCTCCAACCAGTCGGAATTTTAAATACTTTATAATCCGCTTTACCGCTGAAAAATGTATTGCCAATAAAAAGAAAATTATTTCCCGAGGCATTTACTTCAAGTATATTTTTTTCATCAGTATATTTTTCAATCTTAATATAAGTTGTTGAATCTGCTGCATCAACATGTAAAGTTTCATTATGAACAAAAGCTATTTCTTTAGGATCAAACGAATTTGATTTTATTGCATTTAGAACATCAATATTTGATTTGGTCTCAACCTTGTTAACAAAGAAAAATCTTGGCAGTGCTTTTTCATTCTTCAAAAGATTAGACTTATCGCCCGAAAAAATTGGTGTCATTCCAGGATAAATATTTTGTTTATCAAGAACTACATATTTGACGTTTGCCATTCTCCACAAAGTTTCATTTACAGGACCTATTACATCAAGCAAATCCTGGTATGCCCTGGGTTTAATTCCCGAATAACCATAGAAATCTTCTAAAAGAAAATATGCATTATAATTTGAGTTCTGCGAAAAGGAACCAATTGAACCATCCTGTTTAAGATTAATCAAACGGAAAGGTTCGTTATCTTTTTGATTTTTTATTGCAGTCACATAATCGGGAGTATTGAATAAACTTTTTATTTCAGGGTTATCAACATACTTTGCTCCTCTTCCATCAATTCTCCACAAATCAATTGTAGCAAGGACAATTACTGCCAGGACAAAAACATCCGCACTTAATTTTCTCTGAATATAAAAATTTCCAAACCAGAATACTGCTGTTAAAAACCCAAAAGCAAACATAAAATCGGTCACAAACATTTGACTCATATATTCTGATAATGCTTGAAATTGTTGAGCGTATTGTGGTCTTGAAGCCTGAATGCTTGAAGAATATTCACTTACTCTGCCTGTAAACCATGTAGCAATTGCCTGATTAAGAATAATAGACAAAATAAATATTCCAGAAAAAACATAAGCTGAATATTTTAAAATATTTATTGCTCTTTGATCATTCTCTTGCCTGAGTGAAAGAATTTTCATTAATCCAAAGCCAGCAAGTACAGGCAAGCTTAATTGCACAAGCACCAAAATCATTGATGGGACCCGAAATTTGTCAAAAAACGGGAAATAATAGAACATCAAATCAAATAATACAGGAAAAGTCTTTCCAAAAGAAATAAGCAGTGCAATTCCTGATAATATTGTAAGAAATTTAACAATGGGTTCTTTCCATTTTGTTACAATTCCAAATAACGCAAGGAAGAAAACTATTACGCCCATATACATTGCAACATCGACAAATGGCATTTGACCAAAATATGTATTTACCTCCACAGACTCATTTTGAGTTAAAGGTCCTTTATATGTTGAATTTCCAAAACCATAGTAAGATGGCACTATAAAGGTAAGTACTTCTCCCGGTGAAAAAGACCAGTTTGTATGATAATCATAATATTCTGTTGAAGAAGGATTTTCAACTTTACTTTGCTGATCGCCAATGCTTACACCACCACGAGTTGAAAATGGTGTGTACTCATATATTTGTGTAAAATTATCTGCCGACATTAACAAAGCAAGTATAACCGAGACAGCAAATACAGCAACAGATTTGATAATGTTGTTTCTTGTTTCAGTTTCTTTTTTAAATATAGCGCTGACAAAAAAGAAAATAAAATAAATTGCTACAGCGAAAAGGGTATAGAAAATTATCTGAACATGAAATCCCTGTACAAACAATTGCAGCACAATTATTAAAAGAAGAATATCAAGCAACTTAATCTTCTGCTGAAACCTGAACAAAATCAGGAATAAAAGTGGATACATACATAATGAAGTAAGTTTTGTAACATGTCCAATATATAACAAAACAATTATACCAGTGCTAAATGCTGTTGTTATGCCGGTAAACAAACTAACAAGTAAATTTTTAGTCAGGTACTTCATAAAAAGAAAAGAAGTAATTCCAAGCAGGATCAGGTAAAAGGTCCAGGTAGCATAATCAACTGAAAGCCAGCTATTGAAAACTTTTCTAATTAAGCTGAAGCCCATATAAATAAGATTAAACCACGTCTGTTCAGTTCCCAGAGCATAGGCTGGCATACCAAGAAAAATTAGTGGGTTCCAAAGTGAAAAAGATTCGCGGTCTTTCAACACATATGGTTTCATACTTTCGGAGGTTATTATATCCCCCGACTGAAAAGTTTTTCCTCCAAAGTACATTGGACTTAAAAACCCGAGAAACAAAATTAATAGAATTAATATTACCGCAAGAAAATGAAATTTTTGCGGAATGAATTCCTCAAAGTTAAAAGTAGCAAAAAATCCTTTTTGCTGTTTTTGTTGTTTGACTTGTTTTTGTGTCTTTGCCATAATCTTAAACTTTTAATTTAATACTAAAATTTTTGTGCAATAAAATTAATACCTGAACCTTTTTTATTAACGGATTTGAAATCCAGATACATCATTATTAAAGTTAAAGGAAAAGTAAATAAATAATAAATAGGAAGAAGAACAAGAAATAGTTTTGATATATTCAGTAACATCATTGGATATTTAATGCCCAAACGCCATGCTTTATCTCCCCAAAATCCATAAGTGTATTTCGATTGATAAACCTTAAAACCAATTGGCTTTGTTTTTTCTGTAAGGTCTTCGGTTGAATACCCATCTCTTGCATGTTCACCAATAAAACTTTCATCATCGTCATCGTGAACATCGCTTCCGCCAAATACTGAAGGCGAATTGATTAACACATAACCACCGGGTTTTAATGCTTTATAAAAATTTTCAAACACTGTTACATCTTCAACAATGTGTTCCATAACATCTACACATACAATCAAATCAAATTTTTCTGCAAATTTTAACCTGGTTAGATCTTCAACTGCAAATTCAACATTTTTTATTTTATAAGACTGGAAGAAGGCATCGCAATCTCTTATCCAATCTTCTTTAACATCTACAGCAAGAATTTTACAGGGTTGAAGATTGCGAAACATGAAATATGAATACTGTCCATAGCCTGTTCCCGCATCAAGAATTTTTATTTCCCTCAAACCAAAATTTTTTCTTAATGATTTTAGCTCTTTTCTCACATACCACGAACGCAGGAACATTAAATCAAGAATTTTATAAAACGCTATCCTTAGAAACGGTAGCTTTTTAATTGCAGTAGCAAAAATATTTTTTACGGGATCGTAGCGCATTAATAATTAACTGAAATTGCTTAAAAATGTCCGGTGTTGTATAAAGATAATTATATCTTTTCCTTAATGCTATATTCTTTGTCATCTTGAAAGTTATGAACCATCATCTCTCCAATTAAACCTGTAGAAAAGAATTGAATTCCAACTATGATAAGAAGTATTCCAAGAAATAGCATTGGTCTGTTGCTTAAAGGTTGTTTTAACACCATCCATTCATAAGTAAGTATAAGGTTTATAATTAATCCAGCCAGAGAAAAGAAAGCTCCTATAAAACCGAAAAGATGCATTGGTCTTTTAACATAGCGTGTAATAAACACAACCGTTACTAAATCGACAAACCCTTTAAAGAATCTTGAAATTCCAAACTTGGTTTTTCCATATTTTCTGGGATGGTGCAGCACTACTATTTCAGAGACAGAATATCCTTTCCATTTAGCAAGCACTGGCATATAACGATGGAGTTCACCATAAACTTTAATATTATCAACTACTGCTCTTCTATATGCTTTTAAACCACAATTAAAGTCGTGTATCTTTATTCCGCTAAAAATGGAAGTAATTGCATTAAAAAATTTTGAAGATATTCTTTTTATGAACGGATCATATCTTTTTTTCTTCCAGCCTGAAACAAGATCATAACCTTCCTGTAGTTTTTTTAGCAAATTTGGTATTTCTTCGGGGTCATCCTGTAGGTCTGCATCCATTGTAATAACCGCATCCCCATTCACATGTTTAAAGCCGATTTGTAATGCGGCTGATTTCCCATAATTCTTTTGAAAACTAATATACTTAAATCTTCTGTCTTCGTGATTAATTTCTTTAATTACCTTTAATGACGAATCCGTACTTCCATCATCTACAAAAATGACTTCAAAGTCAAGATTTGATTGTGTACAAGATTTTTTTATTAAACTTGCCAGTGGTTTAAGTGATTCTTCTTCATTGTAAAGCGGAATTACGATGGATATTTTTTTAAATACAAACGAATTTCCATTTGTTGTTCTATCTTTTCTATATTTATTATAAAATCTTCTTTTATAGTAAGGTCTGAATTCTTTTTTTTCTTCCATTTTCTTTTTTTTTATTGTAAAATTCAAATTTTTATTTATTAATGACTTCCTGTCATTAAGATTCTGTAATCTCATTCAAAAATTAACTCAATAAATCACTAAAATCAATTTAATTAAAATACTTTTATCTTTAAATTTCACTTGTCATTCTTAACTATAATAAACCTATTTCCATCCATCAGGTTATTTTACCATAAAAATAAATATTTGGTTTAGTGCTTCAACCGATTCTAATTTTGCCCTACAATTTAGAAATATTTAGAAGTAATTAAATCAATGTTAGAAAATTTTACAAAAAACAGAAACAAGCTTTATTGGTTAACCCAGTTGGGTGGGTGGAGCCTTTTCTGTCTTTTTAATATTCTTGCTGTTTTTTCATTCGAAGGGTTTAATTACAAACGAATAGTATCTATAATTTATCTTTCTTTTCTAGGTGTTTTATTCACGCATATTTATAGATTTTTAATTAAAAAATGGAAATGGGTTGATATCCCTTTAAAAAAAATTATAGGAAGAGTTTTAATTGCTTCCGTTATAATCGGTTTGGCTATATTCATTCCCGCCTCCATACTAAGTTATCTTATTAAAACAAATTTCAGCGAACGCCTTTCTCCTGGACTAATTATTACAGCGTGGTTCAATCTTAGCACCATAATAGTTGTCTGGTCTTTGATTTACTTTCTTGTTCATTATTTTGAGAATTATCGAAAAGTAGAAATAGAGCGGCTAATTTGGGAAGCAGCTGTTAAGGATTTTGAATTAAAGACATTAAAGTCTCAATTAAATCCCCATTTCATGTTTAACGCATTAAACAGTATCCGCTCATTAATTGAAGAAAATCCTGAACATGCAAAAAATGCCATAAATCTTTTATCCAATATTTTCCGTTATTCTTTAAAAATCGAAAGAATAGAATCTGTCCCTCTCTCAGAAGAAATGCAAACCGTAGCCGATTATTTGTCTTTAGAACAAATTAGATTTGAAGAAAGATTGAAGTTTAAAATTGATATTGATGACCAAGCCAAATTTATAGAAATACCTCCAATGATGATCCAGACACTTGTTGAAAACGGAATAAAACATGGAATTTCCAAAATTCCTGAAGGAGGAACGATTGATATAAGCGGCAGAATTGTTGATTCCTACCTTAATATTAAAATTATTAATAGCGGATATTTTGACAATGAATTAATGAACAAATCAAACGGATATGGAATCAGCAATACAAGGCAAAGATTAAATATAATCTATGGTGAACAAGCAACTTTTTCCATAATGAACAAAGAAAATTTTGTAGAAGTAATTATAAACATTCCAATAAGAGGTAAAAATGAAAGCAATAATAATTGATGACGAAAGACTTGCTCGCACTGAATTACGCAGACTTCTTGCCCCATTTAAAAACATTGAAATAATTGAAGAAGCTGTAAATGCTGCAGATGCTGCAGAAAAAATAAACCGGCTAAATCCTGAACTTATTTTCCTTGATATTCAAATGCCCGGCAAAAATGGTTTTGAATTGCTTGAAGAACTTGATGCAGTTCCAAAAGTAATTTTCACTACTGCGTATGATGAATATGCATTAAAAGCATTTGAATATAATGCTCTTGATTATCTATTAAAACCAATTGAACCTAAAAGGCTGGAAGAAGCAATAAATAAGATAGTCCGCAAAGAAGAAGAAACCGTCTCTTTACCACAAAAAGAAAATATTCTTTCAGCTGATGATCAAATTTTCGTTAAAGATGGAGATCGTTGCTGGTTTGTAAAATTAGCCGATGTTAGATTAATTGAATCCGAGGGAAATTATGCAAGATTATTTTTCAACGATTTTAAACCACTAATTTTAAGAACCTTAAACTACCTTGATGAAAGACTTGATTCAAAATCCTTTTTCCGTGCAAGCAGAAAACACATAATTAATCTAAAATGGATTGATAACGTTGAACCCTGGTTAAATGGTGGGCTTTTAATTAAATTAAAAGGTGGGCAAAAAGTAGAAGTATCGAGAAGACAATCAGTAAAATTTAAAGATATGATGAGTCTTTAATAAATATTTAATTAAACCTCAACTAATATTAACAATTATTAAGGCGATTCTTTTGAGTCGCTTTTTTAATTCACTAACTATAATTGCATATTAATTCCTTCTGAACTAACTTTCGAAAAAAAAATTAAATTTTATTTTGAAACCAATTTTTGCTTATCATAAAAACTTACTGTCAGGCCATTATAATTTATAGTATTTACAATGAATCTTGAAAAACTTAAAAAAGAAGAACTTATCAAAGAAATTAAAAAACTTCAAAAAGAACTTAACTCAGTAAAAAAAGCCTATTCTGCAAATAATATTGTTGAAGAGGAACTAAAGTTTAAAATTTTATTCGATAATTCTCCAACAGGTATTTTGTTTACAGAGAAATCAGGACAGATTAAATACGTTAATCAAACAGCAATAAATATTCTTGGTTCGCCATCAATTGAAGCCACAAAATCTTTAAATATTTATACTCTTCCCAACCTCATTAAAGCAGGAATTTCTTCTGCTGTAGAAGATTGTTTTAAAACCGCAGAAACAAAACATTTTATTAAACAGTATAAATCAAAGTGGGAAAAAGAATTATGGGTTAACCTTTACCTCGTGCCATTGAAAAATGAAGATGGTGTAGTTGAAGGAGTTTTTTTTAACTTTGAAGATATTACCGAACAAAAAATTTATGCGGAAAAGATTAAAGCCGATGAAGAAAGACGCAGGATTTTAATTGAAGCAAATCTTGCCGGCATATATAATACAACCATTGATGGAAATTTTATTGAATGCAATAGTTCTGCCGCCAGAATACTTGGATTTAATTCTGTTGAAGAAGCATTAAAAACGAATGTTGAAAATTTATATTTAAGAAAATCAGACCGAAAAAGAATGATCGAAAGATTGTTAGCATACGGAACAGTTCGTTCTGAAGAAATTCAACTAAAACGCAACGATGGCAAGATAATATGGATATTGCTGAATGCTTTGCTGCTTGATGACAAGACTATTTATGGTTCTATTTTCGATATTACAGAAAGAAAATTAGCTGAAGAAGAAATTATTAAATCAAAAGAGTTTCTTAACACTACAATTAATGCTATTCAAATGCCTTTTTTTGTAAAAGATATAAACCATCGTTGGGTTATGCTTAATGATTCGGCAGTTGAAATGATGGGACATCCACGGGAATTTTTAATAGGAAAATCTGATTATGATATATTTCCCAAAGAACAGGCAGATGTGTTCTGGAAAAAAGATAATTACGTATTTAAGCATGGTAAAGATATTAACGAAGAAAAAATCAGTTGGAGCAATGGGGAAACCAGAACAATTTTAACCTCAAAATTTCTCTATACCAGTAAAAGCAGCGATGAAAAATTTGTTGTGGGCTTTATACAAGATATAACAGAACAAAAAAAGATTGAAGAGACACTAAGAACGAGTGAAGAACTTTACAGAAAACTTATTTCTACTCTACCGGACATGGTTACAATTACTGATCTTGATGGAAAAATTTTATTCCAAAATGACATTGGTATAAAAGAAATGGGTTATGAAAACAAAGAAGAAATTATTGGGAAAAACATTTTTAACTTTATAGCTCCTCAAGATAAAGAAAAAGCCATTAATTATTTTTCCCTTATGTTAGATAATTATCTGGGAACTCAGACCTATTTTTTACTTACTAAAAATAATGAAAAAGTTCCTTTTGAAATAAACGGTGAGGTATTAAGAAAAGATGGACAACCATATGGTGCTGTATTCGTCTCGCGAAATGTTAATGAACGTAAAAAAATTGAAGAAGCCCTGAAAAAATCTGAATCTCAATTCCGTCAGGTTTGGAACAATTCATTTGATGGAATGAGACTAATTAACGAAGAAGGAGAAATTATACTTATTAATGATGCTTTTTGTAAGCTAATAGAAAAATCGAGAGATGAGCTTGTTGGGAAGAAGTTTACAGATATTTATAGTGATGAAGACAAAGACAGAATGTTTGAAACTGGAATTAGAAGACTCAAAGAAAAAAAGGTTCAACCTCACTTTGAAAAAAAATTAACGCTCTGGAATGGAAAACAAATCTGGTTTGAATTATCAAATTCTTTTATAGAATTGGAAGATAAATCAACCTATCTATTGAGCATCTTCAGAAATATTACTGAGCGTAAACTTGGAGAAGCAAAACTTACAGCAAGTGAATTAAGTTATAAAGGACTATTTAATACCGTTCTTGATGCAATATACATTCAAAGACCCGATGGTATTTTTGTTGACGTTAATGATGGTGCATTAAAAATGTATGGTTATTCAAGAGAAGATTTCATTGGAAAAACGCCGGAATTTTTATCTGCACCAGGAATGAATGACCTTCAGGATACAATTAAACGGGTTCAAAATGCTTTTCTAGGAAATTCTGAAACATTTGAATGGTGGGGGAAAAGAAAAAATGGCAATATTTTTCCTAAAGAAGTTGTCCTTACAAAGGGGAGTTATTTCGGCCAAGACGTAATAATAGCAACAGCAAGAGATATTACAGAAAGAAAAGAAGTTGAAAAAAAACTGAAAGAAATCACTTTAGAGTTACAGCAATTAAATACAAACAAAGATAAGTTTTTTTCAATTGTGGCTCACGATTTGAAGAGCCCATTCCAGGGTTTACTTGGTTACTCAGAGTTGCTTCTTGAAGATTATGATAATCTTTCAGACGATGAAAAAAAGTCTTATGTAAAAAATATTTCTGTGATTACTAAAAATATTTTTGCTTTAGTAGAAAATCTTCTTGAATGGTCTAGGCTACAAACCGGAAGAAAAGAATTTCAGCCAATTAAAATTGATTTGAAAGATGCGGCACAGGAAATAATTAACTTATTAATTGCAAGCGCAATTAAAAAAGAGATTTCCATTACAAACGAAATCAGTTTAGATACATTTGTTTTAGCCGATGCAAAAATGCTTAATTCAATTTTACAAAATCTGTTATCGAATGGAATAAAATTTACAATGCCCGGGGGTGAAGTTAGCATTTCGTCAACAACAACTGAGTGTGACGTTGAAATTAATGTAACGGATACAGGAATTGGTATTAGACAGGAAGACCAGGAGAAATTATTCAGAATTGATATCAGTCATTCTTCAAAAGGAACCGCTAAAGAACAGGGAACCGGACTCGGTTTAATTCTTTGCAAAGAACTTGTAGAAAAGCACGGAGGCAAAATATGGATTGAAAGTAGTTTTGGAAAAGGAACATCGATTAAATTCACACTCCCTATTGCTCGATAATTACAATATAAATTATTCATCTACAAGAAATGAAAACAAAATTTAAAGTTATATTTTTATTATCAACCATCGGAATAATTTTTCTTATCACCCTTGTAAGCATAAAACTTTTTGAACATAAAAAATCTGCTGCTATTTTATATGAAAGAAATCTTGAAAAGCAAAATTCGCTGACAAATACCTTGACACTTCTTGATGGAAACTTTAAAATGTTCGCTTCTGACTACAGCCGTTGGGATGAATTAGTAAATTTTATTTCTACCCACGACAAAGTATGGGCAAGCGAAAACATTGAAATTGCTTTACCAATTTACGAGATTCAATCTGCTTGGATTTATGATAAAAATTGTAATTTGGTTTATTCTTTTTCAACAGTTACAGATTCATCCCGGTTTCCTTTTCCGCTCTCCGGAGAAGAATTACAAAAAATATTTAGACTAAACCATTTTAATTCTTTCTTTTTAAAAACTTCATTGGGCGTTATACAAATCAAAACCGCTCCAATTCAACCCAGTTATGATGCCGAAAGAAAAACACCACCAAAAGGATTTTTGCTTGTTGGTAAAATATGGTCGAAAGATTACTTAAAAAAAATCAGCTCAATAATTGATGCCGAAGTAAAACTTACTTCACCAGTAGAAAACAATATACAAGCTACCAATGAAGAATTTAAAATCACTGCTTCAATAGATTTGCTTGATAATAACCAAAATACAATTGCAAGGTTAATTGCTACCAGCAAGCTACCAATTTTTAAAAAAACAGTTGAATTATTTAACTTTCAATTTTTTTTGATTGTAATTTTTTCAATACTTATTCTTACCTCTGTTTACATCTTCCTTTTCCTTTTTGTTGTAAAACCATTAAAACTAATCGCACAAAGCTTAAAAGAAAATGATCCTTCTTTAATTCAGACAATGAAGAAGGATAAATCGGAATTTGGTGACCTTGCTTTTTTAATTGATAACTTTTTCAGACAAAGAGAAAAATTGATTTTTGAAAATTCCGAAAGACAAAAAGCTGAACGTGACTTGAATAAATTAAATCGGATTTATGCTATCATTAACGAAATAAATCAAATGATGATAAGAGCAAGGGACAGTCAAAAATTATTTAATGAAATTTGTAAAATAGCTGTCTTACAAGGTAAGTTTAAATTTTCTTTGATTGCCTTAACTAATTCAGATTTAAATAGCTTTCACATCTCATCTTCTTATGGAAGCAATGAAAATTTAATTGAAAAATTCAAAATCATTTTTGAGAAAAACAGAAATAACGAAAGATTTTTTTTCGCTTATATTAAAAAAGGAGGGGTCTTTATTGTCAACGACATATCGACATCTAAAATGGATGCTTCTTTGCGTGAGGTATTATGCCGGGAAAACATTTCTTCATTTGCTTCCCTACCTATTTCTTGTAATAGCCATGCTTTTGGTGTTTTAGTATTATTTTCCGAAGAAAGAAATTTTTTTGATGCGCAGGAGGTTCTTTTATTAGAAGAAGTAATGGTTGATATTAATTTTGCTCTTGAGATGATAGAAAAAGAAAGACAAAAATCTTTGGCTGAAGAATCTCTAAGACAAAGCGAAGAAAGATGGCAGGTAGTGGTTGAGTCCTCTGGAAGTGGTATGTGGGATTGGAATATAAAAACAAACGAATGTTTTTTTTCAGCACAATGGAAAAGATTGCTTGGTTATGAGGCAGACGAAATTCAAAATCATTTTAGCGAATGGGAAGAAAAAATTTATAAAGAAGATTTTGATTTCGTTCAAAACAGATTAAATCGCCATTTAAAAAATGATTCGCCCTTCTTTATGTGCGACTACAGAATGGTATGCAAAGACGGCACAACAAAATGGTTTCTAAGCAGGGGCAAAGTAATTAAATTTGATGAGAACGGGAATCCGTTAAGAATGGTTGGAACTAATGAAGATATTAATAAAAGAAAAATTGCCGAAGAAGCTCTTTATAAAAGCGAACAAAGGTATAAAGAATTAATCGAAAACCAGGGAGAAGGGGTGCTGATAGGCGACAAAAATGAAGTTATTACCTTCATTAATCCTGCTGGCGAAAAACTATTTGGGTTACCAAAAGAAAAAATCATTGGACACTCGCTAAAAGATTTTGTCAGTGAAAAAAATTATCAAACAATTCTTGAAAAAACCGAAAACCGTAAAAAGGGTGTTGAAGAGTCTTATGAAATAGAAATTAAGCAGCCCTCTGGAGATAAAAAGACAATACTTGTCTCAGCCACACCAAGATTTTCGGGAAATAATTATATTGGAGCTTTTGGAATCTTCAGGGATATTACAGAAAGAAAAAGAGCCGAAGATCAAATTCGTAAACTTTCTCAATCTTTAGTTCAAAGCCCAGTATCAATAATTATTACTGACCTGAATGGAACAATCGAGTATGTAAATCCAAAATGTTGCGAGGTAACTGGTTATTCTTGCGAAGAATTAGTGGGCAAAAATCCAAGAATATTTAAGACATCCGAAAAAAGCACTGATGACTATAAAAAATTATGGGAAACTATTATTCTTGGAAATGAGTGGACAGGAGAATTTCATAACAAAAAAAAGAATGGCGAACTTTTCTGGGAATCTGCAATTATTTCACCAATAAAAGATGAGAATGGACTTGTAACAAACTTCCTTGCCATTAAAGAAGATATTACTCAAAGAAAAAAAATGGAACAGGAGCTTATTGCCGCAAAAGAAAAAGCAGAAGAAATGAACAGGCTAAAAACCAACTTTCTGGCAAATATGAATCACGAATTACGAACTCCTATGATAGGAATACTTGGATATTCTGAGATTCTTAAAAATCTTGCCGATAAGCAGGAAGAAAAAGATATGGCGGAAACAATTTATTTAAGTGGTACCCGTCTTATGGAAACTTTGAATTTAATTCTCGACCTATCACGAATTGAAGCCGATAAACTCGAAATTAATTTTATTCATATCAATCTTAACAAACTAATCAATGAAGTAATTGCACAGTTTGAACCTCAAGCAAGAAAAAAGAATATTCTACTACAAAAACTTTTTACAAAAGAAATAGTTGTTGGTGAATTAGACGAAAGGATGACCCAACAGGTTGTTTATAATCTTGTAAGTAATGCAGTAAAATTCACAAAACATGGGGGGGTGTTAATAGAATTACAAAAAGAAATGGATTATGCTGTTATTAAAATTAAAGATACAGGTATTGGAATAGCAAAAGAAAACTTACAAATTATTTTTGATGAATTCAGACAGGTAAGCGAAGGCTTCGGAAGAGGTTTTGAAGGAGTTGGGCTGGGTTTAACAATTGTGAACAAATTTGTGCAGAAAATGAATGGAACAATCTCTGTTGAAAGTAAGGTGGGTATTGGAACAGAATTTACTGTAAAGTTGCCTTTATTTCAAAATAGGAAAGCCCGCAAAGAAAGACTTATACAAATTGCCGGAAGTAAAAGAATATCACTTGATAAAAGCGAAACTGAAAAACAACTCCCTGAAATTCTACTGGTAGAAGATGATGTAATTAATCAGCAAATAATAAAGTTGTATCTTAAAAATATTTGTCGTGTCGATCTCGTTGATAACGCAACGGAGGCAATACAAAAGTCAGTTGAAAAAAATTACTCTGCTATTTTGATGGACATAAATCTTGGACTTTCTACGACCGGGCTTGATGCAACCAGAGAAATTAAAAAATTAAAAGCATATAAAAACATTCCAATAGTAGCAGTAACTGCTTTTGTAATGCCGGGAGATCAGGAAGAATTTATGGCGGCTGGATGTACACATTATTTGCCAAAGCCTTTTAGCAGAAAAGCCATCATTCAATTGATGGAAGAAATTCTCTCATAAGATTTACTCCTTACATTTAATTTGTAAAATTCTTAAAAATGAATTATGTTTTGCTTGAAAAATTTTAGAGTAAATAAGATGAAAAGTAAACTGTTTGTCGGTTTGTCAATTGTTATTTTGCTTGCATTATCTGGCTGTGAAGTTAAAGTTGATAATAGTGTAACCTTTAAAAATCTTGCCAGCGAAACTGTGTATGTCAATTTCTTGGGAAAAGTAATAACTTTAAAATCGGGCCAATCACAGGTAATAAAAGAAATTCAAAAAGGTGAATACGCATACGAAACCGCTTACGATGTCCCCGACGGCGTAAATGGAGCTTCCGTTGAAGGAGCAACATCAGGAACAATGGAAATAAAAGCCCAGACAAAAGTTTATTTGCTTTATGTAAGTCACCTTGTAGGAACCGGCTCAACTTTGACTTATGTTCTGTCAGCAACAATATCAAGCAGCGATAAAGTTTCAACTAATTCGTCACCAACATCTCCATAGTTACTTAGCTTAACTTAGTTGCAACTTTTTAATAATATTCTAATTATTTCAATTGAGAATCCACCCCTTTTTTTGTAATTTTAGGTAACAATTTTGGAGTATTTAAATGAAATTTAATGCCAACAGTAAGACTTTAGAGAAGCTACTTGCAAAGGTATTTCCTGCAGTCCCAACAAGGACACCAATGTCAATAATCGAAAATTTTTTATTTGAGATTGAAGAAGGAAAACTAACTGTTACAGCTACCGATCTTGAAATTACTTTGCGTTCATCGATCAATATTGATTCTGATACAAATGTAAAAATGGTTGTTCCCGCAAAATTAACTTTTGATATTATTAAATCACTGGGTGATACTTTAATAAATTTTGAGGCAGAAAAAAATCAAAAACTAAAATTAAAAACCGATACCGGTGTTTATTCAATTGGTTATGCTGATGCTGAAGAATACCCCAAAATTCCGGATACCGGTAAAAATAATATTGTGAATATTAATGGAAAAATTTTAAAGAAAGCATTAGACCATACTTCTTTTGCCATCAGTAAAGAAGCTATGCGCCCCGCTATGATGGGAACTCTGTTTGAGTTTAATCCTGAAGGTCTAAAATTTGTAACAACTGATGGACATCGCCTGGTTAAGTATCTTAACAAAAATTGTAGTGTTGCAAATAGCGAACAATGTATAGTGCCCGAAAGAGCAATTTCAGTTTTATCTAAGTTGCTCGGCGAGGGTGATGTAAAAATGTATCTCGGTGATTCCAATATCACTTTTGAAACCGATGAGCTTGAAATGATTTCTAGATTAATTGCCCAGAAATATCCAGATTATAACAGCGTGATTCCTCTTGAAAATGAAAATCTTTTAAAAATTAAAAAAAGCGATCTTCATTCTTCAGTAAAAAGAATGCTTTTATTTTCTTCTTCAAACTTTCAGCAGGTTAAATTATCTCTTAACAACAACAACGTTGAGATATCTGCCGAAGACATTGACCACGGCTCAAGTGCCAAAGAAAATGTTTCCTGCGAATATGTTGGCGAAGCTATGGACATTGGTTTTAATACTTCATACTTGAATGATATTTTATCTCATATTGAAGAAGGTGAAATCGTATTCAAACTTCATTCACCAACAAAAGCCTGCGTCATTGAACCAGCTTCAGTTAAAGAAGATGAAGAAATTATGATGCTTCTAATGCCTGTTCGTTTGAATAACTGAGATGTTTGTTAGCTCACTTTATCTTAAAAATTTCAGAATACACTCGGACACTAAATTAGAATTTTCTAACAAAATTAATTTTATAGTTGGCGGAAACGGGCAGGGAAAAACTTCAATTATTGAAGCTCTTTACTTTTTGTGCACCACAAAAAATTTTAAATCTGCTTCCGACGTGGAAATAATTAAATTCAAACAAGAAGCTTACGAAATAGAAGGTTTATTAAAAGATATTACAGAAGATAAAATTAGAATTTATTTTTCCCTTAGTGAAGGGAAACGATATTATATTCAAAACGGAAAACAAATTTCTAAATCGGCTGATATAATTGGCAAATATCCTGTTGTATTGTTGACTCCAGACGATCATTTTTTAACTCAGGGATATCCTGTTGATAGAAGAAAATTTGTTGATTCTGTTATTTCACAAGCAAGCGGAATATATTTAAAGACATTGCTGGATTATAACAAAACATTAAAGCAACGAGTATTTTTGCTTAACAGAATCAACGAATCGGGCAGAAAAGACCTTCTACAGGAACTTGATGCCTGGACAGAAAAATTAATTTTAAGTGGTAGTGAACTGATTAAATATCGATTAAAATTTGTAGCCGATTTTAACAACTTTATAAGACAATCTTATAAAACAATTATGCTGGATGAAGAAGAACCAACTATTGAATATCAATACATTGGCGGAACAGAAGAAGAAATTCAAACCATCTTCAAGAAAGCAATTGAAGAAAAACAAAATGAAGAAATAAGAAGAGGAACCAACCTTGTGGGACCTCATCGCGATGAATTTATTTTTAAAATTAACAACAATTCTGTAAGAACTTTCGGATCGCAGGGACAACATAAAACTTTTCAGGTAGCTTTACGTTTCGCACAGTTTTTTTACCTTAAAGAAAAATCAGGACGATTACCAATTTTCTTATTAGATGATGTGTTTGGAGAACTGGACATTAAACGTTCTGTTAGAATAAGCAAGTTTTTAAAAGAAGTCGGACAAGCATTAATTACAATAACCGATTTTTCAAATCTTTCTTTCTTGGAAAAAGGAAATAATGATTTAATAATTAATGTAAATGGCGGTAAGATTTCTTATGCATAGCAGCATTAAAAGTCTCTCAGAAATTTTTTCAGCTGAACCTGAATTAAAAAAAATCAATAATCTGATTAAAGAATCTGAAGTTCTTTCAAAATTTTTTGAAATCTTTCCCGAATTCCAGAAGATTGTTGTACCTGTTAAGGTAATTAAAAAAACATTACATCTAAAAATTGAAAACGCAGCCTGGAGAAGCGAAATAAAATTCCAGGAAAAAAAATTAATAGAGAAAATAAATTCTTTTTTTAACGAGACAAGAATTAAATACTTAAAACTATTTGGATAACCCATTGGAATAATTATGGCAAACGGAAATAATAATCAAGATTATACTGCAAAAAATATAAATGTGTTAAAAGGACTCGAGGGAGTTCGTCTGCGTCCGGCAATGTATATTGGTGACACCGGCAACCGAGGACTTCATCACCTTGTAAATGAAGTTGTGGATAACAGCATTGATGAAGCTCTTGCTGGCTTTTGCGACACTATTAAAGTCACTATTAATAAAGATGAAACCGTAACAATAGAAGACAACGGGAGAGGAATTCCGATTGATATTCATCCTGAAGAAAAAAAATCAGCTTTGGAAGTTGTTATGACAGTGCTCCATGCTGGAGGAAAATTTGACAAAAATTCTTACAAGGTTTCAGGAGGATTACACGGTGTTGGTGTCTCTGTAGTAAACGCTCTTTCTGAGTGGCTGAAGGTTGAGGTCAAACGAGATGGGAAAATTTACAGACAGGAATATGTACGAGGGGTTCCTAAAGCACCGGTTAAAGAAGTAGGCACATATAAACGTGAAGGATCAGGAACAATAATTACTTTTCTCCCGGA
Source organism: uncultured Ignavibacteriaceae bacterium (assembly GCA_964536015.1). Taxonomy (GTDB): domain Bacteria; phylum Bacteroidota; class Ignavibacteria; order Ignavibacteriales; family Ignavibacteriaceae; genus CAZHVS01. Next base: position 81,470 of record CAZHVS010000010.1, read on the forward strand.
TAGACAAATTTTCAAAAGCAATATCAAATTTAAATTTGATACGATTGTTGAAAGAATGCGTGAGCTTGCATATTTGAATAAAACCATTACCATCAAAGTTAAAGACGAAAGAGATGGAACTGAAGAAGAATATCACTATAAGGGTGGTCTTATTGAATTTGTAAAATATATCGATGAAGACAGAGCTCCTATGCATAAAACAATTTATATTGAAGGAGAAAAAGACAACACCCCAATCGAAGTTGCTTTTCAATACAATAGCAGTTACTCTGAAAATATTTTTTCATATGTTAATAACATAAATACACACGAAGGAGGAACTCATTTAGTAGGCTTCAAAGCTGCTTTAACAAGAACATTAAATAATTATGCGGCAAAAAATAACCTTATTAAAGATAACAAAATTACTTTATCCGGAGACGACTTTAGAGAAGGGCTTACAGCCGTAATCTCTGTAAAAGTAATGCAGCCTCAGTTTGAAGGACAAACAAAAACAAAACTTGGAAATAGCGAAACAAAATCAGCGGTTGAGACTTTAGTAAATGAAAAACTTGCTGAATATCTTGAAGAAAATCCTTCTATTGGAAAAAAGATTATTGAAAAATGTATGCGTGCCGCAGAGGCAAGAGAAGCTGCCCGCAAGGCACGTGATCTTGCACGAAGAAAAAATGCTCTTGATAGTTTCAATCTCCCTGGAAAACTTGCTGATTGTTCTATAACAGATCCCGAACACTGTGAACTTTATATTGTTGAGGGAGATTCTGCGGGGGGCTCTGCAAAACAAGGAAGAGATAGAAGATTTCAGGCTATCCTTCCACTTAAAGGAAAAATACTTAATGTCGAAAAAGCCAATCTTAATAAAATTCTCGAGAACAATGAAATTAAAGCAATAGTTGCCGCTATTGGTGGTGGTATTGGTGGAGAATTTGATTCAACAAAAAGTCGCTACGGTAAATTGATATTAATGACAGATGCTGATGTGGATGGAAGCCATATTAGAACTCTCCTATTAACTTTTCTTTATAGGCATATGAAAGAACTTATTATTGATGGAAAAGTTTTTATTGCTCAACCACCGTTGTACAAAATAAAAAAAGGTAAAGAAGAATTTTATGCATATGATGATGATGAAAGAGATGAAATTTTAAAACGACTGAAAAGCAATGGCAAAGATGATATTGTATCGAAAGCCGAAGAACCGACAGAAGAGACATACATTAAAGGACTTCTCATCTCACGCTACAAAGGACTTGGAGAGATGAACCCAGAACAACTATGGTCAACTACAATGAATCCCGAAACAAGAACAATGCTTCAAGTAACCTTAGAAAGCGCAGCAGCAGCCGATAAAATATTTGAAACTCTGATGGGGGATGCTGTTGAACCAAGAAGAGAATTCATTGAAAAACATGCAAAGTATGTGAGAAATCTTGATGTCTAATTCAATGACTAATAACAAAAATAATTTAAGAATATTTAATAACTAAAATTAATCCAGATATGTCAACAACTTTTTTTGATAAAATAGTACCTGTTTCGATTGAAGAAGAAATGAAATCTTCTTATATCGATTACTCAATGTCCGTAATTGTATCGCGTGCTCTTCCCGATGTACGTGATGGTTTTAAACCTGTTCACCGGCGTGTTCTTTTCGGAATGCATGAACTTGGAAATACTTACAACAAACCATATAAAAAATCTGCAAGAATTGTGGGAGAGGTTCTTGGTAAATATCATCCGCATGGAGATTCCGCGGTTTACGACACTATGGTTAGAATGGTTCAGGATTTTTCACTGCGTTATCCTTTGATTGATGGACAGGGAAATTTCGGGTCGGTTGATGGAGACTCTCCTGCGGCAATGCGTTATACAGAGGCAAGACTTGCTCGCATAGCAGATGAAATGTTACGCGACCTTGATAAGAATACCGTAAATTTTACTTCCAACTTTGACGATACATTACAAGAACCGACTGTTCTTCCTTCTTATTTACCAAATCTTCTGGTTAACGGAAGCAGTGGCATTGCTGTCGGAATGGCAACAAATATTCCTCCACACAATCTTTCTGAAGTTATTGACGGATTAATTGCTTTAATTAAAAATCCTGAAATTACAATAGATAAGCTGATGAAACATATTACTGCCCCTGACTTCCCCACCGGAGGAATTATTTACGGATACCAGGGTGTAAAAGATGCTTATAATTCCGGTAAAGGAAAAATTGTAGTTCGAGCTAAAGCAAATATTGAAACGTTAAAGAATGGAAAAGAAAATATTATTGTATCTGAACTTCCTTATCAGGTAAACAAAGCTGCCTTGCAGGAAAAAATTGCTGAGCTTGTTCGCGAAAATAAACTCGAAGGTATCTCCGGTGTAAGAGACGAGTCCGACCGCGATGGAATGAGACTTGTAATTGAACTTAAAAGAGATGCAAATGCATCGGTAGTAATGAATAATCTTTTCAAGCACACACAAATGCAATCAACATTTGGTGTAATTATGCTTGCTCTTGTTCACGGTGTTCCTAAAGTTCTTAACCTTAAACAGGTTATGGAACACTTCCTGCAACACAGAATGGAAGTTTTAATTCGTAGAACAAAATTTGATCTTGAAGCTGCAGAAAGAAGAGCTCATATTCTTGAAGGATATATTATTGCTCTTGATAATATTGATGAGGTTATAGAAGTAATTAAAAAATCGAGAGATGTTGAAACTGCTAAAAATAATTTGATGAGAAGATTCAAGCTCTCAGAAATTCAAGCTAAAGCAATTCTTGATATGCGTCTGCAAAGGCTTACAGGGCTTGAGCGAAAAAAGATTGAAGACGAGTATAAAGAAACAATTAAGTTGATTGAAAAACTTAAAAGCATTCTTGAAAGTGAAGAGAAAAGATGGTTTATTATCCGCGATGAACTTCTTCTGTTAAAAGAGAAATATGGAGACGAAAGAAGAACAGAAATTATTTATGATTACCAGGAATTTTCTCTTGAAGATATAATTGCCGAAGAAGATGTTGTTGTTACCATATCACATCGCGGCTACATTAAAAGATTTCCTGTTAGCGGTTACAGAAGGCAGGGCCGCGGCGGCAAAGGTGTAATTGGTGCAGAAGCAAAAGATGAAGACTTTATCGAGCATATGTTTATTGCTTCTACGCATCAATATATTCTTTTCTTTACCGATAAAGGAAGATGTTACTGGTTAAAAGTATTTGAAATCCCTGAAGGCGGAAGAGCCGCAAGAGGCAAATCAATTGTTAATCTGATTGAAAAAGAAAAAGAGGAAAACATTGCTGCATTTATAAATGTAAAGGAATTTAAAGATGACCAGTATCTCGTCATGGTAACCGCTCAGGGAACAATTAAGAAAACTGTTCTTTCTGCTTACGGCAACGTAAGAAGAGGTGGTATAAATGCAATCAATATTGTTGAAGGCGATAAACTGATAGATGTAAAACTGACAGAAGGAAATAATGACATTGTCCTTGGAACTTCTCAGGGTATGGCTATTCGCTTCCACGAAAACGATGTCAGAGATATGGGAAGAACCGCAACTGGAGTTAGAGGAATCAATCTCTCTAAAGGCGATGTAGTTGTTGGATGCATTGTTATCAGGCGACAAGGCAGTATTCTTGTTGTAACTCAAAACGGATTTGGAAAACGTTCCGATATTAGTGATTATCGTGTTACTCATAGAGGCGGCAAAGGAATTATAACTGTAAAGACCACTGATAAAGTCGGTAATTTAATTGCTATGATGGACGTAAATGATAACGATGAGCTTGTTATTATTTCAACAAAAGGAAAAGTAATTCGCCAGAGCGTGCGAGATATTCGTGTAATGGGAAGAAACACACAGGGCGTTAGAGTAATCCGCCTTGACGACGGCGATTCCATTGCCGATATCGCAAAGGTAGTTCCAGAAGATGAAGAAGAAAACGGAACTGAAAACGGTAACGGCATAAAAGAATAATGTTTGCCATAAATAACGTTTTAGATTTCTTAAATAATTTTTTTTGAAAGAAATTATTTTTTCATAAACATTTTTAAAACAACAGTTATGTAATGAAAAATATTTTTCAACAAAAAACTAAACCAGTAACAAATAAAACAGGATTACCGCCGGGCAGTCTCGTCTTTGTGGGTGAAAAGAAACTTGATAAACCATCTGTTTCGGTATTTGAATACAGCAAAGATTATCTAAATGTATTAGACATTACTTCACTTAAACAAATTAAATCTGATATCCCCCAAGACAGAGTATGCTGGTTAAATATTGATGGACTGCACGACACAGAGCTTATCGAATATATAGGACAAACATACAATCTTCATCCTCTCTTACTGGAAGATATTCTACATACAGAGCAACGTCCTAAAGTAGATTTTTATGAAAACGTTCTTTACCTTGTGGTTAAGATGCTGTCATATCACGAAGATACTAACAGTGTATGGAGCGAACAGGTTAGTTTTGTTCTGGGAAAAAATTTCTTATTGACCTTTCAGGAAGGCGCGATGGGGGACGTTTTCGATTCGGTACGCGAACGAATTACTAACAATAAAGGAAAAATTCGTAAATATAATTCTGATTATCTTACCTATGAATTACTTGACGCTGTTGTTGATAATTATTTTGGAATTATCGAAAGAGTTGGTGATAAACTGGAACATATTGAAGATGAAATTCTTCACAATCCATCTAAAGAAGTATTGGTTGAAATTCATGAATTAAAGCGAGAACTAATTGCTTTAAGAAAAATAATTCTTCCTCTTCGTGAAGTTGTGAACAGAATAGAAAAAGGTGATGATATATTTTTTACCGACAGGAATATCAGAATGTATTTGCGAGACCTTTATGATCATATCATCCAGGAGATTGAATCGATAGAAACTTACAGAGATATGCTGTCGGGGCTTGAAAATCTTTATCTTTCAAGTTTAAGCAATAAAATGAATGAAGTAATGAAAGTTCTGACTATCATTACAACTATTTTTATTCCATTAAGTTTTATTGCCGGAGTTTATGGCATGAATTTCAAATTTATGCCCGAACTCGAAAGTCCGATTGCTTATCCTATTGTATTGATTGTGATGTTTTTAATTGGAATTGTTATGACTATCACCTTCAAGAAAAAGAAATGGTTTTAATTTTATTTCAATTTGATTTCTTTATAGTAAAGCTAAAAGTTTTGTAAAATCTTCCGGAAGTGAAGAATCAAATTTCATCATCTCTTTTTTGTGAGGATGGAAAAAGCCTATTGTCTTTGCATGCAAAGCCTGTCTTTGCATTATCAGCAAAAGATTTTCAACCCTGCTTTTTAGTTTAGGAATATTCGCATTTGTTTGTATTGTTCTTCCGCCGTAAGTTTCATCACCAAATATAGGATGACCAATTGCCGCAAGATGCACTCTTATCTGGTGAGTTCTTCCGGTTTGCAGTTTCAATTTAATAAGCGAAGTGAAGTCATACTCTTTAATTACCTCATAGAATGTTAATGCCGTTTTCCCTTCGGAGTGACTATGGGTAAATTTTTTTCTATCACTTTTACTTCTTGTAATCTTAAAATTAATTTCCCCTTCTCTTTGTTTTAATTTGCCCCACACTACCGCCCAGTATTCTCTTTCTGTTGAATGCTTTGCAAATTGTTTTGCAAGTTGAGAATGAGTAAAATCATCTTTAGCAATTAATAATAATCCGCTTGTGTTTTTATCGATGCGATGAACAATTCCGGGTCTGCCCGGTTCATTTGCTGTGCTAAGTTGTTTGGTATGATGTAAAAGTGCATTAACAAGTGTTCCGGTATAATTACCAAAAGCCGGATGTGCCACCATTCCTGCTGGTTTATTTACTACAAGCAGATAATCATCTTCATATAAAATATCAAGGGGAATGTCCTCAGGTTCATTTACATCAGGACGGGGAGAAACAGGAATTGTTACATCAATAACATCCATCCCTTTAACTGTATAATTTGATTTAACTATTTTCCCGTTTATTAAAACAAACCCCGCTTCAATTAGTTTTTGAACTTTAGAGCGTGTAGCATTTTCAACTGCGTGGGTAAGATAAATATCTATTCTTTCTTTTTGTTTCCCTGCAGGAATTTCAAACTTTAATTTCTTCTCCGTTATTATTGAAGCCATTTTCTAATACTGATGCAGGAAAATTATTTGAATTATCCGATAAAGTTTCTTCTTCTTTTGATGGTTTAATTTCTTCACAAGTTGACTGCTCAGTATTTGCCTGAACGGGTTCAACTTCTTGCTGGTGTTTTTTGTAAAACAGAAGTAAAGTTAAAACACCCATGGTTACAGCCATATCTGCCACATTAAAAATTGGAAAACGTTCATAACTTCTTCCGAAGATTTCAAAATTAAAAAAATCGAAATCGAGGAAGTCAACTACTTTTCCATAAAATAATGAGTCGTAACCGTAAAATATTCCATAAAACATTCTGTCAATCAAATTACCAATTGCTCCGCCGGTAATCATTGCAATTGAAACCCTGAGACTTAAACTTTGTTTACGAATAGAATGCAGATAGAAAATTAATCCTATACTTGCAACTAATGTGAACAAAGAAATCCAGAGTTTGAAATTAATTCCGAGATCAACGCCAAATGCCATACCCGGATTTTCAACATATGTTATATGAAAAAAATTACCCCATACAGGAATAGTTTGTCCAATAAACATTCCCTCATAATTAATATTTAGAAAAGGAATTGAGAAACCTTTTATTAATATCTTTGAAACCTGGTCAATAATTACAATGATCAGGGAAACATAAAGTACTTGCAAAAACTATCCTCTTTTGTTCTTAAACTATTGATTTTTCTTTTTTTCCTGTCTCATCTTAATTGGAAGACAGAGCTGGCTATGCGGAACAGCTATTAATCTTTCTTTTGGTATTAATGGACAGGTGGGACATAGATTCTGTGGTTCATCAATACATTCAAGACAAAGTCCGTATGTTCCTGCATCAATTCTTTTAAGTGCATCTTCAAGGTAACCAAGAAACTTGTTCTCTCTTTGAGCGTAGAGAAAAGTTTTTTCTCTTTCCATCGCGTCGGTTCCCTGTTCAGCCATATGCAAAGAATAAGGAGAATTTTCATTGATGTATTCCCCTGTTGTCGGATCAAGCATTTGCTCTCTCAGACTTTGCAAGTCATCAATAATTTCATTTTTCTTATCAATGATTATTTTCCTGAAATATTCCAGTTCTTTTGCTGAATATTTTTTAAGCTGTGCTTTCTTTAATTGTTCAGGAGCTGGTTTAACAGACTTTTCTGGTTTAGCAACAATTTTGGCAGAAGTCTTTTTTTCTTTTATTTCTTTTTTCTTAGCAACTGATTTTGTCTTTTCTTTTAAAACTACTTTTTTCTTTGGTTTCATTTCTACTTTCTTTTTCACTTTAACTTCTTTTTTTACCGGTTTTGGTTTTACAACCTTTTTTTCAATCTTTTTCACAATTTTTTTTGCCGGTTTTTTTTCAGCTTGTTTAGTAACTTTTTTCTTAACCATTGAAGTCTCCTAACTTATATTTTTTCAATTTTTATTGTACATTTATGTTCACCGATTTCCCAGTCCTGTTTATATCCGTTTTCAAAAAGAGTATCAGAAACGTCATCGGCAAGAGTTTCTGCTGCAATATAATTCTTAAATAATTTAATTGCATCTAAAAGCTTTCCGGTGGAATCTGCAGAAATTCTGATCCGATCAGTTACTTCAAATCCTGCGTCTTTTCTCATGTTTTGAATACGGTTAACAAATTCTCTTGCCAATCCTTCGGCTATTAACTCATCATTAAGCTCTGTATCAATAGCCACTGTTATATTTTCTTCGTGTTCAACTGCCCAGCCTTTTATTTCAGAACTAACAATTTCTACATCGTCTCTTCCAATTTTAATTTCTTCATCAGCAATAATTAACTGAACCTCTTCTCCCGCTTCTAATTTTGCTATTTCTGTTCTAGTAAAATTCTTTATTGCATTTGAAACCGGGTTTACTTTTTTCCCAAATTTTGGTCCAATTGATTTAAAATTCGGCTTTGCAGATTTCTGTACTATTTCAGAATCGTCAGTAAGTACAACCATTTCTTTAATGTTAAGTTCATCAAGTATTACATCGCCCATTTGTGATAGCGCCTCTTTCTTTTGAGCATCTACAGCTACCATAAGTTTTTTAAGTGGTTGACGTACTTTTAGATTCAGTTTAGCACGCATTGATCTTGCAAGATAAACAACTTTCTGTGAGACTTCCATTTTTTCTTCAAGTTTTTTGTCAATGTAAGTTATTTCAGGAAATTCAGAAAGATGTACTGATTCATATTTTTCAAGGTCAGTTTCCGAATTCAGGTTTTTATAAATTACTTCCGAAATAAAAGGAGCAAATGGCGAAAGAAGTTTTGCAACTTTTATTAAACATTCGTAAAGTGTTTGGTAAGCTGAAACTTTTTGTGTGTTCATTTCAGATTTCCAGAAACGTCTTCTGCTTCTTCTTACATACCAGTTAGAAAGTTCATCAATAGTAAACGAAGAAACTAGTCGGGCTGCTTTGGTAACATCATAGCATTCCATCAATTCTTCATATTCTTTTACTACCGAATTAATCTTCGAAATAATCCACCTGTCAATTTCGGGCCTTTCTTCGTAAGGAACAAAATTTTCTTTGTGGGTAAAGTTATCTATGTTAGCATACAATGCAAAGAATGAGTATGTGTTTACTAAAGTTCCAAAAAATTTCCTTTGTGTCTCAACAAGATCTTCTTCATCAAATAAAGTTGGACGCCAGGGAGGACTATTAACAATTAAATACCAGCGAGTTGCATCGGCTCCATATTTATCAAACAAAGAAAATGGATCTACTGTATTGCCTTTTGATTTGGACATTTTTTGACCGTTTTTATCAAGAATCAAATCGTTAACCAGACAATTTTTATAAGCTACATTACCAAATAACATTGTTGATATTGCATGTAAGGTATAAAACCATCCTCTTGTCTGATCAATGCCCTCGGAAATAAAATCGGATGGAAAGTTTGCTTCAAACCATTCTTTGTTTTCAAAAGGATAATGATATTGTGCAAACGGCATTGCACCACTGTCATACCAGACATCAATCAATTCAGGAGTTCGTTTATAAATTTTTCCGTTACGTTCAAAGATTATATTATCAACAAATGGTTTGTGTAAATCTATTTCTTTTATTTCGCTAACAGGAATTTTTTTATCTCCATCAACATAAAAACCTTTTTTAAGGTGTTCAATACTTCCAACAGCAATCATATCGCCATCTTCATTAAGCCAAATTGGTAATGGTGTTGCCCAGAATCTATCTCTTGATAAAGCCCAATCTTTATTTTCTTCAAGCCAGTTTCCAAATCTTCCGCTACCAACTTCAGGAGGCCACCAATTTATTTTCTTGTTCAGCTCAACCATTTTATCTGCAATTGAAGTAGTTCTAATAAACCAGGACTCTCTTGCATAATAAATAACAGGCACATCATCAAATCGCCAGCTAAAAGGATATGAGTGTTCTATTGTTTCTTTCTTATAAAGTTTTCCTTCGTGTCTTAATTTTTGAATTATCCCTGCATCAGCATCTTTTACAAATTGATTTGCAAAATCAGTTACTTCTTCGGTAAATGTTCCGTTTCTTCTAACAGGCTGAAGCATTGGGATGTCATACTTCTTTGAGATTTCATAGTCATCCTGACCAAATGCAGGGGCAATATGAACAATTCCGGAACCATCTTCTGTGCTTACAAAATCACCACAAACGACAAAGAATGCTTTTTTGTTAGGAGTAACATAATTAAGAAGTTGTTCGTATTCTAAACGCTCAAATTCTTTCCCTTTATATTCCTGTAAAATTTCATACTCACCATCAAGTACTGACAATCTTGCTTTTGCAAGAATAATATTTTTTTCTTTGTGACGGATTTTCACATATTCAACTTCAGTTCCAACTGCAAGAGCCACATTTGAAATAAGCGTCCATGGAGTTGTTGTCCAGACAAGGAAGTATGAATCTTCGTTTTTTATTTTGAAAAGCACGTAGACCGAAGGATCTTTTGTCATTCTGTAGCCAAGGGCAAGTTCATGTGAAGAAAGCACCGTTTCGGAACGTGGGCATTGAGGAACAATTTTATAATCTTTATAAATCAAACCCTTATCAAAAAGTGTTTTTAACGACCACCAAACAGATTCAATATAATCGTTTGTGCAAGTAATATAAGCAGTATCAAGGTCAATCCAATAACCCATTCTAGTGGTCATTTTTTCCCAGAGGTCTTTATAAGTAAAAACCGAATCGCGACAAGCCGCATTATATTTATCAACCCCGAACTCGGGAATTTCACTTTTATTCTTAATTCCAAGATGTTTTTCTACTTCAATTTCTACCGGCAATCCATGTGTATCCCAACCAGCTTTACGGTGCACTTGAAAACCTTTAAGAGTTTTATATCTGCACGTAAGGTCTTTTAATGTTCTAGCCATGACATGATGTATGCCCGGTTTTCCATTTGCGGTAGGAGGACCTTCGTAAAAAGTAAAACTTTTTTTGCTGTCACGCGTTGTAACACTTTTATCAAAAATATTGTTCTCTTCCCAGAACTTAAGGACTTCTTTTTCTACTTCGGGATAATTTATTTTTTCAAGATTCTGTTTAAACATTTCCTACTTAATTCTTCCTGTTATTTAATTACGATTGCTCTTCATATTTTTTGATTAGTTCTTTTTCAATTTGAATGAACTCTCTAAGTTCTTTTTCAATTCTTTCTTTTTTAAGAAACAAATTTCTTGAGGCAAATTCTGCATCATTAATAATTTTTTCTGCTTTGATTTTTGCTTCGGTTAAAGTCAGCTTTGCTTCGTCTTTTGCTTCTCCTATTGTTTCCTTATAAACTTTTAATTGTTCTGTTGCGGAAAGTAATTCTCTTTGTAATGCAAATAGTTCTGTAACAGACATTCCAAAGAAAGCCATTGCTCCAAGCGTTACATTCCTTAAGCTAAAGATAATTATATTTTCAGCAACCAATTCACTCGCAGAAAAATATTCTTTAAAGAACGTAACCAGTATAACGCTTATTATTGCTGTTGCAATTGTAAGTGCAAAAACAAGTTTCCCACCAGTATGCCAGCCAAAAGATTTATTAATCATCCAGCCGCAAGCAAAACTAAACACAGAAACAACAAACCAAATTGCAAAATTGTTCTCGCCAAAATTAAATATTGATGTGTTCAGAAAGTCTGAAACAAAGATAATAACTGCCAATAAGATTGGCGACAAATAAGAAACAGGTTTTCTTTTTTCCATTATAATCTCTTTACAAGTTCTTTCATAATTAAAGTCATTTTGGGTTCGGCTTTCATAGCTGCGGCAATTATTTCTTCAACGTTAACCGGTTTAAGTGCTTCCGGAAAACATTCATCGGTAATTATACTCATTCCAAAGACTTTCATTCCCATATGATTTGCTACAATATTTTCCGGAACGGTCGACATTCCAACTGCATCCGCACCAATAGCTCTCAGGAAACGATATTCTGCTTTTGTTTCCAAATTTGGTCCTGCAACAGAAACAAAAACTCCTTTGTTAATTTTTATTTTATTTTCAAGAGCTACTTCTTCGGCTTTTTCAATTAACTCGTGACTGTAAGGTTCGCTCATATCGGGAAAGCGAGGACCAAGTGTATCTTCATTTTTACCAATCAATGGATTATCTCCAAGTAGATTGATGTGATCAACTATTACCATAAGATCACCCTTGTTGAATAATGGATTCATTCCACCGGCGGCATTTGATACCAGTAAAGTTTTTACGCCGAGAAATTTCATTACTCTTACAGGATAAGTAATTTGCTGCATTGTGTATCCTTCATAAAAATGAAAGCGTCCCTGCATTGCAACAATATTTTTCCCACCAATTTTTCCAAATATCAATTTCCCATGATGTGATTCCACAGTAGACAAAGGAAAATGCGGAAGTTGAGCATAATCAATCTGGACTTTAATATCAATTTCTTTTACCAATCCACCCAAACCTGTCCCAAGTATTATTCCCACAGGATATTCTTCTTCTGTATGCTTTTTAATTACCGAAAGAGTTTCTTCAATTTTTTGCAATAATGAACTCATACTAATTTCTCCACTATCTGATTTATATCTATCTCGATATTTCTTGGCTGCTCTATTTTCTTTTCTGTTGATTGCTCTTCCGATGCTTTTTCTACTTTCATTTCAAGCAGATTTGATTGGGTACTAACAATGGCTTTAAGTTTTGAAAGAATTAAATCTCTTTCTTCTCTTAGTTTAATAATTGAATTTCTTATTTCATCCGCCTGCTCGCGAGATTTTTCAATCATCTGTGCGGCTTTTATTTCAGCTTCTTTAATCATCAGGTTAACTTGCTTTTTAGTTGATTCAATCGCCCTAGCTGAATTTTCCTGTGCTTTTAGTAAAGTGTCCTGAAGATTTTTTTCTATTCTTTTAAACTCTGCCAGTTGAGCATTTGCATCTTCAAGATTTTTTTTGAGTGATTCATTTTCCCTTAAAAGAGTATCGAACTCATCAGCAAGCTTTTCAAGGAACGAATGAATTTCTTCAGCATTATAACCACGCAGAGATTTATTAAACTGCTGCTGTCTTATATTTAGAGGTGTTATTCTCATTTTAATCTCAATTCAAGTAATTTCTTCCGCCAAAAATTGCCGTGCCAATTCTTAACATTGTGGCACCTTCTTCAATTGCTATGTTAAAATCGTTTGTCATGCCCATTGATAATTCTTTTATTTTAAAACCTGAATTATTTAATCTTTCTTTTATATGTCGTAATGCAGCAAAACTATTTCTAATAAGCTGCTCATCATCTACAAATGGAGCCATCGTCATCAATCCAACCAGCTGAAGATTGCTTGCATTATTGCAAAACGCAGAGATTTTTTGAATCTCATTGAAATCACTCAAGCCATATTTAGTAACTTCGTCCGATGTTTTAATTTCGAGCAATACTTTTATGTTTTTAGAAATTTTTTCTGCCTGCTTATTAATTTCTTCAGCAAGTTTTAATGAATCTACTGAATGAATATAATCCGCAGCTTTAACTACATATTTAACTTTATTGGTTTGCAGATGACCGATAAAATGCCAGTTAACTGCATTTCCAATAATTTCAAATTTATCTTTCAATTCCTGAGCTTTATTTTCGCCAAAATTATTCACCCCGCAATTAAATGCTTCATTAATTTCACCCGCTCCAAAATTTTTAGAAACAGCTATGAGAGTAATTTCGGAGGGGTTTCTACCAACGTCAGAACATTTTTTTCTGACTTGCTCTAAAATAAGCCTTATGTTCTCTGAAATCATAAAATTAGGGTTCAAATCTATTGCCTTTAGCATTCAAAAGCAATGTTTAAAGCATAAAAATATCATTATCTTAAAAGAATTTCCTTATTTTTGGTAAAAGAGTTATAAAAATTTAAAGGAATCTATATGCCCGAAATAAAATTACTAAATCAATTAAGAGAAAATGCTTCTAAAAGGAAAAAAACTGTTGTTTTGCCTGAGTCGCACGATGAGCGCGTTCTTAAAGCAGCAGAAATTCTTCACAAGAATTCTATTGCACAGGTAATCACTCTTGGCAATGAACAAAAGATAAGAGATGATGCGTCTAAACTTGGTGTTAACCTTCAGGGTATCAGAATTATTGACCCGGAAAAATCTGATAAACTGAGTGACTTTTCCAATATCTTTTTTAATTTAAGAAAACACAAAGGAGTTACTATCGAGCAGGCAAGAGAAACTATTAAACGAGATATTTTCTTTGCCGGTATGATGGTGCGTGAAGGACTTGCAGATGCAAGCGTTTCAGGCTCTTTTGCTACTACCGCCGATGTTACCAGAGCCGCTTTATTTTGTGTTGGACTTGGACAGGGAATGTCTATTTTATCAAGTTTCTTTTTGATGGCTTTTCCCGATATAACTTATAGCTTTGCAGATTGCGCAGTAATGCCCAATCCCGATTCCGCTCAACTTGCTGATATTGCAATTGCAACTGCCGATAATCACAAAAAGCTTACCGGAGAAGAAGCTTATGTTGCAATGCTTTCTTTTTCAACCAAAGGTAGTGCAGAACATGAAATGATTGATAAAGTTCGTCAGGCAACAAAAATTGCACAGGAAAGAAGACCAGATTTAAACATCGACGGTGAACTTCAGTTTGATGCCGCAATAGTTGAAAGCATCGGAAAAAAGAAATCTCCTAACAGCAAAGTTGCCGGAAGAGCCAACGTGCTTGTTTTTCCTGATTTGAATGCAGGTAATATTGGCTATAAAATTGCTCAAAGACTTGGTGGAGCTGAAGCGGTTGGACCTGTTAACCAGGGATTGAAAAAGCCATTTTTCGATTTAAGCCGCGGCTGCAGTGTTGATGATATAGTTACTACCGCAGCAATTGCCTGCCTTATGGCTGATTAAAACTTTATTTTTATTCCCCTTTGCCGTTAACTGACTGTGATTGCCGCAGAAAAGTTAACGGCTTTTATTTTTAAAGATTAAGAAATGTTTTTACCCGAAAACGCTTTTCTTAAAACTGAAAATAAAACCTTTTTCACTTAAATTATCCATATTAGACCATAACAGGGGTGTTTGCGTTCCGGACCTGCCCTTGTCGGGACAATACCAGGGCACTTACGCTCCGCACCTGCCCTTGTCAGCACGATACCAAGGCACTTACGTTCCGCACCTGCCCTTGTCGGGACAATACCAAGGCACTTACGTTCCGCACCTCCCTTGTCAGCACGATACCAAGGCACTTACGTTCCGCACCTGCCCTTGTCAGGACAATACCAAGGCACTTACGCTCCGCACCTGCCCTTGTCAGCACGATACCAGGGCACTTACGCTCCGCGACTGCCT
>CAZHVS010000010.1:96490-131968 GCA_964536015.1 uncultured Ignavibacteriaceae bacterium
TCCGCACCTGCCCTTGTCAGCACGATACCAGGGCACTTACGCTCCGCGACTGCCTTTTTAAGTTGATGAGATTGGCGAAATGGGAATGACTTTCCCAAGAAACCAATCTACTTTATACTCTTTAATTGAAAGAATGAAGAATGGAAGACAGAGCGTATAGTAAGTAATATCAAACGCTCCTTTGAATAAAGATTGGTAAAGACCGACTTTAAGAATCATCAAGATGAACGAAATAGTTACTAAGGAAAAAAGTAAAACCCCAATTGAAAAAAATAATTCCTGTATATCCGAAAGCATCCAGCCTATATATAATGCGGTAATACATATTAGAAAAATTATCCATAAAGGGATTCTTAAAAACTGTATGATGAAAAATTTATCCGCAAGAAAATAGGTATTGCTCCAGTTGTAGTAAGGCAAAATAATCAGAATAAAAGCTGCCAGACTTATTATTAAAAATAAAGCTCCGTTTTTTAGATTGGCTCGGAAGAAAAATAAAATGTACAGGATTACTAATTCAAAAAAGATTAATCTTGTGGCTATCATACAGCCCAAAACCATTGCAAGGAAAAAATATTTTATGTTTCGTTTCTTTTCGTCAAGATATTGTTCTGACAGCATAATAATTAAAACGAACAATACAGAGTTTGTAAATAGTTCGCTTCCTGTTATCAGCTCGAAGAAAAGTAATGGACTGGAAAGCATAAAAAATATTCTTGATAGAAATTCTTTTTTTGTTGATGAATGTCTATTTATCAACAACAGGAGAATAATTATTCCAACTACAGGAATTACGCGCACATCACCAATAAAATACAATGGAGCGGCAATGTAATAAAGAAATGGAAGTCCTGAAGCGGCCGGTAAATTTGAATAAGGAAATATTCCATCGGAAAAATTTTGCAGCCAATAATTAATCTCTACCGAACGATCAACCTGCAAGCTTGAAGGAACAATCTTCACAAGAATTAGAAGCATTAGTATAAAGACAACAAATAAAAATTTTTTTATGAAAGAAGGATGAAACTCTTCATTACTATTAATTTTTTTTTCAATTAAGATTAATATTCCCGCACAGGAAATAATAAACAGCATAACAGCGGGCAAATAAAGCGAAGTAAATCTTGATAAATATTTTACAAGAAATAAAACAGCGGAGAGAAAAATCAGCAGCGCAGAAAAGATATTTATATAATGTTTTTTTGTAAACAAGTTTTTTGTACTAATCAGGAAATCAATATGCTAAAGCTATAATCCCAGCTCCTGCTTAACAAGCATCTTAGCGGAAATAATAACAGAGTGAGATAGATTAAGCGTTCCGCCAATTTTTTTAATCAGGTGATCTTCGTAAACATCAAGTCTTCTATCAACATAAATCAACCGCCAGAGATTTTTTATCAACTCAAATTTCTGCTGCGAAGAAAAACTCTCATTAATTACCGATGTAAACTCATAAATACTAATGCTATCTTTAATCTGTCTTTCTGAAAGTTCCATCAGAGCCGCAACGTATTCATCTGTTAATTGAAAAGTATCTTTCATTATAGAAATTATTTCTTCTCTTTCTTCGGATGAAAAGTCGTTATCGGATTTAGCGAGCTCAATAAACAAAGCACAGGTTGCAATCTGTATTTTTTTTGTTTCATCTTCAACAGTAATTTCAGCAGTAACATTTTTGCTGTCGATACCAAACAATTTTTTTAAAGTTGTAATCATAGTCTGAATTCTCCTGTGCTTTTCAAAGATTTATTATCTGCCTTTTCTTTTGCCTGTATAATCATCTTATAATCAACGTTCAAGGTAGAACCTATTTTTCTTATTAGATAATCTTCTGTAAGGTCAAGATTATTGTCTGCATAAGTCAACCTCCATAAATTTTTCAGAAGTTTAAATTTTCTTTCTTCAGAAAAATGTTCGTTTATTACAGAAGCAATTTCAAACAGATTACGGCTTTCATCTACCTTCTGTTCGGACAGCCGCATTAATTCATTAAGGTTCTCTTCATCTAAATTAAAAGTTGATTTCATTACCGAAACAATTCTTTCTTTTTCCTCTTTTGCAAAATGGCTGTCTGCTTTAGCAATTTCAATAAACAGTGCACACGTTGCAATCTGAAGATTTTTATCCTCTTCTTCTGTGCCAACCGGATGAATTTCAACTTTTTTTTCTACATCAACAGGTTGTTGTTGACCAAACAATTTTTTCAGGAACTTCAGCATAAAACAATTCCAATTATTTTTTAAGGTTCTTCTTTTATTTCTTCTTCCTTTAGAGCGGGACGTTCAAATAGTTCTGTCATTCTTTTATAAGTTGAAGTTAAATTATTGTCTATTTGCTTCCACGTAAATCGCCAGCACCAGTTGCCGCCAAGTTTGCCCGGAAAATTCATTCTTGCTTCACTTCCAAGATTTAAAACATCCTGCATAGGAATTACCACAATATTTGCAACCGAAGCATAAGCAATTCTTATCAAATCAAATGTGATATTACTCCCATCAGAACCTGTATAATCGCAGGTGAACTTGAAAATATCATTATCTTCATTCTTTGCTTTTTCGAAGTAACCACGCGTAGTATCGTTGTCATGAGAGCCCGTATGAACACAGCAATTTGGTATAAAATTATGTGGAAGAAATTTCTTTTCCATTCCGGAACCAAAAGCAAATTGAAGAATTTTAATTCCCGGGAAATTAAATTTATCTCGCAGTTGAACAACCGGTTTTGTAATTACTCCAAGGTCTTCCGCTATTATTGGAACATCACCAAGATATTTTATTACCGTTGAAAAGAACTTTTCTCCTGGTGCTTTAACCCATTTTCCTGTTTCTGCTGTTGGTGCATCACCGGGAATTTCCCAGTAAGCTTCAAATCCGCGGAAGTGGTCAATTCTAATTACATCAACTATTTCAAGTAAATTGCTAATTCTTTTTCTCCACCAGAAAAAGTCATCTTTTTCCATTTCGTCCCAGCGATACAATGGATTGCCCCACAACTGCCCTGTAGGACTAAAATAATCAGGCGGAACACCTGCAACTGTCAAAAGCTTTCCATCTTTATCAACAGTAAAAAGATGTTTATTTGCCCAGAGGTCTGCACTATCATAAGCAATAAAAATAGGAAGGTCGCCAATTATTTTAATATTTTTAGAGTTAGCATACGCTTTTATATCGTACCACTGTTTTGAAAAAGTGAATTGCAAAAATTTCTGGTAAATAATTTCTTCCTGCAGTTTTTCTTTCCATAAGTTGATGGCTCCTTCTTTTCTTAAAGCAATATCTTTGTTCTCCCAGGTTGTCCATAAATTTCCCCCGTGATAATTCTTTGCAGCCATAAACAAAGAATAGTCATCTAACCAATCTTCATGCTTTGTGCAAAATTCTTCAAATGATTTATTTGGTTTATTAGCCAGTTTGTTCTTGAAAACTGAAAAAGCTTTCTTCAGAAGTTTATATTTATAATCAATAACTTCACCATAGTCGATGAATTGATTATCAAACTCAGGAACATCCTTCGTATCGTTTTCTGTCAACAAGCTATCCTGTCGTAACAACTCAGGACTAATTAACAAAGGATTTCCTGCAAAAGCAGAGAAGCATTGATACGGTGAATCTCCATAACCGGTTGGACCCAAAGGAAAAACCTGCCAGAGCGTCTGTCCTGCTTCTTCTAAAAAATCTATAAATTTAAAAGCATTTGGGCCTAAGTCTCCTATGCCAAATTTTCCCGGAAGCGAAGTTGGGTGTAATAAAATTCCAGCAGAGCGTTTTAGTTTCATTAATCTTTCCTTTTAAAAAATTGTTTAATAGTCCATTATTAAAATAGAAAATTCTTCAGAACAATCCATAATATGAATTAATAAATTCTTACGCTTTTCATTCTTTCTTTTCAATAAAAATAAAAACCCCGAAATTTATTTCTAAATACACGGGGTTAAACACTTTAAGAACAAAAAATATATGAACTATTTATTTAAGAATTAACATCTTTCTTGTTGCAATTCCAAAATCAGTTGTAATTGTGTAAAAATAAATTCCACTGGTTAGATTTCCTGAATAAAATACTTTGCTATGGTTTCCAGCCGATTCATTGCCATCAAACAACGTTGCTACAATCTCTCCAAGCGCATTGCTTACTATCAGTTTTACATTTGAACTTTTTGGCAAAGAATAAGAAATAGTAGTAACAGGATTAAATGGATTCGGATAATTCTGGTTTAATTTAAATTCATTCAACAATACTTTATCATCCTCTGTTGATGTAGCATTAAGTTTAAATTTATAAACAACCTTGTTTGCATCTGTAACATAAGCAGTCATTCCATCAGGAGTAAATGCAACATCTGTAGGATTTCTCATGGGTGCACCGGTTGAGTCAGGTTTTGTTGAACTGTATTTTGAGGGAAGCTCAAATTTTGGAGTAGCAGAATTGAGAAGTACCTGATAACCTCTCACCCATTGTTTACCGCTATCTACTCTTGCAACCCACAATAATCCGTTCTTATCAACAGTAATTCCGCAAGGAATTGCGGAACCAAGGACAAGTTCGCTTCTAATGTCCTGAACTCTTGTTCCGCTGTAATTTCCAAAAGCAAATTGATTTCCGCCGGTCCAGACAGCTATTCCACCAGTTGTGGAGGTTGTTGTAGAATTTCTTGAAGAATAAATAGGTGTATTAGGATCGCTGTAATCACCATTTGGAACAATTGCCATATCGCGAATAATATCAAAACCTGCAGAGTGATTTCCTCCTGGTTCTAATTGTGATTCCGAAATCCATGAACCTCTTGCGGGAGTAGTTCCAGAAGGAAATTGACCATACTTAAAATTATAACCACGGACAAATGGTCCCGGTCCCGTAGCACCAGCAGTAACGCCTGCAATAAATATAGTGTCTTTTGTTATCACTCCACCATGATTATGTGTCCCATATCCAGAAGAACCACTTATGTTAAATCCCCATTTTTGGACTAATGTTGTGTCTGCATTAGGATAAATATAAACACACGAGACAGTCGCGTTGAACTTTTTAAATGGCATGGTTGCGTTGATATAAATATCATTATTGAGTGCAGTAATTCCTCTTATTTGTCCAATGTTTCCAGTTAAAGTATCGGAATCTCCATTCTCATCGAAGTCTACAAATTTATGAAGCACTAAATCCGTTGAATCTGCGTAATAGATGGCGTTGTGCGAATTAGCATTTGTAACTTTAGACGTAGCAACCCAAAGTCTCCCTCTGCCATCTACAGTACATAAGTATGGTGTGCAATGAGAAGAATCTGAAGGAGGAAAAGTTAAAGCACCTACATATTTTCCCCAGGTTGGAGTTGTAGTTTGTGAGTACAAACTGTTTAAAGAACAAATAAATAATATTAAATAAAAAAGTATAATTTTTTTCATAGTGTCTCCTTTAATGATATTAAAACTTAAATGAAATTTAATTAAAATATGAACTCGAATCAAACTGAATAATTGTAATAAGACAAAAACTCAGAAGAAATATCTTGCCCCCATACCTGCAGTTAAATCAAAACTGGTTTTCGGAATCAGACTCATTATTCCTCCTATTTCAATAAAGATATCAATTGGTGCTGATTTCAAATACCAAGACAATCCCGTAACTCCGTGAATTCCCAGAGCATCTTCACCTTTTTCAATTGCTCTGAATGTTATTCCAATTCCATAATGCCATGGAATTTTTTCACCTGACATCGTGTAAAGATTTTTATGCCAGAGAAAATCAGAAATAAGAAAAAACTTATTATTTTCATTAGTAAAAGAATACGCCAATTGAACATCAACAGCGTTAGCTGAACTAATCCAATATTTACCGCTAAGTCCTGTTGGTTCTCCAATTACTATTCCAATTCCTAATCCCTTCTCCTGCCCATATAAAGAAATGGTTACAAGTATTATTAAGAGAATGTAATTTAATTTTTTCATTTAACCATCCAGATCTTCTTTTACTAAAGAAAACACAAAAGAGTTAGTAGGAATGTTATGAATTAAAAGCTTTTTTCTTGCAAGGCATTCAAGCTTTGCTCCTGTTTTTTGAGCAACACGTTTGCTTGCGATATTTTTTTCAGACATTACAATTTCAACTCTATTCATTTCAACTTTTTCAAATGCAAAATGTGCCGCAAGAATAGCTGCTTTTGTTGCAACTCCTTTAGAAGTACAACTGGATCTTACCCAGTAACCAAGATTGCAGGTTTTGTGCATTCTGTTTATAAAATTCAATCCGACACCACCTAGAAATCTTCCTGTCGCTTTTTCAACAATTGCAAAAGAATATTCCTCGCCAGATTCCCATGCACTTATCTGTGTTGTAACCCATTCTATAGTCTCTTGTTTTGAATAATTTGGATGACACCATGGAAGCCATGGATACGCTTCTACTATTGATTCCGTTGCAGCTTCAAAAAGAGAGTCAATATCATTAAGATTTAGCCTTCTAATTTCTATATCCATTTCGTTTTTTTATATTCGTTAATTTTATAAAAAGAAAGCCGGTGATATATCCGGCTTAAACTAAATATAAATAATTACTGTTTTTTAATATTTCTTAAAAATAACTGTCGTATTATGACCACCAAAACCAAATGCATTGCTCATGGCATAATTGACTGTTCTATCCTGAGCTTTGTTAAATGTATAATTGAGATCGCACTCGGGATCTGGTGTTTCAAAATTAATAGTCGGTGTAATTTTATCATTAACAATCGAAAGAATTGTCGTTATCGCCTCAACCGCACCGGCAGCTCCAAGCAAATGACCAACCATGCTTTTAGTAGAAGATAAATTCATTTTATAAGCGTGTTCGCCAAATACCGTCTTTATAGCTTTTGTTTCGGCAATGTCACCAAGCGGTGTAGCGGTTCCATGCATATTTATATAATCAATATCAGTCGGTTGAATATTTGCATAATTCATGGCTCGTGTCATTGCCAATCTTGCTCCAATTCCATCAGGATCAGGAGCTGTAATATGATAAGCATCGCCCGATAATCCAACTCCAACAATTTCACAATATATTTTTGCGTTTCGCTTTATAGCATGTCCAAGTTCTTCAAAAATCAAAACTCCCGCACCTTCTCCCATTACAAATCCATCACGCGTAAGATCAAAAGGTCGGCTTGCTGTTGCGGGTGAAGCGTTATTTGTTGATAATGCGCGGGAAGAATTAAAACCCGCTATTCCAAGTTCACAAATCGCAGCTTCAGCACCACCGGTAAGCATCATATCTGCCAGTCCGTTTTTAATTAACAAGAATGAATCAATCATATTATTATTTCCCGTTGCACAAGCAGAAACGGTACAATAGTTAGGACCTTTAAATCCATACTCAATTGATATTTGTCCTGCGGCTAAATCAGGGATAAGCATGGGTATAAAGAAAGGTGAAACCCTGTTTGGTCCCTGTGAAAAATTAACCACAGATTGTTGATAAAAAGTCTGAATGCCTCCAATTCCACTTCCTATTATAACACCAATATTTTCTTTTTCTTCAGATGATAATTTTTCTACATCAATCCCGGCATCTTTAAGTGCTATAGGAGCTGCTGCCAAAGCATATTGATTAAAAGGATCAAGTCTTCTTGCGGCTTTTTTATCCATATAATTTGCTGGGTCAAAACCTTTTAACTCGCAGGCAAATTTAGTTTCAACTTTTGATGTATCAAATTTAGTAATAGGAGCTGCACCACTTGCACCGTTTAACATATTGCTCCATGATTCATCAACTGTTAAACCAAGAGGAGTTAATGCGCTTATTCCTGTTACAACTACACGTCTTTTATTGTCTGTCATAGATTTCCTTTTTTGTTTCTAAGAAATTTCATTCTGTGGTATAAATTTTATGCAGGAATTTATTCCCGGAATGACATTTCCTTTAAAAGAATGTACCAAATATACTGAAAAAGTACTTTATTTTTAAGTAATGCTATTAAGCTAAAAATCATTCTGAATTTTAACCCATTAAGTTTATTTTTACAGCACCATTAAAAATATTTGTGAGAATAACATGTTTGGCAAAATTCTTTACTTGATTTTTTTAATTACTAATATTGGTTTTTCTCAATCCGCTCTTGATGAATTGATTAATCCCAAAGAAATTATCCCCGATATTCAAATAGAATTAAAATATAATACAGCCAATCACCGGTTTCTTAACCTGCCAAACGGAAATATTACTCTTCCAAAATTTTATACGACAAATGAGTGCCTTCTATTAATAAAAGCAGTAAACCAGTTAAAGATTGCACAGGATACTTTAAGAAAAATTACTAGTTATAATGGCATAAGTTATCCGCAGGGAATTGGAATAAAAATTTGGGACGGTTACAGACCTCGTGCTGTTCAATATCTTCTTTTCGAAATTTATCCAAACCCCGTTTATATTGCAGACCCTACAACGGGCTCAAAACACAATAGAGGCGGGGCTGTTGATTTAACTTTAATTGATTTGGCAACCGGACAGGAACTTGCAATGCCAACTCCTTTTGATGATTTCAGCGAACAGGCTTCACATTCATATACAAACCTTGCACCAAATATTATTGCAAATCGAACTTTGTTAAAAAATATTATGACGCAGGTTGCCGGTTTTGCCCTTTATGATGCAGAATGGTGGCATTATGAAGTATCAGGGGCGAACACTTTTCCATTATTAGATTTCCAGATGAAGTGAGGTAGGTATGAAATCATTTATTACTTTTTTGTTTTTCTTTTTTACGATTATGACATTTGGACAAAATGAGTTCTTAATTAACACATTTTTAGATTCAACTCAACGCGATCCACAAATCGCTAAAGATGCAAATGGAAATTATTGTGTAGTATGGAACTCGGATTATCAGGTTGCCTCAACTTCACAAGGCGATATTTATTTACAATTATTTTCATCTAATGATATAAAAATTGGAACAGAACAACTTGTAAATACAATAACGGCGGGTGATCAGGAAAAACCATCGCTTGCTATGAACTCTAATGGTGATTTTGTTGTAGCATGGGCTTCGTACAGCAATTTCAATTCAATCTATGATATCAAAGCAAGGTTATATAAAAATAATATTCCCATTGGAAATGAATTCCTTGTAAATACTTATACAACTAATTCTCAAACAAATCCCTCTGTGGCAATCGATGCATTTGGAAACTTTATTATTGTTTGGGAATCGTGGTACCAGGATGGAAGCGATAGAGGTGTTTATGCCCAACGATTTGATAACAACGGAAATAAGGTTGGCAGCGAATTCCTTGTCAATTCAACAACATTGTATGGTCAATCGCGTCCTGTTATAAAATATTTTAATGATGGAAAATTTATTTTCGTCTGGGAATCGTGGCGACAGGATGTAACTACTATTGGAGGTTATGGTGTATTTGCAAAAATATTTAATCCCGATGGAACAACAGCAGTAAATGAATTCCAGATAAATACTTACACGGCGGATTATCAATGGTATGCAGATGTTGAAACCTTTTCGGATAATTCTTTTGTTGTTACCTGGTGCAGCTGGGAACAGGATGGTTTTGATGGAGGAATTTATTACCAGAGATTTAATTCAAGTGGACAAAAAATTGGTGAGGAGGTTCTTGTAAACAAAACAACTAATGAATACCAGTGGCTACCAAAAGTAAAAAAACTTGGTGGAAAAAATCTTGCCTTTGTCTGGTCAAGCTGGAAACAGGATGGAAGCCGCGAAGGAGTTTATGCCACTTTCTTTGATGAACAAGACAAGCGATTCGCTTTTGAAACACAGGTAAATACTTATTCAACTCAATTCCAGTGGGAACCCGATTTTATCGTAAAAGACACAAACACAATTCTTGTGGTTTGGGCAAGCTGGGGACAATACGGAAAAGATTATGAAATAATCGGAAGAAAAATTTCACCAGAAAAACCCATGGGACAAATAAAGAAAAACACTTATACTCATAATTCCGGAAGAACGACAGCAAAAATAGTTGTCCACGTACTCGATTCACTTCAGCTTACAAATCACACTTACGAAGTTTCATTTGATACTATGCAAACTGCCGATTCGGTTTATGCACATATTAAAGATTTAAACAATGGCGTATTTAAAATTCAAAATCTCCCGCTAAATAAAGGCGTAAATACGTTTTATCGTACATCTACATTTGATGGAATCTCAGTTGAATTTCTTCCTGTATTCAAATTGGAACTTGATGGAAACAGTTCTTACTTCGTAAATAACTCAGGTTCCAACCTTATTTATAGTTACCAGCTTCCTTTAACAGGACAAAAAC
This sequence comes from uncultured Ignavibacteriaceae bacterium, assembly GCA_964536015.1. GTDB lineage: Bacteria > Bacteroidota > Ignavibacteria > Ignavibacteriales > Ignavibacteriaceae > CAZHVS01. The sequence goes on from CAZHVS010000010.1 coordinate 106,768, forward strand.
TTTTAGCGCCAATAGATATTATACTTGTCTGGGGAAGCACAGATACGCTTGCAAACGGACAGTACGCTGCTCCTCTTGATACGGCAATTGGAATTGACGCTGTAAAAAATGTTAAAGTTCCTTTCTTTGCATGGAATATTACAGATAACCAGAAAATAAATCTGTTAATAAAAGAACCCACGGCAACAAAGAATGGCAAATGGGACCCGAAAGAAGATATTGTCTTTCTTACACCTCCGCCTTACCAGCTGACCGGTTTTAACACTCATGCACAAATTACAAATAATATTCCTTCCGGATTTGTAATTATGCCTCAACCCGGGGACACAAATTATATTCTAACAAAAAGACCTATTAAACCAGATGACAAATTGAGGTTTATTTCAAACATACAAAATTTTGTAAGTTCAGCTAAAGAAAAATTGGAAATCAATAATTTTGAACTTTACCAGAATTATCCTAATCCGTTTAATCCATCAACTACAATTAAATTTTCTATCCCTGTTAATGGAAAAATAGTGATGAATTTATATAATGTGCTTGGTGAAAAAATAAGAACTTTAATTAATGAAGAACGCAAAGCAGGAACACACAGAATAGAGTTCAATGCGTCTAATTTATCTTCCGGAGTTTATTTATATACAATTGAATTCGCTGAAAAACACATAGCAAAGAAAATGATATTATTAAAATAAAATTGCAAAGTGAAGAAAAACCTTCAGCCAATTATTAACTGAAGGTTTTAAAATTATTAAGCGGGTGGATTCCATGTCTCTAAAATAAGTTTCTTCTGCTGTTCAAGATCATTTTTAATCTCTTGTACACGAAAGACTGTTCTATTTAATATCACAAAAACATTATCAAGATATAACCTCATATCTTCAACGTTATTATTTGATGGTTTTTGATGAACCGATTCAATCATATCAGAATATATCTGATCTAAAAGTTTTATTTGTTTATCAAAGTTAAAATTCTTTGTGTCCATAGTCGTTTTCCTTATTTATTAAATTATTCCGCCTAAAATTAAACAAATATTTTCTTGCTTAAAAGATGAACTTAAAAAAGAGAAGTAGTGTTTCATTATTAAGTAAATTGATTATTAATCAGCTAATGTGTAATTTTTCGCAAGGAGAGAAAAATTTTTTTTATGAAGAGAAAAAAGCAAAAAAGTTTAGAAAAATTAGATATTAAATTTTGCACAGAGTGTAATGAAGTACTGAATGAATTTGATATATCCGATGCAGCAAATGATTTAAATGCTGTAAAGAAAAACCACGATAACTGCAAACGAACTGGTAAATTTAAAGGTGAACTTTGTGCAAGAATATTTATCTCCAACCCCGATGATTCAACCTGGCAATCAGAAGATTAATCACTTCCTGTTTATCCATATTTAATTAGTTTTATTTAAGATAAAAATTTTTCGTAAGTTTTATTTGTAAATAGAAAGGAACTTTATGAATAAAACCATTTTATTAATTCTTATTGGAAAGAGAAAAGAATCTGCCGTTAAAGTTCAACAAATATTAACAGGCTGGGGATGTATTATAAAAACACGTCTTGGTATTCACGATGGTGTGCTTGAAAACTGTTCTGACCAGGGACTTGTTATATGTGAGCTTGTCGGCACTAAAGAACAGAAAGAAGAACTTGCTCGAAAAATAGCCATTATTCCTGACGTCTCATCTCAATTAGTGGAACTGGCTTTGTAAAATTTTTTATAGGGAATTGTTCTATACTTTTTTATATGCTTCTTTCTGTTATTAGAACATTCCCTATTTTATTAAAATAGCCCAGGCATAAAATAACGAAGCTGCATTACGTTCGCTTTTGGTTTTATCTGTGTTTAGAGAGTTGTAGTACAAATTATCAAGCATCCGATTATAATACCCCGGGTAAAGAGATTTAAGATAACTTGCATTGGAAGTATCGTTATCTACAAAAGCCTGTGCAAATAAATCAACAAAATCATCGAATGAAAGGGATGAATAATCATAAGTATCGCCCCCCAAACAACACGCCTGGAAAGAAAAAGCCTGCATACTAATCAAAACAATCAGCAGGTATTTGGAAAAAATTAAACTACTTTTCATAAACACTCCTTAAGTCAAAAAATAATGGTTTGTCCCGTTAATTAAACTCTTACTATCACAATTAAAAACTAAGTAAGTTTTTCGTTATTTACAACAATAATAAAATAAGGAGGAGGGGAAAGGCTAATAGACTAGTCTTCCCCTGTGAGGTAAAGATGAAACTTTTATTAAAATGAGAAGGTTAATCCAAACTTAAATGCATCCGTTATAATTGGCTGCGTTGAATTGAAGGGCCAGTTCATTTTGTCTTTTCTTAATTCATAAATTCCGTAAGACAAAGCATTCTTAAGAACAAACGCAACTATAGGTGTTGCCAGCGGAGATGATTTTTTAATTTTGTTAATAAAGCCATCCAGCAATCCCTGTCCTGCAAATTCAATTATGGAGCTTCCAACCTGTTTCCAGAAAAGATGTCGAGGAAAAACTTCAAATCTTTCATAACTTGCATCAAGCGATAGCTGCGGAATAAATTGAACTTTTATTCCACCTTCTGCTTTTGTACCAAATCTAAAAGTATTGTGATAAAAATTAAGTTTCTCAACATCTTCATTCATTTGCTGTTGAGTTAATGCCGGCGAAAGCTGGTAATCATCAAACTTAAATCTTGTCCAGCCCATACCAGATGAACTATAGAATATTATTGCTGCATCACCAAACTTATAACCATACCCATCTTCCCAGCCCAGAGTAATTCTCCACGCATCTGCTGTAACTTTATCTGAAGACTTTAAACCCTTAAGCTGCTTATTGAAATTAGAAATAGACAAATAATTAAAGTCATAGACAACAAGTGAATTACAGGAAGAGCTTTCTTTTAAATACTCATATCCAAGTTTTATTTCTGCTAACCCATATTTTTCGAAGTTGTTATTAAACTTATTCAAAGAATTTTTTCCAAAGCCGTATAATAAATTAATCGATGGATTTCCCTCGGGTTTAAAACTAAAGTTAAAATCAAAACCTTCCCAATCCCCATCATCAAAATGCCAGCCGTTACAGTTATGATGTCCTGATTTATCACCATAATCCCATGTTGTGTCTTTTTCCTGTGCGGTTATTCCGACAGAAATCAGTAAAACAAAAATTAACGTAAAAAATTTAGTTTGCATATTTTCTCCTGTTAAATGTCTTTCTTTATTGTCAATTAAAGTGCCATTTAATTTACGATTCAAAAATAGTTTATTAACATTATAATGAGAGTTCTTCTTATGATAAATGGTTAAATTTGATTATAAATACGACAATTTGTGTTTACAGTAATATACAGCAGTGAACACTTTTCTATAAATCACCGTAACAATTACTGCACTGCCAATTCCTTTTCTATTCTTTCTCTTATCCTTATCTTTGCACAAAAATTTTTTAAATGCTTGGATTCAATTTTATAAATGTCGAAGATGTTCTGGTGAACAGAGATGTGGCAGAAACCTTTTTTTGCTGCGACATTTCTAAATGCAAAGGAGCTTGTTGTACAATAGAAAGCGAATTTGGTGCACCAATAAAAGCAAGTGAAATAAAAGAGATAGAAAAAAATCTATCAATAATTACTGCTTATCTTCCGGAAAAAAACAGAGAAGAAATTGAGCAGAAAAAATTTTTCGAGACAAAAGATGGTGAACTTTTAATAAGAAGTATGAACCATAAGGAATGTGTGTTTGTTTATTATGAAAATAATATCGCAAAATGTTCAATTGAAAAGGCATTTTTAAATGGAGAAATCGATTTTCGTAAACCAATTTCATGTCATCTTTTCCCTATTCGAATTTCGGATTTTGGCGGCGATGTAGTTTGTTATGAACGATTGAGAGATTGTTCTCCCGCTCTTGAAGAAGGAATGAAAAAACAAATTACAATTGCTGAATTTTGTAAAGATTCATTGGAACGAAATTATGGGAAAAAATGGTATGCAAATTTTATGAAAACACTAAAAAAATAATTAAGAATTGAAGTATTAAAAACAGATTAAGAAAGTAATTACACAAGGACTCAGGCAAAAATAATGTTATCGTTATCACAAAAATTATCACAACAGCAAAAGCTTTCTCCGCAGCAAATTCAATATCAAAAGTTATTGCAGTTAAACACTCTTGCTCTTGAACAACGAATAAAAACAGAACTTGAGTTGAATCCAATTCTTGAAGAAGAAATGGAACTGCGTCAGGATGAAAAAGAACCGGAAGAAACCATTGAAGAAATCGGCGACCCGGATGAAGATAATTTTGATAACGAAGATTCTGAATTTGGTCTCGAAGACTTTATGAACGATGAAGAATATTTTGATGAAACTATACGTTTAAATAAAAGTCCCAACGATGATGATAAAACACAACCAATTGCCCCATCAAGAGAATCAATAAGCGAACACCTGTTAAATCAACTTTATATGCTTGATATAGACGAAAAATTAATTCGCCTTGGTGAAGAAATAATTGGAAACCTTGATGAAGATGGATACTTAAAACAGTCTCTCGAAAAAATAGTAGAAGAATTAAACCTTTTTGAACATTACGAAATAAATTATGATGAAGCAGAAAAACTTCTGAAAAAAATACAAACTTTTGAACCAGTTGGAATTGCCTCAAGAACTTTGCAGGAGTGTTTACTTGTTCAATTACACACTCTCTCTTTCGACCCATATTATTCTTTTCTTGCCGAAGAATTGTTAAAAAACCATTTTGAAGATTTTGCACAAAAACGCTATGATGTATTGATGCAAAAAATGAACGTAAGCCAGGAAACTCTTAAAACCATTTTAAGTTTAATTCAAAAGTTAAATCCAAAACCCGGCGAAGGAAATTTCGAACCTGCAGAGCTGAATCAAATTACACCTGACTTCCTTGTCGAAAAAGTCGATGATGATTTTCTTATTACATTGAACGACAAGACACTTCCAACAGTAACAATAAGTAAGACTTACCTTGAAATGCTAAACCAGAATAAAGGAAAGAAGAAAATATCAACACAGGAAAAAAGTACTTATAAATTTCTAAGAGAAAAATTCGATTCCGCAAAATGGTTTATTGCCTGCATTGAACAGAGAAGAGAAACTTTAATGCGTGTAATGCGGGCCATCCTTGAAAAACAATATGAGTTTTTCGAAAAAGGTCCCAAGTTTATCAAACCATTGATTTACAAGGATATTGCTGATGAAATACAGATGGACATATCAACCATTAGTCGGGTTGTAAATGGTAAATTTGTTCAAAGCCCGATGGGAATTCATGAATTAAAATATTTCTTCAGTGAAGGTCTTTCTACTGATAGCGGTGAAGAGGTCTCAAACAAACAGATTAAGGAGAGAATTAAGGAAATAATTGAAAATGAGAATAAAAAATCTCCTTTAAGCGATGATAAAATTGCCGAAATGCTAAATGAAGAAGGGATTCATATAGCAAGAAGAACAGTTGCAAAATACAGGGAAGCTCTACGTCTGCCTGTTGCAAGACTTCGAAAAGGATTATGATTTTTTTTGATATTGCTATAATAATATTTCTCTTTGCTGTTTATTTTTTCATTCACACATTGTTTGCTTCAAATAATATTAAATTACTTATAGCTAAAAATTATCCCGGCTTTCTTCCTTTCTACAGGTTGACATATAATATCTATGCGCTCCTTTCACTTGCGGCAATTATTATTTTATCTCCCAAACCAGACGTAATTATTTATGACCTTTCTTACCCGTTTGATTTGATAATTGTGACTCTACAGTTTTTAAGTCTGCTTGCAATATTATGGACATTAAAATATTTTAACATAAAAGAATTTCTTGGCATAAGCCAGTTCATTCGTTTTTACAAAGGAAACTATAACGCCAACGATCTTGATGAATTTTCAGAACTGAAAACAAACGGAATATTTAAACTTTGCAGGCATCCTCTATACTTGTTTTTTATTTTATTCCTTGGGTTGCGTCCGGTTATGTCTCTTTTTTATTTCATCGCATTTTTGTGCACAATGCTCTATTTTTACATTGGTTCTTTTTATGAAGAAAATAAACTTGTGGAAAAATTTGGTGACGCTTATTTAAAATACCAGAGTAATACTCCAAGAATAATCCCATTAAAGATATTTAGATAATTATATGAAAAAAATTTGCTTCCTGATCGTAACTCTACTAGCAATTAACAACTTTGCACAGCATAATGAAAAAGTAATAGCAACAGTTGGAAAAGAAAAAATTACTCTTGAAGAATTTAAAAATCGTTTTCTATTAACTCCACAGGTTACAAAAGATGGTAGATATAGCGATGAAATTGCAAGGCGGGATTTTCTGTATTCCATTATAGCAGAAAAACTTTGGTCACTTGAAGCCGAAAAATCCGGACTTGACACCTCAGATTTAATGCATAATACTTTTGCCGGAATTGAAAAAATGTTTATCCGCGATGCACTATTCAAAAAAGAGATTGAAAGCAAAATAAAAATTACTGATATAGAAATAATCCGTGCTGTGCAGAGAGAAAAAACTTTGCTTAAAGTAAATTTTTTGTTTTCATCGGATTCGGTAGAAATTTATCAGTTGTATAAACAATTAAAAGATGGTGTGCCATTTGATTCGTTGCTGCTGAGCAGAGACGAATATTTATTTCAAATCGAGCCAATCACCGTTGAATACGGAAAATTAAATCAATCTATAGAAGATGTAGTCTATTCATTACAAAAAGGAAATTTTTCGAATCCCATAAAAGATTCAGAAGGCTGGTTTATATATTATGTAAAAGATAGAGGTGAAAAAACTTTCGGACAAAAAGAAAATGAATCTGCAACAAGTAAAGTAAAATCATTAATTCAATCCCGAAAACGAGAAGAAATCTTTCAACAATTCTATAAGAAGTTTTTCGGCGGTAAAAAAGTAGAAACTGATGGTGAACTTTTCTGGAGGCTAGTCGATAAAATTGCATCTATTATGGCTGAGAAAAAACAAATACCGGGGGCAAAGATGATAACAGAATCTCCAGATCTCGTAAGATTAGAAAAAGAATTTGGCAAAGACACTTTATATATGCCTTTTATTAAATTCGAAAAAAATCCTCTCTCGTTCAAAGAATTTTTAAGTTACTTCTTTTTTGATAGTTTCACAGTTGATACATTAGATTATAACATAATTGCACGAATGCTGAATTACCGTGTAAAAAATATGATAGAACTAGAAATGTATTCACGCGAAGGAATAAGCAGAGGCTTACAAAATTCTCCTGAAGTAAAAAATGACATCGAAATGTGGAGAGAAAATTATTTATCTTCGCTTTTAAGAAAACAATTTATTGACTCAATTAAAGTAAGTGATTCTGAAATTTTCGATTACTATTCACAAATTAAAAATGATTCATTGAACCAAACCGAAGTAAATATTTTAGAAATTTTAACCGACAGCCTTGAAGTTGTAGAAAAAATACTAAATAGCGATTTAACAGATGATAATTTCCGAAGCCTTGCATTAATCCACACTAAAAGAGAATGGATAAAATCGAAGGGCGGAGAATTTGGTTTACTGCCGGTTGCTGCTCTTGGAGAAATTGGAAGAATTGCCATGCAGATGTCTGTTGGTTCGGTGTATGGACCTTTAAAATTACCAGAGGGTTATTCGGTTTTTAAAGTAATTGAAAAAAAAGAGCAACAACTTTTTACTCAAAATTTTGAAGAATCAAAAGAGCGGTTGCGAAAAGAACTTTCCGCTAAAAAGTATAAAGAAAAAATTATTCGGCAAACAGTTGAATTGGCAAATAAATATGGTGTAACGATTGATGAAAATTTATTGTATAACACCTATATTGAAAATCTGAAAATGTATGTTATTCGTTATATGGGTTTTGGCGGAAAAATGACAGCTGTTCCTTTAACTATGCCATTTTCAGATTGGGCAGCTCCCTGGCAGGAAAGCAGGAAAGCTCTACCATAAAAGAAATTTATTTTAGTAAGTTTGTAATATAAATTATATGATTAAGGATTAAGCAGATGAAGTTAGATATTCATTCAACTACTATTATTGGAGTTGTACATAACGGTATGGCAGCAATGGGTGGAGACGGACAGGTAACCCTTGGAAACACAGTAATGAAACATAATGCAATGAAAATCAGAAAAATTGCAAATGGGAAAGTCCTTTGCGGTTTTGCTGGTGCAAGTGCGGATGCTTTTACATTAATGGAAAGATTTGAAGATAAACTTGAACAGTACCGCGGAAATGTTAATCGTGCTGCTGTTGAGCTTGCAAAAGAATGGCGAACAGATAAATATCTTCGCAGGCTTGAAGCAATGCTTGCAGTGGTATCAAAAGATTCTGCTTTAATTGTTTCCGGAAATGGAGATGTAATTGAACCTGATGAAAAAATAGTTGCAATTGGTAGTGGCGGCATGTATGCACTTGCCGCCGCAAAGATGCTAAAGAAATACAGTAAACTTTCTGCAAAAGATATTGTAGAAGAAGCACTAAAAACTGCTTCTGAAATTTGTATTTATACTAACGATAAAATTCACACAGAGGTAATTGAAAACTAAAATGGAAGAACAAACAAAAAAATATTTGCAAAAAGAATTAACTCCAACTCAAATAGTTAACGAGCTGAACAAATTTATTATAGGACAAACCGACGCAAAAAGAGCCGTTGCTATTGCCCTCCGTAACAGGTGGCGAAGACAACAGGTTGAAGATGAAATGCGTGAAGAAATTATGCCTAACAATATAATTCTTATTGGACCAACGGGTGTAGGCAAAACTGAAATTGCAAGACGATTAGCAAAACTTGCAAATGCTCCTTTCGTTAAAGTTGAGGCTTCCAAATATACAGAAGTTGGATATGTCGGAAGAGACGTTGAATCAATGATAAGAGATTTAACAGACCTTGCTGTAACAATGGTAAAATCCGAACAAACTGAAAGTGTTAAATCAAAAGCAGAAAATCTTGCAGATGAAAGAATACTTGACATTCTAATACCACCAGTGAAAAAAGCATCACCCGTTAATGGAAGCGAAGAAACAGAAAATAATACAGATGTAGTTGCTGACGAATCTATTCAAAACCAGAAAACGCGTGAATGGATGCGTGAAAAACTAAAAAAGGGTGACCTTAACGACAGGATGATCGAGTTTGATACTCAACAAGTTACAATGGGAATGCAAATTATGGGTCCTCTTGGTGTTGATGATCTTGGTATAAACATACAGGAATTAATGTCTTCGATGCTTCCAAAGAAAAAGAAAAAAAGAAAAACAAAAATTTCAGAAGCACGTGAAATTTTTGCACAGGAAGAAGCACAAAAATTAATTGACCTTGATGCTGTTCAAAAGGAAGCTATACAAAGAGTTGAAAACTCGGGAATAGTTTTTATTGATGAGATTGATAAGATTGCCGGATCAGGAAAAAGCCAGGGTCCTGATGTATCACGTGAAGGTGTGCAGAGAGATCTTCTTCCAATCGTTGAAGGCTCTACTGTTAATACCAAGTATGGTCCGGTTAAGACCGACCATATTCTGTTCATAGCCTCTGGAGCTTTTCATATAGCAAAACCTTCAGACTTAATTCCTGAACTACAAGGACGGTTTCCCATTCGGGTGGAACTAAAAAGTTTAACAGAAGAAGATTTTGTGCAGATACTTACATTGCCACAAAATGCATTGCTTAAACAGTATGCTGCATTATTGGAAACAGAGGGTGTGAAAGTGAAATTTACTGATGATGGAATTAAAGAAATTGCACGAACTGCCGCATTGGTTAATGAACAGGTTGAAAATATTGGAGCTAGAAGACTTCACACTATATTAACAACAATAATGGAAGATATTCTTTTTGATGTTCCTGATAAAAACATAAAAAAAGAATTTACAATTAATGCTAAGCTTGTAAACAAAAAACTTGATTCCATTATTAAAAACAGAGATTTAAGCAAGTACATTCTTTAATTTTCTTGCTTAGTAAATTATAAAAGATCAAGGATTTGTTTTTCATTTTTCGATATTTACTATGTTAGAAAAAGATTCACTCAATATTTTAATTAAAGCTTTACAAAACCTTGAGAAAGGGTTTTCGCTTCCATCAATAAATACAAATATTGAAAATCCGGAAATTCTTAAAAAAATATTGATAGAAATTTCAGAAAAATTAAAAGACAACTATCCTTATTTTCACCCACTGTATGCGGGACAAATGTTAAAGCCTCCTCACCCGGTTTCAAGATTAGCATATATGCTTTCAATGTGGATAAATCCAAATAACCATGCTCTTGATGGAGGACGAGCAAGCTCAATTATGGAAAAAGAAGCTGTCGCGGAACTTGCAAAAATGATTGGTCTGGAAAAATATCTTGGTCATTTAACCAGCGGTGGAACAATGGCAAACCTTGAAGCTTTATGGATTGCTGGTTTATTGGTGCCAGGGAAAAAAATTCTCGCCTCAAAACAAGCTCATTATACTCACAGCCGCATTAGTAATGTTCTCAAACTTGAATTCGAGTTCATTGAGACAAATAACAAAGGACAAATAGACTTGAATTCACTAATAAATAAACTTGAGAAAGGAAATGTTGGAACTGTTGTTGCGACAATGGGAACAACAGCAATGGGAGCGGTTGATCCATTGCATAAAATTATTGAGTTAAGAAATCAATTTAACTTTCGCCTGCATGCAGATGCTGCTTATGGCGGTTATTTTAAACTTGTTGATAATCTGGATAGTGAAACTCAAAAAGCATTTAATGTTTTACAGGAGGTCGATTCAATTGTGATTGACCCGCATAAACACGGTCTTCAGCCATATGGATGCGGCTGCATAATTTTCAAAGATCCCTCTGTAGGAAGATTTTACAAACACGAGTCTCCTTATACATACTTCTCTTCTGATGAACTGCATCTTGGAGAAATTAGTCTGGAATGTTCAAGAGCCGGTGCGGCTGCTGTTGCTTTGTGGGCAACCATGAAACTTTTACCTCTTGAAGAAAATGGAGATTTTGCTCAATCATTAAAAAAATGCCGCAATGCCGCAATTGAGTTTTATAATAGACTCCTGAACGATAAAAGATATATTGTCCCAATTAAACCCGAGCTTGATATTGTTTGCTGGACAATTAAAAGTAACGACACAGCTTTATCTTCCAAACTTGCAAAAGAAGTGTTTAAAGAAGCTGCAAAGAATAATGTTCATCTTGCTCTGGCTGAACTTCCGGCTGACCTTTTTTCTGAATCCGAAATTAAAATTAATTCAAAGACGGTTACTTGTCTGCGCTCTGTTTTGATGAAACCCGAACATTACGATTGGTTAAATGAAATCTGGAGATTATTAAATAATTCAATTGATTTCGTTTTAAATCAGAACAAATAAAAATTTTCCTTTAATCCTCTCAAGAAATTCAAAAAGAAGTTTTCCTTAACCTCAGTGAATTACTTACAACACTGACCGAACTAAAAGCCATTGCAAAAGCTGCAAAAATAGGATTGAGCAAACCCATTGCTGCTACTGGTATACCAACAATATTATATATAAATGCCCAGAATAAATTTTGTTTTATTGTGTTGATGGTTTTTTGTGATAACTTAATTGTGCGTAAAACATTTTGTAAGTTTCCATGAATTAAAGTAATATCTGCGGTCTCAATTGCTATGTCTGTGCCGGTTCCAATGGCAATTGAAACATCTGCCTGTGCAAGCGCGGGAGCATCATTAATTCCATCTCCAACCATAGCAACTAATTTTCCTTCGTTTTGAATCTCCTTTATTACTAATGATTTATTTTGCGGAAGGACTTCGCTTATTACTCTATCTATGCCGACTTGGCTTGCTACTGAATTTGCAACACTTGAATTATCTCCCGTTATAAGAATTGTTTCAATATGTAATTCCTTTAACTCTCGCACCACATCTTTTGCAGATTCTTTTATAGTATCAGAAATCTCAACTATAGCCGAAAGTCTTTCGTCTATCGATACAAATACTAACGTGTTTCCGGCTTGTAATTTGCTTTCAATTACCTTATTAGCCCAAGTACAATCAATTTTATTTTCATTCATCAACAAAAGATTTCCAACTAGTATTTTCTTTTCATCTATCTCTGCGGACACACCAAATCCCGCAAAAGATGTGAATGATTTTACTTCTTTGAATTGTATGGATTTCTGTTTAACATATTTTACAATTGTCTTTGCAATAGGATGTTCGGAAAAATTTTCAATCGAACCAATTAATGATAAAATTTCGTTCTCATTTGCATCATTAAAAAAATAAATATTATTGACTTTTGACTCCCCTGTGGTTATTGTTCCTGTTTTATCAAAAAGAATAGTTTTCGCTTTGCTTGCATTTTCAAGACTGATTGCATTTTTAATAAGAATTCCATTGCTCGCTCCCAGACCCGTTCCCACCATTATTGCTGTCGGAGTTGCAAGTCCAAGAGCACAAGGACATGCAATAATGAGTACAGAAATAAAATTTACCATTGCCGCAGAAAAATTTGCACTCAGAAAAAAATACCAAACAATAAAAGTCGATATTGCTATTATAACTACAGTTGGAACAAAAACGGAAGCAACTTTGTCTGCAAGCGATTGTATCGGTGCTTTTGCTGTCTGTGCTTCTTCAACTAATTTTATTATTTGTGCTACCAATGTATCGTTTCCAACAGCAGTCGCTTCAAAGTGAAAAATTCCATTAAGATTAATTGTCCCTCCGGTTACTTTGTCGTTTGTACTTTTTTCAACTGGAAGACTTTCTCCTGTTATCATCGACTCATCCACTAAAGAATTTCCACTGAAAATAATGCCGTCAACCGGGATTTTTTCGCCGGGTCGAACAAGTATTTTGTCTCCTATAATCAATTCGCTTAACGGCAATATTATTTCCTTTTCACCCCGAATTACTGTTGCGGTTTTAGGTTGAAGTTTTAGAAGTTTTTTTATTGTGGTACTTGTTTTGCTTTTGGCTTTTACCTCAAGCATTTTGCCCATTAGAATCAAAGTGATAATTGATACAGAGGTATCAAAATAAACATGAGCTTGATAGGTATTATGATTTACAAATTCAGTCAAATAAATATTTAGCGAACTATACAAATATGCTGCACCTGTACCTACAGCAACCAATGTATTCATATCTGCAGAAAAATTTTTTGCAGACTTATATGCTGAAGTGAAAAATCTTCTTCCCGGTAGAAAAATTATAAGAGTTGTTAAAAAGAAAAATATTTTGTCCCATTCGTGTAAACTTAAAAATGACTTATGAACAAACCAATCCATCATACCAAACATGCTAATTAACACGACCGGCAATGAAAGAATAAGACTTAAAATAAAATCTCGTTTTAACCGGCGATAAGTTTCATCCTGAGAATTTTCTTCCTTCTTTTGTTCCGGCAAGACCAATTTATATCCTGCCTCTGCTACTTTTCGGCTTATATCACTAAGACTAACGAGATTATCATCAAAGATAATTGTCGCTTTTTCAGTTGCAAGGTTTACACTTACTGAACTTACACCATTTATTTTTTTTAATGTTTTCTCAACCCGCGCTACACAACTTGCACATGTCATCCCTTCAACTGGAAGAGAAATTTGATTTTCTGTTCTGTCCATTTATAGATTAACTTTATATCCTTCTTCTTCTATTGCCTCAATAATTCGATTGATTGCAACTAAATCATCATCATATTCTAAAATAGCTTTTCCAATTTGAACATCAACCACTTTGACTCCATCAATTGTTTTTAATGCTTTGTTAACATGCATAACGCAATGATTGCAAGTCATGCCTTCAATTTTTAATTCAATTTTTTTCATTTATCTCCTTCATTTTTCTTTTCATATTATTAAACAAAAATTTTTAATCAGTAATTCAATGTAAATAAAAAAAGTCTTCCGATTTACAGAAGACTTTCAATATTGAAGTTATCGATTTCTACTCAAGACCTCGCTTTTTGAGAAGCGGTTCAATGCTCGGTTCTTTTCCTCTGAATTTTATGTAAAGAGCCATTGGATCTTCGCTTCCTCCTTTAGAAAGAATATTTTCTCTAAAAGAATTTGCCGTAACTTTATCAAATAACCCTTTCTCTTTGAATGCCTGGAAAGCATCTGAGTCGAGAACTTCTGCCCAGATATAACTGTAATACCCAGCAGAATATCCCCCAGCAAAAATGTGCTGAAAGAAAGTGCTCCTATAGCGTACTCCTATCTCTGGAATTACTCCAAGCCTGCTAACAAGATTCGATTCAAATTTTTCAACATCAATTGGTTGTTCTTTTGTAATGGAATGATAATCCATATCAAGCAATGCCGCTGTTAGATAGGAAACTGTTTGAAACCCCTGGTTAAATTTTCGCGACCTTTGAATCTTTTCAATCAGCTCATCGGGAATTACCTTATTGGTTTTATAATGCCTTGCAAACATTTTTAATACTTGCGGTTCAGTTACCCAGTTTTCCATAATTTGTGATGGCAGCTCGACAAAATCCCAGGCAACGTTTGTTCCGCTTAAAGATGGATAAGTTAACTTTGACAACAATCCATGCAATGCATGTCCAAATTCATGAAACATTGTTTCAACTTCATCAAGTGTTAAAAGTGCAGGATTATCTTTTGTTGGTTTAGAAAAATTTCCCGTATTATAACAAATCGGGGTTACAAATTTTCTATCAATATTTGATTGAAGCCTGTAGTTATTAGACCAGGCTCCAGCTCTTTTACTTTCACGGGGAAAATAATCTGTATAAATTATTCCTATGTGTTTGCCGTTTGCTTCTTTTATTTCAAACACTTTGACATCAGGATGATAAACAGGAATATCTTTTCGTTCCTTAATATTAAAACCATAAAGTTTTTTAACTACCTGAAATAATCCATCAATTACATTTTCCAGTTTAAAATATGGACGAAGCATTTCCTCGTCTAAATCATATTTCTCTTTCTTTAATTTTTCTGAATAATACAACCAATCCCATGGTTGAAATTTGAAAGTTTGTCCATCTTTTTTAGCAAGATTCTGAAGTTCGGTTAACTCGTTTTTTGCAACTTTTAAAGCAGGTTCCCATAGTCTCATTAAAAATTTATAAACCTTATCAGGATTCTTAGCCATATACTCATCTTGTATAAATTCTGCATGAGATTTATACCCTAATAAATTTGCTCTTTGTAAGCGAAGCAGAACCATTTGCTCAACTATTTTTTTATTATCATATTCATTGTTGTTGTTGCCCCTTAAAGTATAAGTAAGATACATTTTTTCTCTTAGTTCTCTTTTATCGCTATACATCATAAAGGGACGATAACTTGGCTGTTGCAAAGTAAAAACCCACTTGCCTTCATTGCCTGTTCTGTTTGCATCTTCTTTTGCCGCCTCAATTACTGTTGGGGGAAGTCCTGATAAATCTTTTTCATTATCTATAACCAACAAGAATGCATTCGTCTCTTTTAAAACATTTTCTCTGTACTTCAAAGAAAGCAATGATAGCTCTTCATTAATTTTGCGAAGTTTTGTTTTGTCTTCTTCGTTAAGATTTGCACCGCTTTTAATAAAATCGCGGTAGAGTTTTTCAAGCAATGTGTTTTGTTCTGAGGTTAATTTTAATGATTCTTTTTGTTCATAGATTTTTTTTATCCGATCGAAAAGTTTCGGATTTAAATTAATATCATCACTATGCCTTGATATTAAGGGTGAAAGTTCGGTTGATATTTTTTGTATTTCGGGACTTGTATTTGCCCCGGAAAGATGATAAAAGACTCCGCTTACTTTGGAAAGCAGCTCTCCGCTTTTTTCCATTGCCTCAACGGTGTTTTTGAACGTTGGTAGTTCTTTATTATTTATAATTGCATCTATCTCTGCCTTTTGTTGTTTCATGCCTTCAAGAAACGCCGGCATAAAATGCTCGTTCTTTATCAAATTAAATGGAGGAACTTCAAAAGGAGTATTCCATTTTTCAAAAAACGGATTGTTAGTAGAGTTAGTACTGTTGTTTGGACTAAAAAATAACATAAATGGCAAACAGAATAAAATTAACAAATATTTTTTCATTATATAACCTGAGTTTGTTAAAAAAAGTTTAATGAAACTTAACAATAATTTTAATATGTATTATGTTTTTTTCTCGTAAAGGTCAAATAATTACGTTAATGGTTACATTACCGACTTCATTTAACAAAAAAATTTCCCACCTTGCGATGGGAAATTAATAATAAGTTAGATACTCAAAATTGTTTTTTAATAACTATCTTTTGTTAAGATAACTTTTCCTTTAAATATTCGATAGATAAAAATAGTATAAGCAAGCACAATTGGTACACCAATAAGAGCAATTATAAACATAGTGTTTAATGTCGTCTGGGATGATGATGAATTATAAATCGTTAAACTATTTTCAAGGTTAATGCTTGAAGGAACCAGCTTTGGAAAAAGACTCAAGGCTGTTAATCCAATCATTACTAAAATCATAATTGATGACGATAGAAAAGCATAACCATACCTGCCTGATTTTGTCATAACAGGTATAGAAATAATTGAAACGAAAAGTATCACTAATAAAATCCAGAACAAGAAATTCCCGAGAACATTTTCAAACAGATATGGAGCCACAAAAAATGTTGTAAATGTACCGGCAAAGTAAATCACAACAAAGGCGATCCATGCTTTGCTTATTAAATTAACCATTCTTTTGTGCTGTTCTCCTTCAGATTTTAATGTCATGTAAATTGCCCCATGCAGAACAAAGAGAATAACACTGATCAATCCTACTAAAATTGCATAGGGATTTAACAATTCCAAAAATGAAATTGAAGCGAAAACCTGATTGTTTTTCATTTCGACCGGAAGACCTTTTAATACATTTCCTACTGCAACGCCATATAATAATGCGGGAACAAGACTACCAAACCCAAATGCAAGGTCCCAATACTTTTTATTCTTTTCATTTGCCGTGTACTTTCTGAATTCAAATGAAACTGCTCTAAATATTAAGGCCACAAGCAAAAGTATAAATGCAAGATAAAATCCGCTAAATATAGTTGCATAAACAACCGGGAAAGCCGCAAACAAAGCTCCGCCGCCAGTAAGCAGCCACACTTCGTTTCCGTCCCAGATAGGTCCAATTGCGTTTATATTTATTCTTTTTTCTTTCTCTTCTTTTGTAAATAAATTGATTATTCCCACACCAAGATCAAAGCCGTCAAGTATAGCATAACCAATAATTAATACAATGAAAAGTATAAACCAGATTAAATTCATATCCATTATTCTAACACCTCATTTCCATGAACAGGTTCAGGACCGTGTTCAATTTTTCTTTTAATAAAAAATATTAACACCGAAAGCAGAAGTATATAAATAAGTCCTAACAGAATTATTGAAAAAAGAATTTCCCATGAAGAAACAGTAACAGATACCGCTTCTTTTGTTTTCATTAATTTATAAACAATCCATGGTTGTCTTCCAACTTCAGCCGCAATCCAACCAAGCTGACAAGCGATTAAAGGAAGTGGAATAGACCATGCCAGTATTTTTAACAATTTCTTTTTATCCCAGAGTTTATCTTTTTTAATTAAGTAAACTGCTAAAGCCATAATAAAGATAAAGTACATTCCCAGTATTACCATATTATGATAAGAAACGAATGTTAAAAATAATGGTGGAATTTCATCCCGCGGAAATTCATTGATGCCTTTTATTTTTGCATTCACATCTCCAAATGCAAGCCAGCTTAATAAACCAGGAATTTCTATTTTTGCTTTCAGCTCAGGTGGTCTATCCGTTGGAAAAGCAAATAATGCAACGGGTGCCCCGCTTTGTGTCGTATAAAGTCCCTGTATTGCTGCAAATTTTCCAGGTTGAGTTTGCGCCACCTGCCTTCCATGCTCATGACCAAATGGAAAGACTTCCAATAAAGAAACTACTAAACCAAAAATGGCTGCTAATTTTAATGCTTTTTTTGCTGTTTCAACTTCCTTCTTTTTAAGAATTAGAATTGCTGAAATTCCTGTCATTAAAAATGCACCACTAATAAGAGCGGCATCAACAGTGTGGAAGAAGCGAATTAAAGTAGAAGGATTGAAAACCGCTTCCCAAAAATTTGTCAACTCTGCTCGGTTATTTCTTAAAATAAATCCTGCCGGTGTTTGCTGCCAGGAATTTGCAACTAAAATCCAGAACGCCGAAATAGTTGCACCAACAGCAACCATTAAGATAGAAAACCAGTGTGTTCCTTTAGAAACCTTATCTCTTCCAAAGATATAGAGTCCTAAAAACGTAGACTCCAGAAAAAAAGCAAACACACCTTCTGCCGCAAGTGGAGCTCCAAAAATATCTCCAACAAATTTGCTGTATTCAGCCCAGTTAGTCCCGAATTGAAATTCCATTACAATTCCGGTTGCAACACCAACGGCAAAAATAAGAGCAAGAATTTTTCCAAAAAATTTTCCGATGACCACATAAGTTTCATCTTTTTTTCTCCAGCCAATCCCCTCAACAATGACAAGCAGCCATGCAAGTCCTATTGACAGGGGTGGAAATAAAAAGTGAAACCCCACAGTCATTGCAAATTGTATACGTGCAAGCAATACTGCATCCATATAGATTTATCCTTTCAATGATGATTACAAGTTAAGTCTTCTTCGTTTTCAAGTTCTCCTTTCAGAAATTTCATTACTGCCTCATCGGCTTTTTCTTCTGAAGTAAGAATTGGAATTATGTTATTAGCTTTTAAGTCTTCTATTAATCTCCAGCCGCCTCCCTGAAATAAAATGTAAGAACAATCCTTCAATCCCTCAATCAGATTCTCGTGTCCATGTCTGTGTCCTTCTCCATGATGATGTTCATGATTGTGGTTCTGTAAAGAACCGTGATGAGTGAAATTGTTTTTTCGGATTTCTTTGTTAATAATTCTATTTTCTTCAACTTCATAAATAATAAAAGCACGGCATCTGCCCACGTGCCTTGTTAAATTAATTTCATTGTTTGTCGCTGCTGCTATTTTCATAATTATTCCTTTCTTTTTCTTTGTGCTTTTTTTCACAAAACTTATTGTTTGCTGAAACCTTAAAATTCAAGGTATCAACTATTTTTATTGCTTTTCCGTTTAAGATTCCATCTACAAGTTTATGCCTTGCCGACTCAATAATTCTACCAAAAGTTGATCTTGAAATTTTCATTTCTTTAGCCGCCGCCTCCTGCGATAAAGCAAGAAAGTCCGCCAACCTTAATGCTTCCAGTTCATCATGTTCCAACATAATTTCTTCAAGCGAATATATTGGAACTCCGCGAGGCTTGAAATAATAAGCTGCCGGATTGCATTTTATTGTTCTATGTTTTTTAGGTCTTGGCATAATTCGTTTATTATGAGCATATGCTCATATCAAAATTATGAAAATATTTTTAATTATACAATATTTTTTGCAAGGTTTATTTCCCGAATTATTTATCGTGATACTATCCAACGATAAGATTTTCTGCCGCTCATCCATTATAAATGCCTCTCAAAATTATATTCATTAATTTTATGAACTCCGGAAAATTCAATGGCGTCTTAATAATAAAAAAATAAGGAGCCAAAAATGAAAATCTCAAATACTACTTTGTTTAACATTGTTTTTCTCGTTAGTCTAATTTCATTCAGTGCTTGCAGTAAAAACAAATTGAATTCGGATTCCTGTAATTATAAACACGAAAAAATTTCTGTTTATGAAGATGTAGATGGGAAAGAAATAAAATACGACGCTATTTATTGTAAAGGCAAGATAATTGAAATTTATAAAGACAATAAAAAAGTCGCCGAAGAGGATTTTGAAAAAAACAAACGACTTATTCTGAAAAAACTTTTAGCGATGCATCCCGGAAAACTTGAATTCCCGCCAGTCTTGATACACGAATTCCCAGATGATTCACTCTTTCAAAATATAACAATTTCTCTTCCCGACAAATTTGTTTCGGCCAACATCGATAGTATTATGGCAAACATAAAAGATATCGATATAAAAATTGATCTTGAAGATATTAAGAAAAATATGCTATTGTTAAAAGAGAATATGAAAAACTTAAAATTCTGCAATGAAGACTTTTATGATTTGTGCGATTCTACATATTTTGATTCTTCCAAACACACGTGGAAAATGCTCTTCAAGAAAAAAGATCCTTGCAATATTGATTCATTAACCAAAGAGATTAAAAAAGTAAAAATCAAGTTGAACAAGAATAAGGACAAGATAAAAGAATCGCAGTCGTTTATTAAGGACTTAAAGAAAGAACTTGTAAAAGATGGATTTCTAAAAAATGAAACAGAGCCTTTTGAACTTGAGTTTTCAAATGAAGAGATGCTTGTAAACGGAGAAAAAGTTCCGAACGATTTATTTCTCAAATACAAACAAATACATAAAGAAAAATTTGGAAGCGATAATATTGGAAAAATAAAAATTAAAATTGATAATGATAATTAACTCCAAAAAGATTAAAGCGTTATTAGCAAATGACGCTTTTTACTTTTTTATAATTCTTGTCTTCTTTAGATTTGAATTGAAATTATTATGAAAACAACAAAATTAATCCTGTTTCTATTTGCAGTCGCTTTTAATATAGCCTATTCACAGGTTGAAGAAAAAATAATCATTCCACCTGTTATAGATTCTGTAAAATTGCTTGACACCGAAAATCCATTGATGGATTTCGGAAATAAAATGGAGCAATATGAAACCAATCTACCTTTGTTGAATTTAAAAGGAATGGTTCTCTCTCAGAATTTATCTTCAACTATAAACATTAAGACGTACAAACATTTTAGTTTTGAAGATGACGGCTTTTACCCAACAGCAGATTTTCTTTCTCCTCTTTATTCACAATATGTTAAACAACAAAACATGAAAACATTGTATTATTTTCTTAACATGGCACAATACGCTGCGGTTGGTTATCTTGCATTTGAGCATATTCGCAAATACGGTTTCTGGGATAAAAAAAAGAAATAGTTTAATTTCTGTTTTTTACTAACTCAAATATCTTTTCGGAAAGTTTTTTCATTATCGGTAAAGCTTTTTCTTCTTCTATTGGAAGAAAGCATGCAACTATAAACTTTATTGTTCCGTCATCAACAATTCCAACATCATGTGTCCAGTTTGAATACCACCCAGTTTTATGATAATACATTGCGTTTGCCGGTAAACCCGTCGCAAGTTTCGATTTATCAAGTTGTCTTCCAAGTAAACATTTCATCTGCTGACTGACCCACGGATTTACAAGTTGGTTAGTATATATTTTATACAAAAAATCCACAGCATGTAGTGCACACGTTTCTGTTCCCTTCACATTTTCATATCCCGGATCTTCGTATTTACGTTTAAGAAATTTTCTGGTTACTTCACTTCCATACCAATTATATTTATGTATCATTTCATTTATATTTTTTCTGTCAGCAATATCAATCAAACAATTAGCTGCCGAGTTATCGCTTCGTGTAATCATTAAATCAAGCAAGTAATTTATTGTTACAGTATCCCCATCTTTCAATAAAGGACGCGGATCATTTTTTATTTCTTTTGTTTTATCAACATCATTCGGAAATTTAATCACGTAATCCTGATACAGAGAAATCTCTCCTTTTGATACTCTTTCCAAAACAGCCGCCGCAACATACATTTTATAAACAGAGGCGGGATAAATAAAATTATCTTCATGCACTCCACCAATGACTGGATTTTCTTTTGTTAAATCAATTACTGCAAGTGAAATTTGTTCCAATCCATCTTCGGTGTCAAAGTCCCGGTCTAAATTTAATTCAACAACAATTTGTTTTAATTCTTTCGATAAAACTGTATCTGGACGAATGTCAGATTGAACTCCCGTTCTTTGTGCAAATAGAATTGAAGATAGAGTCAAAAAAGTTGTGAAGTATTTAATCATAGTTTCCTCTATAAAATTTATTTAATCAGCATCATCTTACCGGTTTTGATATTGTTATTAAAGTAAAGTCGATAGATATAATATCCGCCCGGTAATTTTTCTGCATTAAATGTTTCTCTATAAATTCCCGCTTCTCTTTCTTCATTTATTAATCGACATACTCTTTCGCCAAGCAAGTTAAACACCTCAAGCAAGACTTTTCCTTTTGAAGGAATTGCAAAACGTATATTAGTAACTGGGTTGAAAGGATTTGGATAATTATTGTAAAGCACAAAAGCAAAATTTTTTTTCAATTCTATATCAACAGCGTTTGAGTAATCGGTTGAACCATTGTTGTTTATTTGTTTTAACCTGTATGATGAAATTCCCGGCAAAGGAAGTTCATCATAAAAAAAATAATTTTTATTTGAATTGCTTATTCCTCCCGCCATTACTGTTCCAATCGTTTCCCATGTTTGTAGATGAAAATAATTATACCGTTGTATTTCATATCGAAGAATATTGTTTTCACTTTCTGTTCGCCATTGCAGTAATATTTTTCCTTCTTCTTCCTTTGCGGAAAAAACACTCAATTCAACAAGCACCGGATTTTCCGGAAAAGTTTGACTTAATGCAGTATATAGCTTTAACTGGTTTTCTTCAGTGTCTCGCAGCTTTGCATATGCCTGTTCAATGTGTATGAATCTTCCGGCGTTGTAAGTTGCAAATTGTACGCAGGGATTCGCAACTTCATTTATCAGCCTGCCCTGTGTGTTTGTTGTCGCTGTTAGCCGATTCCAGTCTGTATTTATATGTGCAATTTTAAATGTTAAAGATGTATCGATGTTGTAAAGATTCTCTTTAAGTAAAACAAGATAATCAACTTCAGGGGCTATTGGTGTGCCGTTGCTTAATACTAAGTCCGGATCACCCGCAAGCATATCAAATCCATGAACCTGTATAACAATAAGCCCGAAAATATTGTTGCTCAATACTTCTGTAGCTTTCTGAAATGTTCCGTCAATGATATGTGGGTGATCTGATTTTCTAAATCGTGTGTTTGGAATTCCACACGCAGATGTAACTCCTGAACAATCAGTAGAATCAATACTGTTGCATCTGTGAGCCCCGCTTATAAAAAATGCTCTTGCGCCAAGATTTTTGAATATCATAAAACCCTGCTTCCCAGTGTTGATGTCATCAAGCGGATGCGGACTTTGAACTACAATTCTATGTCTTAATGGAACAGGATCAAAAACGAAAGTTCCCCAGTAGTTTAAAGAATCTTCCCGCTTCTGAAGTATGTAATATAGTTTATTCGGCACCGATGAAATATCTGTGTATTGAATCAACTTGTACCCAATGCTTTCTGCAAGTTGATGAGCAAGAGGGTAATTTTCAAGAAACGCGTTAAGAACAACCTGTTCCCATGTTTTCAATTGTTCTTCTGATGGCGTTTGATATTCATTTGTTCCATTGCCTGCTGGAATAGAAGAAATTATTCCGTTCATCTTAAGCGTAATATTTCCCGATTCAACTACCTGAGAATAATTGAAACGACAGAATAAAATTACCAGACCAACAAGAAATATTTTCTTCATTCTGAATTTATTTTTAATTCTTTACAAATGTGTAAGGAGTAAATTCAATAAAATCATCTACATATAAAGTAAACGATACAACTTTTCCTTCTTTTACAACAAACGGTAAAACTTTTATTCCATAGGTTGGATCGTCATAAGTACAAAGAAATCTGTTTGAGCCAATACTCTCAAGTTTTCCTGTAAGTTTTGAATGATGTTCAAACGATAATTCGAGAAAATTATCTTTTTCTTTAATTTCTACAAAACCATAAACATCATTATTGTACCTTCCTGTAAAATCCTTTAAAGGAACATCAGGTCTAATGTTCATCTTTACAGAGTCTTTCCACGCTTCTATTTGTTTGCTGACAAATTCTTTCTGTTGTTTTGCTCTTGTATAAAAATAATTATCATAATCTCTGAACGGCAAGCCAAGATAAGCATCTATTATTTCCCACTTCAATGCCTGGAAGAATGGATTTTGATCATCATTCGTAAGAACAACCACGCCAAGATTTTCTTCCGGCAAAAGTGTAACAGATGAAACAAATCCATTCACTCCGCCTGTATGGGAAACCATGTCTCTTCCGGCGTAATCCTGTAAATCCCAACCAAGCCCATATAACCTGTAATGCGCAATATTAAACGGGTGTCTTGTTCTTCCCTGTATCGATTCCGGCTTGCGTGTTCTTTGAATTACTTTAAAAGGAATAACCTGTTCTCCATTGTATTTGCCGCTGTCAAGTTGAGCAACTAACCAGTGGCTCATATCATTTACCGAAGAAGAGATACTGCCGCATGGTGCAAGGTTATCTATTTGGGGAATTGGCAGTACAATTGTTTTTCCATCATACTGTGTGTGCGGCTTTGCAATATTGGTCTGATTCGCAAGTTCATTTGCAAGCGGAACTGTGCGGTTCATTTCCAATGGCTTAAAGAAATTTGTACGAATGAACTCATCCCATCTTAAACCCGAAATTTTTTCTATTACTTTACCTGCAACTCCATAACCAGCATTTGTATATCCATACCTTGTACGAAATCCGTAAAGAGGAGTAATTTTTCCAAACTTGTCAATTACTTCATCGCTTGTTAAATCCGAAGTCCAGTACATAAAATCTCCCTGAAAAGTCTCAAGTCCCATACGATGAGAAACTATATCTGTAAGATTAATTTGTTTTGTCACCCACGTATCTTTCATTTTAAAGTCGGGAAGATATTCTGTTACTTTATCATCAAGCGAACACTTACCTTCTGATTCAAGCAATGCGAGAGCCGTTCCCGTAAATGCTTTTGTGTTCGAGCCAATCATAAATAAAGTGTTCTCATCAACTTTATCATTTTTACCAAGCTCACAAAAGCCATAACCTTTAAGCAGCACAGCTTTACCATTTTTTACAATTCCCACTGCAAGACCGGGAATGTTCCAATGCTGCATTGCACTTTGAATATAAGTATCAAGACTATCTGTAATAAATGAACGATTACCAGTTTGCGAAAAAGATACAAAGGTAAACGCTGTCAACAACAATGATAAAAGTATTTTTTTCATTACTACACCTAATAAAAATTTTTTACTAACATAAATTAACAAACGAACAACAAAGAATGGTAAACACGAACAAAATATTTGAATACTTAAAAAAAGTTATTAATTTTCAACAGTAAATGAAAAATATAAAAGAAATAAC
>CAZHVS010000011.1:0-111749 GCA_964536015.1 uncultured Ignavibacteriaceae bacterium
CTTGTAAACCCCTATTCCTGATTTTAGGAAATAGCATTATGCGAAATTTCAACGTTTTTTAAGATTTGGGGTATGTTAGGTTGCTACGTGAGAGCCCCAAACTAAAAATTATAGTATATTTAATATTTTATCCTGCACAAATAAATGAATTTTTAGTGTAAAAGGCAAGAAAAATTTTTGTGTTTCCGACATCATCCCAATCCCTTCTTTCAGTCAGAGGCAGGTAAACTTGCCAAGGAGAGGGAATGAAAGGGAGAGATTTTTGTTTATCATTTGCGAACCCCTCCTCAATCCTCCCCTTTAGCAAAGGGGAGGAAGCAGGTGGGGTTTTATAATTCTTTGATGAACAAATTTGTCATAGGAAACGATATTCAAAGGCTATATTTTTACAGGTAAGATAATTCAAATTAAAGAAGAAATAAAATCAATATTGAAAAAATCATTTTCGCATAAGGTTATAAATGTTTCCCTTGTTGTTATGATGTTAATAACACAACTAATGGTGCATCAAAATAACCCAAACCCTTATGAAGAAAAACTGCACGAAGTAAGTGCGGGAAATGATTTATTTGTCCTTAGCCTTATAAGTTATTCTTATCAGCAAAATGTAGAGAGACAAAGCACAGAAATAAATCGCTCCTCTGAGATAAAAATTTTTGATAAGTTTGATTTATCTCCTGAACCAAGTTTAACCAATCACCAAAGAATTTTTAACGGAAGTTTTTCATACATCCATAGATATAGTAGATTTCTTACGGTATTTTTTTCTACAAGCACGTAATAGTTCCTTCAATAAAATTTATTAATTAATTAAAAGTCAATAACATTATTGAAAGGAATTGGTGTATGGAAACCAATAAAAAATCTAATATTATAGATAATTTACCACTATATTTTTTAACAGCAATACTTGCATTAAGTGTAATTGGAGGTATTGTCTATATTGTTATAAGTATGTTTATAAATTAATCCCGAACCCCTCCTCAATCCTCCCCTTTAGCAAAGGGGAGGAAGAAGGTGGGGTTTGTTTATAACGATAGGCATCTCTAATTGTATAGCAATTTTTTTAATTTTCCTTAAATTGAATTTCAGAAATTTCACATTAATAAAACGGATAAAAAATGGCTTCAACACCAAACACACACCACGATGCTGAAACCTGGAAATTTTCAAGAGAGTTCTGGTCGGCTAACTTTATGGAACTTTGTGAGCGTGCTGCTTACTATGGTTTTTTTATTGTTCTCACTTTATACCTTACAGATATTGTCGGCTTCACTGATACCGAAACCGGTTATGTTGCAGGAATATTCTATGCTTTGCTATATCTTCTGCCGCCGTTTGCTGGTGCTGTTTCGGATAAGATTGGTTTTAAGAATGGATTAATCCTTGCCTTTACTTTGTTAGCAGTTGGATATTTCTTCCTTGGCATTTTCCACACAAAGTTGATGGTAATCCTTTTCCTTTTTATTATTGTAATTGGCGGTTCATTCATTAAGCCATTAATAACAGGCACTGTTGCCAAAACCACCACCGAAGCTAACAGGGCAAGGGGATACTCTTTGTTTTACTGGATTGTAAACATTGGTTCGTTCAGTGGTAAAACATTTGTGCCATACATTCGTCAGGGTTTAGGTGTTGAATATGTAAGTTTGTTCTCTTCGGCTATGGCAATTGTAGCTTTGCTGTTTGCAATTTTCTTTTTCAAACAAGTTGATAGAAACGAAAAAGGAAAATCTCTTAAAGATGTCTTTATGGGATTAGAAAGAATTTTACTCAACCCTCGTTTGATAGCATTAACGCTTATTGTTTCTGGCTTCTGGATTATACAAGGACAGCTTTATGCAAGCATGCCAAAGTATGTTATTCGTCTTCTTGGTGAAAGTGCAAAACCAGAATGGCTTGCAAATGTTAATCCTCTGGTAGTTGTTTTGTGTGTTGTGTTAGTAACCCAGCTTATGAAAAAGAAAAAAGCAGTAACATCAATGTTAGTTGGAATGATATTGATGCCGTTCTCTGCACTTGCAATGGCTTCAAGCCAGGCATTACAATCTGTTACAGGAGATACAGTTTCAATATTTGGATTAATACTTATGCATCCCCTAACCTTAATGATGATAATTGGTATTGCAATACAAGGACTTGCAGAGTGTTTTATCTCTCCAAGATTTCTGGAATATTTCTCTGTGCAGGCACCAAAAGGGGAGGAAGGTTTATATCTTGGATTCAGTCATCTTCATTCTTTCTTTTCAGCTTTAGCGGGATTCATATTATCGGGCTATTTACTTGATGCATATGTTCCCGACCCAAAGACATTACCTCCAAACATTACAGCGCTGGAAAGAACAGAAATATATGCACATGCACATTACATCTGGTTTTACTTTGTCGGTATTGGTTTAACTGCGGCAATAGCTTTGTTCATATTCAGGTATGTTACAAATAAAGTTGATGAAAAGACTTCTCGCTGATATTTGCAATAAAAGTTTTTCTGCTTGTTCATAGAAAAATAATAATTAATTTTATCCATAGAATTAATTTATTTATGAATGTTCGTCAGCTAAGGAAAAAAAATGAAGATAAAATATTTTATAATTTTTCTGTTAGTATTGTTTAACATAAGTTTTCCTCAACAGATAAAAACCAAATTTGCCATCGCACCTTTCTTAAACAATGGAGTAGAGCCTTCAGTAGTAAATACAGTTGAAACACTCTTCCGTCTTGAATTCCAAAAATATGATACTATTACAGTCATTGCACAGGAATCTTCTTCAGCAGCTTTTGCAAATAAAAACTGTTTCGAAAAAGAATGTGCCATAGCAATTGGTAAAGAACTTAAATCTGATATGGTAGTTATTTGTCAATTACTTGTCCTTGGACAAAAAATTGTTGTTCAATATTCCTGTTATGATATTCAAAAAGAAGCAACAACAATAAATGACCAGGTAAATTCTGCAAATGTAGAAGACCTTGATATGGTTATGAAACGTGTAGTTCAAAGTATATTAAGCAGTGTTATATACTCAAAAACAGCAGAAATAGGCAACATAACTGAAGACGAAAAGAAAGAAATTCTTTCACGAAGTACAAGAAAGTTTTATAACTTTAATTTTGGTTATTTATTTCCCGACAGAGGTTACTCAACTGACGAAAGGTCTTTTTCTATGGATTTTAGAGCAGGTGGTGAAATTGATAATTATGATTATGGCATTCAATTGCTTGCAAGAGATGGTTTTGGCGTAAATATTTTTGGCTCTTACCTTGTTACTAAAAAAGATTTTTGTCCTTATTTTGGAGCTGGTGTAGGTTTCCACTGGGTTCTAAAAGAGCAGGTTGAAGTTCAATATACCAATGGTAATGTTGTTAGCAGAAATGAAAAAAAAGGAGATGGAATAGAGTTTTTATTAAATGGCGGTCTAAGACTTTTCCATACATATAATTTCAGATTAATAATTAATATGTCCTATGCTTTTACGCTTAATGATTTCAATAGCAGAGGATATACATTTACAGTTGGATTTTTATATTAATTTTATCAATAATAAATCATGAAATCAAAATTATTTTTTCTGCAAAATATATTATTTGTTCTTTCGTTTTTATCACTATTAAGTTTTTATTCTAATGCACAAACGAAGCTTAAAGACTTTAATGAAATCCTGACTGCTTTAAAAAATGGAAAGCAAATTCATGCAGTAATACATTACGCAAAATGCAAACTTGTTGTAGATAGTCTTGAAGAAAAATCTCCCGATGCAATTGGCGGAATGGATTTAAAAACCTGGGAATATTTTGCTCCACAAGCAGTTGGCAATCCGAAAGGATTTCTAACCTCTTCCGAAAACATTTTAATCTCACATCGAAAAAGAGGTTATGTTTATAATTATGTTAAAATAAAGATATTTGATGATAACAAAGTAGAAATTATCGCCCGTTATCTTGTCCCCTCTACTCTTGAAGTTGTTATGGATGAAATATTTTATGGTGAAATAAGCGCAGGAGATGATGACAACGGAGTATGTTTATTCTCTAATTAATAATAGGAATGAATATGAATGAATATTTGAATTTGACCTCATCTGATATTCAACAGAATCTAACAAAGGAAAAACTTCTACCGCTTCAGATTATTAATCTTGCTATTCCTTTCAGTACATTACTTTTTCTTGTGATTGTATTTCTTATTTATTCAACTTCAAGTGTACAGGATTTACCAAAAAGTCCTATAAGCGTTGAGGTATTTTATGTAGTTGGTATTTTTATCTTTTCAATATTGATGATTCATCCATTCATTATAAGAATTATAGAACGACAAATGTTCAATCCGCAAAAAGTAAAAGCAAAACTATCTGCTCCAATGTATGATAAGACAAATAATGAAATAACTGATGTTGTGCAAAAGCTTGTTCAATTACTTTTACCAGCAAATATAATTTCTATCGCAATGTATGAATCAGCTGCTTTAGCAGGAGTTGTTGCATTATTTATTGCAGTAAACACAGGGTTAATCTTCTTATCACAGTCATTATGGGTTTTTGCCACTCCGTCTGCAGTAATGCTTTTACAAGCTGCAGTCAATTATCCAACTAAAGAAAAAGTTGCAATACTAATTGAAGAAAAAATCATTAAACCTTTGAAGAATTAAGCTTTTGTTCAATAAAGAAACTATTTCAAAATAAAAATGCCACCATTTCGGGTGGCATTTTTTTAATAATCGAGATGATTGTTGGAATTAATTTCCTTCTTCTTTTCTCTTATTATATTCTTCAACAATCTTAGCTTCAATTTCTTTTGGAACTTCTTCATAGAAAGCAAATTGTCTTCTATATGTTCCTCTTCCTGAAGTAAGACTTCTTAAAGTAGAAGAATATTTATAAAGCTCTGCGAGAGGTACATTCGCTTTAATAATTTGATACTTGCCTGCGCTATCCATTCCAAGTATTTTACCGCGTCTTGAAGAAATATCACCCATTACATCACCCATGTTTTCTTCAGGAACTTTCACTTCAACTTCATAGATAGGTTCTAATAAGCAAGGTTTACATTCCATAAATCCTTTTTTGAAACCCATTGAACCAGCAATTTTGAATGACATTTCATCCGAATCAACGCTGTGATAAGAACCGAAATGCAGAGTGACTCTTACATCTACAACAGGATAGCCAGCAAGAACACCTTTTTGCATTATTTCTACTATTCCTTTTTCAACTGCCGGAATAAATCTGCCTGGTACAACTCCACCTACAATTGCATCAACAAATTCAAAACCTTTACCTCGTGGCAGTGGTTCAATTTTAAATACAACATGTCCAAATTGTCCTCTTCCACCTGATTGTTTTTTATGTTTATATTCTACTTCAGGTTGACTTCCTTTAATAGCTTCTCTCATAGGAATTCTTGGTTCAACAAGGTCAACTTCAACACCGTATCTTTCTTTCAGTCTTCTTACCGCCAATTGTAATTGAGTTTCTCCTTGTCCGGTTACAATAGACTGTCCAAGTTCTGGATCAAACTTTACATTGAAAGAAGGATCTTCCTGGTGAATTGTATGTAATCCATTTGCAATTTTATCTTCATCGCCCTTTGCTTTAGGGACAATTGCACCATCCATAATTGGTTCAGGAAATACAATAGGATTAATTACCACAGAAAGATTTTTTGAAGCTAGTGTATTATTTGTGTGAGAATCTTTTAATTTTACAACTGCACCAATATCACCCGCATACAGTTTTGATATTTCTTTTCTTGTTCTGCCATTCATAACAGAAATCTGGCTCAGTCTTTCTGTTTTGCTATTAGTTGTGTTGATTAAATCCAGTCCTGCATTCACAGTTCCAGAATAGACTCTGAACAGAGATAACTCTCCAACATGTTGTTCAGCAATAGTTTTAAAGATAAACATTACAGGTTCACCTGAAGCATCAGGAGTAACATTAACTTTATTATCTGTTCCTGCAAGTTTAGCTTCAACAGCACCGCGTTCTGCAGGAGAAGGGAAGTAATCAACTACAAAATCCATAAAGTTTATTACACCAACACCTTTTGATGCAGAAGCAGCAAAAACAGGAATTATTCCTCGATTAAGAATTGATTCTTTCAATCCTTTTTTCAATTCTTCATCAGATAGAGAACCTTCTTCAAAATATTTATTCATCAGTTCTTCGTTAAGTTCTGCTACTTTTTCAATTAACTGTGTTCTATACTCTTCAGCTTTTGAAACAAGGTCAGCTGGAATATCAATTTCTGAAACTTTTCTGCTTGCTGCATCAGCATATTTGTATGCTTTCATTTTTACAACATCAATTTCTGTATCACAATTGATGCCTTCGTGTGCAGGAAAAGTTATTATGGTAGCGTTTGTAGAAATTTTGTCTTTTGTTTCGGCAAGTATTTCATCAAATCTTGAATGTTCGCTATCAATTTTATTTATTATGATTGAGAAAGGAAGATTATATTCATCAATAAATGAGTGAGCAACTTCACATCCAACTTCAACACCTTCCACGGCCTTAACAACCATAACAGCGGTATCACCAACTTTAAGGCCACTTTTAACATCTCCAACAAAATCTGAATAACCGGGAGTGTCAATTATATTTATTTTATTTTCTTTCCATTCTACATGAAGAGCAGAAAGTGAAATCGAAATCTGTTTTTCAATTTCATAATTTGTATAATCCGATGTTGTATTTCCTTCGGCAATAGAACCAATACGGTTTATTTCGTGGGCATTATAAAGCATAATTTCCGAAAGGCTTGTTTTACCAGCTCCGCCGTGACCTACAAGTACAATATTACGAATTGATATGGGACCATATTCTTTCACAAGTATCTCCTACAATATTTTTACGGTTTGTTATTTTCTTTTAAGTTTCTTCCAGAAAGCGGAAAACCCTGATCTCCAGGCATTAATATTTTCCTTAATGCTTTGAACGGGGTCGTCGATAGTTTCCTTAATTTTCTTTTCAATATTAAAGAGAGAATCAACCCTTGATTTAACTTCATCAACTATCCATCTTATTTTTCCAAAATTGCTTTTTATTTCATCAGAGATAGATAGTATTGAATAACTTAATGTTTGAAGTGAATTTAGAAGGGGTTTTAATTGGTCTGAGATTTTTTGTATCTCAGTTTTCATATCCTCTATTGCTTTCGTTATGCGGCTTATGTATAAAATTAAATAAATACACAAAGCCGAAGCCGACAGCAACAAAACAATCTCCGCTATATATAAAATCATATGATTAAAAAATTATTTATGAATTAGATTTAGATTCTTTATAAGCATCTACACCAGCTTTAAATGCCTCTTTAATCCGGCTGCCTTCCGATACGATAGTATCTTTGCCGTGAGCGATTGCATCACTGGTTTTTGATTTTGCATCATGAAAAATTTTATCGGCATCTTTTATTATTGCTTCTGCTTTAACTTTTGCATCAGCAATAAGTTGTTCGGACTTTTTCTTTCCTTCATTAAATACCGCGGTTGCTTTTTCTTTTGCAACATCAAAATATTTTTCGGTATCTTCTAAAAGTTCATCTGTTTTGTTTTTAATATCTTTTCTTAATTCTTTACCACTTTTAGGAGCGTAAAGCAATGCAATAGCAGCACCAACAATACCGCCAGTAAGAAATCCTATTAATAAACCTTTAGATAAATTTGATTCTTTGGACATATATCCTCCTAAGGTTAAAATTCTTTTACTCAAAATTAGTTCTTAACTTATTGAAAAGCAATCCGTTAAAACGAAAACAATGTCAAACGGTTACATATTTTTAATTATTTCTTTTGCGAATTCACTTGATTTTACTTCTTTTGCCCCTTTCATTAAACGAGCAAAATCGTAAGTAACCACTTTTGATTTAATCGTCTTCTTCAAGGCTGATTCAATCAGTTTTGAAACTTCATACCAGCCTATAAAGTCGAACATCATTACTCCTGATAGAATTACTGAACCTGGATTTACTTTATCTAGTCCTGCGTATTTAGGAGCAGTCCCATGTGTTGCTTCAAAAATAGCAGTATGATAACTCATATTAGCTCCTGGTGCAATCCCAAGTCCGCCTACCTGAGCAGCAGCAGCATCTGAAAGATAGTCGCCATTCAAATTAGGTGTAGCAATTACACTATATTCAGAAGGACGCAACAACAACTGTTGGAACATTGAATCAGCAATTCTATCATTAATTAAAATTTTCCCTTTTGGAAGAACTCCATTATACTTTGATTGCAGTTCATCTTCACGAACAACAATATTAGAAAATTCTTCTTTAGCAATTTCGTAACCCCATTCTTTAAAAGAACCTTCTGTAAATTTCATTATATTGCCTTTGTGAACAAGCGTTACAACTTTTCGTTTATTAGTAATTGCATATTCAATGGCTTTTTTTACTAGTCTTTTTGAACCAAATGCACTCATTGGTTTAATTCCAATACCAGAGTTTTCTCTAACGCTTTTATTGAATTTTTTATTGATGTATTTTATTAAGTCGTTAGCTTCTTTTGTCCCAGCTTTGAATTCAATTCCTGAATAAACATCTTCAACATTTTCTCTGAAGAGAACAATATCAAGGTCTTGAGGTCTTTTCATTGGAGAAGGTGTACCTGAATAATATTTAACAGGTCGAACACAAGCAAACAGGTCTAACAGTTGTCTTAAAGCAACATTTAAACTTCTTATTCCTCCACCCACGGGTGTAGTAAGAGGACCTTTAATAGCAACATAAAATTCTTTAATAGCCTCAACTGTTTCAGCTGGAAGCCATTGGTCTTTTCCGTAAACTTTTAATGCTTTTTCTCCTGCAAATATTTCCATCCAGGCAATATGTCTGTTTTTACCATATGCTTTTTTAACAGCAGCATCAAAAACCATTTTTGATGCATTCCATATATCTGGACCTGTTCCATCTCCTTCAATAAAGAGAAGAATTGGATTATCAGGAATAACAAGTTTTCCGTCTTTTACAATAATTTTTTCGCCATTAAGCGGCATAGTGATTTTTTTGTATTTTTTCATACAACCTCCGTATTAGAAATAGAATCAATTGAAATCTTACCAAAACGTTTTTGGTAGAGTGATACGGCAATAACTCCAACAAGTACTGCGAACCATAAAGTTGCTACTCTGATGATAAATGTTGAAGCTACAGCAATATCTTTAGAAACACTTTTTTGTATCAACATTATTGTAAGCGAGCCTTCGGTAACACCAAGTCCACCAGGAAGCATTGAAATTGCTCCAACTATTGTAGCAAAAGCATAACTAAACGCTGACCATAATATTGAAACTTCTACTGCAAAGTTAGTTAGAACCAGATAATATCCCAAACACTCAAGAAACCATGATACTAAGCTTAACAGACTCATCAATACAATTGGTTTAAACTGCAAAAGTATATACGAACTTTCATAAGCAGTGTGAATTTTTTCAATATGTTTTTTTAGAAAAGAAAATTTTTCAAAAAAATTAATGATTTTTATTGCAAGAGATTTCTGACTGACTATAAAAATTACTAATAAAAAAAATACTCCTACTGCAGCAACAATAATTCTTCCATAATCGAATACATAAGCACCAATTAGTCCAATCATAACAAGAGAAACAAAATCTGTTATTCTTTCAGCAAAAATAATCGGAGCAGTTTTACTTACGGGTTCATTTACAACTTGCTTGACAAGGTATGCTTTTAACAATTCACCCATTTTACCGGGAGTAACACTCATTATTAATCCTGACATAAAAATTGCAAATGAATCAACTTTAGTAATTTTTATTTTAAGCAGATGGAGATAGTAATCCCATTTGAAGAAGCGAGAAATGTAATTAAGAAAAGATAAGCTAAGTATTACCGGTATTAACCATAAACTGAATTTACTAAAAGCAAAAATTACCTGTTTGTAATCTGCATAAATTGTAAATGCAAGATAGATTAATCCTGCAATTCCAAGAGACATAAATATTTTCTTCTTAACTTTTTCTAACACTATAAAACCTTTAAAATTGATTGGTAAACTTTTGTTAACGGAAGCCCAACGACATTATAATAACATCCGTTTATTTTAGTAATAAATACAGCTCCATAATCATCCTGGATTCCGTACGAACCTGCTTTATCCATTGGACTGCCTGTTTTTATGTAATCTTTGATTTCAATATCTTTTAATTTTCTGAAAGTTACATTAGTTTTCTCATAGTCCAGTATTATCTTTTTGTTTGATGAATTAAAGACTGCAAAACCTGTGTAAACGATATGAGTTTTCCCGCTAAGGTACTTCAACATTTTAAAAGCATCCTTTTTATCTTTTGGTTTACCCAGTATTTTATTTTTGTAAACAACGATAGTATCTGCTGTTATTATTATTCCATCTTTTATTTCTTTCAGAGCTATTTGCATTTTTTCGTTAGCAATTCTTGTTGCAGTTGCAGATGGTTTTTCATTCTTTCTGAAAACTTCATCGTAATGAAGTTCAATTACTTTTGCATCAATATTTATTTGATGAAGCAGTTTCTTTCTTCTGGGTGATTTTGAAGCAAGATAAATTTTATGCGGTAATTTATTCATCATATTTTTTTAATTGAGTTCCTGGAAAATAAAATTGTAGAATATCCTGATAGTTTTTGCCAAGCACAGATTGCTGTAAAGCTCCCCATTGACACATTCCAACTCCGTGTCCATTGCCTTTTCCTGTCAAGATTACCTTTGTAAGAATTGAGTCCTGATATTGTTTAAGAATATTAAAATTAAGGCTTCTCAAAATTCCTCCGTTGTCTTTTCTGCGGAAGATGTTACGTATTTTTTTTGAAGGAATTATTAGAGAATCCTTGTTGGTAAAAGTAATTTTCAATTCTTCTACCCGTTCTGACGGGAATCTTTTTGTAATTTCAATATCAAGTAAATTAAGAGTTTTATCACTTCCTTCACTTTTATTTAACATTTCAATGATTTCTTTTGGTGGATATTTTTCTTCCCAATTAAAAGAAGGGGAAACTGAACAATAAGGTTCAATACCATCAGATTTTTGTTTTAAATAAGGTGCGTCAACCTTTGCGAATACATTTTTTGCTTCTTCAATGATTCCTCCGCAAGTAGAATGATAAAAAACTTCTGCAGGAGAATTATTATAGTATAAAATTATTCCTCTTGTTTCGTCAACTGCATCTGAAAAAATTTTTTTTTCTACAGAAGCTCCGCCATAAACCTGATCATTAATATCAGGTTTTACATTATAATAATTGTTTGATATTCTATTCATTGCAAAGGTTCTTGCCGTAATTGCGAATGCTTTAAGTGCTTCATAATGTGCCTGGTTAATATCATTTATGCCCATCTCTATAGGCAAGACACCTTTTAAATAATCTTCAATACTAAGCTGATTTACAATAGATATTTTTCCATTTATGTAAATCACTTCAATTGAACCTCTATAAGGTTTGCTTTTGTATTGAATAAATTCAGCGTCTTTTTTAGATAAATAATAAAATTTTTGTCCCTCAAGTTCTTTATCTGCAATTCGTATAATTAAATTATTCTTATTGGCAATGAAATGTATCTTATTATTCTTTTTTATTAGAGCAATTTTTTCTTCATTCTGATTGAAAAGAAACAATTCAACCTTATTTATAAAAGTGTAGGAAGAAAGATTGTCGTCAAGAAGAACTTTAATTTGTTTTTCTGCTTTGGTGCAATTGCTTATTGAAACAAAGATTAGAAACAATACAAATAAAACAAAAGGTGAAATTCTGTTCACTGAAATATATTTTTTTTGATGCGTAAGATAAGGAATGAAATGAATTAGCAGAAAAAAAATTATCTAAACATTGCTTTTATGCTTCCCCATGTCTTTTTGATTCCGGAAACACTATGGGAAACAGTTAATTCTTTTGAATAGGAAGCTGAATTATCAGTATTAACAATTTTAATACGGTAAATAAAAACTACGTCATTTGGTTTGTATGCGTTTTCATCAATAAAGCTATAATAAGAGTTGCTGCCTTTAGGAGCAATTGTAGCAATAGTTATATAACCGCTTTGAAGTGTTTTTCTTTCAACTTCAAAACTGTGAATGTTGCTTTCTTCTCCTGTTTTCCATTCGAGCTTAACACCATCGCCATAACTCTTAGCCTGGAAGAATTCGAAGAATGCACCTGCAAACGCAGTTACAATCGCTAATAATACTGTTATTGTTAAAACTTTTATTTTCACAGCAAAAAAATATTCGTTTATTATGTAAAAGTCAAGTTTTAATTATCTCTCCGAATAATATTTATTGTTTAACTCTAAAATGATTATTAGGTTAACAGGCAAATTTTAGTTGATTATTGAAAGGCATCTTATGAAATTATTTTCAAAATTACTGTGGCTTTTTATTCCATTTATTATACAAGGACAAATTATGAAACCTGCGTGGATTGATAATTCGAAAATAAAACTTGAAAAACAATTGATTGAAAAATTTGGGGAAAAACAAAAGGAGCGCATTGTTAAAGGTTTGAAGCAGGTATCTGATTTCTGGCGAGATGGAGACGGGAATCAGCAAGAATTCGAAAATTTTGTAATGCAGAATTTTGCTGGAAAAAATTCTGATCTTGATATTATGTTCAACCGTTATGAATATCTTCTTGAAAAACTCGATGGACATATGGCTGAGATTGGGAGAGAATTTCGTTTACAAACCGAACTCGATCTTGGTGAAATTTTTCCTTTTGATGAACAGTTTGCCGGTTATAATCCTGCAGCTCATATTAATGATGATTTTTTTGAAAATAAAATTGCATTTATAGTTCTTTTAAACTTTCCTTTAAAAACATTAGAAGAAAAAATTATTGAAGGTGAAAAGTGGACAAGAAGGCAGTGGGCTGAGGTTCGTCTTGCAGAAAGATTTTCAAAAAGAATTCCAGCGTCAGTATATCTTGAGGTAACAAAAGCTCAGGCAAAATCTGATCAATACATAGCAGATTACAACATCTTTATGTACAACCTTGTCAATGATAAAGGAGAAAGATTATTTCCAAAAGGAATGCGTTTGCTTTCTCATTGGAATTTGCGTGATGAAATAAAAGCTGATTACAACGATCCTGTGAATGGTTTTGCAAAACAACAGACAATTCAAAAAGTTATGGAAAATATAGTTCTACAAATTATTCCGGAAGTTGTAGTAAATAATCCAAATTATGATTGGAATCCATTTACAAATGAAGTAAAAGTTGCCAATGAGATTGATTCCAATTTTCCTGTCATAAAAGATTCAAAAACATTGAGCCACCCCGAGCCAAATACAAGATATGAAGTATGGCTTAACACTTTTCTTGCTTCAAAATTAATTGATCCATATTCACCAACAGCTCCTACTCACATTGAAAGAAGATTCAATGAAGACCGAGAGTTATCGGAAGAACGAGTGAAAAAAATGTTTGAGGATGTTTTGTCTTCACCACTTGTTCCTAAAGTTGCTCAGTTAATTGAAACAAGACTCGGAAGAAAATTAGAGCCATTTGATATATGGTATAATGGATTCAGGCCGAGAGGAATTTACACTGAAGATCAATTGAATGAAATCACAAGAAAAAAATATCCTGATGCTCAGGCATTCAAAAATGATATTCCGAATATTCTTATCAAACTTGGTTTTTCTCCAGATAGAGCTAAATACATTTCTGATAATATTATGGTCGATCCTGCAAGAGGTTCTGGTCACGCACTTGGTTCAGCAATGAGATTTGCTAAAGCTTATCTGCGAACAAGAGTAGCAAAAGATGGCATGGACTACAAAGGATTTAACATTGCTATTCACGAGCTTGGACATAATGTAGAGCAAACATTATCGCTTAATGATATTGATCATACTTTATTACAAGGAGTTCCCAACACTGCATTTACGGAAGCTTTTGCATTTGTATTTCAAGCACAGGATTTATTCTTACTTGGTCTCTCCAATCCTGATGAAAAAAGCGAAGCTTTAAAAACAATTAATGATTTCTGGGCTGTATATGAAATTGCAGGAGTTTCTTTAGTTGATATGGAAGCATGGCATTGGCTTTATAAAAATCCAAATGCAACCCCTGAACAATTTAAAAATGCTGTTATAAAAATTGCAAAAGATGTATGGAACAAATATTACGCTCCTGTGTTGGGACATAAAGATGTTGTTTTGCTTGCAATTTATTCTCATATGATTCATTCGTTTCTTTATCTTCCGGATTATCCAATTGGGCACTTAATAGCTCACCAGGTAGAAGACCAGATGAAGAAAGTCGGAAGCATTGGAAAAGAATTCGAAAGAATGGCTGTACTCGGAAGAATATCTCCGGATTTATGGATGAAAACTGCAACCGGAAGTCTGGTCGGTCCGGAAGCACTTTTAAAAGCTACTGAAGAAGCATTGAAGAAGATAAAGTAAAAATAATTTTTAAGGGACTGTCTGATGGAAAAAATACTGATTAAATTGTGAATTGGACAGTCCTTTGTGAAAAAGTGAGATCGATCCATCTTTTTTATTTACTAAAACCGGTAATATTGAAAAAGTTGATTTCTTTGAGCTCTATAATATTCTGAGATAGTAATTTTTCATTTCTGGAAAGTTTTTGAGATTCCACTTTTGATTGCAGATAGTTTGAATAATTGAAAATTAAGTAAATGAACGAAGAATCTTTATTTATTCATATTTTTATATAAAAAACAAATAAGAAATAATAATTGATAACAACGATTCTATCGAATCAATTAAGAAAGAGATAAATTAAAACTTAAACTCTTTTATAATTTTCTGGATTTCTTCTTCGCTAATTCCTGCGCCGTAACCTGCTGATTTTTTTTCATCATTACCTTGCACTGGTTTAATAGCTTTGAATGATTGCTGTAAAGGTGGATTTCCGGCTCTAGCTTTTAGTCTCTCTTCTATATCGTGCACAAAACTTCCGCTTACAGTTTGTGTATGCGGACTAATACCACTTAAAGAATTTCCGCTGTTAATAGGGTTTGTTTCAAATGCAACGTATTTAATATTCATCATATGTTTTGCTGAAACGTTCTCAGATACAATTGAGCCGCCCCACGTTCCGGGTCCCAATGTTAATGCTGGTAACAAAGCAGTGGTATATCCTACAGCACCAACGGAAGAAACAGTATTAACCAAAATTCTGAATGCAGGTTTTTCTAAAGCGAATTTCATAATAATATCATTATCGTTGGAGTGAATTACCATTGTATGCCCAATACCACCAAATGATAACAAGTCGATACACTTATGGCAGCCTTCAAGCCAGCCATCAACAGTATAAAAAGCAAGGATAGGGGAGAGTTTTTCAACGCTTAAAGGTTCATGTTTGCCAACTTCTGTACATTCAGCTATTAATACTGTAGTTGTTTCAGGAACTTTGAACCCCGCATATTGGGCAATCCAGGCAGCGGGTTTACCAACTATTTCAGGATTAATTCGTCCATCTTTCAGAATTGCCTTTGCAAGTTTTTGTTTTTCATCTGCATTTACAAAGTAACCGCCTTGCAGTTTTGATTCTTCAATTGCTTTTTCTCTTAATGGTCTATCAACTATCATAGATTGTTCAGAAGAGCATAAAGTACCGTTATCGAAGGTTGTACCGTAAATAATATCTGCAACAGCTTTTTTGTAATTTGCAGTTTTTTCAATAAATGCCGGAACATTGCCAGCACCAACTCCATATGCAGGTTTGCCAGAAGAGTAAGCCGCTTTAACCATTTGATTGCTACCGGTTGCTAAAATTATTGCAATGTTTTTATCGTGCATCAAAGCGTCGGTTCCTTCCAGTGTAGGGTTTGCCATGCATTGAATAAGTCCTTTAGGTGCGCCTGCTTTTTCTGCTGCATCTGCAACCACACGAAGAGCATCAATTGTGCAATTAACTGTTCTAGGATGAGGACTTGCAACAATACCATTTCTGCATTTTAAAGAAATAATTGCTTTGTACATTGCAGTGGAAGTAGGATTTGTTGAAGGAATCAGAGCTGCAACTACTCCCATCGGTTCAGCAATTTTTAAAACTTTTCCATTTGCCTCTGTACCAATTACTCCAACAGATTTTAAATCTTTTATCGATTCCCATACATTTCTGGTTGCAAATTGATTTTTGATAACTTTATCCTGCCATTTGCCGAAACCACTTTCCTCGCAAGCAAATTTTGCGAGTCGTTCAGCTTGAGCAAAACCGGCATCAACCATTGCTTTAACAATTTTGTCAACCTGTTCCTGAGAATAATGTTTGAACTCTAATTGAGCTTCTTTTGCTTTTTTTGCAAGGTCTCTTGCTTCCTGAATTGATAAAAGATCTTTGTCCATATTTTTCCTAATATCTTTTTTTACTGTTCAAAATTTATTGAATTAAGAATAATAAAACAATTTTTCTATTCCATCTTTTGAAAAAGTGGAGGATTTCTCATTTTGCAAAGATTTCTTTCAATCTTGAATAACCTGATTTACTAACAGGTAGAACAATATCATTTTTAAGTACAACTCTATACGATTCCTTTTCATAGAGCTGAATTTGTTTAATGAAATCAATGCGTACAATGTGTGAACGATGAATTCTTAAAAAATCTTTTGGATTAAGATGCTCTTCAAAAAATTTCATCGTTTTTTGTTTGATTAGTTTTTCAGAATTTGTGAAAAGCATTACATAATCATCAAGAGCTTCAATTCTTTGCAATGACTCAGTTTGAATAATATTTATTTTTTGACCATCTTTAACAACAATCCTATCAAGATACTCTTGCTGGCTTGTGGCTTGTTCAATTAATTTGTGTACCTCTTTATTTGATGATTTATGTTTTTGAACACGATTAATTGCTTTTTCAACAGCTTCTTTAAATCTCTCAGACGAAAAAGGTTTAAGAAGATAGTCAACGGCACTTACTTCAAAAGCTTTGATTGCATATTGATCATACGCAGTTGTAAAGATTACTGCAGGAATATCATCAAGCAATTCAAGCATTTCAAAACCTGTTAATTTTGGCATCTGAATATCAAGAAAGAGGAGATCAGGTTTTAGCTCATTTATTTTTTTTGCACCTTCAAAACCATTTGAACATTCACAAAGTATTTTTATGTTCTGAAAATCTTGTATGTGTTTTTTTATTATTTCTCTGGCAAGATTTTCATCATCAACGATGATAGCAG
Organism: uncultured Ignavibacteriaceae bacterium; assembly: GCA_964536015.1. Lineage (GTDB taxonomy): Bacteria > Bacteroidota > Ignavibacteria > Ignavibacteriales > Ignavibacteriaceae > CAZHVS01. The sequence continues at coordinate 17,147 of CAZHVS010000011.1, forward strand.
TAATTGTATTTTCCATTATTTAAAGAAATTAATTTTTATTTTCAACAGGAATATATAAAACAACTCTGAAAAATTTTTCACCTTTTTCTACTTTCAATAAATCATTCCTGTCATAAAAAAGTCGCAATCTTTCTTTTATATTGTTCAAGCCAACACCTTCACCTTTAAATGAAGTTTTCTCATCTTCGTAATCATTTTCAACCTGTAAAGAGATGAAATCTTCAAGGCAAGTTGTTTTTAATCTAATCTGAATTTTATCAAGAGCTTCATAAACTCCATACTTAATAGCATTCTCAAACAAAGGCTGAAGAATCATATTAGGAACGGGAACATCAACACATTTCAAATCAACTTCTTTTACAAAATCGAATTTATCAGCAAATCTTATTTTTTCTATTGCAAGATATCTTTCAATATTTTTTATTTCATCTTCGAGCCTGTTAGTTTTTCTTGAATCATTTGATAAAGTAAAACGAAGGAAGTCTGCTAATTTAACAGTCATATCTCGTGCTTTTTCAGAATCAATACTTGTAAGTGCAGCAATAGAATTTAAACTGTTAAAAATAAAGTGAGGATTAATCTGAAACTTTAGTGATTTTAATTCAGCTTCAGTGACAAGATTTTTTAACTCTGATTCCCGTATAATATTCTGTGTATTTTTTTCATAGAACTGGAAAAGATAATAGAATAAAGCAAAAATTAAATAAAGAAGTATTCCGACGATTAACTTCAAAATATAAGTGAAATTTATAATCGAACTATAAGTCCATTTGAAATTTGGGTCGTTAAGTAGAACAATTACAAGCCAGAAAAGAGTAATTATCAACCCGGCAAAAAAATGAGTAAGATAAAATTGTATTAATCTCGTACGCGAAAATTCAACGTATTTTGTAATATATTTTGCAGCCATAAAAACCATCACCAGAATTATTAACCACAGAAAAATTTCTGTAATCACCTGGGTGATTGAAATTTTCAAGAAGAATATTGACAGGGCTAATGCTATTATTGCAGCAGCTGCCAGTTCGAGATAATTTTTTTTCATAAGATTATTCGTTCAAAAATTTATAAAAAAGATTTCAATTCACCGCCGCCAAACATTACAATTCCCTTAAGCACAAGCGTTTTATTTTGGTCATAGACTCTTGCTGGATCTTTGATTCTGCTATTTTTGAATCCTCCGAAAAGTGGAAAGACATCTACAATAATATTCCAATCAGCAGGTACAATCAATGTTGTTCCGCCGAATAAAATAAACATATCAAGTATGTTTTCTCCGGTAGCTAATTTGCATTGTGTCAAATCAATTTCAGAACCGCCAAAAATAGCAGTAATATTTCCACCCTGAAAATTATCACTCGCTAGACGCTTTTCTCCTCCTCCAAAGATGGCAACATCATCAATTTTATCTTTATTGATATAAATATCAGATTTCATAAATCTTGCTCGATAAAATTTATGTGACCAATCAGTTCTGGGTTTTAATAGAATATAAAGGCCAATCACCAAAAGCAAAACTCCCCAAAAATAATCCCAGAAATCTATGTGCATATATCTAGAAGCCATCCATAAACTTCCTGTGGTAAAAAGAATTAATCCAAAACCTTTTTTGTAAGAATTTAGAATGCTTACAAGTCCCACGAACATCATCAAACCCGGAAGAGAGAATAAGTAATGAAAAAGATTAAGGTGAATAATATTCAAGTTATCCAGAAGGTAGCTTCCACCCAATATTATCAATAGCCCGCCGACTATTAATCTTGTAGTTGATATTTTATTATTCATTGTATTTTCCTTTCGAAAAAAATCATTAAAATTTTCTATGCAAATGTAAAATATTTCCTTTGCGTCGATAATAAGAAATCGGTAAATTCCAGAAAACTATCGGTGAGTAAAATATTTTTTTTATTTTTTATAAAAATACTTGCAAGATTTTTTTGTTTGTAGTAGTTTGACCTCAGATTTTAAAACAACCTCACAAATTTTTTTAGTTTTTTTAGTCATTCTCTTTACTGATATATTTACAAGGGAAGAGATGCTGTTTAAAGGTAATTTAGTTATACATTAACCTTTTATTAAAGGAAGTTTATGAAGATAAGACGACTTTTTACTGAGTCGGGTAAAGACCCATTTAATTTATTTAACTTTGAGCGTAGAACTTCTGAGATAAGAAATCCAGATGGTTCGATTGTTTTTAAGATGGACGATGTTTATGTCCCCAGTTTCTGGTCACAGGTTGCAACAGATGTAATTGCACAAAAATATTTTCGTAAAGCTGGCGTTCCAAAATTAACAATACGACAGGAAGAAGAAGGAATCCCACAGTGGTTGCAGCCTTCAATTCCTGATAAAGAAAATTTAGATAAACTGCCTGCAAAGGAAAGATATACTTCTGAGCATGATTCAAGACAGGTTTTTCATAGACTGGCAGGATGCTGGACTTACTGGGGTTATAAAGCAAATTATTTTGATACTGAGGATGATGCAAAAGCTTTTTACGATGAGTTGCTTTTTATGCTTGCAAACCAGATGTCAGCTCCAAATTCTCCTCAATGGTTTAATACAGGTCTGCACTGGGCTTATGGAATTTCAGGTCCTTCACAGGGACATTATTATGTGGATTACAAAACAGGTGAGCTAACTGTTTCAGAAGACGCTTATACGCATCCACAACCTCACGCTTGCTTTATCCAGTCTGTTAAAGATGATCTTGTTAATGAAGGCGGGATAATGGATCTGTGGGTTCGAGAAGCAAGATTATTCAAATATGGTTCAGGTACGGGTTCAAACTTTTCTGATTTAAGAGGGAATAACGAACCTTTAAGTGGGGGGGGGAAATCTTCTGGTTTGATGTCATTTTTAAGAATTGGTGATCGTTCTGCAGGTGCAATTAAATCGGGAGGAACAACAAGAAGGGCGGCTAAAATGGTTTGCCTTGATCTTGATCACCCTGATATTGAAGAATTTATCAACTGGAAAGTAATTGAAGAAAACAAAGTTGCTTCTTTAGTTACAGGTTCAAAATTGTGTAACATTCATCTTAACAATATTATGAAGGCTTGTTACGCAGAGCATCCAGAAAACGACAGGTTCAATCCTAAATTAAATCTGAAACTTCAAAAGGCAATTATCGAAGCACGAAAATCAAATATTCCAAAAAATTATATTGATCGTGTCATACAACTAGCCAAACTTGGATTTAAATCTATTGAATTTCCTGTTTATGATGTTGATTGGAATTCAGAGGCATATGCTACTGTTGCCGGTCAGAATTCAAATAATTCTATTCGCGTTACAAATGAATTTATGAATGCAGTTTTAAATGAAGGGGAATGGAACCTTTACTGGCGAATAGAAAAAAGAAAAGCAAAGAAAGAGAATCGTTCACCAAAACCATGTAAAACTTTAAAAGCAAAAGATCTTTGGGAAGATATTTCTTATTCTGCATGGGCTTGTGCTGATCCGGGAATTCAATATCATACAACAATTAATGAATGGCATACTTGTTCGAATGATGGAGAGATTCGAGCTTCAAATCCATGCAGTGAATATATGTTCCTTGATGATACTGCGTGCAACCTTGCATCATTGAATCTTGTGAAATTTTATGATACTGATACATTCAAATTTAATATTGATGCTTTGAGGCATGCCTCAAAAATATGGACTATTGTATTAGAAATAAGTGTGTTGATGGCTCAGTTTCCAAGCAAATCAATCGCGCAGCTTAGTTACGATTACAGAACCCTTGGACTTGGTTACGCAAACCTTGGATCATTACTGATGTTGCAGGGAATTCCTTATGATAGTAATGAAGGTTTTGCTATTTGTGGTGCTATTACCGCAATTATGCATATGACAGCATATACTACATCTGCCGAAATGGCAAAAGAGCTAGGAACATTTCCAAAATATTCTAATAATAAAAATGTAATGCTCAAGGTTATCAGAAATCATAGAAGAGCTGCATTCAATGTCCCAAAAGAAGAATATGAAGATTTAAGTATCTACCCGATGGGGATTGACCCTAAGTTCTGTCCTTCTGATTTATTACGAGCAGCAAGAGAAGATGCAGATAAAGCTCTGGAACTTGGTGAAAAACATGGTTTCAGAAATGCACAGGTTACTGTGATTGCACCAACTGGAACAATCGGACTTGTGATGGATTGTGATACCACAGGAGTTGAACCAGATTTTGCATTAGTAAAATTCAAAAAACTTGCTGGGGGTGGTTATTTTAAAATTATCAATCAATCCATTCCGCCTGCTTTAGATCGACTAGGATATAACCAGGATCAGATAAATGAAATTGTTAAATATGCAGTTGGTCATGGAACTTTGGTAGGTTGTCCTTATATAAATCCTCAGTCCCTTAAAGCAAAAGGATTCACTGATGAGGTTCTTTCAAAAATTGAAAAAATGCTTCCATCAGTTTTTGAAATTGGGTTTGCATTTAATAAATACACACTTGGTAATGAATTTTTAAATAAAAAACTTGGATTGACAGAGCAAACAATTGAATCTGTTGATTTTGATTTATTAAAAGTTTTAGGCTTTTCAAAGCAGGAAATAGCTTCTGCGAATGATTATGTTTGCGGTACAATGACTATTGAAGGTGCACCATACTTAAAGCATGAACATTATCCTGTATTTGATTGTGCAAATAAATGCGGTAAAAGAGGAACAAGATTTATAAGAGCTTTTGCTCATATAAAGATGATGGCTTCTGCTCAACCTTTTATAAGTGGAGCAATATCAAAAACGATCAATCTTCCAAATTCTGCTACAATTGAAGATGTTAAAGATGCTTACCTGCAATCATGGAAGATGGGTTGTAAAGCAAATGCTCTTTATAGAGATGGCTCAAAGTTATCTCAACCGCTTAACGCAATAATGGATGACGACCTTGAAGCAATCATTGAAGAGAAAGAGCAAAATGACATTGTGAAGATTGCTGAGAAAATTATTCATCGTTATATTGCAAAACGACATAGACTTCCATATAGAAGACAGGGTTATACTCAAAAAGCGAAAATTAATGGACAATCTGTTTATATAAGAACGGGGGAATATGATAATGGACAGCTTGGTGAAATATTTATTGATATGCATAGAGAAGGAGCGACTGTCAGAAGTCTTTTGAATTGCTTTGCAATTTCAATTTCTCTCGGACTTCAGCATGGTGTACCACTTGAAGAATTTGTTGATGCATTTGTTTTCACAAGATTTGAACCAGCTGGAATGGTTACCGGAAATGATAAAATAAAATTTGCAACTTCTGTAATTGATTACATTTTCAGAGAGCTTGCTGTTACATATCTTGGCAGGAATGACCTTGTCCATGCTGACCCAACTGAACAGACTCCTAAAGTTACTAAAAACATTGTTAAAAAATTAGAACCTGAGTTTGAAAGTGAAGAAGTAATCAGCGAAAGAGTAATTGAACTGGACAGGGAAGAATTTAATTCAAATAGTTTTTCCGTGGTAAATGAAGAAGTTTCTTCTTCAGCAATTACGGAAGGGTCTTATACATTGAAGAGTCGTGTTATGCAAGCAATTGAACGTGGTTATACAGGTGATGTTTGTACAGAATGCCAAAGTATGACAATGGTAAGAAATGGAACATGTTTGAAGTGCATGACATGTGGAGCAACTTCCGGCTGCAGTTGATTAAAATGAATTTTGTTTTGCTATAAATAAATCTTGGCATAACGATAAAAATTCCATATATTTGACAGCGAAATTTTAATAAATTAAATTCACACTTAAAAAACTGGAGAGGTGGATGAGTGGCTGAAATCAACGGTTTGCTAAACCGTCGTATGGGTAAAACTGTACCGCGAGTTCGAATCTCGCCCTCTCCGCAAAACAATTAAATGGCTCAGTTAATGAGCTATTTTTTTATACTAATAAAATTTTTTAACTTAATTACTTCCTCCAAATATTCCTACTTACACTATTTTCTAAATCTCTGAAATAAAACAAAATATTTAAAAACACTTGACAAAGAATTTTTTTTTTCGTAATTATGGTTCAGTAATTTAACCGTTTACTTAAACGATAAAGTTAACGTGTGATGTGACTCACCCGGCGAAGCATTTCTAAACAAGATTTTATGATAAAAATAAACAAATTTTCACACTTCCTAGTTGTATTCATTACAATCATTTTAGTCTTAATTAATAGTATTAAATTATGCTCACAAAAAGAAAATTCAATAATAATTAAGATATCTAATCCATCGAAACTTGAAAGAAAAAATGAGTTGATAAAAATTTCAGATTTGAAAATAAATTTTGATTCATTGAAAAGTATCAATAAATCTTTATTTATTTTTGATGGAGATTCATTAGTAGACTATGCGATAGTGAAAGAAGGAAATATTTGTTCTATAAATATTTTAACTAACTTAAAACCACTTCAAAAAAAAACATATCAAATCTTAATAGCTGATATAGATAAATATACTATTCCTGAACTAAAGCCACGAACAAAATCTCATTTGGGAATAAAAACTGATTATACTCTGATTAATAACATTTATACAAATGGATACTTCAAACCAATGAACAATATTTTAATTAAAAATGATCACTTTCCACATGATTGTTTTATTCAATATGAAGGGCCAGGTTGGGAATCGGAAAGAATTGCATACCGTTTTTATTTGGACGAAAGAAACCGTAATGACATTTTTGGAAAGCAAACAAACAGACTGGTTATTGATTCAATAGGAATAAATGATTTAGTCTCTGATGGGAAAGAGTCTTATACTTCATTACAACCTTGGGGAATGGATATTTTTAAAGTGAGTAATTCGCTTGGAATTGGTTCAATTGCTACTTATTACAATAATAAAGTTTTTACAATCTCACAAACGGATAGCATTTTTTGTTCTATTTACAATTCAGCTTATGAATCTTCTGTAGAAACTAATTATTACGGATGGAAGTATGATAATTCAAAAGTTAATATAACTTCCAGATTATCGATTGTTGCAGATAGCAGGTTGACAAAATGTGAAGTGAATACAGATATTCCACTAGAAAATATTTGTACAGGGCTTGCTAAACATAAAGAAACTTCTTTAATTAAAATTTCAGATTCATCAAAATACTCCTGGAGTTGCATTGCTTTGTGGGGGAAGCAATCTCTTGCAGGAGATAATCTTGGTATTGCGTTGTTTTATAAAAACAGAAATTTAATATCCTTAACCGAAGATGATATAAACGAGTTAGTTTTGCTTAAACCTTATGGGAACAAATTACAATATTATTTTGCAGCTGCCTGGGAAAATGAATATAACGGAATTAAAACCGAGAAGGAATTTAAGAAATTCTTACACGATGAGATAGAAAAATTATCTTATCCTATTGTCATAAAACATGTAACTCAATAAATATTTTACATTTTATAACTGGACAAATATGAATAACATTAACAACAGTGAATTCAATAATAACGAAATAAAAGAAAAAATCGGAAAATACCGATGGACAATTTTGTCTCTTGTCTTTTTTGCAACAACAATTAATTATCTTGATAGGCAAGTAATAAGTCTGTTGAAAGATGATTATCTTGAACCAATCTTTGGATGGTCAGAATCGGATTATGCAAACATTGTAATTGTATTTCAACTCGCTTATGCATTAGGTATGATTGGTGTAGGGCGGGTAATAGACAAAATAGGAACTAAACTTGGCTATGCAATTTCTTTGTTGATTTGGAGTATAGCTGCTATTGGACATGCTTTTGCAAGAAGTACATTTGGTTTTATGGTTGCACGAGGTGTTTTAGGTGTGAGTGAAGCCGGTAATTTTCCAGCAGCAATTAAAACAGTTGCAGAATGGTTTCCTAAAAAAGAGAGAGCTTTTGCAACAGGAATTTTCAACTCCGGTACGAATTTGGGAGCAATAATTGCACCTCTTACTGTTCCACTAATTGCACTTAAGATGGGATGGGAATGGGCTTTTATAATTACAGGTGCTATTGGTTTGGTTTGGCTTTTTTTCTGGTTTATTATTTATGAAGTTCCTTCGAAATCAAAAAAATTAAGTAAAAAAGAATATGAGTATATTCATTCTGACAAAGAAGATAATGTTACTACAGAAGAAAAACTTAGCTGGCTAAAAATTCTATCTTTCAGACAAACATGGGCGTTTATTATTGGAAAATTTTTAACAGACCCAATCTGGTGGTTCTATTTGTTCTGGTTACCTTCATTTTTAAACAAGCAATATGGAATGACAAAAACTGATGTTGCAGTTCCAATCGCGGTTGTTTATACGATGACTACATTTGGAAGTATTTTTGGAGGATGGTTATCCGGTTATTTTATTGACAGGGGCTGGGAAGTATATAAAGCTAGAAGAACAGCAATGCTTCTCTTCGCCTTATTTGCACTTCCAGTTATTTCTGCACAAGCATTGGGTCAATATAGTCATTGGTACGCTGTATTAATTATTGGCATTGCAGCATCAGCACATCAAGCATGGTCAGCTAATATTTTTACTACGACATCAGATATGTTTCCTAAAAAAGCCGTTGCGTCAGTAACCGGTATTGGAGGCATGGCTGGTGGATTAGGAGGTATTTTAATTGCAAGAGCTGCGGGATTATTACTTGATCATTACAAGGCGCTAGGTACAATTGAGACTGGCTACTATGTTATGTTTATCATTTGTGGGTCTGCATATCTAACTGCCTGGATTATCTTTAATCTACTTGCACCAAAAATGAAAAGAGTTGAGTTATAAATTAAAACAGAGATTAAAATGCAAAAGAATTTTATGGATCAAGATTTTTTACTAATGAATGAAACTGCAAAATATTTATATCATAATTTTGCGAAAGATTTACCAATTATTGATTATCACTGCCATTTACCTGTTGAAGATATTGCTAGCAACAAAAAGTTCAAGAATATTACTCAAGTGTGGCTTTACGGTGATCATTATAAATGGCGTGCAATGAGAACTAATGGAGTTGATGAACGCTTCTGTACAGGTAATGCAACTGATTGGGAAAAATTTCTTGCTTGGGCTAAAACAGTTCCAAACACATTAAGAAATCCTTTGTACCATTGGACTCATATGGAATTACGTAACCCTTTCGGAATAGAAGGTATGTTATTAAATGAAAGCACTGCTGAAGAAATTTGGAACAAATGTAACGAACAATTGCAGAAAAATGAATTTTCAACAAGAGGATTAATTAAGCATTTTAATGTAGAAGTTGTGTGTACAACAGATGATCCTGTAGATACACTTGATTTTCATCAACAATTAAAACAAGATGAAAAGAATTTTAAAGTCCTGCCAGCATTCAGACCTGACAAAGGAATGATGATTGAAGATAATAAATCATTCAAAGTCTGGTTCAATAAACTTCAAGATGCAGCAGGAATAGAAATAAAATCGTTTTCGACATATATTGAAGCAATTAGAGAAAGGCACGATTATTTTCACCTGAATGGTTGTCGTCTTTCTGATCATGGAATTGAAACAGCTTATGCAGAAGATTATTCTATCCAAGAGATTGAAAATATTTTTTCACTCATATTACTTGAGAAAGAATTGAACAAAGAACAAATTCTGAAATTCAAATCAGCGATGATGTATGAATTTGGTTTGATGGATGCAGAAAAAAATTGGGTTCAACAATTACATCTTGGAGCCTTGAGAAACAATAATAGCAGATTATTTAGAACTCTTGGACCTGATACCGGATTTGATTCTATTGGTGATTTTGAAATTGCAAAACCTTTAGCTTCTTTTCTGAATAACCTTGATAATGAAAATAAACTTGCAAAAACTATTTTGTATAACTTAAATCCTGCGGATAATGAGTTAATGGCAACAATGATTGGTAATTTTCAGGATGGAACTATTCCCGGTAAATTACAATATGGTAGCGGTTGGTGGTTCCTCGATCAGAAAAGCGGAATAGAAAAACAAATTGATGCTTTGTCTAATATGGGCTTGTTAAGTAGATTCGTTGGTATGCTTACAGATTCAAGAAGCTTTCTTTCATATCCACGACATGAATATTTCAGAAGAATTCTATGTAATATTGTTGGAGAAGATGTACAAAAAGGTTTGATTCCTGATGACGATGCTCTAATCAAACCATTGATAGAAAACATTTGTTACTTTAATGCTAAAAACTATTTCCAGTTCTAGAATAAGCAATTAAGATTTCCTTCGAATATAAAAATGCAATTTGTTGCATTGACAATCAATAAAATTCTAAAATAAAAGGAAAAACCTATGAAGACATTTTATACTAAAATTTTTACAATAATATTTTTTGTTTTGTTTTCATTTAATCTTTTTTCTCAAAGCAATCTTAGAGGGATGATAACTGATTCTTTAACCGGTGCTCAGTTAATTGGAGCTAATGTTACCGTAATGGGCACTAGTCTTGGAGACGCAACAAATATAGAAGGGAAATATCTTATTTCGAGATTGCAGCAGAAAGAATATAACTTAAGAGTTTCATACATTGGTTATAAAACCAAATTTTTAAATGTCAATATAAATTCCAAAGATGTTACTCTGAATATTGAACTGAGTCCTGATGTCATTGAAGGCGAGGCTGTTATTATTACCGGACAGGCGTACGGACAGGTAACTGCAATTAACCAGCAAATCAATTCGAATACAATTATTAATGTTGTCTCAGAAGAAAAAATACAGGAACTACCTGATGTAAACGCTGCGGAAGTAATAGGAAGATTGTCAGGTGTTTCTATTCAAAGATCTGGCGGAGAAGCGAATAAAATTGTACTTAGAGGTTTAAGCGATAAGTTTGGAAGCGTAACAGTTGATGGAATCAGAATAGCAGCAACTGATGTCAACTCAAGAGGGATTGATCTTAGCACTATTTCTCAGGGTTCTTTAGCAGGAATAGAATTGTACAAAGCATTGACACCTGATAAAGATGCAGATGCTATTGCAGGAAGTGTAAATCTTGTGACTAAAAAAGCTCCTTCCGAAAGATTACTGAGATTTGATTCAAAAGGAATCTACAATCAATTAAATAATAATTTGAAACAATATGACTTTGCACTGAAGTACGGTGAAAGGTTTTTTGACGATTTGTTGGGAGTTCAGGTAACAGGTAATTTAGAACGTAGGGATAGAAGTAATGAAACATATAACATCAGTTACGGGTCTATTCCAAGTAAAGTTGAAGATTGGGAGATAACTGATTTTACTTTACAATATAAAGATGAAATTAGAAAGAGAGGCGGCTTCAGTTTATTGCTTGATGTTAATACTCCTGACAGTGGTTCAATCAAAGTTACAAATGTTTTTAATAGTACAAAAAGAGATTATATAACTTATTCAAGAAATTATCCTACTGGGACAGCAGATCTTTTATATACTGCAAGAGATAGAGAACAGGAAATTAAAACATTCAATTCTTCTTTAAGAGGTGAAAATCATTTTTTTGATGTTGATGCGAGTTGGGGGATTTCTTTTGCCCAATCATTGTCAGAAGATCCATATGATTTTAGTTTAGACTTTATGGAACCTTCTTCTTCTGATTCAACTGGAATAATTTCTAAAATGAAAAATGTTCCTCAAAGTGTTAGAAAAGGACCTCCTGAATTATTAATCCCTTACGCCTGCAACAATTTTCAGAAGGCTTTCCTGAACTGGGGATATTATAGATTCCAAAAAAATATTGATAAAGAAAAAACAGTTTATCTTGATTTGTCTAGAAAATATACAATAGGTGATCTATTTGCCGGTGAAATTAAACTTGGCGGGAAATACAGACATAAAACCAGATTCAAAGAAAGCAGTGAACTTGACGCAGCTTATTATTTATATGGTTATCATAAATATGAAAAGCTAGCTGATGGTACTGTAAGATTAAAGAATTTAAGTGGAACCAGATTTTCTAATCTTGCATTGATCAACTCTGCAATAATCTCAAGCAATTTCCTTGATCCAACTCCAAAGAACAGAAACATCTACGATTTATATTTATTAAATCCTCTTGTTAACCGTGATGCTTTAAGAGATTGGTACACTTACAATAAATATGGTGTTGCAAATTCTAATGGAACTAATCCTGAATATTCCAACAACAATGAAGTTGAAGCAGATTATTATGATATTGTTGAAAGAGTAAAAGCATTCTATTTAATGAACACTTTAACTTTTGGTCAGGATATTACTTTTATTGCCGGTTTGCGTGTCGAGAGTGAGGATAACGATTATCTTTCAAAATTCACACCCGGAAAGTTAACAGGCTTCCCTTCACCAAGTGGAATTGTTAAAGATACATCTGCGGCATTTAAAGAGACTGTCTGGTTACCAAATTTTCATTTGTCAATTCGTCCAACAGATTTTATAACTATAAGATTTGCATTTTACAGAGCTTTAGCACGACCAGATTTTAATCAAAGATTGGAATATTATATTGCAAGAGATGGTGGAGGTGCTACTACTCTTGATATAGGAAATCCAAGACTTAAATCAGCAAAAGCTTGGAATTATGAAATTAATACTTCATTCTATAGCAACGTGATTGGATTGTTTTCTATATCAGCTTTCTATAAAAAGATTGATGATATGTTTCACCTTGTTGATGGTGTAAGAATTGAAGGACAAAGTATTCTTGATAGTATTGGTATTCCATATAAAAGTCCTTTTGCAACTCAACAAGCATATGATTTAACTTATCCGTACAATTCAAATAAACCAACCAAAGTCTGGGGATTTGAAATTGAACATCAGACTAATTTGACTTTTTTACCAGGTTTACTAAAAAATCTTGTGTTAACTTATAATGTATCCTTTGTTAAATCTGAAACTTATATCACATCATCAAGAGTTGAAAAATGGATTGATACAATTTATATAGTTATTCCTCCGTTACCACCAATTCCAACACCAAGAGAAAATTCAAAATATGTTTTACAGGAAATTAAACAAAAACTTGAAGGCCAACCTGAAATTTTTGGAAACATAGCTCTTGGTTATGATATAGGTGGTTTTTCTGGCAGGATATCGGTTTTCTACCAAAGTGAATATAACAGCATTTTCTCTGGTGATGCTAAAAGCGATCGTGTAGTTAATAGTTTTACAAGATGGGATTTAGCTTTGAAATACCAGGTAACAGAGAACATTGCAGTTTTATTCAATCTTAATAACTTTACAAATATTGAAGAAGGTACCACACTTAAAAACAGAGTATATAATTGGAGTCTGGCTAAAACAAGCGAGAGGTATGATTTAACTTCAGACCTTGGTGTTAGAATAACATTTTAATTCAAATTTCTTTCTTAATATAATTCAACAAAAAATAGGAGTATATATGTACAAAATTCTTCTGCGTTCTTTTTCTTTCTTTGCTTTGTTCTTGATAATTGGAACAATTAATTCTCAAGCACAGACAAATCCACATGAATTAGTAATTCCTCCAACAACAGGAACAACCTATCTCAACAATGCCATAGCAGGTGATACGCTTGCAAACGGACAAAGAGCAGATACCTTACGTGTCTATGTTTTAAAACGTAATGGAATCTATTTTGTTAATTCACCAATCAGAAATACTGGTTACGTTTTGAGGATAAAAGCTCAGGATAGTCTTGGTATGCGTCCAATAATATTTGCTGTTAAAAATACTTCTACAGGTTCAAATCCAAGCCAATTAATACAGGTTGCAGGAAATGTATGGTTGAAAAATCTTATTATGACTGGTATTCTTGAAGCAGACACTTCTTCATTTTCACTAATGCAGGGCGCACTAATTTCAACGAATGCTGCAGGATTTGATATTCAAATAGATAGCTGTATCCTTAGTAACAGTAATGGAAATCATGTTCGTACTGATAATGCAACAAGAGTTGTTAAAATTACAAACTGTATTTTTGGTAACATGGGTTATTTAGGTAGATCAAATCTTGGTGCAGGAAAAGCTATTGATATGAGAGCAGTATCTTGCGATACACTGCTTTTAGTTAATAATACTTTTGTCAATTTCCAGGATAGAATTGTAAGACACTTTCAAAGTACAGCAGCAATAAACAATTTCATTTTCGATCATAATACGTTGGTTAATGGTATGTCGTATCATGGTACACTTGTGCTGGGAATTCTCGGTAATAAATCTACAATTACTAACAATCTCTTTATTGATGCTTTTGCTCTTGGCAACGATACAGATGCCACAAGACAAGCTGAATTCAATGAAAGTGGTGAACTTGATCCTTGGGGAGGTAGGAGAATGACGTGGATATTCTCTGTTAATAACACTACCACACAATGGAATGTTTCCAACAATTATTACTCAATTAGTACAGCAGGACAAAATTTCTATAACACATATCAGTCACAAGGAGTAACTGGTGAAGGTTCACCGTTAACCTGGCATATTAACGGACGAATTTCAGATTCAGTTAATGCATTCAAAAAAGTATCATTAACATTAAATAATATCCCCGCACTGATGACAAATATGATGGTTTGGTATAGAACTCCACAATCAAGTGGTGGTGCTGGAAAAACTAAATCAACTACAAATTTCAATCGTCTATTGCATGATTATGACAGAAAATCCTGGCAATACTGGGCAGATACTTTAAACTGTGCTTATCCTACAACTGCAACTGCCTATACTGGTGGAACAGGTGGATTCCCGGTTGGGGATTTGAACTGGTTCCCATCAAGGAAACAAGCATGGCTGCAATGGGTTTCTGATGTTGAAGGTGAAAATAATATTCCAACTGAATTCACGTTACAGCAGAATTATCCAAATCCGTTCAATCCTTCGACTACTATTGCGTTTTATCTTAACAAAGCAGCTAATACTACTTTAACAGTCTATAATGCTTTAGGACAAAAAGTAGCTGTACCTGTAAGTGAAAATCTTTCTGCAGGATATCATAAAATAAATTTCAATGGTTCAAATTTAGCTTCAGGAATTTATTTTTACAGATTAGAATCTGGGAATATGAATTCTGTTAAGAAAATGATTTTAATTAAATAAAATTTTAATCAATCGGTATCCGAAAAATTTTTCGGATACCTTTTAATCAATTAATTATTAAGAAGGGAATGCTTATGAGTTCATTCGTAAAAATTTTTAGCTTAATTATCGTGTCATTAATAATTGTTAATGCACAGACTGTTAACGTTACACCGGGTGATGGAACTTTAAAGGCTGCAATAAATTCTGCTTCAGCAGGAACAACTTTATTGTTGACGCCGGGTGCAACTTATACTGAATCAGTGGATCCAAAGCTAATTATTTCAAAAAGTCTTACCATTAAAGTTGATGGACCTGTCGGTTCAACAAAACCAATTGTAAAAATACTTACACCTGTTACTCCTCCATCAACATCAGATTTTTTCTGGGTTCAAAAAAATACAACATTTATTGTTGACGGAATTGAATTTGATGGAAACAACACAGTAACGACTTTTATTTCTTTTGATTTACAGGGCTCAACTACTGCGATTAATGTTCCGTCAATTAAAATATTGAACTGTAAAATTCATCATATACTTAAAGAAGTACTTAATGGTGCAAGTTCAGAATTACAGGGCGGAATGGTTGTGAATGATTCAATTTTCGTAAATAATTGTTTCATTCACGATGTAGGTCCTGTTTTGCATTACAAATATGCTGGTGTAAAATATATGGAAGTAAAGAACAGCACTTTTGCTGTTTTCGGTGGATACGGAATTCGTGTAGTGCCATCTTCAAATGGTGGTACAAGTCCGTGGGCTATAGTTGACCATGTGACTATGGAATATGGAATGCCTTATGCTGGTAACCTTCCAAAGAATTTTATTACCGTTGACATTGCAACTGCAGGAATTGTTACACAACCGTGGACAGTAACAAACAGTATTTTTACAAACCTGAATGCATCGACAAACAAAGGACTCTACTGGAAAAATTGCACTGGACAAATTACATTGTCTAAACTTTGTATCTGGAATATCGGAAGATGGGATTGGTCAACAATAACTAATGTAACGATTACTGATACATTGCCAATGTATCCCAATTATGCAGATACAGCAGCCAGGAATTATACTTTACCTTTGAATTCAGTTTTAAGGACATATGGTACGGGAGGTACAGCTATAGGTGATCCTCGTTGGGCAAGCACAACATCCATTCGAGAACTTCCGTACACAGTTGCTCAGTATGAGCTGCAACAAAATTATCCAAATCCTTTTAATCCATCGACAGTTATAAACTTTAGTATTAAAGAATCAGGATTTGTTAGACTAATCGTATATAACAATTTAGGTGAAATAGTATCTACGCTAGTGGAGAAGAACATGAATAAAGGTTCTTACAGCGTTGATTTCAATGCTGAAAACAATCCTGCAGGAATTTATTTCTATCGTTTAATTTGCAATAATCAAATGTTAACAAAGAAAATGATTCTTATTAAATAATGAAATTTATCTTAGCTTTTCTTTTTTTATTCATATTGCATCCTTTCAGCGACCTGGGCTTGAAAGCCCAGGTTGTTTCTTTCCCCGGCGCTGAAGGTTTTGGTAGATTTACTACCGGTGGAAGAGGAGGAGATATAATTGAAGTAACTAATTTAAATGATGATGGAGATGGTAGTTTAAGAAAGGCTATTGATAAAAGTGGTAAAAGAATAATAATATTTAAAGTCTCTGGAACAATAGAACTTAATTCTAATTTAGTAATTAAACATGGAGATGTAACAATCGCTGGACAAACCGCACCAGGCGATGGAATATGTTTAAAGAATTACAAAACTGTAATAAATGCTGATAATGTAATAATCAGATTTTTACGATTTCGCCTAGGAGACAAAACAAAATTAGAAGATGATGCGATTGGTTCAATCGGTCACAAAAATATAATTATTGATCATTGTTCAATGAGCTGGGCAATTGATGAAAATGCTTCATTCTATGATAATGAAAATTTTACCATGCAGTGGTGTATCATTTCTGAAGCATTAAATAATTCTTATCATCACAAAGGTGAACACGGCTATGGAGGCATCTGGGGAGGTCACAATGCTTCATTTCACCACAATTTGTTAGCTCATAATTCAAGTAGAAATCCTCGTTTCAACGGAGGAAGAACTTCTGAATATCCGGAGCTTGAATTAGTGGACTTCAGAAATAATGTAATTTATAACTGGGGAATTAACAGCTCCTATGGAGGTGAAAAAGGTAAATGCAACATGGTTAATAATTATTACAAATCGGGTTTGGCATCTGAACATAAAAACAGAATTGTTGAAATTTGGGATGATAGAAGTAAATGGTTTGTTGATGGAAATTTTGTTGAAGGATTTCCCGAGATTACTTCCCAAAATTGGAATGGTGGAGTGCAGGGAAATTTTGCACGACATCCACAAATAAAATCACCTTTACCTTTCCCAAATGAATTTATTTCTACTACAAGTGCTTTAGATGCCTATAAGGATGTATTAAAATACTCTGGTTGTATTCTACCAAAACGGGATGAAATAGATTCAAGAATTATTAATGAAGTTGGAAATGGTAAAGTCTTTAAAGGAAATGGAATAATTAATAGCCAGGAAGAGGTTGGAGGTTGGTGCGAATTAAAATCTTTACAGCCGCAACTTGATTCTGATCATGACGGAATTCCGAATGAATGGGAAATGAAACATGGCTTAAATCCGGGTGACTATCAAGATAGTAAAATTATTTCTGCAAATGGTTATGCGAATATTGAATTGTATCTTAATGACCTGGTTGAATCAGGTATGAATTTGATGAATAAGGAATGAGTGAATTGACAATTAATTATCTTAATATAACCCGCTTAATTGCTATTGTAATTATTTTTATAAGTTGTAAATCATTTGCTCAATTAAAAGCATTTCCTGAAGCAGAAGGAAATGGTGAATTAACAGTTGGTGGAAGATTTGGAAAAATAATAGAAGTTACGAATCTTAATGATAATGGACCCGGGAGTTTGCGGGCTGCTATTACTACTCGTGGTGCGAGAATAATTGTATTCAGAGTTTCAGGTACAATCACTCTGAATTCAAAACTAAAAATTAGTTATGATTCAGTTACAATCGCTGGACAGACAGCACCAGGTGATGGAATATGCATAAGAAAATATCCACTCGATATTTCTGCAAATCATGTTATACTGCGTTATTTAAGATTTCGTCTTGGTGATGAAAATCCTACAGGGGAAGACGATGCTCTGAGTGCATTTTCAGGGAAAAAATATATTATAATCGATCATTGTTCAGTAAGCTGGAGCATTGATGAAACAATGTCTTGTTATGCAAATGAAAATTTTACTGCACAATGGAATTTAATATCAGAAAGTTTGTATAGTAATCATCATTCAAAAGGGCCACACGGATATGGTGGTATCTGGGGTGGAAAGAATGCAACATTTCATCATAATCTTTTTGCGCATCATACAAGCAGAAATCCAAGATTCGCTGGTGGGGAAACTCAAGCATGCCAGAACGTAGATTTCAGAAATAATGTTATTTATAATTGGGGATTTAACAGTGTATATGGCGGTGAAGCCGGAACTATTAATATGGTTGGAAATTATTACAAGTCAGGTCCAGCTACAAAATCAGGAGTAAAAAATAGAATTGTTCAGATTTCAGATTCTCTTGGAAGATGGTACATTGATAGTAATTATGTTGAAGGTTATCCCTTGATTACTGAGAACAATTGGTCTGGAGGTGTTCAAGGTCCGTATATATACAATTCAGGGTTAAGAATATATCAACCTAATCCTTATGTACCGGTTAATATGGATTCACCGCAGGAATTGTTACTAAAAATTTATTCACATGTTGGAGCTTCACTTCCAAAACGAGATGCAATCGATTCACGAATTATAAATGAAGTTAGAAATGGCACGACAACTTTTTATTCAAAATCTTATGCAAAATTAAATGGACTTGATACAAATCTGGTAACAGGAATAATTGATACACAAACTGTTGTTGGAGGTTGGGTGCAATTGAATTCAATTACTCCTCCAGCGGATTCTGATCACGATGGAATGCCGGATAATTGGGAAATTTCACACGGATTAAATCCAAATGATTCAACTGACAGGAACAACATTCATTCAAGCGGTTATACTTATATAGAAGTATATTTGAATGAACTTGGTGCATTCCCAAATTCAATTAAAGATTACAAATCACTGCAACCGGATAAAATGATTTTAATACAAAATTATCCAAACCCATTCAATCCATCTACAAATATAGAATTTAATCTCGATCAAAAATGTTTTACTACTTTGAAAATCTATGATGTTCTTGGTAAAGAAAAAATAACTTTAGTAAACGGAGAATTAAGTGCTGGAATTCATACAATAGAATTCAATGCAAAAAATCTTTCGGCAGGAATCTATTTTGCCATCATTAAGGCTGGACAAAATTTTGGAAAAGTTAAATTAGTCTTTTTGAAATAATTAATCTTAAATTGAAAATGAATCAAGGTATAAAAAAATATTTTTTTCTGATTATCTTACTTTTTATAACAAAGAGTTACTCTCAAATATTTGTTGCTGTAAATGGAAATGATACTACCGGAAACGGCACAATAAACAATCCTTATGGATCCATTTCAAAAGCATTGACAGTTGCATATGCTGATTCACTTATTTATGTAAGAGGCGGTACATACTATCCAACTGTTTATATTCAACCACCAAGAAGCGGGCAACCAAATAAATATATTAAAATCTGGGCTTATCCTAATGAAAAAGTTGTCATCAATTTTTCTAATTTAACTATTGCGAATTCTCGTGGGTTTCAAATCTCTAAAAAATTTATTCACCTAAAAGGACTTGAAATTTGTTACGCAAAAGATAATGGTGTATATATTCAGGGGGATTCTAATATCGTTGAAAACTGTTCAATTCACGATAATATGGATTCTGGATTACAAATAAGTAACGCAGGAAGCTATAATAAAATTATTAATTGTGATTCCTACAGGAATTATGATCCTGCGACAAACGGAGAGAACGCTGATGGATTTGCTGCAAAACTTGGTATAGGTCCGAATAATGAATTTAGAGGTTGTCGTGCGTGGAATAATTCTGATGATGGTTGGGATTTGTACGAGGGTGGCGCAACTGTAATTATTGATAACTGCTGGGCATTTAGAAACGGTATTAACATATGGAACGACCCAAATTTTCAGGGAGATGGAAATGGATTTAAACTTGGCGGTAATTACTATGTTGGAACTCATATCATAACTCGTAGTGTTGCATTCGATCAACCCGGGAAAGGTTTTGATCAGAATAATAATATGGGTGGAATTACAGTGTATAACTGCACTGGCTATAGAAACGGGAATAAAAATTTTTCTTTCCCATCAAATCCAACAACAGGAAAACATATTCTTAAAAATAATATTTCATTCAGCGGTTCAACTTCTATTGTATCGACATCAGAACAATTAAAAAATAGCTGGCTTGGTTTTACTGTTTCTAATAGTGATTTTCTAAGTCTTGATACTGCGCTTGCATTATCTCAAAGAAATTCTGATTCATCTTTACCTTATGTTAATTTTTTGCGATTAGCTAATGGAAGCAGTCTTATTAATGCCGGCGTGGATGTAGGACTTCCGTATTTTGGTTCAGCTCCGGATCTTGGTGCTTTTGAGACAGATTATCCTCAATCGGTTGATGACAAATTTCTTTCGAATGATGGTTATAACTTGTTTTCAAATTATCCTAATCCATTTAATCCATCTACAAAAATTTTATATACATTAGAAAGTTCAGAAAACGTTTGTATTAAAATATTTAGTGTGAATGGAATAGAAGTAACTACACTAATTAACGAATTTCAAAAATCAGGGAAGCATTTAATTGAATTCGATGGTAAAGATCTTCCTTCAGGAATTTATTTTGCACAAATAATTAAATCTTCCAAATCCCAAATAATTAAAATGATGTTAATAAAATAATATGAAAAAAGTTTTTTATTCAGACAGATTGAAAATTATTCAAAAATTTCTTTTAGTATTTTTATTTATTCTCAACTCTTGTACAGTTGGGCAACATCATTCAGCATTTGTTGAATGGGATGAACTTGATGCGATACTCAAAAATATTCAATCGCCTGTTTTCCCTGGAAAAGAATTTAATATTACTAATTATGGAGCAATTGGTAATGGAATTTCAGATTGCACAGATGCATTTAGGAAAGCAATTACAGAATGTAGTAATAGTGGTGGGGGAAAAGTTGTTGTTCCATCAGGAGTTTATGTTACAGGTGCAATTCATTTGAAAAGCAATGTTAATTTAGTTATTTCAAAAGATGCAACAGTTAAGTTCACCCAAGATAAGAAAAAATATTTACCAGTTGTTTTTACACGATGGGAAGGTGTTGAGTGTTATAATTACTCGCCGCTTATTTATGCTTATGGGCAAGAAAACATTGCAATAACAGGAGAAGGAATTTTAGATGGACAGGGAAGTGAAGAAAACTGGTGGTCGTGGAAAAAAGGAACAATAAATCAGAAACAGGATAGAGATAAATTATTTGAAATGGGAGAAAATAGTATTCCTGTTGAACAAAGAGTATTTGGTGACAATCATTTTTTAAGACCGAATTTTTTTCAGCCTTATAAATGCAAAAATGTTTTGGTTGAAGGTGTTAAGTTCATCAATTCTCCAATGTGGTTTTTAAATCCTGTTTTATGTGAGAATGTAATATTTAACAATGTGACAGTTGAAGGATTGGGTCCAAATAATGATGGCTGCGATCCTGAATGTTCAAAAAATGTTTTAATTAAAAATTGCTTTTTTAATACCGGGGATGACTGCATCGCGATAAAATCGGGCAGAAATAACGATGGCAGAAGAATAAATGTACCAAGTGAAAATATAATTGTCCAGGATTGTATTATGAAAGAGGGGCATGGTGGAGTAGTAATTGGCAGCGAGATTTCTGGTGGTGTAAAAAATGTTTTTATAGAAAATTGTAAAATGGATAGCCCTAATCTCGAAAGAGCTTTGAGATTTAAAACCAATTCTATTCGCGGTGGAGTAATTGAAAATATATATGCAAGAAACATTTCGGTTGGTGAAGTAAGTGAAGCAGTCATAAAAGTAGATTATTATTACGAAGAAGGGGACAAAGGAAATTATACACCTGTTATAAGAAATCTTAAAGTACAAAACTTGCAAAGTAAGAAAAGTCAATTTGCAATTTGGATTAAGGCATACCAACGTTCACCGTTGACGGGTTTTGAATTAAGCAACTGTCAATTCAATAATGTTGAAAAAGATAATGTATTCGAAAATGTAAGTGAATACAAATTTGAAAAAATAATTATAAATGAACAACCATTTACAAAATAGGTTCATTGAATGGATTATTTATTGTAAAAAAGTGGAGCAGCGATGAAGATTAGATACAAAAACTCGAATTATTTTTTAACACCTGTGATAATTTTATTTTTTATATCGTTTTTTACAAGTTCAGTTTTTACACAGACACGAAGCAAAATAATAGGCGAAGTAAAAGATGCTCAGACAGGAGAGAAATTAATTGGTGTAAATGTGATTTTAGTTGATACCAAACTTGGTGCTGCTACCGATGTCAATGGAAAATATTTTATTATTAATGTGCCGGTTGGAACATATAAAGTTCAGGCAAGTATGATTGGGTACGCTAAAAAAACAGTTACAGGAGTTATAGTTGCAGGTGATCGGGTTACAACAGTTGATTTTGAACTTACTTCAGATGCACTTGTTCAACAAGAAGTTGTTGTTACTGCTGAAAGAAATTCTTTGCATCGTGAAGTGTCAAGTACTCAATTGGTAGTTACAGATGAATTAATTAGTAATTCTTCTGGAGTAAGGGAAATTAATGCTTTGCTTGAAAAGCAACCTGGAATTTCAAGTAGCAGAAATGGATTCCTGGAAATTCGTGGTGGTTCAGCAGATCAAACTGGTACTATATTAAATGGATTATCTTATAACAATGCTGCTGTGGGTAATTCAGAAACTATTATTCCATTAAGTGCAATTGAACAGGTCTCTGTTTTATCTGGTGGTTTCAATGCTGAATACGGAAACTTTCGTTCGGGTGTTATTAATGTTACAACAAAATCCGGTTCAAAAGATAAATATCATGGTACAATTTCAATATCGCAAAATGTACCGCATTTAAAAAGATTTGGTCCTTATATGAAAGATGTTACTTCTTCTGCACTTCGTCCATATCTCGACCCAACTGTTGCTTTTATTGGAACTGAAGAAGCCTGGAAGAATGATCCATATACTAAACAACAATATGAAAGTTTTACAGGATGGATTAAACAAGCTGAACTATATAATTCTACTAGACAACCAAAAGATCAGGCAACACCGCTTGATATGTATCTGCTTGCAGCGTGGATGCATATGGCAATTCCTGATTATGAAGGTTTAGCAAAGCTTGGATACACAGTTCCCGAAGAGCAGAAAAAACTATTTGAAGAACATGCCTGGAATGAAGAAGGAACTGATTATAATATTGATGCTGGGTTTGGTGGACCTATTCCATTAATAGGAGAATTTCTGGGAGATGGGACATTCTACATTTCTCATAATTCCAAAGAAAAATTTTATATTGTTCCAGTTAGCAAGAGAAGTGAAAATACTCATGTTACACTTGGTACACTTAAAATGAATCCATTGCAATCTCTTACACTTAGTTTTAATATGATGTGGAAACGTCAGCTTGGTGTTAGTCCAATTCGACCAGCGTTTGGAGACTTTCCAGATTCAAAACGAGAAGGCGGATTCATGCCTGTGGATAATATTTATTATTTTATAAGAACTCCAGATCAATGGTATGATCCACCATTGTTTCCATTACTTGATCAGACAACTTTAATGGGAGGAACAACTGTTAATCATGTCCTTTCACCTTCTACTTATTATGAAGCATCTTTAAGTTATCTTTCTATAAAAGATCATTCACCTAATGGTGATAACAGAGATCAGACAGCTTTAACTCATTTTGGTCCTTTTGTAGTTACAGAAATGCCTTATGGTAAATTACAGTTTGCAGGAAGTAATAAGGTAAAAGGAATTTTTGGGACAGATACTATCTCATATACTTATCCTGGTTATGATGCAGTTCCTGGAATAGCTACACGGCGATTCAGAAGCAAAGAAGGAGATTTATATACTAATGTTCATACTCAACAATATAGAGCTAAGTTCGACATAGTATCTCAGTTTGGTGAACATCATTATGTTAAAGGTGGAATTGAATATAACCTGATAGACATTGATCATAAAATGTGGATGAAGTGGAACAACAATGCTTACAATACTTATGAATACAATTATCACAGGAAGCCAAGTCAAACCGGATTATATTTACAGGATCAAATAACTTATGAAGGAATTGTTGCTAACATTGGATTAAGAGGAGATTATTTTTATGGTGGTGGTGGCAAATGGCCAGGTGGAGATCCATTTTCGACTGATGCTTATATAAATGTTCCATTTTCAGGACAGGGTTCAGGTGCGGTTGCAGACAGCTTTTATCAAATACTTGCATCAGGAAGGTCTATAATCTGGGAATACTGGGAACAATATGATAAAGAGCACCCTGGATTTCTTCAACCAATTAAAAATCATTTCACCTTAAGTCCAAGATTAGGTATTGCATTTCCTGTAACAACTAATTCAAAGTTCTATTTTAACTATGGACATTTCAGATCGAATCCACCATATCATTCAATGTTTCTTATTCGTTATAGATATACAAAAAATGGTTTGTACGATATGCCAAATCCAAACCAGGAACCACCAAAGACAGTCTCTTATGAATTAGGTGTTACTTATAATCCGATTGACAATTACATTTTAACATTATCCGGTTATTACAAAGATGTAACTGGACAATATGGTGAAATTACATATATTAATACAGCAGGAACAATTAACTACGATAGCTGGAGCAATAATAATTATGAAGATGTGCAGGGTATTGAATTCAACATTACAAAGAGTGATAATAGCTGGTTAACAGGGTGGATTAATTTTAATTACATGTTGAAGAAACAAGGATTAACAGGTAGAAAAACAATTACCGAAACAACTATTGATGATCCGACAAAAGGATTATATGAAGATAACACAAGTGGTTTTGTTCCGCAGCCAAGATTTACAGCCAACGTTACTTTCAAATCACCCAAAGATTTTTTTGATAATAATTGGTTAAATCAAATTACAAATAACTGGACTGCGACTTTATATGCTGAATGGAAAGCAGGTACATATTTTACTTGGAATCCTGCTAACATACCACAAGTTGTTAATAACCTTCAATGGCCTGATTACTATATGGTCGATTTGAGGTTAAGTAAAGGTTTCGATCTGTTTGGATTTTCTTCTACATTCTTTTTGGATATAAGTAATATTTTTAACTTCAAAGTAAGTCTGTTAAGTAAAAAATATGCCTTCAATACAACAACGAACGACTATAACGCATATCTTGCTTCTCTCCATCTTCCAATTTATAACTCTTCTGACTATGATGATCTAAGAGCAAAAAATCCCGGTTTATATATTGCTGGTGATGACAAAGTTGGAGACTTGCGGTCCAATGATAAACCTTATATCAACGATCCAAATTACTCTTATTTTATTTACGGATATCCGCGAGATATCTGGTTTGGTTTAAGAGTTGACTTTTAATAAAAGGTAATGGAGTTTAAAATGAAAAATAGATTTGTGTTAAAGTATCAAACATTTTTATTCCTTTTGATTGTCTTTATGCAGACAGGTTCTTTTTCTCAAACACCTGAAAATGAAGTTGGACAAATGAGACTTGGAAGATTATGGGGCGGAGTAATCGCACACGGTGACCAGGTGACTCTTGATTTTACAGCTGGTTTTTTCCCAAATGATTATGACATAATTCAGTACAGGGGACAATATAATGACAATTTTTTTGGCTCTGGATTTAAACTTGCTTGCACTAAATGGATTACTCCTGTCAGAGTAGATTCTGTTTTAAATGTCGCAATATTTGGTCCAAAGAATGATTATTATCCCAATGGAAAAGTGACAGTTCCCCTTACAAATTATGTAAGATATAAATATCCATTATTTACAATATCGAACAAAAAAATAAATCTGACAGATTTTGGAACTTATGATCCTTCTAAATTTGGAAATAATACTTGCGATCAGATAGTCGAAGTTACTTATAAAAATGTCTTAGGTGTTGAAGTAAAAAGAAAGGTTATGTCCTGGGGACAAAACTTTAATGACAGCTATGTTATTATTGATGTTGAATTTTCTAATGTGGGTTATTATTCCAAAACAATGAGTGGACAGGATACTCTGATTCTTGATACTCTACGGAACTTTTATATCAATATGCAGCAATCAATGGGTAATAATTTTTACTCAAATGGTTCTAATCCAGCACCATCACAAAGCGAACAAAGAACCCCAACACATGTTTGGCAGCATTATTATGGAGGTAAAATAGGTGATTCACTACGATTATTTTATTTTTATCACGCAGATGATCCAACGACTTCTGGTGATAATATGGGTAATCCTGTAGTTACTCAAAGAGGAAGATTAATAAATACGAACTTCACTTATTATACAATTCTTCATGCTTCGGCACAACCTTATGTAAATCCCGTAGATGATGTTGATGACTTTCTTCAACCGAGAGTGACCTATATTGGTACTGATACAAAAATACCTGATCCGGGAAGTGGTGAAGACCCTTATGGTAGTAAAAATTATTGGGCTATAAGGGGGGGATATTCACAAAAGTATCCTATGCCTAATAGCATACCAGGAACATACCATGGCATTAATAATGATGATTTAGGTACAGCAGATTTTTCAAATTTTCCGGCAGGCACAGTTGCGAACGCTAATTCAAGAAATTTTGCCAGCTTTGGTCCTTATACATTTTTACCAGGACAAAAAATTCATGTTGTATATGCTGTTGGTACGACTGGAATTGGAATTGAGAAATCACAGGAAATTGGTGAGAAATGGTTAAATGGAACTTTAACAGATCCACCAAATATGCCCAATCCAAATACCGGTTGGCTTCCTTCAAATTTCCAATTCCCAAGTGGTGCAACTGAAATGGATAAACGAAAAGACCGATGGATTAGCATGGGAATGGATTCAATGTTTTTAAGTGCATGGAGAGCAAAATGGAATTTTACTCACAATTATCAAATTCCTAAAACACCTCCTCCACCGGAAGAAATTTCAATTACAGGTTATGGAGATGGAGTTGAAATCAAATGGAAAGGAACCCAAGCTGAATTGTTACCTGAATTTGCTGGTTATAGGATATTAAGAAAAGCTTCAACTGTCGATACTGTGTTTTATGAAGAAATATATTCTTCAGATGAAAATGATAAAGCGGTTGAACATTTCTTTAAGGATAAAACTATGTTGTTTGGTGGACAATATTATTACTACATTCAAACAAAAGCCAGAATTTCAATGAATGATTTAAACGCTGATCCAACTACACGCGGAAAAATTATGCTTAGTAGCAGAAATCTTGTTCCCACGTTAAAAGAAAATTTTATCAATCCACCAAGACTTTCACAGGATGATATGTCAAAAATACGGATAGCTCCAAATCCTTATAACATAAATGATCCGTTATTAAATAGTTATGGGTGGAATGATAACAGGGGAATTATTTTCTTCAATCTTCCGGCAACTGTAACAATTAAAATATTTACAGAGAATGGAGATTTAATTAAAACAATTGAAAATAATACTCCTGAAAGAACTGGTTCAGTTACGTGGAATATGATTACAACAAGTCAACAGGTAATAAGCAGTGGTGTTTATATCGCTGTTTTTGAAAAACCAACCGGTGAAATATCATATCAAAAATTTGTAGTTGTTCGTTAAGGGGAAGTGAGAATAGTTATGAAAAAATTATCTGTAAAATCTGTTTTCATTTTAACTTTTTTTCAAATCAATCTTGTTTTTTCACAGGTCAGTCTTAACAAACTTGCTCAGAGTACGATGAACTTTTTAGTTGTAGGACATTCTTCGAAAGCAAGTTCGATGGGAGAAGCTTTTACTTCAACGGGACTTGGTGTAGAAAGTATTTTTTATAATCCTGCTGGTTTAACTGATATGACGGGACAATTTGAAGCTGCAGTAAATTACACAACCTGGATTGCTGATATTAATTATCTTAGTGGTGGATTGGCTTATAATCTTGGTGATTATGGAGTAGTTGGTCTTCATGTCTTAACAGTGGATTATGGAGTTATTCATGCAACTAGTCTTCTCACAAAGGATGAACAATCTTTGTACCCGCTTGGCTATAAAGATCTTGGAGAAATGAGTAATGTTAATGCCTATTCAGTTGGTTTGTCTTATGCCAAAGCTATAACGAATCAATTTTCAATTGGAGGTAATGTCAAAATTGCTGGACAAAACTTAGGTGTAAGTTACTTACAGTCAGGAGCAAAGGATAACAATGCAACAAAGTTAGTCTTTGATGCTGGTGTGTTGTATAAAACAGGTTATAAAAGTTTCCGGTTTGGAATGTCATTAAGAAATTTTTCTACACATATAACAAGAGAAAAAATAGAGGAACAACTTCCTCTTCTTTTTACTTTAGGTGCGGCAATTAATATTATGGAAGTTATTGATGAAAATATTGCAAAAGATAACGAGCTTACACTGGCAACTGATTTTCTGCATCCAAATAACTATACCGAAAGACTCAACTTAGGATTGGAATACAAGTTTATGAATATGATTTCAATTCGGGGCGGATTTCAGACAAATCGTGATGTTGCATCTTGGTCTGTTGGAGGTGGATTCAATACTTTCGTTGCAGACTATGGTGTTGAAGTAAATTATTCTTTTTCAAAAATGAAGTATTTCGACAATGTTAACAGAATTTCAATGTTATTTTCCTTCTAAACAATAAACATAAAGTTTTAAAATTATTATCAAGGAGACACTATGAAAAGATTATTTATTCTTTTTATCTTTTTTATACAGTTTGTTTCATTTTCTCAGATTTTTAGTAATGGGACTGGTGGAGGTGAATGGACTGCAACAACTACATGGCAGGGAGGAGTTGTTCCTTCCTCTTCAAGTAACGTAGTAATTGTAAGTGGTGACTCAGTTTATACAGCTACGGTTACCTCTGCAAGTTGCAATAATTTGACAGTACAATCAAATGCAAAGCTTGCAGTGTTTGGCGGTTCAGGTTATGGTTTATCTTGTTCTGGAACTTTTACGGCACAAGCAAATTCCTGGTTCTATAATAGTAATTCTTCATTAACTTCTTTCCCTCAATCTGCCGCTTATGTTATAGATAATGCAAGTAATTATGTCCAGACATCACTTGCGAGCAGTACATTTAGCCAGGCAGGGTATGATTCAATTTTCGGAAATGTTTATATGTTAAAAAGCGGTTCTACTGCCGGTGCATCAGTAACAATTAATGGAAATCTAGTAATTAATACAGGTGCGGTTGGCAATACATTTCGTGGTGGAACAATTAATTCTAGAAATCATACTGTTGTTGGAAATGTGTATGTCATTAGTGGTCAATGGTCTTGTCTTGATGTAAGTAGCGGTTCAAGTAATGATGCGACAGTTATATGGAATATTGGGGGAAATGTTGAAGTTGGAAGTAGTACAACTTCTTCAGGTATGGCAAGAATGGGACCTTTTACAAGTTCATTAACTTCAGGAACAAGAACTGGAATTTTCAATATTAATGGCAATTTAACTTTTGTAAATGGTGCAAGATTACAAGCCGGAAGCAGTACAAGTTCTACTTCAACCTCAGAAACAGGAATTATTAACCTGAAAGGAAATTTTTCCTTTGATAATACATCAATTACTGCAACAAACTCCAAAGGATACTTTGCTATCAACTTTACAGGAAATGGAACACAAAATGTAACTTTAGCAAAACAATTAATATTCAATTCAACTTCTATGTTGATAACCTTTAATGATACTATTGCTTCAACCTCTACTGTTGTTTTTAATGGTGGATACTCCTGGGGTACTACAATGACCGGGGCAGCTAATGGTGATGGAAACTTTGTTGTAAATGGAAAGCTCAAGCTTGGAATAGATACTTTGAAAGGTAACCAGGCATTTACATTAAATCCTGGGGCTACTTTAGTAATAGGTCATCCTTTTGGAGTGAATGGAAATATACAGGTTGCTGGAACGCAAACCTTTTCTTCGCTTGCAAATTTTGAATTTAATGGAACAAATGCTCAGGTAACAGGATCAAATTTTCCATCAGTTAATAATTTAAGAATTGATAACAACAATAATGTTACTCTTTCTGCAGCTTCAACAGTGAATGGTACTTTGCATCTTGAAAATGGAAATTTTGATTTGAACGGTCAAACATTGACTTTTAATAACATTACAGGATTAAATGGAACAATCACACAAACAGCAGATTTGAATGCTCCCACAAATGTTAATGTTGGAAATCTTGGAGCAATAATTAGTTCAACTCAAAATCTTGGAACAACAGTTGTTAAAAGAGGATTCATTCCGCAGACAGGTGGAGGACATTCTGGAACTAAAAGATGGTATGATATAACTCCAACAAATAATACAAATCTAAATGCGACTTTAGTTATTCAATACAATGAAGGTGATGAACTAAATGGAATTGCTGAAGCTAATTTAAGAATGTTTAAATCAACAAATCAAGGAGCAAATTGGAGCTATATTGGTGGAACAGTTAATACTTCTTCAAACACAGTAACTACCAGCGGGATTAGTTCATTTTCCAGATGGACTTTAGCTGATGTTAATGCTCCAATTCCTGTCGAGTTAATTTCTTTTACAGCTATGGTCATCGAAAAAAATGTGGAATTACAGTGGAGCACGGCAACAGAAACTCAAAACTATGGTTGGATGGTTGAAAGAATGAATTCTGAGAATCAATGGACGAAAATTGGTTTTGTAAATGGACATGGAAACTCAACAGACATGAAAAAATATCAATTTGTCGATAAATTTCCTTTGCAAGGAAATAATATCTACAGATTAGTTCAAACTGACTATAATGGTTTTAAAAGTTATTCCAATTCTATCGAAATTATATTCAATTCTCCTTTGTTGTTTAGTCTGGAGCAAAATTATCCAAATCCATTTAATCCTTCTACCATAATAAGTTATGAAATTCCAGTTAAGACTTTAGTTGCATTAAATGTTTTTGATGTAACAGGTAAAATTATTGATAGATTGGTAAACGAAATTCAGAATCCCGGAAGGTACTCAGTTAAGTTTAATGCTTCCAATCTGTCAAACGGAATTTACTTTTATGAATTGAGGACAGAGAAAACAAGTCTTCAAAAGAAAATGATTTTATTAAAATAACCCACATCAATATATAGGCAAAGATTCCCACTCCCTTTCCATCAATTCTCCTTTAATGAATTTGGAAGGGGAAGGAATCTTAAAGAAATAAAAATTTCAAATCAAATATAAAGGATATCACTATGAAAAAATTTAATTTACTTTTTGTAATTCTTATTGTTATTACATCTCTAAGTTTTACATATGCTCAAGCGGTTGGAGATTATGGCTCTGCTGGAAATGGAAACTGGGGGACAGCGGCTACTTGGGTAGTTTGTCAAACCGCAGGAACTTGGGCAGATGCTACTGCGGCTTCAAGTGCGCCAACTTCGACAACTAACATATGGATTAGAAATGGACATACTGTTACAGTCGAAGCTAGTGGAAAAACATTTAATAATCTGGTAATAGAGAATGGTGCTTCATTAGTAGGAGTGAATTCATTACCAACAAGTTCGCTTAGATATATAAGACCTTATGGTTCAAGTATTGTTAACAATGGTACTTTTGGTTCTCCTACAGATGTACTTGGCATTTCTTTATATGGTGGTAGCGGGCAGGTTTTAACCGTTAGTGGTAATGGGACTACTCATTTTTCAAGAGTTCAACAAAATTCTACTGGAACTTCAATCGTGTTTGACACAGATGTTCAATTAAATTATGCTGGCAGTTCAGGAACTGGTTCTACTGCATTATATGTATCTACAGCAAACAATACATTTACTATTACTATAAATGCTGGAAAAACAGTAACAATGGCTCCTTATGCTTATATTTCAACTCATACAAGCAGTGGTTCCTCGGCTGGAAGTTCAACTCTTACGCTTAATATTTATGGTACTTTAGTGACTCAGAATACATCAATTATTAATCTCTGTAATACTGCTCCTTACACTTCTACATTAAATGTTTATAATGGTGGAGTGATTAATTTAGGTGCACCTTTAAGAGCAAATACTGGTACGGGAACTGTCAATATTAATGTATTAAGTGGTGGAATAATAAATGGTTTAGCCTCTAGCAGCTATGAATTAAATTCAGCAACTTCAACAATTGATGGAACAATTGATTTTGGCAGCTCTTCAACCACCACCAGAAATTTAGGAACTGCGACAGTAAGTTCAACTGGTTTGTTAAAGTTTATGGACGGTGTTTTTCCAGGAGGAACAATCACTCTAAATAACGGTTCCTATGTTGAATACTACGGAACAAATCCTATTACACTTGGAACCTCACCAACAACTTTATCTAACTTGAAAATTAATTGTGCCCCTGGAGTGAAATTAGGAACTGATTTAACTGTCGATGGAATATTAACTCTTACAAACGGTTTATTGACACTAGGAACTTATAATCTAACTCTTGGAGCAAATGCAAGCATAGGTGGTACTCCATCTTCGACCAATATGATTGTTCCAACCGGTTCAGGTGAAGTAAGAAAAGTCTTTACATCAACACCATCATCTTTTACATTTCCAATTGGTGATAGCACTGATAATGCTGATTATTCACCGATAGAATTCAATCTTATGGTTGGTACACTTTCATCTGCATATGTAGCGGCTAAAGTAGTTAATGCAAAACATCCATCTAATTTTGCGGACATTGATTATTTATTAAGATACTGGACATTAACTCAAAGTGGAATTACATCTCCTGCTTTTACAGCATATTTTTATTATGTCAATGATGATATAAACGGTACAGAAACAAATCTTTATGGTGGCAAATGGAATGGAACTGAATGGCAGCCTATTATACAAGTAGATGCCGCTAATAACAGATTTTATTCTGGAAGTCAGACAAGTTTTTCGGATTTCACTGCTTCTGAACTCAGTGCTTTACCTGTTGAACTTATTTCCTTTACTGCTCAACAAACAGATAATGCGGTTATGCTAAAGTGGAAAACAGTGACTGAAAATCAGAATAAAGGTTGGGAAATAGAAAGAAAAGATTCAAAATCAGACTGGATTAAAATTGGTTTTGTCAATGGGGCAGGAACATCAAATTCTCCAAAAGATTATTTCTTTGCTGATAAAAATGTAATCTTTGGAAAATATCAATACAGATTAAAACAAATTGATAATAATGGGAGCTATTCATACAGCAATACTACTGAGATAAATCTGGATAAAGAATTAAAGTATCAGATTTCTAATTATCCAAATCCATTTAATCCAACTACTGAAATTCGTTTTGAAATTCCTGTTTCAGGTCAGGTAGAACTTACTATCTACAATGCAATTGGAGAAAAAATAATGACACTTGTAAATGAAAAATTAGATAAAGGAATTTACACAAGACAATTTAATGCATCCAATCTTTCAGCAGGTGTTTATTTTTATAAGATGATTTCAAATGGTGTAACATTAACAAAAAAGATGCTTCTTATTAAATAGTTTCCTGATTTAGTCATAGTGTAGATCCCTTCAGAAGGTGCGGTGTTTTTGACCGTACCTTCATTTAACTTATCCAAAGAAATAAAAATGAAAACCAAAATACTTATAATCATATTCTTTTCAATCTTTTTCAGAATGTTTGCTCAGACAAGTATTTTTCAAGCTGAGAAAGGAATTCTGAATAATGCATTTATTCAAAATACTTACACAGGTTACACCGGTACTGGATACGTTTATCTCGTAAGCAAAGCAGGTTCCTTTGTTGAAATTACGTTTAGAAGAGAAACCGCTTCAACGGATACTATAGCCGTATATTACTCAAATGGTTCAGGTAGTAACAGAACTCTATCTGTAACGTTAAATGGTGGAACAGCGACCAATCTATCTTTTCCAAAAACGACGAATTGGAATACTTGGACAAGCACTAAGATGGCTATCTCATTTGTCGCCGGAGTAAATAGAGTAAGATTTACGACCACAGGAACTTCTACTTATCCCGTACTTGATAGAGTAGAAGTTTATGGACAAACTTCAATTCCAGTCTATAAACTCACTTTAACAAAGAGTGGTAATGGAATTGTCTCAGCTTCTCCTATGCAAGATTATTATGATGATAGCACAAATGTTACTTTAACAGCCATACCTTCTGGTAATACGATTTTTAATAGATGGTTTACAGAGAACGGATATAATTTGTCAAATCCTTATGTAGTTAATATGAATGAACATAAAACTATTGTAGGGATTTTATTAGACACAACTGGAATGGAGAATTTTAATTATGAATCAAGCCCAGTAGGATTTGCATCTGTAAATGCACTTGGACAGAATGGGACAACTGGTGGGAATGGCGGACAGGTTGCCATTGCAACTACTACTGCTGGATTAAATATTTTACTTCAAAATAGAATTGATCCAAACCATACAAGAAATTTACCTCCGATAACCATTTATGTCGCTGGTATTCTTCCTTACGATTCTAATGTTGGTGAAATGATGGACATTAAAGATGCATATGATATTTCAGTCATAGGTGTAGGCAACGATGCCATTATAACAGGTTTTGGATTTTCAATTGTTCGTTCAAAAAACATAATTGTAAGAAATATACAATTTGCAAGTTGTCCTGATGATGGTGTATCAGTGCAGGCAGATGATGATGAAACAAAAGGTCATCACATTTGGATTGATCATTGTACATTTACAGATACTCCACCTCCTGGTTATCCACCAGGGAGTACTCCTGACGGGGCACTTGATATTACACACGCTTCTGCTTATGTAACCGTTTCCTGGTGCAAGTTTACAAATCATGATAAAACTTGCTTGCTTGGTCACTCTGATAGCCAAACGAGTGATACTTTATTGAAAGTAACTTATCACCATAATTATTTTGATAGCACAATACAGCGTCATCCACGTGTTCGTTATGGGAAAGCTCATATCTTCAATAATTATTATAGAAAAAACTCTCTATATGGAGTATCTTCAAATCTTGAAGCAGATGTTGTAGTTGAAGGTTGTTATTTTGTTAATGTTCTTATTCCAACAGAAACATCGAGAGACGGAAGTCCTCCAGGTGATTTAGTGGAAAGAAATAATATTTACATTAATTGTGGAGTACCGGGTATAAGAGGAACAGCATTCGAGCCATCACTTTTTTATTCCTATATTGTTGATTCAGCCACAGATGTACCTGCTAAATTGCTATCATATTCTGGAAGTGGCAAATATGATTTTAGTGCCGGAAGTTTTATTCCTGTAGATGTTGAACTGATTTCATTTATTGCTTCTTCAACATCAGAGGGAGTTTTATTAAACTGGACAACTGCATCAGAAAAAAATAATCAAGGATTTTTTATTGAAAGAAAATCTATTGATGAAAAAAACTACATTAATCTTCAAAGAAATTTTGTTAGTGGATTTGGAACTTCAAATACTCCTCATCATTATTCATTTGTTGATAGAAAAGTTAATAAAGGCAATTACTATTACCGAATTAAACAAATGGATTATGATGGTTCAATAAAATATTATGGACCCGTAAATGTAGAAGTAAATGAAAATGTTTTGTCTGAAAATAAGTTATATCAGAATTACCCGAATCCATTTAATCCATCAACGACAATTACATTTTATTTATCATTTGAATCAATAGTTAGTGTGAAACTTTTCAATATAATTGGAAAGGAAATAGCAACCTTAATTGATAATCAAAAAATGAATGAAGGAAAACATTCAATCAATTTTGATGCAAACAAGTACAATCTTGCAAGCGGGACATATATCCTGCAATTGAAAACTGGAAATTACTCAACTCAACAAAAATTAATTTTAATTAAATAATTTTATTAAAAGGAGAACACTTAAATGAACAAGCTCTCATTTATTTTAGTTATGTTTTTTTCTTTTGTTTCATTTGCTCAAACAACCGGAGATTATCGAACTGTAGCAAGTGGGAACTGGGATGATATAGCAGTCTGGGAAATTTATGATGGAACATCTTGGGTTGCTGCTACTAATTATCCTGTTTACAATAATTCCAATGAAGTGTTTGTTCGAAATGGACACACTATAACTATAGCAACGACTCTTGCTAATGGATCAGGTTATATTCATTTAACTACTGTTCAGTCTGGAGGACAATTAACAATTAATAACGGAGCTACTTTATACATAGCTAATGATGGAACCTCACAAATTGATTTAAAGATTGATGGCACACTTTCTAATTCAGGAACATTAGCAACGAATGGTAATTGTTCTGTTCAGGTTAATGGTTCATTTATTAATGCAGGAACAGTGAGTGTGAATAATTCCGGTGATGTTTTAACATTTGAAAATGGATCAACGTATCAGCATAATCGTGATGGAGGTACTATTCCAACTGCTACTTGGTCAAATGGTTCAACTTGTCTAATTACAGGAATAACAGCAACTGCACCAGGAGGAATTAATCAATCTTTTCATCACTTTAAATGGGATTGTGCAGGACAAACTGGCAATATAGGACCGAATTTTAATGACGGAATAACAATTAATGGTAATTTTACTGTATCCAATACTGGTGGAACGTCAAGACAATATCGACTGACAAATTTAAGTTCCGGACAAACTAAAACAATAAATATTCTTGGTGATTTAATAGTCAATGGTGCAAATGTTTTGTTTACTGGTACGGGAAGCTCTGCAGACACACTGGCAAAAGTTGTAATCAATATTGGTGGTAACTTAAATATTTCTGCTGGAATTTTTAATACAAACAACAGTAGTAATGTTTATGGACAGGTTAATATTGGTGGTGATTTTATAATGACCGGGGGTTCATTTTCTGTAAATAGTACAAAATATTGGAGGCATTCAGTTTATTTCAA
The DNA here is from genome assembly GCA_964536015.1 of uncultured Ignavibacteriaceae bacterium. GTDB lineage: Bacteria > Bacteroidota > Ignavibacteria > Ignavibacteriales > Ignavibacteriaceae > CAZHVS01. The sequence goes on from CAZHVS010000011.1 coordinate 54,297, forward strand.
TAAAAATAATGGGACACAATATTTTAGTAATACTGGTGGCACAATTGGTTCTATAACAGTTGGAGTGAAAAATAATTCCGTACTTTATTTAAATTCTCCAATAACATTTAGCGCTACAACTCCTGGTAGCATCGATCTTTCTAATACAGGAAAAATTGTCACTACAAGTGCAAATAAAATTACGACTTATGGAAATATTATTGGTGGTAATACTTCTTGCTATATAGATGGTCCAATGGCATCAATAATAAACTCAGCCAATCAAACGATACTTAGTTTTCCAATCGGTAAAGGAAATGATTACAGACCAATATTGTTTACTATCACTCAAGCAGCGTCAACATCTACAGTATATACTGCTGAAATGTTTAATACTTCACCTGCAGTAAGAACTTTGCCGACTACATTGGATTCTGTTTCATCTGTAAGATATTATAATATTTCTAAAAATACAGCGGTTGGTGTCTCACCAGTAGATGGGGCAAGAATTCAATTAAACTATGGATTAAATGATTTTGTGTCAGATTCTTCAGTTTTACGGATTGCAAATGACGATGGAGCTGGAAACTGGGTTAATCTTGGTGGAAGTGGCTCTGCAAGTGGTCAGGGAACGATTATTTCAAATCTTTTCTATACGTTAAATTCATCAACGGATTTTGTCCTTGCTACAGTTAAACAAGGAGCTGTTGTAAATCTTCCAACAGTTTCTACAACTAGCATTACGAATATTTCTACTACAACTGCAACCAGTGGCGGAAATATAACAAATGATGGTGGAGCTGCAATAACTGAAAGAGGAGTATGCTGGAATACAACTGGTAATCCAACAATAAGTGATAATAAAACATCAGATGGAACAGGGGCAGGGGCATTTGTAAGTTCACTTACTGGACTGACTCCAGATACTAAATATTATTATTGTGCATATGCAACGAATAGTGCAGGAACTGGTTATGGTGTAATTGATACATTCACAACTTTAGCAGTATTATCTGTTCCAACTGTTACAACTTCGCCAATAACAAATATAATTAATACTACTGCAACCAGTGGAGGTAATGTAACTTTTTGGGGAGGTTCGACTGTAACTCAAAGGGGAGTTTGCTGGAATACAACAGGTAATCCGACAATTGAAAATGATTTCACAATTAATGGAAGCGGAACAGGAACATTTACAAGTCAACTTGGAGGTTTGGCTTTAGGTACAACATATTATGTACGTGCATATGCCACCAACTCAACCGGAACAGGTTATGGAAATGAAGTTATTTTTAACACTCCAACTCCACAACCGGATGTATTAAAAGTCGTTGCACAGGATGGAAGTGGAGATTACACAACCGTTCAAGAAGCATTTAACAACGTTCCAACTGGTTATACTGGTAAGTGGTATATATTTGTTAAAAATGGAGTATATTACGAAAAACTGTTATTAGCGGCTGGTAAAGTAAATGTTGTACTTGTTGGAGAAAATAGAGATAGTACAATCTTAACATATGATGATTATTCAGGAAGAGTTGTTGGTGGAGTTACAATAGGAACATCAACTTCGTACAGTGTTGCAATAGATGCAGAAGATTTTGAAGCTCAGAATATTACTTTCAGAAATACTTCTACAGTAGCTCAGGCAGTTGCATTAAGAGTGAACGGTGACAGGCAGGAATATTATAATTGTAACATTCTAGGTTACCAAGATACTTATTATACCTGGGGTGGAAGTGCAACAGGGAGAATCTATAACAAGAATTGCCTTATTAGAGGTTCGGTAGATTTTATTTTCGGAAGAGATATTGTACTATTTGATAGTTGTGATATACAAGTAAACCGAAATGGAGGAACAGTTACTGCTGCAAGTACTGAAGCCAATTTTTTATATGGTTATGTTTTCAGGGATTGTACTATCTCCAGTGATCTGATTGGTTTTGATGGAAATCCAATAAGCACATTTTATCTCGGAAGACCCTGGCAAGCATCACCTCGGACAGTATTTATTAATACATACGAACCAGCTACATTAAATTCTGCAGGATGGCTTGCATGGAATGTTACACCTGCATTGTATGCAGAATACCAATGCAACGGTCCTGGATTTATTCCCGTAGCAAGAGTTAGCTGGTCAAGGCAGTTAGCTGATACAGAATTGGTAAATTATTCGATGAATAAAATCTTTGGAAAAAATTCCTCTTCAACAAGTCCATTTTCTGCTAACTGGATGCCTACTATGGAAGTTCCATCTTTCCCTTTACCAATTGAATTATCAGGCTTTAATGGTAAAAAAATAAACGATAAAGTTGAATTAAACTGGATGACTATAACAGAAGTACAAAACTCCGGTTGGGATGTAGAACGCTCGATTGATAATACAATCTGGAAAAAAATCGGATTTGTGAAAGGTTCAGGAAATAGTAATTCCAGACAAAATTATAAATTTGTTGATAATTCTTTTGAAGGAATGAAAGTATTTTACAGATTGAAACAATATGATCTGGATGGTAAGATAACCTACTCTAATGTAATTGAAATTGATCTGCAAAAATCACTTGATTATAAGCTTTATCAAAATTATCCGAATCCATTTAATCCACAAACAAAAATTACTTTCGAAATTCCACAAAAAGCTCATGTCAAATTAATCATTTACAATTCTCTTGGTAAAGAAGTTGGTAGACTTGTAGATGAAGTGCTTGATGCAGGAATTTATAATCAACTATTTACTCCTATTCAATTGCCTTCAGGTGTATACTATGGAGTTTTATCTTCAGGAGAAAAACAGTTAATAACTAAAATGGTTTTTCTTAAATAGTGTTTTTCATAAAGAATACGCCTCATACTCCTCCGAGAGGAACAACCGGGATGATGCGGTCATCCGCATCATCTTGTTATTATAATTTCAAGTATTATAAATAGATTTCATTTCAAATTTTTAATAATTATGTCTTTTAAAAAATATCTTATTCTATCAATAGTTTTATTAATTAGTTGCGAAATATTTTCACAGGAAAAATTAAACTGGCAGAAAAATTTACCATCAAAGTTGGTAGATAATTTTATCTACCTATATCCAGATTCTATTGCATATCCAGATGAACCCAAAAGTCATAAATGGAATTATGAACAAGGATTGATGTATGAAGCTATTTACAGACTATATGAAAAGACAAATAATAAAAAATATTTGAACTACATCAAAAAAAATCTTGATTATTACATTCAAACTAATGGTGATATAAAAACATATAAACAGGATGAATTTAATCTTGATAACATTAATCCAGGACGAGCATTACTAAATTTTTATGAGATCACTGGAAAAGAGAAATATAAAATTGCTGCAGACCATTTGCGTGAACAGCTAAAAAATCATCCAAGGACTATAGAAGGTGGTTTCTGGCACAAAAAGGTTTATCCATTTCAGATGTGGCTGGATGGATTATATATGGCTCAACCATTTTATCTGAGATATGCAATTAAGTTTAATGATAGTGCTGCTGTTAATGATGTCATCAATCAATTTGAATATATAAATAAACATCTTTTTGATACGAGAACAGGTTTATATTTTCATGGATGGGATGAAAGTAAAAAACAATTATGGGCAAACCCAGTTACCGGGGTATCACCAAACTTTTGGGGGAGGTCAATTGGATGGTTTATAATGGCTGTGATTGATGTTCTTGATTATCTTCCAAAAGAACATCCCAGAAGAAAAATGTTTATTGAGACTATGCAAAATTTATCGAAAGCAATTTTAAAGTATCGGGATGATAAAACTCTTTTATGGTATCAGGTAATCGACAAAGGAGATTCTTCAGGAAATTATATTGAAACTTCTGCATCTTTGATGTTCATTTATGCATTTGCAAAAGGTGCAAATAAAGGATATTTGAATGTTACTTATCTTGATTATGCAAAAGAATCTTTCGAATCTCTCCTTAAGAACTTTGTAACAATGGAAAAAGGGAAAATTTATCTACACAATGTTTGTAAAGTAGGTGGACTGGGAGGCAATCCTTATCGGGATGGAAGTTTTAAATATTATATATCAGAACCCAAAAGAATAAATGATTTTAAAGGATATGGACCATTTATACTTGCATCACTTGAAATTGAAAAGTGGGAAGAGTACAAAAAGATTGGGAAAAATAAAGTTATTGGTCTTGATTATTTTTATAACAATGAATACAAAGATGGAAAAAGATTTCACTATATCTGGGATGATGAAGAATTTTCTGGTTTCTCAGAATTAGGTAAAATATTTTCGTCTTATGGTGGAAAAATCACTCAGGTATTTACTGAACCATCGAAAAAAGATTTAGATAAATTAAGCGTCTATATTGTTGTCGATCCTGATAATGAAAAGGAAAATGCAAATCCAAATATTATTACAAACTATGCTGCAAATATAATCGTAGAATGGGTAAGAAAAGGTGGTGTTCTTATGATGTTTGCAAATGATAGCGGAAACTGTAATTTAAATTCATTGAATATTCTTGCTGAAAAATTTTATCTGAAATTCAATCATGATTGTTTTAACAACGTAATAGGGAAAAATTATGAGATGGGAAAATTTGATAATTTACCTGAGCATGAAATTTTTAAAAATGTAAGCAGAATTTATTTAAAAGAAATTTGTTCGATTAGTCTTAAAAATAAAGCTATTCCAATTTTACAAAGAGAAGGAAAAACTTTCGTTGCAGGAATCCAGTATGGGAAAGGATATGTGCTTGCTATCGGAGATCCATGGTTATATAACGAATACATAGATAACAGAAAACTACCCCACGATTTTGAAAATTATATTAGTGCAAAAAATATATGCAAATACATTTTACAAAAATCCAATAAAGTAAAGTAATGGATACGAATTTTTGGATTATAAACATTATATTATATTCGCTTAACTAATTAAAACTTAGATATAGAAATGAATGGTAGATATAGACCAATAAAACTAGATGATCTTGCAAAGAAGCTAAAAGTTTCTAAAGTAACGATATCAAAAGCTTTAAGAGATCATCCTGATATTTCTGAAGAAATGAAAAAAAAGGTGAAAGAACTTGCTGATAAAGTTGGATACATTCCAAACTCAATGGCAAGAAGCCTTTCAGCAAGAAGATCAAATATTCTTGGATTGGTAATTCCAAAAATTGCACACATCTTTTTTGCTACTGTTATTGAAGCAGTTTATAATACAGCCTTTATTAATAATTATGAAACATTTTTAACAATTTCACAGGAAAATGCAGAAAGAGAAAAAAAACATATTCAATCCTTAATTTCAAATAAAGTTGATGGATTAATAGTGTCTATTACTCAAGAGACAAAGGATACAGAAATTTTTAATAAAGTTATGGAAAACGGAGTTCCATTAATTTTTATTGATAGAGTTCCGGACATGCCTAATATATCGAGTATTACAGTTGATGATATTGGCGGCTCTTATAGTGCCATTGATTATGCAATTAAAAAAGGGTATAAGAAAATTGCTCACCTTGGCGGTTACAGGCATATTAATATTGGACGTGCAAGATTAGAAGGATTTCTTTCAGCAATGAAACATCATCGTGTGCCGGTCAATCCTTTATGGATTACGGAAGGAGGATTTGGTGAAGAAGATGGGTATAATGGTTTTATGAAAATTTATCGAAAAGGAAATCTTCCTGAATATGTTCTTGCTGTTACTTATCCTGTTGCATTAGGAATGTATGCTGCAGCTCTTGAATTGGGAATCAGGATTCCTGAAGATATTGAAGTAACCTGTTTCGGAAAAAATACTTTTAATCGATACATACCCTCGGTCTTTAATTTTATAAATCAGCCAGCACAGGAGCTAGGAAAAGAAGCCGTAATGCTTGCTATTCAGCAAATAGAAAATCCTTATAACTTCGAACCAAAACAAATTCAACTTAAAACACAATTAATAATAAACGATCCAAACGCACAAAAAGAAGTAATAGTTTAGTATAACTAAAAATCTCAATTGTTAATCCTCTTTTCTAATAAAATCTATTCCATTGATATATAAAATATTCAACTTATTTTTCTTTTTTTTGCTATTCTTAAATTTTAAGAATCAGCCACAAGATAGTAATTATAATCTTGTCGTTGCTTCTGATGGAACTGGAAATTATAAAAGCGTTAATGAAGCTATAAATTTTGCTTCAACTGATGGTGAAGGATTTTTTAAAATATTTATAAAAAATGGAACTTATAAAGAAAAAGTTTTTATTGAAAAAAGTAAAATTGTTTTAATAGGTGAGTCTGCTGATAGTACCATAATAATTTATCCTGAATTACGAAAAAAATGGCTTGAAAATAATTCCAATGATTATGGCGCTGCAGTTATTAATATAAAAGAAAATGTTTCTGATTTAATATTTTACAATTTAACAATTCGTAACAACTATGGTTCTTTATATAATGATCATGATCATCAATTTACTATTCGTGGTGCTGGTAATAAAATAATTTTACTTAATTGTAAAATAATCTCTGATGGTGGCGATGCATTAAGTCTTTGGAATGGAAAGGATGGAATGTATTATCATAAAAATTGTTTGTTCGAGGGTTATGTAGATTTTGTTTGTCCGAGAGGTTGGTGTTATATAACAGATTGTAAATTTTATGGGCATAATAAAAGTGCATCTATCTGGCACGATGGCAGTAAAAATAAAAATCAAAAATTAGTAGTTGTAAATTCATACTTTGATGGTGTTCAAGGATTTCCGCTTGGCCGTTATCATCGTGATTCACAATTTTTATTAATCAATTGTAAGTTCTCGAAAAATATGGCTGATATTCCTATTTACTTCGTCCCCAAGAATCCACCAATTGAAATTAAATGGGGACACAGAGTTTATTTTTACAATTGTCACGGTGATTCAGTTGATTATAACTGGCATATTAACAATTTGAATTTATCTGAAGAAAAACTAGAACCACAACAAATTACTCCAATTTGGACATTTAATGGATTCTGGAATCCTGAAGAAATTATTTTACAACTTAAACTAAAATAGAATTTTAATAAAATAATATTTGAAATAATTAAATTAAATTTTAAGAAATGTGAGGAATTATATGTATCTTGAAAAATATAGTATAGGTATTGGTGATCGTTTTGGACGCGAAGGAGTAGCTCAACTAAATGCACTTAAAAAGGCAAAAGAAAAAGGAGTTACAGTTGTTCCTGTCTGGAATAAATCAAAACGCGAACACGATTTAATCGGTTCTTCACCAATCGATGCAAGAATAGAAGCTGATAATGCTGTTAAGACACTTGGTTGGAAAGATTCTTATTATGTTGATGCCGATCATATTGGCGTAAAAACAGTTGATAATTTTGTTGAACATTGCAATTTTTTTACAATTGACGTTGCTGATTTTATTGGTAAAGAAGTTTCGCAAGAAGAAAAAGATAAATTTATAAAACATGCAACCGGCTTTTCAGGAAAAATAGAAATTGAAAATCTTTCACGCCCTTTTGAAATTAATATTGAAAAATTAAATGCGATTACAGTAAAATATCTCGGTGCCATTAAAGAAGCTTCGACTATTTATAAAAAAATAAAAACTATAAAAGGGAATGAAAATTTTATTGCAGAAGTATCACTTGACGAAAATGAACAGGCACAAACTCCCGAAGAATTATTCTTTATCTTATTAGGTTTATCACTCGAAAATATTCCTGTTCAAACAATTGCTCCCAAATTTACTGGTAGGTTTAATAAAGGTGTCGATTATGTTGGAAATGTAGAACAATTTGCAAGAGAGTTTGAAGATGACATAATTATGATAAAATTTGCAGTACAGTCATTTAATCTTCCGACTAATCTTAAATTAAGCATTCATTCCGGAAGCGATAAATTTTCTTTGTATAATCCAATTAAACAAGTTATTAAAAAATATAATTGTGGACTGCATCTTAAAACGGCAGGTACAACATGGCTTGAAGAATTAATCGGGCTTGCTGAAGCCGGTGGTGATGGTCTTCTCATTGCTAAGGATATTTATCAACAAGCCTACAACAGAATTGATGAAATGATGAAGCCCTATTTAACGGTTGTTGATATTAATACTGCTTTACTTCCTAAACCAGATGAAGTATGGAAGTGGGAAAGTAAAACTTATGTTAATAATTTACGACACAATCAATCATGTTCTGAATACAATATTCATTTTCGACAGCTTTTACATCTTGCATACAAAATTGCTGCAGAAATGGGGAAAAAATATCTCGATGCAATTGAAGAGAATAAAATAATAATTGCAAAGAATGTAACTGAAAATCTTTTTGACAGACATATTAGTAAATTATTCCTTAATGATTAATTTTTTATTTTAATTTGGTGAAAGAAAACAATGGACGTACGATTTAGCACTGATAATAATTCTTATAAAAGAATGACTACTGAAGAGTTGAAAAAATTATTTCTAATTGATAAGCTTTTCAGTATCGATAACATTTATTCACTTTATTCAGATATTGACAGATCAATTACTGGTTCTGCTGTTCCTGTCTCAAAAGAACTTTCTTTAGTCAGCAGCAAAAAAGAAATGGCTTCAGAATATTTTCTTGAAAGAAGAGAAATCGGTATTATTAACATCGGGAAAAAAGGACTTATAAAAGCTGATGGAAAGGAGTATCAACTTGAAAATAAAGATGCACTTTATTTAGGTAAGGGAGTAAAAGAAGTAATATTTAAAAGTGATAAATCTGAGGAACCAGCAAAGTTTTACTTCGTAAGTTACCCAGCTCATACAGAATATCCTGCCACTCTCATCAAATTTTCAGATGCAGTAAAAGCAAATCTTGGTTCACAAAATGACGCAAATAAAAGAACAATCAATAAACTGATTTTACCAGGAAAAGTAAAAACCTGTCAAGTAGTTATGGGTATAACAGAACTTGAAGATGGAAATGTCTGGAACACAATGCCTGTTCATACCCATCAAAGGCGATCAGAAATTTATATGTATTTTAATATGAAAAAAGATTCTGTTCTTTTGCATTTATTTGGTGAACCTGACGAAACAAGACATTTCATTATAAGGAATGAACAGGCTGTCCTTTCACCAAGCTGGTCCATTCACAGTGGCGTAGGGACTTCTGCTTATTCATTTATTTGGTCAATGGGTGGAGAAAACCAGGAATTTGATGATATGGATTGGATTTCAATGGAAAAGTTAAATTGAAGGAAGGAGATCGCATGAAGAAAAATTTCATTCTGGTTTTCATTGTTCTGCTTTTCAACTTTTATGGTTGCAAAAAGGAAGATAATAATCCTTCACAAACAGTATTGACCGCACAGGAACAATGGGAATCTTATATTAGCAATGATAGTACCGTTACAAGCAGTTGGACTCTTAACCAAAAAAATATTTATTATTCTTCAATCTCAGGCGAATGGAAAATAAATTATAATTCATCTGTTATTACCTGTACCCTAAACGAAGGGGCTTTTGGGATCATTGGAAATAAGTTGACTTTTGTTGTAAATGGAACAGCAATTAATCCCGCCTTACCAGTTGATTCTTCTTCATCAACTTTCTTTTTGAATGTTAATGGTGAAGACCTTGATACAACAAGTACTGGGAAATGTAAAGGGATATACACAATATCATTTAAATCAAAAAGCTTTCCAACTAATCTTAGCGGTAATTGGGTTGCAAGATTAAAATCAGGTAGTGGAATTACTAACTGGTAATAAAAACATAAACAGGAGAAAAAATGAAAAAATATTTTAGTGAACTTGAGGACAAGGTTGCAATTGTAACTGGTGGAGCAGGGGTTCTTGGATTTGCGTTGAGTAAAGCACTTTCAAATGTTGGGGTTAAAGTTGCAATTCTTGGTCGTGATATAGAACGTGCAAACAAAGTTGCTAAGGAAATTGTCCAAGAAACAAGAGTAAATGTAATCGGAGTAAAAGCGGATGTAATTGATAAAGATAGTCTATTACAAGCAAAGGATGAAGTGAATTCTAAACTTGGCAAAATAAATATTCTAATTAATTGTGCTGGAGGTAATTCACCACAAGCTACAACTGCAAGTGAATATATAACAAAAGAAAATATTTCTGACCTTGATAAAACTTTTTTTGGACTTGAAGTTGAAGGTTTTAAAAAAGTTTTTGATTTGAACTTTCTCGGAACAATATTACCAACAATGGTTTTTGCTAAAGATATGATTGAAACAGGTTCAGGCAATATCATAAATATTTCATCAATGAATGCATTCAGACCATTAACTAAAATTCCTGCGTATTCAGCAGCAAAAGCATCAATTAATAATTTAACAGAGTGGCTTGCTGTGCATTTTGCAAAAATAAATATCAGGGTGAATGCAATTGCACCTGGTTTCTTTTTAACAAATCAAAACCGGTTTTTATTAGTTGATGAAAAAACCGGTGATTTGACTGCGCGTGGAAAGAAAATTATTTCAAATACTCCATTGGACAAGTTTGGTGAACCTGAAGATTTACAAGGAACTTTACTATATCTGGTTTCAGATTTTTCCAGATTTGTTACAGGTGTAACTATTCCTGTTGATGGCGGTTTTAATGCTTATTCTGGTGTTTAAGAAAGGATGATAAAATGAATGGATTAAAAATTAATAAAAACGCTTTGTTAGATTTTGTTTCGCTTGGTGCATTAGTACATCGTCTTGATCCAGGAATTATTCCATTTAGAAAAGCTAACTTGTGTCAAATACATGTAAGTGGAGGAGAGTATAATGTTGCTGCAAATCTTTCCGATTGCTTTAAACTGAACACGGCAATTGTTAGTGCTATTGTTGATTATCCCATTGGTGATTTGATTTCTGAAAGAGTTAAAGCCATGGGTGTTAAAGGAATCTTTAAACATTTTAATCATAATGGTGTAAACGGACCAAATATGGCAACTGTGTACAGTGATCAAGGATTTGGTGCAAGAGCCCCTGTCGTTTTTTATAATCGATGCAATGAAGCTGCAGCGCAATTAAAACCAGGAGATTTTAAATGGAATGAAATTTTTGCCGATGGAGTCAAATGGTTTCATAGTGGAGGAATATTTGCTTCGCTTTCTGAAACAACAGGAGAATTAATACTTGAAGCAATGAAGGCAGCTAAAGAAGCCGGAGCCGTTACAAGTTTTGATCTTAATTATCGTGCAAAACTCTGGAATATATGGGGTGGTGAACAAAAAGCTGTTGAGATAATTAATAAAATAGTTAACTATGTTGATGTGCTTGTTGGTAATGAAGAAGATTTACAAAAAGGTTTAGGTATTAAAGGTCCAGAAGTTGAATCAAAATCAAAACTTGATCCAACTATCTTTTTTTCTATGATTAACGAAGTAGTTAAAAAATATCATAATGTAAAAATTGTTGCTACTACATTAAGAGAAGTACATTCAACTAATAGACATAGCTGGAGTGCAGTTGCTTGGATGAATGGAAAAACTTATCAGGCACCTACAGCAGAACTTGATGTGCTTGATCGAGTTGGAGGCGGAGATGGATTCGCTTCAGGTTTTATTTATGGACTTATAAACAATGAATCACCTGAAGAAGCTATAAAACTTGGCTGGGCTCATGGTGCTTTATTAACTACTTATCCTGGTGATACCACGATGGCTTCAATTGCAGAAGTCAGAGCCTTTGCCAAAGGTGGGTCAGCAAGAATTCAGAGATAATTTTTATTTAATGTAAATGTTATATTTTGCCAAAGGTTCTGAAACTATAATAATTTCAGAAGAAGAACTTGAAAACGCTCTGTTCTCGGTTTTAGAAAAACTGAATAAACCAAAAAAGGTTCTTGCTATTCCTCCAGATTTTACGCGATATCATTCTAAAGCTGGTGAAATCACTTCTTTACTCTACAAATTTTACAAGGAGAAATTAACTGATATTCTTCCAGCACTGGGAACACATTTTCCAATGACCGAAAAAGAAATATCGGTAATGTTTAAGAACATTCCTGTAAGTTTGTTTCGTGTTCATAAATGGAAAGAAGATTTAGTAACACTCGGAAATGTTCCCAGTGATTTTATTTATGATGTATCAGAAGGTAAATTAAATTATGATTGGTCAGCACAAGTAAATAAAATTCTTTTAGAAGGTGATTATGATTTTATTTTTTCAATTGGTCAGGTAGTACCTCATGAAGTAATTGGAATGGCAAATTATAATAAAAATATTTTTGTTGGTACTGGCGGACAGGAGGGAATTAATAAAAGTCATTTCCTTGGTGCAGTTTATGGAATGGAAAGAATTATGGGAAGAGCTTTAACTCCTGTTAGAAAAGTTCTTAACTATGCATCTGAAAATTTTGCGAAACGACTACCGATAATTTATATACAAACTGTGATAGGCAAGAATAAAAATGGCAGCCTTGTAATGAGAGGTTTGTATATAGGTGATGATTATGAATGTTTTAAACTGGCTGCTGAGTTATCCATAAAAGTAAATTTTCAAATGATTGATAAACCTTTGCAAAAGGTTGTTGTATATCTCGATCCATCAGAATTTAAAAGTACATGGTTAGGAAATAAAAGTATTTATAGAACAAGAATGGCAATTGCTGATGGTGGAGAATTAATAATCCTGGCTCCGGGTCTCAGAGAGTTTGGAGAAGATAAGGGAATAGATAAATTGATTAGAAAATATGGTTATAAAACTACTCCGGAGATTCTTGGTTTTGTTAAAAACAATGACGACTTAAAAAATAATCTTAGTGCTGCCGCACATTTGATCCACGGTTCTTCAGAAAAAAGATTTGGAATAACTTATTGCCCGGGAAATATTTCTGAAGAGGAAATAAAGAAGGTCAATTTTAATTATGCGCCTCTTGAAAAGATGTTAAAACTTTATAATCCACAGGATTTACAAGATGGATACAATACTATAAAAAATGGAGAAGAAATATTTTTTATTTCTAATCCCGCACTTGGTCTCTGGGCATTAAAAGAAAAATTTGTTAATTAAATTTAGAGGAATGAAAATGAAGAAAGCTGATATTGGTTTAATTGGACTTGCCGTGATGGGTGAAAATCTTGTCTTGAATATGGAAAGTCATGGCTTTTCAGTTGCAGTTTATAACAGAACAATTGACAAAGTAAACAATTTTATAGATGGAAGAGGAAAAGGAAAAAAAATAATCGGAACAAGTTCAATTGAAGAACTGATTAACAGTTTAAGTTCACCAAGAAAAATTATGTTGATGGTTAAAGCTGGAAAACCGGTGGATGATTTTATTGACTTACTTATTCCATATCTCGATAAAGGTGATATAATTATTGATGGTGGAAATTCACACTTTCCTGATACTATAAGAAGGACTAAATATCTTGAAGATAAAGGACTATTATATATTGGAACTGGTGTGTCTGGCGGAGAAGAAGGAGCATTAAAAGGTCCTTCAATTATGCCTGGTGGTTCTAAAGAAGCATGGGAATATGTTAAACCAATTTTTCAATCAATAGCTGCAAAAGTTCCAGATGGTACTCCTTGTTGTGAGTGGGTTGGCGAAAACGGGGCTGGACACTTTGTTAAGATGGTACATAATGGAATTGAATATGGTGATATGCAATTAATTTGTGAAGCTTACCAGATAATGAAAGCCTTGCTCGGAATGAGTGCAGATGAAATGCATGAAGTATTTAAAGAGTGGAATAACGGAGAACTTGAAAGTTACCTAATTGAAATTACTAGAGATATTCTTAATTATAAAGATGAAGATAATCTTCCTTTAGTGGATAAAATTCTTGATACTGCTGGACAGAAAGGTACTGGTAAATGGACAGTTTTTGCATCACTCGATACAGGGACACCTCTTACACTAATTGGTGAAGCAGTCTATGCACGATGTTTATCAGCAATGAAAGATGAAAGAGTTGAGGCAGCTAAGGTATTAAGTGGTCCAAAACCATCTTTTAATGGTAATAAAAAAGAATTTATCAAGGATATTAAAAATGCTTTATATGCTTCTAAAATTATTTCATATGCACAGGGTTATGTTTTAATGAAATATGCTGCAAAAGAATTTGGATGGAATCTGAATTATGGAGGCATAGCATTGATGTGGCGTGGTGGTTGTATTATTCGTTCTGTCTTTCTTGGAAAAATTAAAGAAGCGTTTGATAAAAATCCTGATTTAAGTAACCTTCTGCTCGATCCTTTCTTTAAAGATAAGATTGAATCGTCTCAAGATTCCTGGCGAAAAGTAGTTACTTCTGCAATAAGTAATGGAATATGGATTCCTGCTTTTTCTTCAGCATTAAATTATTTCGATGGTTATCGGAATGGAAGATTGCCAGCTAATTTATTGCAAGCTCAAAGAGATTACTTTGGCGCACATACTTATGAAAGAATTGATAAACCGAGAGGTGAATTTTTTCATACAAACTGGACAGGTAGAGGTGGAACAACTGCATCAACAACTTATACGGTGTGAAGATTATGATACTTGATCACATAAAAAACTGTTCAGCTTATTTTTCATCTCACTCAAGCTTAAAACAGACATTTGAATTTCTTCAAAAAATTAATCCGGAGGAATTGGAGTTTAAAACTTATCATCTGGATAAAGAAAATCTTTATATAACAATATCTGATAATATAGGAAAGCAACTGTCAGAAGCTAAATTAGAAGTTCATAAAAAATATATAGATGTTCATTTGCTTCTTTCAGGTGATGAGAAAATTGGATGGAAACCATTAGAAGAATGTAAAGCCATTCTTTCCCCATATGTAGAAGAAAAAGATATATCATTTTATCTAGATGAACCACAGACATATATGAAACTTTATCCTGGAACATTTGCTGTATTCTTTCCGGAAGATGCTCATGCACCACTGATTTCAAATTCAAGAGTTATTAAAGCAATAGCGAAAATAAAAATCTAAAATAAACTTTAAACGAATTTAATTATGCAATATAAATTTCTTTATGCTTTAATATTATTCTTGTCACTCTGTTTTATAAAACCGGCAGAAGAATCGATAAGAATATTTATGATTGGTGACTCTACTATGGCTGATAAACCCACTTATGACAATCCAGAAAGAGGGTGGGGACAATTGCTTCCACAGTTTTTTGATTCATCGGTAACAATTTTTAATCATGCAAAAAATGGAAGAAGTACCAGAACATTTATTAATGAAGGAAGATGGGATTCGGTATATAATCAACTTACAAAAGGTGATTATGTTATTATTCAATTTGGTCATAACGACCAAAGCAAAGAAAAAGTTGACAGGTACACTCCACCCGAAGATTTCAAAAAAAATTTATATAAATTTGTTAAAGAGACTCGAGAGAAAGGAGCTACTCCGATTTTGTGCACACCAATTATGCGAAGAAGATTTGATTCAACCGGAAAATTTTATGATGTACACGGGGTTTATCCTGATTTAGTAAGGGAAGTTGCAAGAGAATTAAATGTTTGTTTAGTTGATATGCACTGGGAAAGTGAGAAAGTTATTATACAACACGGAGCTGAAGGTTCAAAAATAATATTTTTGCATATTAATCCTGGTGAGTATAATTCGTTACCTGAAGGGAAAAAAGATGATACGCATTTTTCAGAATATGGTGCTAAATTAATGGCAAAAATTTTTATTGATGAAATAATGAAGATTAATAATGAATTGGCACAAAGAGTAAAAAAGTATTAAAATACAATTAAAGAAAAATATTTAGTTAATAATCGGAAATTTTAGTATGAAAAATTTATTTGATTTAACGGATAAAGTTGCAATTGTTACAGGTTCAAGTACCGGACTTGGGAAAGGTATGGCGTTAGGGCTTGCTTCTTTTGGAGCGAATTTATTCTTGGTTGATTATGTTTCGTCAGATGAAACGATCGCAGAAATAAAGTCTTTAGGAGTGAATGTTGAACAAATTGTAATTGATCTGATGCAACAAGGCGCTACGAAAAAAGTTGTAGAAGCTGCTTTGAAAATTTATGGACAAGTCGATATTCTTGTTAACAATGCTGGAATTATAAGAAGGACACCAGCAATAGATTTTTCTGAGAAGGATTGGGATGAAGTAATGTTATTGAATTCAAAAGTGCCTTTTATCTTATCTCAAGAAGTTGCAAAAGATATGATAAAAAGAAATTATGGAAAAATAATTAACACTGCTTCTCTTCTTAGTTTCCAGGGTGGAATCCTTGTACCATCCTATTCTGCAAGTAAAGGTGCAATTGCACAGTTAACGAAAGCACTTGCAAATGAATGGGCAAAGTTTCGTATAAATGTTAATGCTATCGCACCAGGTTATATGGCAACAAATAACACAAAAGCTCTTCGTGAAGATCCTATCCGTTCAAAATCAATTCTTGATAGAATTCCTGCGAACAGATGGGGTACTCCTGAAGATTTACAGGGTGCAGTAATCTTTTTAGCTTCTGCTGCCAGCGATTATATAACAGGTCATGTTCTGGTTGTTGATGGTGGTTGGATGGCTCGTTAATTATCTAAATTTTTGTTTACATAATTATTGGTGATTGACTGAACAATTTCAAACCAGGGATGAAATAACCAGAAAGTATGTGGTGTGTTTGGAATTGTATGAACTTCAAAATATTTGTTAAATTTTTTCAGTTTTTCAAATAACTTATCCCTGCCAGCGTGAAATCGTTCAATACTGCTGTTTATAAATAAGAAAGAGGGCGCATCATCATCAACATAATTTAATGGAGAAGCTTCAATCCATAATTTTGGGTTTTCTTTAAAGGTACATCCCAACCATTGTGCGGCAGCTGAAAGTTTTCCTTTTATTGTATCCTTTCCGCTTTCGGAAGGATCAGTTAAATCAACAACTCCATCAATATTAATTATACCTTTAATTTTTATTTGAATGCTTGTTCTGTCATCTTCATCAAATATTTTTTTATTGTAGGTTAATCCCAAAAGTGAAGCCAGGTGTCCACCTGAGGAAAATCCCATAATAAAAATATTATTTGTATCGATGTTGAATTGTCTGGAATTTCTTTTTAACCATACTAACGAATTTTTTAAATCTAAAATAGAAGCTGGGAACAGTGCTTCTGGTGATAACCTATATTCTATTGTAGCAGTTATAAATCCATATTTTGCCAGATGAGAAGCTGTTGGATATTCCATAGATTTATTCCCTGATTTCCATCCACCACCGTGGATAATTACAATTAGTGGAAGATTTTCATTTGATTTTTTTCTTTTAAAAATATCAAGATGCAGTTCTCTTAGGCCTATGGTATTATAAACAAGATTTTCTATTATTTCAATTTCATCTGACTCATAAATTTTTGCAATAGAAATATTTGGATATTGAGTTACAGCTTTTTGAAAAGCACTATAAATTGTGAATGAAGTATCAACTGGAAAATTAGTTATTAGCCTCTGAGAATATAATTCAAAGGGATTCAGAAAAAATATAATAAAATAAAATTTACAAATCGATTTCATATTAAATTATTCTTTATTCAAATTAAACTTAGAAATTAATTTATTTAAATCAAACAGCAGTTTTGTTTAACAAAACATTTAAATCTAATAAAACAAAAAAAACAAATGGACAAATCAGATATTATCTCAAAAGCAATAAATAACGGCGTATTTGCTGTCATTAGAGTGAATGACAGCGATAAGTTATTTAAAATTATTGAAGCAATAAGTAAAGGTGGAGTAAAAAATATTGAAATTACTACTACAGTTCCGAATGCTATAGATGCAATCAGAGAGTTAAGAAAAAAATCTTCGGAAGATGTTTTAATTGGTGCAGGAACTGTATTAAATATTGAGACGGCAAAATCAGTTTTGGAAGCAGGAGGTCAATTTATTGTCTGTCCAGTACTTAATATTGATGTAATTAATTTTTGTAAAAAAAATAATATGATGATAATCCCTGGGTGTTTTACACCTACAGAAATCTTTTCTGCTTACTCAGCAGGTGCTGATTTAATAAAAGTATTTCCTGCTACAGCTTTAGGCCCGAAATATTTTAAAGATATCCTTGCTCCGTTTCCTTACTTGAAACTAATGCCCACAGGTGGTGTTTCCATAGAAAATGTTGGAGAATGGATTAAAGCCGGTGCTGCTGCAATTGCAATTGGCAGCGATCTTCTTGATAAACAAGCTATTGCAGAAAATAAATTTGAAGTATTAACTGAAAGAGCTAAATTGTTGATGACAAATTTTACTTCAGCAAAAAACAAATTGATAAAGGCATAATATGAAAAAGAAAGTGATAACCTTTGGTGAAATAATGTTAAGATTATCAACTCCTGGGTTTACAAGATTTGTACAAACACAAACATTTGAGGCTACATTTGGTGGAGGAGAGGCCAATGTTGCTGTTAGTTTAGCAAATTATGGATATGATTCGTACTTCATTACGAAACTACCGAAACATGAAATAGGACAGGCTGCATTAAATCACCTTAGGCGTTTTGGAGTGAAGGATGATTTTATTGTAAGAGGTGGGGAGAGGATAGGAATTTATTTTCTTGAAACAGGTGCCAGTCAAAGACCTTCAAAAGTTATTTACGACCGTTCAAATTCATCAATTGTAAATTTGAATAAAGATGAAGTGCAATGGGAAAAAGTCTTTGAAAATGCTGATTGGTTTCACTGGACGGGAATAACACCTGCTCTGGGAAAAAGTAGTCAGGAAACTCTGCATAATGCTTGTTTAACCGCAAAAAAAATGGGAGTCAAAATAAGTGCAGATCTTAATTATCGGGCAAAATTATGGACAACCGCAGAAGCACAATCTGTAATGATTCCCTTAATGGAGTATGTTGATGTTTGCATTGCCAATGAGGAAGATTCCGAAAAAAGTCTTGGCATAAAACCAGAAAATACAAATGTTAATAAAGGTGAGTTAAATTTAGTAGGTTATAAAGACCTTCTAAGAAAATTAAAAACAAAATTTGGATTTGAAACAGTCGCTATAACTTTAAGAGAATCATATTCAGCAAACAGAAATGGCTGGAGTGCAATTATGATTGATGAAAAAAATTGCAAAGATGTTTATCATTCAAAAAAATATGAGATTGAAATTGTTGATAGGGTAGGTGGGGGAGATTCCTTTGCAAGCGGGTTAATCTATGCATTACTTGAAAAACAAAACACACAGGAAGCTCTTGAATTTGCTGTAGCAGCATCGTGCTTGAAACATACAATCCATGGTGATTTTAATTTGGTATCTATAGAAGAAGTAGAAAAACTTTCAAAAGGAAATAGTTCTGGAAGAGTAGAGAGGTAATTACTACCTAATATAATACCTCTCTTTTCTTTAATTAAAATTAAATTTTTTTACTTAAATCTTCAATAATGTTTTTAAGCAAATCATTAATTTGTATACGAGTGAAAGGTTTTGAAATATAATAATTAAATCCAAGTTCAAGAAATCTTTCTTTATCTTCAGACATAGCATAGCCTGTTATAGCAACTATTTTAACATTCTCATAACCGGGAGTTTCTCTAATTAGCTTTGCTGTTGACACTCCATCTAAACCCGCCCCTAAATTAATATCCATTAAAATAACATCATACTTATTATTTTTAATTGCATTTAAAGCATCTACTCCAGATGGGACGTTATCAATTATTGCAATCTTATCAATAAACTTAGTTATAACTTCAGCATTGATTTCATTATCTTCAACCAATAAAATGTTTAAATTTCTTGCTGAAAGCATATTATTCGTTTGATTATTTTTTTGAACAAGTTGAGTTATTGAATCGTCAACTATCCTTACCCCAGGAAAATAAATACTAAAAATTGAGCCAACATTAACATCACTTTCAACTGTTATCCGTCCATCCATAAGTTCAACCATTTTTTTAGCTATGGTTAAGCCTAATCCTGCACCTTCATACTTTCTTGAAAAACCTTCACTTACCTGTCTGAATTCATGGAAAATTAATTTTTGTTTATCGCGTGAAATTCCGATTCCGGTATCTTTTATACTTAATACAGCAATTAATCCATCCTCAGATTCTATTGAATCTACTATAATCTCAATACTTCCTTTATGTGTGTATTTAATAGCATTATCAACAATATTTATAATTATCTGGTTCATCAATCTTTCATCAACAATTGCTGAAATAGATGGATCTTTAATGATGTAGCTGAAAGCAAGGTTTTTTTCATAAGCAAAATTCTCATATTGAGTGAGAAGATACTTGACTTTACTAGGCAGGTAATAGTCTTTAATTACAAGTAAGGAAGCATTTGATTCAAGTTCAGATAGATCAAGAATGGAATTAAGAGTGTTCATTAATCTCATACCAGATTTATGAATTTTTTTAACGGTCTCTAAATTGTGCGAATCTTTTAATTCCTCCATTAAAATCTGAGCCATTCCAAGAATTCCGGTCATAGGAGTTCTTAGTTAATGGCTAACATTAGCCAAGAGAGAAGATTTCAGTCTGCTGGATTCTTCAGATATTGCCATTGCTTCTTTAAGTTGGTTTTCCATCTCTTTACGTTTTGTTACATCTCTTCCGACGACCTGAATACCATTAAACTTGTTATCAGAAAAAATTGGTGAACCCTGGAACTCAATTATTGCAAGACTGCCATCTTTTCTTATAATTTCTACTTCGACTTCTACACTATAACCAAATCTGTTTCGTTCCATCGATTCTTTAACTTTTGCTAGTTGTTCACCCAGTAAAAAGTTTTCTGCTTTTTTGCCAATCATTTCGAAAGGATCAAATCCAAGAATTTTTATAGAAGAATTAGTTGCAAAAGTAACTACATCATTTTTATCAAGGATGAGAATAATATCAGAAATTCTTTCAACTAGACCCCTAAACTTTTGTTCACTCTCTTTTAAAGCTATCTCAGCAAGATACTTTTGAGTAATATCGGTAAATAAACCGATGCTGCCAATTACAATTCCGTTTTTATCATAAACTGGTGAACCACTAATCTCAGACCAAATAATATCGCCGTTTTTTTTAATTAGACGAAGTTCGTATTTGTCTGAAATACCTCTGGCTCTAAGAATATTTTTCTCTTGTGTAATTTTTTTATCTTCGGAATGTATTAAAAAATCAGTTGCTATTTTACCAATTAATTCATCATTTGAATATCCAAGTATATCGCAAAACCGCTGATTTGCGAAAAGTATTTTATCTTTTAAATCAGTCTGAAGAAGACCTTCACTCATATAATTTATAAGTGTTCTATATTGCTCTTCACTTTTTCTTAAATCCTCAAGCGCTTTTTTTCTTTGCTGTCGAATTACAACTTCTTTTAATTCTCTCTGTATAGCTGGGACGATTCGTTTTAAGTTGGTTTTCATTATGTAGTCATGAGCTCCGCTTCTCATCATCTCAACAGCGATGTCTTCACCTACCGTACCTGAAACGAGTATAAAAGGGATATCAATATGTTTTGATTTGAATAGAGCAAGTGATTCTGCTCCACTAAATTTGGGCATTGCAAAATCAGAGATTACCAGATCCCATTCTTCTGAGGATAAAGCTTCATCCATAGCTTTTGCTGTTTCTACAATTTTGGAATCAACTTGATAACCTTCTTTTTTTAATGCTCTAAGAATTAATAAAGCATCATCTGGATTATCTTCAACTATTAATATTTTTAATTTTTCAGCCATAAATACTTATTCAAATGGAAGTTCGTTTAATACTAACCAATACAACCCTATTTGTTGAGAGCAATCGATAAATTTATTAAAATCAACTGGTTTCCTAATATAGCTATTAGCACCAAGTTGATATGCACTCTTCAAATCATTTTCTTCAAGTGAACTTGTTAATACAACCACGGGTGTATATTTATATAGAGCGCTATTTCTTAACTCTTTCAAAATTTCTAAACCATCTACTTTAGGCAATTTTAAATCCAGTAAAATAACAGCGGGTTTTTTATTTATATCTCTGTTAATAAATTCACCCGTTGCATTAATATAATCGACAGCAAGGCCTCCATCCTTTAGTGTAATTATTTCATTTTTTAAATTATTTTTTTTGAAGGCACGAATTGTAAGTTCAACATCATCAGGGTTGTCTTCAATTAGCCAGATAGTTTTATTTTCCATAAAATATCCTTTGCATAGTTAATTAATTAATTGTAAAATAAAAAGTTGAGCCGGAATTTATTTCACTTTCTGCCCAGATTTTTCCACCATGTTTGTTAATAATTCTTTGAACTGTTGCAAGTCCAACACCGGTTCCTGGAAATTCATCCTGGGTATGAAGACGTTGAAAAACTCCGAATAATTTTGAATAAAACTTCATCTCAAAACCAACGCCGTTATCTTTTACAAAATATATTTTTTTGTTATTCTTTAATTCACATCCAATTTCAATAATGCTTTTTTCTTTATGTGAAGAAAACTTGATTGCATTATCGATTAAATTCTGAAGACAAATTTTCATTAACTGTGGATCAAATGAATCATACATTTCTTTTTGAATTTTTATTTCCACTTGTCTTGATTTATCAAATTCAGTCAACTCTTTATAAATTTCAAATGCAATATCGGAAATATTTCCGGTTTCTCTACTAATCCCTTTTCTTGTTACTCTTGACATATTTAAAATATCATCAATTAATTTAGCCATTTTTTGACTATTCATTCTAACTCTTTCAAGATAATTCTTTGCTTCATCATCAAGCTTATCAGAATAATCCTCAAATAATGCGTGACTAAAACCATCAATCGCTCGTAAAGGAGCTCTTAAATCGTGTGATACTGAATATGAAAACGCTTCAAGTTCCTTATTTATTGCTTCAAGCTGTGCAGTTCTTTCAATTACTCTTTGTTCAAGTTCTTCGTTTAATTTTTTTATTTCTGCTTCGGCAATCTTATTCTCAGTTATATCTCTCCACGAAACAAATAAAGCCGATTTTCCTTCAATTGGTAATGCAGTCAAATTAACTTCAACCCAAAATTCAGTTCCGTCAGTTTTTGTGTGAACCCATTCAAATCTGTTACTACCAAACTTTAAAGCTTTTTCTATCATAATATTTGCTTTGTCTTTAGAATTCATTCCATCCGGTTGTTTTTCAGGAGAAATAATTTCAGGTGGTTTGTTTATTATGTCTTTTCTATTAGCTTTTAGCATTTCAAGTGCAGAGTTATTGCAGTCGACAAATACATTGTCAATTATTAGAAGATATGCATCTGACGACTCAGTAAATAGTGTCCTAAATTTAGCTTCACTTTTTTGAATAGCTTCTTCAGCTTTTTTTCTTTCCGTTATATCACGGCAAATTCCTTCATGATAAAGTACTTTTCCATTTTCATCTTTAATATATCTTGCATTATCTTCAATCCAGATTATATCACCATTCTTTTTTCTTAATCTGTAAGATTCAAACTGATTAATGAAGTTAGGATTGTAAGAAATAATTTCATCCCTTTCTTCACTACTAACATAAAGTGTAGAAGGAATATGAACTTTTAATAATTCCTCTTTATTTTCATAACCGAGCATCTGTACAAAAGCTGGATTGACATCAATAAAATAGCCATCGGTAGTGCTGCGATAGAAGCCATTAGGCATTGTTTCAATCAGGTTTCTATATTTTTCTTCGCTAGCTTTTATTGCATCTTCAGCTAATTTTCTTTCGGTTATATCACGTGTAATTGATATGATACAATTTTCATTATTTACTTTAATAATTTTTGCAGACATCAAACCAGTTCGTATTGAACCATCTTTATATCTGAATTGAGCTTCAAGTCCAATTACTTCTCCGTTTTTTTGCAACCCTTCTATAAGTCTTTTTCTATCCTCAGGATTAACCCAAATATTAATATCCAATGAAGATTTTCCTTTAACATCCTCAAAAGAATAACCAGTCAATTTCTCAAATCCTTCGTTTGAGTCGATAAATAATCCATCTGATAATCTGTTAATGTTTATAGCATCAGGACTAGTATGGAATGCTTTTCCAAATTTATCCTCTGAAGATTTTAGAGCTTCTTCGGTTAACTTGCGCTCTGTTATATCATGAATTATGGAATGCAGATATTTTATTCCATCAATCTCTATTAAGCTGCTAAATACTTCAATATCTCTTATTTTACCATTGGCAAGTTTATGTTTAAACTCAAATCTAGTTTTAGATTCATCATAAACTTTTTTCATTTCTTTTTTTACTAATTCTGGTCCTAAAATGTTTAATTCAGAAATTTTCATTTCTCTTAATTTTTCAAGAGGGTAGCCATAAAAGTCTGCAGCGGCTTTGTTTGCATCCACTATTTTTCCGGTTTCATACTCAATAAGCAGTTTAATAGCTGAATGATTATGAAACAAGTTCCGGTATTTTTCTTCGCTCTTTTTTAGTGCAATCTCAAATTGTTTTCTTTCGGTAATATCCAAGTACGAACCTACGATACCTGCAGGTTTTCCATTTTCATCAACAAAGACATTTTTTGCATAAATGACATCTCTATCCTCACCTTTTATATTTCGAACTTTGAATTCATATATCTGAAGTTGAGGATTATTCAGAAGTTCTAAATCTTTTTTATCATAAATATTGGCAAATTCGCTTGGCCATATATCAAAGACATTTTTTCCTTTTAGCTCTTCGGATGTAAATCCCATCTCCTTTGTAAATGCAAGATTGCATCCTAAGTATTTGAGTTCTTTGTCTTTAAAGAAAACGGGTGTAGGAATAGAATCTAACAATGCCTCTGTAAAATAAAGGCTTTCTTTAATTTTAGTATTCTTTTCTTTAATCTCTAGTTCAGCATTTTTCCTCTCAGTAATATCTAGATGTGTTCCTGCCATTTGTAAAGGCTTATTATCTTCACTCCATTCGCTTACTCTTCCTTTGTCCAAAATCCAAATCCAATTTCCATTTTTGTGTTTCATTCTTATTTCGCATTCATAAGAGTCTTTTTCTCCTATAAAATGTTTTTCTAATTCATTAGTAGCTTTTATTAAATCATCGGGATGAATTAAAGTTTCCCACGTTTTAATCGTTGTTGGTTGAAGCTCTTCTAAAGTATAACCGCAAATTTCTGCCCATCTTTCATTTATAATTATTTCTCCTGTTGGAATATTCCAATTCCATAATCCAAGTTTTGAACCTTCTACTGCAAGTTTAAGTAATTCCTGACTTTTTTTAAGAGATTCTTCGGCCATTTTTCTATCATTAATATCAATATGAATGCCGGATGCTCTTATTGGTTTTCCATTGCTATCTCTTTCTGAAATTCTTCCCCAATTCAATATCCATTTATAACTACCATCTTTACATTTAAGTCTATGCTCAACTTTATAAACAGGTGAAATTCCTTCTGCATGTTCTTTAGCAGCTTTTTCTGCAAGTAATCGGTCATCAGGATGAATCAAATAAGTCCAGTAATCTCTTGTTGATTCAATCTCTTCTAATTTATAACCGAGCATTTTAGCCCAATTTTCGTTACGAAAAATTTCTCCGGTAATCATATTCTGATCCCAAAGACCAATTTCTCCTCCTTCAATAGCGAGATTTAATCGTCGTTCACTTTCGTAAAGTAATTCTTCAGCTTTTTTTCGTTCAGTGATATCCGATACAGTACCTAAAACTCCAATTATTTCATTTTTATTATCTAAAAGAGGTTGAAGACAAACACTTCCCCAGACTATATTTCCGTTCTTATGTAAGTATCGTTTTTCATATCTGACTATATCTTTTTCACCAGAAATTATTTTTTGCATATTTGCTCTAGTGATAATTATGTCATCAGGATGAGTATAATCTTCGCTTTTCATATTTTTTAGTTCTTCATAAGAATAACCCAGCATTTTAAAATAAGCATTATTGAATTCTACATATCCTCCATCTAATGATCGAATACCAACAGCGAGGGCAGTATTGTTAAAAAGAGTTCTATATTTCAATTCACTGGCAATTATAGCTTCTTCTGCAAGTTTTCTTTCTGTTACATCCTGAATTGTTCCAATCATTTTAATGGGGTTACCAGCTTTATCAAATTCTAGTTCACCAAGCCCATGCACCCATCTTATTGCATGGTCATTTTGTCTTATTATTCTGTATTCTTTATTGAATTTGTTGAAATTACTGAGTACATGTATTGACAAGTGGTAAGACATTTCTACAGTATCATCTGGATGAATAAGCTTTAGCCATCCTTGAGTATTTTTCTTGAAAGTTTCATCTATTCCAAATATTTCGTCCAATTTTTTTGAAGATTTCCATTCGTCAGATTGTATATTGAAATAATATGAGCCAAGATTTCCCACTTCCTGAGATTTTTCCAGGAAATAATTATTTTCTTTTAGAATGTTATTAATTCTACGTTGTTCTGAAATATCTGCTGATATTCCAACAAGAGCTATTACATTTCCATTAACATCTCGGACTTGTGATGTTCGTAAAAATATTGGAAATTCAGTACCATCTTTCCGAAGATTTAATATCTCACCTTGCCAGGGTTGAGTATGACTTACTGATAAAATTTCATTCAATAATTCGACTGGATTATTAGGAGACCAAACGATACTGATTTCTTTACCAATAACTTCATTAAATTTGTATCCATATGCGGAAAGAAAAGCTTTATTTACATAAATTAATTTATTATCAAGATCAGTAATAGTGGCTATTTCATTAATACCTTCTAATGCCTGTGCTAAAAGAGCATTTGTTTCTTCTGCTTTTTTTCGAACTTTTATTTCTTTTTCAAGTTCAGTATTCCTACGATTTAATTCATTAAATAATTGATAATTATGTATTGCAACAGCAATATTATTGGCAGCAATTTGCAGATGTTCAAGATCTTCTTTAGTAAATTCTTTAACCTGTTTTGTTGTATAAATTCCAATTAAACCTAGTATTTCATTTTTAATTTTTAATGGAGCCCCTGCATATGAAACGAACTGATATGCATTGTAATGATTATTTTTAATCTTTTTCAGTTGTCTTATATTATTAATGTTTGTAACAGTTACTGGTTTTAATCCCGATAAAATTTCTTTAGCAAGTCCAATATGGGGAGAAATTGTTTTCTGCAGATATTTTTTATGTATGCCTACCGATGATAATACAATTAATTCATCATTTTCCAGAGTACGTAAAATACAGGAATCTACTTCAAACGTATCTTTAATTTTATTAACAAGTGTATCTATCATTATCTGGAATGGAAGCTCACCAACAACTGAGGAAGTTATCTCATTTATAAGTTTTAATCTTCTATTATAAAGCTCTATTCTTTTTTGGTCAAGTATTCTTTTAGTAATATCTTGAGCAGTGCCTTGTGTACCAATTGCATTTCCTTGTTTATCTAATATTGTTTGTGCATTAAATAATAAATAAATCGGATCACCATTTTTTTTGCAATGGATGGTTTCGTAATTATTTAAAGAACCTTTTTCAATTAATAGCCTATTAAAAGTATCCTTATCTTTTTTCTTAAAACTTTTTTCGAGAAAATTTATGAAAGGTTTTCCAAGCATCTCAGATAATGTATACCCAAATACATTTTCCCAGGATTTATTTAGATAAACATATCTTCCTTTTTTATCACATCTCCAAATTAGATCCTGTGCTGTCTCCACAAGACTATTATATAGTCTCTCTGATTTTTTAAGCTGAACTTCTGAAATTTTCCTTGCCGAAATATCCTGAAAGAAAACTGCCATTCTATTTTCAAGGATATGAAATGCATGAATCTCAAATGCGCCTTGAATTAGATCATCTTTATAAATTACTTCATCTCTATCAAGGACTAAATCTTTTTTTGCGATCTCTTTATATTGTTCAGGAATTTCTGTTTCTCTCAAATTTGGAAAAGCATCAGTAATTTTTTTGCCTATTAATGATGAATGATTAATCCCGAGCATCTTATCAGCAGTTTTGTTTGCACCAGTAAAAATTAACTCATCTTTTTCATTCAGCTCATAAAAATGTACACCAAATGGAGAATTATTTATTAATGTTTGAAGGAATTTTTCCCGATTCTGTATTTCTATTGTTTTATTAACAGTATCACTTATGTCACTTACTACTCCTAGGATTCCAATTAATTTATTTTTTTTATTATAAATGTAGCTGTTTCTTTGATTGAACCACCTTTCTCTACCGGATTTATCAATTATTTTATATTCAAAAACCTTAGGTTCATCACCATCAATTATTTTTTTCCATTGTATTTGAAAATAATTATTGAAATCAGGATGAATTAATTTTTTAATTAATAATTTGTTTTTATAAAATTCTTCAGGTGTATAACCTGTTAATTGAAGAGATGCCGGACTTATATACTCGAATTTTCCTTCTGGCAGAGACAATCTATAGATCAAATCCTTACTATTTTCTGTTAAAAATCTGTATTTGTGTTCGCTCTCCTGGGTTTTCTTCTTTTCAGCTTCTAAATCTTTTAGCATTTTTTTTAATACTTTAGATTGTTGCTTCAATGATTTTTGATTATCCTCTAACTGAATAATTTTTTCTTTCAATTGTGGGTAGTAGCTTTTAACTGAAAATTGTTCTTCTATTCCAATAAATTTATTACGGACTTTCTTTAAATCATTTTTTGATTTAGAAGGCTTCTTCATAGCACATCCTTATATCTTTTAGCGTTACTTGTTTTGGATTAGTAGCAAGGCAGGCATCATTTATTGCAATTTTCGATAAGATGTCTAAGTTAGAAAGTTTTACTCCTATATTCTTAAGTGAATAGTCTATTCCTATTTTTTGCTTAAAGTCTTTTATTCTAGCAATTAAAAAATCTCTAATCAATGTTTTCTTTATTGAAGTATTTTGGAGACCAAAAATTTTAGCTATATCTGTATATTTTTCAGGGACAGAGTCAAAATTAAATTTTATTGCTGTTTCAAGTAAAAGAGAATTGCATTCACCATGAGGAAGATTTAATGAACCGCCTAAACTATGAGCCATTGAATGAACAAGTCCTAATCCCGCATTTGAAAATGCAAATCCAGCAAATAAACTTCCAAGCATCATGTTATTTCTATACAAAATATTTTTTGGATGCTTAATTACCATAGGTAAATTAAGTATGATAATTTCTATAGCTTTCAAAGCGTGATAATCTGTAATAGTAGAACTAGCATTCGAAACATATGCTTCAAAGGCATGAACCAGTGCATCCATTCCAGTCTGAATTGTTAATTCTTCTGACATTGTTAAAGTTGTTGATGTGTCAATTAAAGCTACATCTGGAACTGCTTTTTTGCTAACAATGGCAAATTTTCTTTTTTTACTGGTGTCGGTAATAATGGCAAATTGAGAAATATCAGCACTTGTACCTGCAGTAGTAGGAATACAAATCAATGGTAAACCGGGAATTTTAACTTCATCAACTCCCTCAAATTTAATAACAGGTTTATTATTAGTGAAAGCAATTCCAATTGCTTTTGCACAATCCATTGGACTGCCACCACCTAAAGCTACAAGAATATCGCAATTTTCTTTCTTTAGTAATTTAACACCATCTTCAACAGTTAAATCGGTAGGATTTGGTTTGACTTTATCGAATACAAAAAATGAAATTTTTTCCTTTTTGAAAACAGATATAATTTTTTTTAACCACCCAGCTTTTATTAATCCCTCATCTGTAACTATAAAAACTTTTTTTGCCTTAAATCTTTTCACATATTGACCAGTAAGGTTTAGCGCTCCGGGTCCAAAGATGAATTCAGGTACAAAAAATTTTCTTAGCTGAGAGAAGTCAGTTTTCATATACAGCCCCTTTTGTTACCTGATAATAAGAATTCATAGGAGAGAAAAACTCTAAGGTAAGTAGAATTAATATGATTAATAGCGGTAGAAATCATCTTTGTTCCAGGATATAAATTTTTATCTCCAAAACATTTTGCCATTCAATTTAATTAATCAATTTAATGTCTGTTTTAATTTACAAATTGAATTTATTAAAATCCAATTAATTTTATTAAATCTTTAATAATTATCGATTTATATCCGGTAAGATTAAGTATTAGAATATTTTTTAATTAAGTGGATATAAATATTTTTCTTTTTTTCTAGCAGAAATTCAGTCAGAACTAAGTTCAGAACAGATAAACTTGAAATGAGCAAATCGTTTAGTCGATTTATTATAACCAGCATTGTGAGGTCTTAATTTGTCATCAAGATTTTCAGTCATACCAACATAAATAAAATTATGTTGAATACTTTTAATTGCGTAAACAATAAATATAAAAAAGAGAATTATTAAAACTAAAAAGCTGAACGAAGAAGTTCAGCTTGATGAGTACCGAAGGCCGGAGTCGAACCGGCACGAGGTTTGAGCCCCACTGGATTTTGAGTCCAGCGCGTCTGCCAATTCCGCCACTTCGGCTTTTAATTGCAGATATAAATGAAATTGCAGTGCAAATCTAAGGTTTTTTTTTGAAAATTCAATAAAATTAATTTAGTCTTCAAGAAGATATCCTTCTGCTAAAGAAGCATTAATATCAGATAAAAATCTTGATGGTTTGGATAGAGTTGTTCCTGATTCGCGATCATAAATATTCATCGGGTAGGTAATAAATAAATTTTGTTTAGATCGGGTAACAGCTACATACATTAATCTTCTTTCTTCCTCCAATTCTTCAACACTGCCTGATGCTTTACTAATTGGAAAAAATCCTTCAAGAGCATGAATGATAAACACGGAGTGCCATTCTAATCCTTTTGCAGAATGAATAGTTGAAAGAGTAATAAATTCATCTTCTTTATCTTCTTCTGCAATGTCAATTACACTGTCAATCGGTGGATCAATCGCCATATCGGCTAAAAGACTATCAAGCGACCTGTAATTTTCAGTTATGTTCAAAAAGATATCAATATCTTTTTTGCGTTTATTATAATCATCATATTTATCGACAAAAAGAGGATAATAATAGTCAGAAGCTATTTGTGCTTTTTCTGTAGGGCTTACATTTATTGTGTGGAGATTGAAAAGAACTTCAAAAAGTTTCAATAATTTGTCAGCTAATTTTTTCTCTGAATAATTAAGAGGATTTGTAGCAATGTTCAAATTTCCTACCGATAATTCATCCATAATTTTTTGGGCGGTCTTAGGACCAATACCTTCGTGCAATAATAAAACACGATACCAGCTAACAAAGTCTTTTGGATTTGAGGCAATTCTTAGAAAGGCTAAAATATCTTTAATGTGTGCAGTCTCTACAAACTTCATTCCTCCAAATTTCTTAAAAGGAATATTTGCCTTGGATAATTCTATTTCAAGATCAAATGAAAAAAAAGATGAACGAAATAGAACAGCAATATCGTTGAGCTGAATACCTTCTTCTCTTAACTCAAGAATTTTTTCTACAATAAACCGTGATTGCAGATTTTCTGTTGTTGCTGCAATTATTATGGGAAGATTGCCTCCGCGTTTTCTTGTGAATAGTCTTTTGGGATATTTTTCAATTGCTGTTTCTACAATTTTATTTGCAAAGTTTAGCACTTCCTGTGTACTTCTGTAATTTTCTTCAAGTTTTATAACTTTAACATTGTCAAACAGATTTACGAAATCCATAATGTTTTTGAAATTTGCACCGCGGAAAGAATAAATTGATTGTGAATCATCACCAACAACCATAACATTTTTTTTCAATTGAGTTAAACCAACCACAATATCAGCTTGTATTTTGTTAGTATCCTGATATTCATCGACCATAATAAAATTTAACCCAGATAGTAAAGATTTTGCAGCTGGGGATAGATCAAAAAGGAATCTCCTCAGGTATAGCAATAAATCATCATAGTCAAGCAGATTGTTTTTTCTTTTATATTCAGTGTAAATTTTATTAATAGCAGAAATTTTATCTATTTCATTTCTGAAGTGCGGGAATTCATTTTCAATAATTTCTTCTAACTTTCTCTCTGTATTAACGCTTAAGCTGAATACTCTAACAAGAGTATGCTTATTTGGAAATCTTTTTTTATCAGGTACTAAACAAGATTGACTCCTAATAAGATTAACAACATCTTCACTATCGCCCTGATCAAGAATTGTGAACGTTGAATCAAAACCAATTGCCTTTGCATACTTCCTTAATGTAATATTAGCGAACGAATGAAATGTTCCACCTTGAATTTTTGAACATCTGTTGTCAAGTAAAAGGGAGGCACGATTCATCATTTCTGCAGCGGCTTTTCTTGTAAAAGTTAAAAGTAAAATTGACTTTGGATCGTATCCTCCTTCAATTAACCGTGCTACACGATAAACAAGTGTTCTTGTTTTACCGGAACCCGCGCCTGCTATAATTAAATAGGCTCCTTCAGTGGCTGCTACTGCCTCGTATTGAGCGGGATTCAACTGATTTTGATAGTTAATAGTAAAACGGGCTTCATCAATTTGTTTTACAATGGAGCCCGTTTCTGATAATTTCTTTAGCTGATATTTTTTCATTTACGCTGAAGTGATTTTGGTCTTCCTAATATTTCAGAAATTAAGAATGATTCTTTTAGTGAATTTTTTTCTCTAATTTTTGTCTTAATATTCCTTACCAAAGGATTCATTTTGTCAACTGATTTTTCAATATTAAAGCTAGTTTCTAAGTTTGAAAAAACCGATTTTGGTTTTTCATTCAGTACAGGAATTTTTTTCACGTGTTCTGAAAATGTTCCTGTATGTTCTCCGAACTTATCGTATTCCTCAGCTTCGTTATAATTATGTTGTTCATCATATACAGAATTATCTTGTATGACCAAATCACCTTTAAGTATATTTTCAAGTTGCTGCAAAATATCAACTTTATTCTCATTGAAGCTGGATACAGGTTTTCTTTGGAGATTCCTGGCATTTTCAAACCGTGTTTTCTGCTGAACTTTGTTAACCGGAGCAGCAGGTTTTTTCTTTTTAAAAAATGGACTCAGAATACTATAAATTATTATGAATCCGATCAGGATATTAAAAAAGTCATCCATTATGATGTTTTATCCTTTTTTTCTTCTGGTTTGCCAATCGATTCTCTCATCTGTGTATCAGCCTGAATGTTTTTCATATTATAATAATCCATTACACCAAGATTTCCTTTTCTAAAAGCTTCAGCCATTGCAAGTGGAATCTGAACTTCAGCTTCAATTACTTTTGCTTTTTGACGGGCGACTTCAGCTGTCATTTCTTGCTCTAAAGCAACAGCAGCTGCTCTTCTTTCTTCGGCTTTGGCTCTTGCAATTTGCAAATCAGCCTGTGCCTGATCGGCTTGAAGCTTAGCTCCAATGTTTTCGCCAACATCAACATCAGCAATATCGATTGATAAAATTTCGAATGCTGTTCCGGCATCAAGTCCTTTTGCTAATACAACTTTGGAAATTGAATCCGGGTTTTCTAAAACTGTTGCATGAGATTCTGATGAACCGATTGTAGATACTATTCCTTCTCCAACTCTTGCTAAAATTGTTGCTTCTGTTGCACCCCCAACAAGTCTTTCGATGTTGGTTCTGACTGTAACACGGGCGATTGCTTTTAACTGAATTCCATTTTTTGCCATTGCAGCAACAAGGGGCGTTTCTATAACTTTTGGGAGAACAGACATTTTTACTGCTTCAAGAACATCTCTACCAGCAAGATCAATTGCGGTTGCTCTTTCGAATGATAATCCAAGATTAGCTTTATCTGCTGAAACAAGAGCATTAATTACTCGAGTTACATTTCCTCCAGCTAAATAATGTGCTTCAAGTTTACCTGATTCAACATGAATTCCTGCTTTATTCGCAGTAATTAAACTCCTTACAATTACCTGAGGTGGGACCTTTCGTAAACGCATTCCAACAAGGTCACGAAAAATTCTTACTTTAACTCCGGATGATATTGCAGTTATATACAATCCTAGCGGAATAAAATAAAAGAACAAGAATAAAAAGAGTACGAAAATAATTATTATTACTACTGATAAACCTGCTAGTGCTTCCATTAAATCTCCTTAATTATTTATTAGACTATTGCAATATAATCATGGAATGTGAGTGAAAAAACAGTTATAGTTAGAAGTATATATTTTTTTGTTCTGGTCTTGTAATTACATCTGTTACTATCCCTTGTCCCTATGGCTTAGAATTCATATATTTTGTTGAACAATTTATAGTATTAGGTTGTTTTTAATAAAAACAAAAGAAAGAAACTTATGGATGGAAACTTTTCTGAAAGATTGCAGGATGTAATTAGATTAAGTCGTGAAGAAGCTTTGAGACTTGGACACGATTATATTGGAACTGAACACCTGCTTTTGGGAATTGTACGTGATGGACAGGGAATAGCTGTAAGAATATTAAGAAATCTTGGCTGTGATCTTGTCAAATTAAAAAAAGCAATAGAAGATTCAGTTAGAGCTTCGGGTGGAACTCTGACAATTGGGAATATCCCTCTAACAAAACAAGCTGAAAAAGTGTTAAAGTTGACACAAATAGAAGCAAAAATTTATAAAGCAGATATAATTGGAACCGAACATTTATTGTTATCTCTTTTAAGAGATGATGATATTCTTCCAACACAAATACTTGCTCAGTTCGATATAAATTATGATATCGTCCGAGCAGAATTAAATGCAATGTTGTCTAACCGAGAATCAAAAGACCAGCAAAAACAAACGAATATTCCTCCATTTGCTGATAAAAAAATTGAGAAAACAAAAACACCGGTTTTGGATAATTTCGGTCGAGATCTTACTAAACTTGCAACTGAAGAAAAACTTGATCCCGTAGTTGGAAGAGAAAAAGAAATTGAAAGGGTTGCTCAGATATTAAGCAGGAGAAAGAAAAATAATCCAGTTCTTATTGGTGAACCCGGAGTAGGTAAAACAGCAATAGCAGAAGGTCTTGCATTAAGGATTGTTGAAAGGAAAGTTCCAAGAATACTTCAGGATAAAAGAATTGTTACTCTCGATCTGGCAGGACTAGTAGCTGGTACAAAATACCGCGGACAGTTTGAAGAGAGAATGAAAGCATTAATGAATGAACTAGAAAAAGCAAAAGATGTAATTCTTTTTATTGATGAACTGCATACGATTGTTGGTGCTGGTGGAGCTTCGGGTTCTCTTGATGCTTCAAATATGTTTAAACCAGCTTTATCAAGAGGTGATATTCAATGCATTGGTGCTACGACGCTTGATGAGTACCGAAAACATATTGAAACTGATGGTGCACTTGATAGAAGATTTCAAAAAGTAATGGTTGATCCTCCAAGTAATGAAGAAACTTTGCAGATATTAAACAACATTAAATTTAAATATGAAGAACATCATCATGTTAGGTATAGTAACGAAGCAATAGAATCTGCAGTAAAATTAAGTAATCGTTACATAACAGATCGTCATTTGCCCGATAAAGCGATTGATGTGCTTGATGAAGCTGGTTCAAGAGTTCATATGGGAAATTTTGAAGTTTCATCAGAGATATTAACTCTTGAAGAAGAAATTGAAAAAGTTAAAAAAGAAAAAACTCTTGTAGTAAAAAAACAGGATTATGAAGAAGCTGCACGTCTTCGTGATAAGGAGAGAAGATTGCAATCTGATCTTGAAATTGCTAAAAGAGAATGGGACGCAAAGACAAAAGAAATTGTTCACGATGTAACAGAAGATGATATTGCAACTGTTGTTGCGATGATGACTGGTATTCCTGTCAATAGAGTTGCTCAAACTGAATCTGATAAACTACTTGTTATGGAAGATTCACTTAAAGGTTCTATTGTTGGACAGGATGAAGCTGTGATCAAACTTACAAAAGCAATAAGACGAGCCAGAGCCGGTTTGAAGAATCCAAACAGACCAATTGGCAGCTTTATCTTTTTAGGTCCTACCGGTGTTGGTAAAACTGAATTGTGTAAAGTGTTGGCAAAATATCTTTTTGATTCTGAAGGAGCGTTAATTAAAATTGATATGAGTGAATATATGGAAAAGTTTGCTGTTTCAAGATTGGTCGGAGCTCCTCCCGGTTATGTTGGATATGAAGAAGGTGGACAACTAACTGAAAAAGTTAGAAGGAAACCATATTCAGTTGTATTATTTGATGAAATAGAAAAAGCTCATCCTGATGTTTTTGGTATTCTTCTCCAGGTACTTGATGAAGGTGTTTTAACTGATAGCCTTGGTAGAAAAGTTGATTTCAAAAATACAATTATCATTATGACGTCGAATATTGGGACAAAAGATATAAAATCTATTGGCTCTTTTGGATTTTCAAGCACTGAGAGCAAAACTGACCAATACTCTTCGATGAAAAACACAGTTGAAGAAGCAATGAAACGTTTATTCAGTCCCGAGTTTCTTAACAGGCTTGATGAAACAATTGTATTCAGAAGTCTGGATAAAGAAGATATTCTTAAAATAATTGACATCGAGATAAAAGATCTTATGAGCAATATGAAAGAACATAAAATGGAACTCGTACTTGATTCAAGCGCAAAAGATTTCATTTGTGATAAAGGTTTTGACCCAAAATTTGGAGCAAGACCTTTAAGAAGAGCTATTCAACAGTATGTTGAAGACCCGCTTGCTGAAGAAATTCTGAAAAATTCTTTTAGAGAAGGAAACAGAATTATTGCAAAACATTTTGGAGAATCTGATCATCTAATCTTTATTGAGGAGGAAAAACAACCTGATAAGATGCAAACCCCTTCTGCAGAGAATAAAACTGATGAAGGCGCTACAGAATAATTAATTAAAAAATTATTGCTTTAAAAAAAATCAAAGCGTATTTATGCAAAGTAAATACGCTTTTTTTTTCGAAGGACAAATATGAAAAATGATGAAAATAAATTGTTGGATATTTTTTTAGAAACCGGTGCTCTTTTAACAGGACACTTTTTACTGACATCCGGAAGGCATAGTGATAAATATTTTCAGTGTGCAAAAGTACTGCAATATCCTCACCATAATGATTACATTTGTTCAATTCTCGCAAATCATTTCAAGTCATTTGAAATTGATACTGTAATTGCTCCTGCTATTGGAGGAATTGTAGTTGGGCAGGAAGTTGCACGACAATTAGACAAGAGATGCATTTTTGCTGAAAGAGAAGATAAAACTCTTAAACTTCGTCGCGGCTTTACTATAGAACCAGGAGAAAAATTCCTTGTGTGCGAAGATGTTGTAACAACTGGTGGTTCTGTATTTGAAGTAATTGATATAGTTAAACAAAATGGCGGCATAGTTACTGGTGTTGGTTACATTGTTGATAGGAGCAATGGAAAAGTAGATTTTGGATTTCCACAAAAAAGTACAATGTCTCTTGAGGTAGTTTCCTATTTGCCAGATGAGTGTCCTCTTTGTAAAGAAAATATTCCTGTATACAAACCGGGCTCAAGGAAAGTATAAATGAGTAATTTATTAAATTCAATTAGAAATTATATTCAAGACGATTTGCTCTATGAGCTGTTGATATTTGTACTTATTATTATTCTTACAATTATTGCAGCAAAAATAATTTGCTTTCTTATAAAAAAAATTGTAACACCAATTGTAAAAAAGACTTCGACTAAACTTGACGATTTAATCCTTGAAGTCGTTCATTCAAGTTTATATAAAATAATTTTAATCGGAGGATTTTATTCAGCTCTTGGTATATTCAAAGGAAGTTTTAATCTTGTATCATTAAAGTCAAACAAGACTCTTGTTCTTGAACATCCTTACCTTCTTGAAGTTGTTAGCGTAGCTGATCATATACTGTTTATTATACTTATTTTCATCTTTTTACTGATTTCTTTCAAAATTACTAACATCTTTATTAAATGGTATGCTGACAAAATTAATGCTGAAGAAAATAAAAATTTAAGTGGCAGTCTGTTTCCACTTCTTAATAAAGTAGCAAAAATAATGTTGAGTATTTTAGCTTTGGCAATCATTCTTGCTAAATTCAAAGTTGATATAAGTGGGTTTGTTGTTTCATTAGGAGTTGGTTCACTTGCTATTGCTCTTGCCGCTCAGGAGACGATTTCAAATATGATTTCTGGTTTTATGATAATGGCTGATCGACCTTTCAGAATTGGTGATCGGATCAGGATAGGAACTGAAATAGCAGGTGATGTAATTGAGATTGGAATCAGAAGTACGAAAATTTTGGATTTTGATAATAACATTCTCATTATTCCAAATAACGAAATTGCCAAATCAAGAATAATCAATCTGAGTTATCCCGATAGCAGTACAAGAGTTTTGATTAATGTTGGTATTGCATATGGCAGTGATCTGGAGAAAGTTAAACAAATTATGTTTAAGGTCGTAGAAGACAATCCAATGATTGATCACAACTCTACCTATGATTTTGGTTTTTTGAATTTTGGAGATTATTCTTTACAGGTAAGACTTGGAGTAAGAGCAAAAGATTATAAATATGCTTATGATATTTCAAATCAACTTAGAACAAGTGTTTACAATGAATTCGTAAAAGAAGGAATTGAAATTCCTTTTCCACAACGAGTTGTTTACAACAAAAATTTAAATGAAAAAAGTAATACCAAAGAGGTCTAAATGAAAAAACTATTCTTATTTATATTTATTTCTACTACGTTATTTGCTCAAATAAAGTTTGATGATTATTTCAAAAGCAAAACTCTAAGAATCGATTATTTTCATACTGGAGACAAGATATCTGATTCTTATTCTTTAGATGAATTAAGAGAAGAACAATATTGGGGAGGCTCAAAAACAAACCTTATTGATATTTTTGATTATGGAAAATATAAGGTAGAAGTTAGGGATTCATCTTCAGGAAAGTTGATTTATTCAAGATGCTATTCAACATTGTTCAGTGAATGGCAAACTACAGGAGAAGCAAGTTCCATAACGAAGAGTTTTACCGAATCTGTAGTTGTTCCATTTCCGAAGAAAAAAGTTATAGTAACATTTCACTCGAGAAATAAAAAAAATCAATTTGAAGAAAAATTTAAATTAGTAGTTGATCCAAAAAGTTATTTTATTTCAAATGAAAAGAGAAAAGAGTATCCAAAGTTCGAAGTTATTAATTCAGGAGATCCATCTAAAAAAGTTGATATAGTAATTCTTCCTGAAGGCTATACTGCTGATGAAATGAATCAATTTAAAGAAGATTGTAAAAAATTTTCAGGATATCTTTTCAATGCTTCTCCTTATAAAGAAAATAAAGATAAATTCAACATCTGGGGAGTTGAAGCACCATCAATTGAATCTGGAACAGATATACCTGCAGATAATATTTGGAAAAAAACTTTGCTGAATTCTTCATTCTATACTTTTGATGTTGAACGTTATTGTATGATTACAGATTATAAAACTGTCCGTGACATCGCAGCTAATGCACCATATGATCAGATTTATGTATTGATTAACACACCAAAGTATGGAGGTGGTGCTATTTACAATTTTTATAGCGTTTGCGTCAATAAAAATCCGCACGAAGAATATGTGTTTGCTCATGAATTTGGTCACGCTTTTGCATTTCTTGCAGATGAATATTATGACAGCGAAACAGCTTATGAAGAATTCTACCCGAAAGATATTGAACCGCTTGAACCAAATATAACCACTCTGGTTGATTTCGATAAAAAATGGAAAGACCTTATTGATAAAGATACTCCAATTCCAACACCAAACAATTTAAAGTATGAAGGGAAGGTCGGAGTATTTGAAGGCGGCGGATATGAAGCAAAAGGCGTTTATAGACCACGGCTTGATTGTTCAATGAAATCAATTTCCGTTGATAATTTTTGTCCGGTTTGTCAACGTGCAATTCTTGAGATGATTAAGTTTTATTCAGAATAAATTTCAGGTGATAAGATGGGAAGCTTATTTTCAATCAATCCAGCTAATTATGAGATAATTTCTTTTTACGAAGAATATAGTAAAGAGGAAGTTCAGAAAATTATCAGCTTAACAAAAAGTGCGTGGAATGAATGGAGAGAGACAAAATTTATTGTACGTGCATCATTGATGAAAAAAGCTTCTGAAATTTTAATCGATAGAAAAAAAGAGTTGTCAAAATTAATGACTCTTGAAATGGGAAAGCCCATAGTACAATCATATGCAGAAATTGATAAATGTGCCTGGGTTTGTAATTATTATGCAGAAAATGCTGAAAAATTTTTAGAGGATGAAATAATTAAAACTGATGCTTCAAAGAGTTTTGTGTCTTATCAACCAATTGGAATTGTACTTGCAATAATGCCTTGGAATTTTCCATTCTGGCAGGTATTCCGGTTTGCCACACCTGCATTAATGGCAGGTAATGCAGCTTTGTTGAAACATTCTTCTAATGTTACAGGTTGTGCGCTGGCAATAGAAAAAATATTTTCTGATGCAGGTTTTCCAGAAAATATTTTTAGGACTTTAATACTTTCTTCTAAACATATTAATGATGTTATCTCAAATCCTGATGTTAGTGCTGTAACTTTAACAGGCAGCACACCAGCAGGCAAGGAAGTAGCTTCAATTTCCGGAAAACATTTAAAAAAATGTGTTCTTGAATTAGGAGGAAGTGATCCATATATCATTCTTGATGATGCTGATCTGGAAAATGCTGTTGAAACTTGTGTAACATCAAGATTAATAAATGGTGGACAGAGTTGTATTGCTGCAAAACGTTTTATTGTAGTAGAACCAGTATATGAAAAATTTGTTGAATTGTTTGTAAAAAAAATGACAATGAAAAAAATGGGTGATCCATTCGATGAATCAAATGATTTAGGGCCACAAGCAAGAATCGATTTACGAGATCAATTGCATAAACAGGTTCTTAATTCCATTACTGAAGGAGCAAAACTTCTTCTTGGTGGAATAATTCCTGAAGGGAAAGGTGCATTTTATCCTCCTACAGTTTTATCTGATGTTACAAAAGATATGACAGTTTTTCGTGAAGAACTTTTTGGGCCTGTAGCGCCAATAATCAAGGCAGCAAACGAAGAGGAAGCAATTAAACTTGCAAATGAAACAATTTTTGGATTGGGTGCTGCAATATTCACAAATGATTTGGTTAAAGCCGAAAAAATTGCTAAAGAAAAAATTAACGCTGGATCTTGTTTTGTGAATGCATTTGTAAAATCAGATCCTCGTCTGCCTTTTGGTGGAATAAAAGAATCCGGATATGGAAGAGAACTTTCTTCTTTTGGAATTAAAGAATTTCTAAATATTAAAACAATCTATGTGAAGTAATATGGGTGATTCACTTAAAACAGTTGTTGATTCAATTTCGGTTTTTCAACCAGTTTTGACTTATGATCAACTATTTGAAATTGTCAGAGAACTTGGAATAGCATTATTAATTGGTTTGCTCATAGGTCTTGAACGAGAACACTCTCGCGGAAAAGGAGAGAAAGGTTTTGCAGGAATAAGAACATTTCCTTTAATAGCTTTACTAGGTTTTGTATCTGCATTTATTTCTTCGTTTACAAATATTTGGTTGTATATAGTCTTCTTTGGTTCATTTGTTTCGATTGTTGCAATTTCGTATCACACAACTGCAAGTAAAGGTAGAATAGGCATAACAACTGAAATGGCTGCTATACTTGTGTTTATAATAGGTTCATTAATATTCTGGAAATACATTCGAATTGCTGCCATGGTAGCTGTGATAATGGCTGTATTCTTATCGCTTAAAGTCCAGCTAAAAACTTTTGTAGAAAAAGTTACCGAAGAAGATATTTTTGCAACTCTCAAACTCGCGATAGTCACAATAATTATTTTGCCACTACTCCCTGATACTCCGTTGGGTCCATACAATCTTATTAACTTAAGAGTTATGTGGTACATGGTCATATTTATTGCAGGTATTAGTTTCATTGGTTATGTAATGATGAAACTTATCGGCTATAAAAGAGGAATATCATTAACCGGTATTTTTGGTGGTGTAGTATCTTCAACAGCATTGACTTTTTCATTTGCAAAGAAAAGCAAAGAGAATAATTTGCTTTCCCATAATTTTGCAGTTGGAATTATACTCGCTTCAACAATGGTTTATCCTAAAGTATTTATTGAAATTTTAGTAGTTAATAGTCAACTTATAAATTATGTATGGTTGCCGTTGTTTTTACTAATGATGGCAGGGGTAATTACAAGTCTTATTATAATGAAAAAAGTAAATACTAATGTTGTATCTGATGTACAAATTTCTAACCCTTTTGAATTGAAATCAGCTTTGTATTTTGGAATTTTATTTGGTGCAATACTAATACTTGGTAAACTTTCACAAATTTATCTTGGTGATAAGGGAACATATTTTGTTAGTGTTATTGGAGGTTTACCAAACATTGATGCAGTTACAATTTCTATGGCGCAGTTAAGTGGTAAAGAAATATCTCCTCTTGTAGCAAGGAATGCAATAATTTTTGCTTTACTTTCAAATTTATTATTTAAATTTTTTCTTGCAGCTTCAGTTGGCAGTAAGGAAATGTTTAAATATGCGGGAATTGGTTTTGTAGTATTAATTGCAACATCAATAATATTATTACTTACTTTTTTTATATTATAATTTTTAGATAAATATCTATAGAGAATTAGAGTACAATCAACCTGGAGGCCATTGCATTTTGCGGCCGCCAAGTAAATGAATATGTAAATGATATACTTCCTGACCGCTTTCAGGACCATTATTTATTACCAGACGAAATCCACTTTTATCAACTCCAAAATCTTTTGCAATTTTATTTGCAGCATCAAACAATTCTCCCAACAGAGGTGCGTGTTCTTTACCATTAATTGCAGTTGTTTGTGGTATTTCGATTTTTGGAATAATCAAAATATGTACTGGTGCTTGTGGATTTATATCTTTGAAAGCAAGTACTGAATCTGATTCAAAAACTATTTCTGCGGGAATTTCTTTTCTTATTATTTTAGAAAAAATAGTTTCAGCCATATTATTCTCCTTTCTCTATTCCATATTTTTTCATTTTATTATATAAATGACTTCTCTGTATTTCAAGTACATCTGCTGTTTTACTGATATTCCAGTTATTGGCTTCAAGTTGTTTTAGAATAAATGCTCGTTCAGCTTTATCTTTAAAGTCTTGAAAAGTATTACTTATATCAATAAGATTTTCAACATTTGCTTTTTCATATGGGAGTAAAAACTCAATATCATGTTTAGATATTTCTTTTTTATTGATAATTATTATAATTCGTTCAACAATATTTCTTAGCTCACGGACATTTCCACTCCATGGTAAAAGTTGTAAAAGTTTTATGGCATCATCAGAAAATGCCGGAATAACTTTTTTGTGTTTTAAAGAAATTTCCTCTGCAAAGTGCTTTACAAGCAGTGGAATATCATCAAGTCTTTCTTTTAAAGGAGGGATGTGAAGCGGAATAACGTTCAATCGGTGAAATAAATCTTCTCTAAAATTTCCTTTCTCTATTTCTTCCTTAAGGTTTTTATTGGTTGCTGTAATTATTCTTACATCGACATCAATTTTTTTATTTCCCCCAACTCGCTCTATTTTACCATCTTCAATAGCTCTTAAAACTTTCGCCTGTGCTTGAAGGCTCATATCACCAACTTCATCCAGAAATAAAGTACCTTTATTTGCAAGTTCAAATTTACCTATTCTTTGTTGATGAGCACCTGTAAATGAACCTTTTTCATGTCCAAATAATTCTGATTCAATTAACTCATTTGGAATTGCTGCACAATTTACTTCCACAAATTTGTTGAGCTTTCTTTCACTTTTATTATGAATGGAACGCGCAATTAATTCTTTACCTGTGCCGTTATCACCTGTAATTAATACTCTGACATCAGAAGGAGCAATTTTATCGACCATTTCAAGAATATTCAGGATGGGTTTACTTTGTCCAATTATTAATCCTTCACCTAAAAAGGATTTTTTCATTTCTTTGTTTTCTCTAAGCAGGTTAGAGTTGTCGCAAGCATTTCTTACACTGATAAGCAATTTATCTCTGTCGATAGGTTTTTCTATGAAATCAAATGCACCAAGTTTTGTAGCTTTAATTGCATTTTCTACATTTCCAAAAGCTGAAATAATGATGACATTTATCTCGCTGTCTTCTTCTTTAATTTTTTTTAATAGTTCGAATCCATTCATACCAGGCATCTGAATATCAAGTAAAATAGCATCGAATTTTCTTGAAGTAGCTTTTTCAAGACCTTCTACTGAATCTGTTGAATATTCAACATAATAATCTTCATATTCGAGTATCATTTTTATAGATTCACAAATTTGTTTTTCATCATCAACTATAAGTATGGAGTTCATATATGCACTCTAAAAAATTTTAAATTATAATCCAAAAATAATTTTGAAGGTAAAATACTAGGATCATTCTTAAGCATTTTACCAAAAATTTGTCCGAGTTTATTTACAAGTAAATCTCTTTCATCAATTCTGGAAATTTGAAAAGTTTCTTCAAACACCTCTACAAAATAACCAAACAGATTTGTGAATTCAAAAAGAAAGGAATGATAAGATAGAAATGCATTACCAAAGAAGTGGGCCAGTTTATCTTTATCACCAAAATCATTTTGCGGGGAATCAATTAAAATTTTTTTAGGTGTCTGTTCTACTTTTTTTTTGAATACTGAATCACAGACAGAAATTAATGGAATATCAATTTTTATGGAAAATAAAGGTAATTTTACAGGTACGAAGCGGTAAGGAATTGTCCCAAAAGTTAAAACAAGTAGAGCCTCTGCTACATCATTATCTT
Source organism: uncultured Ignavibacteriaceae bacterium (assembly GCA_964536015.1). Taxonomy (GTDB): domain Bacteria; phylum Bacteroidota; class Ignavibacteria; order Ignavibacteriales; family Ignavibacteriaceae; genus CAZHVS01. The sequence goes on from CAZHVS010000011.1 coordinate 98,875, forward strand.
TTAGCTTTAATGAATATTTATAGAGTGAATCAATTAATTGTAGATCGCTGAAGTTATGTTGTAAGTTTTTAATATCTTCAGAAGCAATTAAAGATGAGATCATTTCAACATTTTTATACAGCATTGAATTTTGTGGTTTAATTACAATGTTAAAAATTAATATTAGGAGCAATATCCGTAAATAAGGTAATATCAAAATAAATAATATATTTTACTGATAAATTAAAATTATTGTTTAAAATATCTCAAGAAAAAATTTGAAAAAGAAGATTAATAATCTTATGTTAAAATAAGTTATTAGAAATTTTATTTTCTATCTATGCGTAAAAAAGAAAATACCCCGATAATCAAACCACTGATCTTTTTGTTATCTGTCAGTTTCTTAATTTTTTTCATAAATCGATTTATTGATTATTTATTGATTCAGAATAATGTTTCGTTATTCTCAACATTTTTTACAAAAGATTTAAATATACTTGGGAATACAATCGGTAATCTTGCGGATCTTGTAGTTGGTGTTCTCGGTCTTGAAATTACTGTAATAGCTATTATTGTTCAATTAGCAGCTACAAAGTATTCATCCAAAATAATGGAATTATTTATTGGGCATAAAATAAACTTTGTTGTAATTTCATTATTTGTAGTTACAGCAGTAAATACAGTATTGGTTACAAACACGATGAACGAAACTTTTTTAACAGCTTACAGTTTAAGTTTCAGTCTTGGCTTGATTATACTTGGATTACTAATTGTAATTCCGCATTTCAGTTATGTCTTTAATTTTCTTCGTCCTGTTACATTTTTAGGTTATGTAAGAAATAATGCAATCAATATTATTGATTCAGCTATTGATGCTGATGAAAACAAAATAGTATTATTAAAAGAAAAATTAAGTGAACAAATTAACTTTATTGGAGATGTAGCACTCAATTCAACTTTCCAAGCTGATAGGGCAGTGACTCTATTATGTATTAATTGTTTGAGAGAAATAGCAGTTCATTACATTGGAGTTAAGTCAAAATTACCAGAAAAATGGTTTCAACTAACAGGTAAAGAATATTTCGATCCTGACTTTTCCAGTTATTCTTCTTTTGTAATGAATAAAATTCAGAGCGATAAAGTATTAGTAGAAAGAAAAATATTTGGATTATATGAATTGATATTTAACAATGCACGTTTGACTTTACGTGATGTTGCTTCAGGAGTGTTGTTAAATTCAGAGTTAATCGCTATTGAATCAATAAAATCTAATGATAAAGGTGCATTACATAGTTCATTTCAGTATTTTAATTCTTACTTAAGAATAGCAATTAGAGAGAAAGATCCGCGTTCTGCATTCAATACACTCGAGCATTATCGTATAGTTGCAAAAGAACTATTAAAGATCAAACCTGAAGAGGTAGAGAAAGTTTCTTTTTATTTCAAGTATTATGGACAGGAAGCAAATAAATTCCAGGTTCTTTTTATAATTGAAACTGCTGCTCACGATTTATGCAGGATTAATGAAATCGCTTACGAATATAAAGTGCCAAATCTTAGAAAATTACTCGATTTGTTTTTAACTCTTGATGAACCAATAGAAGAGAAATCTGATAAAACATCTTCAAAAGAATTATCATTAATTGGTGTGCGTATAGCCCAAGTTAAACTTGCAGGATTTTATTTATTGAATAATGAAAAAGAACTTGCACGAGTAATTTATGAAGATATGAAAATAGAACCGTTAAACAGAATTCAAAAGATAAAGGAAATTATATTTAATACAGATGAAGAAGAATTCTGGGAAATTACTCCACGTGGAGTAAATTTTTATTATGTTTCTCCTGATAGAAGAGAAGCATTGCTTGAATTTTTCTCCTGGTTTAATACTTAGCTTTATTAAATTGAAGTCAATTAATGATTTAATAATATTTTAATTCAAAATTTTATTTGACATTTATGATAATTTTATCTTAATTTTAGATAGATATAAAATGAATGTCTGTAATTATGTAATAAAATAATAAAAGATTTTTAATACTAGTTAATAATCAACAAAAAAAAGGAGTAATATCGTGGCTGCACAAAATCAACAAAGTGGTCCAAAAACTGCATTTGGAAAATATATGGTTTACAAATTCATTCCACAATATGCCAATAATGTTTATGGTTTGGTATATATGGGAGCTGCAATTCTGATCATCATCGTAGGTTTGAGAGGATTAGGACAAGCAGCTTATAGTATTCCAATTGTTCCAAAATTTTTAATGGACGAAGCTTCCAAAAAAATTGATGTAAACTATGTTATGTTTGCACTCTTTCTGGAGTTTTTCCTCTTATTATTGATGGCTCTAGTAACATTCTTTACACCTGAAGAACCAGCTCATAATGGCGAGGAAGCTGAAGCTCCTCAGGGAATGGCAATGATGGGTAAAACAGGGACAGTCCTTCGATTTGATGCTGCTACTTTTCAGGCAGAGATTGAAAACATTCAGAATTTTACCAATGAAGAAATGAAGATAGTTGATGGTTATGTCAATAAAATAGCAGAAAGCACAAAACGCTTGAACGCCGCTAAGCAGGAATTCTTCAAAGCTCTTGCTGATATGAAGCAGATAATGAAGAGTTAACAATTTTATAATTACTAATTAAAAAAGGAGTTTAAAATGGCAAAAGGTGGCGCAAGTAAGATGATTTACTTCGTGCTTTACATCGTGCTCATTTCCGAATTACTTATTGTAATTACGGAACGTGATGAGCTCGAAGAAGCCGAAAAAGCAATCAGAGATCAAATGCTGGTCACAATTTCGCAATCGTATAAAAAACCAATACGACTTGATATACCTGAACAAAAAAGTGATTTTATTCTTGGCAAAGAAAATCAAAAAGTTGTTGCTATGATTCCTGTTGGCCTTGTTTCTGATGAAGAAAAGACTTCAATCAAGTATTTTGTTGGACCTACTGGAAAAACTACACCAGCCGGCTGGCCAGGCGGAATACTTACCAATGGAAAAGGAAATGAGTCCTTTAAATTAGAAGTTGATAATCAGGGCAATGCAAAGTTTATTGGAAACTTTAAGAGTGCAGGTGAGTACCAATTTCTTGCATATTTTACAATTGAAAGAAAATTACCAGCGTACTTGAAACCTGTTAAGCATCTATATGCAGCTCTTGAAGAACTTGTTGGAAAAGAAAATCTTAAAGGTGCAAGAAGCAAGGACAATACATTTATAATTAATGTTAAAAGTCCTGGCACAGGTACCGTTGTTGGTCCTAGTTTATAAACAATTGGATGGGGGAAAAAAATTATTTCTCCATCCTTTTTCTTTAATTTAAATTGAGGAAAAGATAAATGTTAAAAAAACTTTTCTTACTATTGTGTTTCTTACCTGTTTACTTATCAGCTCAGAAGGATTTTGTTGATACTGTTTACGCAGTAACTTTGCAGGAGTTTAATGTTCCTCCAAAACTTGCATATGTTGCTCAGGATTTAATTGCTTTCGATTTTAAAGCTGAATTATTAGACGCTTCAGGTAATAAATTGAGAGATTGTCCATATTTCATCCAGGATCCTCCAAATCAAAAGGAAATTGAAATTGCTGTTAGGAAGAAAAGTTCTGATATGCGAGCTGGTATTGCAGTTAAAGTTGTTGTAGTTGAATCAATAGAAGAAGTAGGCACTTACATTGTTAAGTTTATTGTCAAGGGAACAGGTGAAAACCGTTCACCGGCAGCAAAAGATTATTACTATCTGGTTAATATAACCTACCCTACAATTGTTGTTCCCGTGCAATTGAGAAATGAGTATTATTACGGCGAACAGGAAGCTTTTAGTTTTGCAACAGTTGAATATACAAATCCTAATAATTATTCTTATCAGATTGTTGACGAAAAAGGGGCAATAATTGAACAAGGAAAAGGAGCATTAGTAAAACTTGATAATCTTCTTAAAGAGGTTAAAAACGTTGGTAAAACTTTAACTGTTAAAGGATTATATCGCGACAAAGTATTTACTTATAAATTACCGAATAGCGATTCAACCAAACAATCACAATGGACTTTCAAAGTTTCTCAACCTGGATTAAACTGGTTTAGTTCCTGGTCAGACAAAGATAATCCTGATTGGAGAATTAGTGTTGATAATGATCGTGCAAAATCATTTTTAGTTGGATATATGGCGAAAGTTCCAGGCGGAATTATTGTTGTTCCTCCTGAAATAAAAAGACTTAGGGTAACTTCTGATCCTGATGGTTTTGTTACAAGTAGTTCACCAAAGCCAAGTCCGCTATTTAATTACATAAATATTGCAGTAAAAGATGATTTTATAGCTTATGGAGATGAACAGTATATAAAACTTACTTTCACCTTTGAAACTCAATTTGGTAAAGAAACAAAAGTATTTTATGCAACTGTAATAAAATAAATGATATTCTCTGGTTAAAACTTAGGAATACGTAATTTGTGATTTAGATTTATTATTGATAAATTTTAAAAAAAGTGTTGGTATAATAGCTAAAAAAGTTGCATTTTATAAGTAACGATGCAACTTTTTTGCTATTAAGATAAAAATTAAGTATCGAATGGAAAATCTTATTATAAAAAGTTTGAAGGATTATGTATGAAAAGAAAACTTTTACTGGTTTTCATCATTATACCTGTGATGGTTTTTTCTCAAAACCTTGATGACTATTTTTATAAAATTGACTTAAAGTTATTGAAAGATAAAAGTTATCTTGATATATACTACATAGATTTTCCTTCAAATGGTAATGAAATAATTAATCTTGTAAAAAATATTTCACCTATACCAAAAAGAAACGGAGACCCATTTTCATTTAAATCAAATGTAGAAAATATTACTTATCGTTTTGCATTTCTTAAAGATTCACCATTACTTGATCCCATTGTACTGCTTTATGTTGATGAATTAACTGATAAATCATTAGGTTCAACTTCAATTTTTGGAGAAACAGGAGTTAATGTAGATACTCAAAGAGTCCTATTTTTTAGTAGCATTTATTCGTTAAAAATGAATGATCCTGCAACTTATAAAAAATTATTAAAACTTATTGAAGATGTGCTGCTTGATGAATTTAGTCCCCCTTCATCTTTGTTGGGATTTGATCCTTATAAGGATGTTAATGTTAGTACTGTTCCTCCAGCAAGAAACAATGAAGATTACTTGAATTTTTCAAGGTCTAATTCTAATCATTGGTTTCCACCTGATGATAGAGTCAAGAGAAAGAGAAAAGTTTCTGCTCCTAAAACTGAAGAAGTGAAAACTACTTCACCTGAAACTACAACAAGTACTGAAAATCAGACATCAACAACAACTACGACCGAAAATGAAACAACTACTGATTCATTAACCACAGAACCTCCAATTCAGGAGCCACCAAAGGTAGAAACGGTTAAAAAAAATGTAAAAACGCAACAAACATCATCAACATCATTTAAATTAGATGCATCATTATCATCAATAAGTTTTACACATGAATATATGAATTTTGGATTAGGAACAGCAGGGATTGAAGTTAATGTTGGCGAAAAAGTTCTTAATTTTTTACCATGGCAAACGAATACTATTTCTGCGGGACTTCGTACTTTGCTAAGTCTATCTTCAGAATCGACTGCCCTGAATGATAAATTTTTAATTGATACAAAAATTATGGGTCGATTTAAAATTAATTTGAAATCAATTACAAATTCTTTTCCGCTGTTAATGGCAGATTCTTCACGTTTAAATATTGGTACTGCTGCTTGTGTTGATATGCACTTTTCACGGCCATTTAGTTTACCTTTTTTGAATTTGTATTTTGCAACTGGTGGTCAGGCATTTAGTCAACCTGTTGTAAAAATAAATTCTGTAAAACAAAAAGATACAGCATTCGCCTATTTCAGTTTTATTCAAGCTGAAATTAGTATGTCGTTTTACTGGAATGCTGATAATGATAAAGTTGCTCGTTTTCGTATGGATGTAGGCGCTGGTTATTATGATGTTTGGAAAGCAATATATAAAACAACAGCTGTCAAACCAAGACAAACAATATTAATTCAGGATAAATTTATTCCGATGGTATCAATGTATTTTTATTTATCACCTCAGAATAATGATATCTTCGGTGCTAAAATAAGATTTTTTGATAGTCAATTAATGATGAGTGCATGGCTAAAATTACTAGATTTTTCTGAAGATCATTCAATAAGATTTGAGACACAGTATTTAACTGCTCCATTTTTCCGAAATCCGGAACCTTGGGAAACGGGTGCACGTGGAGTTTATTTCCAATTGAGATATCGATATGGTTATAATTTTTAACAAGATTTTTAACAAGACATTATGAAAAAGTTATTATTTATTTCCATTTTTATTTTTTTTCAGCAACTTATTGTTTCGCAAGACTTTAAAGAACTGAAAAGAATTTATGAAAGCTTAGAGCTTGATACAGAAGCTAAAGATAATCTGAAACAGAAGTGGATTATTAATGATTATCTTTTTGTAAAAGAAGTATATAGCCGTTTTAAAGCAAGAAATGCTTTCAGAATAAATGGCAATAGGGTTCTTAATATGGATTTAATTAAATCCAGACTTTATCAGATTGAAGATGGAAGAATTATTATTGATGTGAGAAGAAGATATTATGATGAAGAAATAGAATATTTTGCATTTATTTCTTCTGTTACTCTAAAACCCCTTTTTGATCCTATTATCGATGGTTTTTACTTAAAAGAAATTTTGGGAGACAAATTATATTCAAGAATTAAGAGTAAAGAATATGCTTTTATCGATATGAGCGTAAAAAAGTTTTATACTCTCGAAGGTTTTTTCTATGATATTAATTTAAATTTGCTAAATCCTGAGTTAATGTTCTGGTCTTCAACTTCTGATAATCGAAACTTGCCTGAGTCTAAAGAAGAATTACTAAATCAGGAAATTGATACAACGGGTATTTTTTCTGATACAACAAGTTTTTATTCAGAGAATGATACTACTATGCTAAATGATGTCTCGCCTGAAATGACAACCGAGACGGTCCAACCAAATAAAAAACTTGTAGCTGAAGATGACCTTGCCTTTTATATCGGAAAAAATAAATATCTTGTTTCTATTTTCGGAAAATGGGGAAATGAATATATTAATGTTCCTGGTTGGTATTACAGCGATTATATTGGCGGATTGAGAGTTACTTATTATAGTGAAATTGATCCACGCAAATCATTAAATCATTATGCTTATAGTGTTTATGTTGGTACAAGTTACCCAAGCGTAAGACCAATTAAACAAGAGAAAGAAACAATAAGACCTCTATTTAATTCTGGTAAGAATGTTTATTTTAAAATTTCTGGCGACCCTTTAAAATATATTTTTAATAATTTCAAGGATTCTGAATTTTTCCTTGAAGGTTTATTTTCGGTCAGTTCTAGAAATAAAAACGGATATGGAATAAATTATGCAATCGATTTCTATTCAATCCGAAATTATTTTGTTTTTGGTGGCAAGAAAAGAAATATCTTTAGCCTTGGTGATTTTGGACAATTTGAAGCAGGTTTAGGAATAGCTACACACGATATTCATTATTACCAGATTATTCCAGATACAAATAAAATTTGGGATCTTGAATCAGAAAAAGGTCCTATGGATCGATTTAACCATTTTGTTTATGCTGAATTTGGCTTTACACGCTCAGGAGGGTTAATTCAACATTCTCTTAGTGGAATGATAAGTCACAACGTGCAATTTGGATTTGGATACGTTGGATTGAAAGCACGAATAATGATTTATGAAACATTCGGATTGGAAGTAATTGTTCAAACCGCCTATGGTGGTAGTAAAGAACATCCGTTCCCGCACTGGCGTGAAGATTCATATTTTGTTCTTTCACCAATTTTTAGAATTAATTATTAATTCAGGAATAAGTTGAAAAAACTTGGAGTAATATTATTCTTTATTTTTTTCTTTGGAAATGTATTCGCTCAGAGCGTTAATGAATACTATCAAAAGATTGAAAAAAAATTGACCAAAGATTCATCTTATCTTAATCTTTACTCCTTTACTTTTAGACCAACATTAAAAGAACTTGAAGTGCTTAAAGATATTCCTGTTTCCCGCAACGATCAACTTTTTAATTTTTCTACAGCAGACAATATTGAATACACTATTGTCTTTATGATGGAGGACTTTGATACTGATTCAACGATTGTTCTTTATGTTACTCAAACAGTCAACAAAGCAATGGATGAAACTGTAATCTTTGAAGAAACCGGTATCAATAAAGATGAAAGCACAGTTCTTAGATTTGAAGATGTACAGGAATTATATTTTCATCACAAGGAACTTTATGATGAATTATACAAGATAGTTGAAAATGCTATACTTGATGATCAGAAAACATATTTAGCTAAATTACCAAAAGAGAATCAACAAAATAAAATTGAAAGTATTTCTGAAAGGAATAACAGGGATTTCCTTGATTTTGCACGTGTGAATAATATTTACACTTATCCAAAAGATGCTGTCATTAAAAGCGGAAGAAGAAGTCTGAAAAAAGACAGCTCTTCTGTCTCATCGTTTAAATTTGATCTTAATTTTTCTCATCTTAGTTTTTATCATAAGGCGATGGATTTCGGTTTTTCTGGAACTACTTTTGAAGTAAATCTTGCAGATAAATTCCTGAATATTCAACCGTGGGAAAGTATGTGCATGTTCGTTGGTCTTAGAACGCTTGTTAACATCTCTGGTAAAAATGCGCCTTTTAATGATGCAACTTTAATTGATGCAAGAATAATGGGAAGATTTAGAATTAACACTCTGAACCTTGTTAATAACCTGCCTTTCCTTATATCAAGCAGACCTAAATTAAATTTTGGGAGTGGAGTTGTACTTGATATTTATACTACAAGATTATTTGGACTGCCGTTTCTAAATTTTTACTATGCCTCGGGTTCACCTAATTATACAAGTCCATTTACTAAATCAGGTACTGCCGATTCATCATTATCCTATTTTACAAGTTCACAGATGCTTGGAACAATGTCTTTCTTTTGGAACAACAGTGTTGAAAAATCTCTTAGGTACAAACTTGAGCTCGGTATTGGAAAATATGATGTAGTTCAGGCTTTTGAGTATAAAGGTAATTTATATACCAAAATGTTGTTTAATCAACTGCAACCATATTTTTCATTGACGTTTATTTTTGTCCCTGAGGATGATGAATTATTTTCTGGAAGTATAAAAATGTTTGACAGCCAGTTCAATTTAGGTTTCTGGTTAAAACTTTTTGAAATTAAACCAGATCATCTAATGCGGCTTGAAACATCTTTTATTACTGCTCCATTGTTTCGAAGTCCTAGAGGATGGGAATCTGAAAATGGAAGATCAATTATCCAGTTAAGATACAGGTTTGGATTTTAATGAAGAATAGAATTTTATATTGTTTTGTTTTGATCTGGATGATGACGTTTATTTCGTTTTCGCAAAACTATGATACTGTAAAAATTAAAAGATTGCAAAAAATTTATCGCAACCTTGAAATTAAAACAATTGGTAAAGATGACATAAAAAATAGCTGGATTATTACTGATGCACTGTACATACGGGAATTGTTTGATAGATTTGTAGCACGTAATGCTATCAGAATTGATGGAAGAAAACCCACACCTGAAGAGATTAAAGAAAAAGCAAAGGAAATTTACAGTGGTAATGTTTTTGTTTATTTAAGAAAAAGATTTTACGATGATGAACTGGAGCTGATTAAATTCTTCACAGAAACAAAAATCATTGATGGAGTTGATAGCTCAACATACTTTTTTGATCCAATTTACGATTTCGTTTTTATTAAAGATGCACTTGGCGATAAAATGTACTCAGACCTTAAAAGTATGTTTTATGCATCGAATGATTTAACAAAAGATTTATTTAGCGCTAACGAACATTATCAGTTTGATATTCGTATGCACATTTTTGAACCAGAATTGATGTTCTGGACTACAACAAGTGCAGAAAATAGCAAATATTTAGTATCACTTTTCGGTAAATGGGGAAATGATTATATATTATTTCCAGCTTGGTTTCTTCCGGATTATGTCGCAGGACTAAAAATGACTTATATGAGTCATATTGGAAATAATAAGTACAGAAAAACCTATTCTTTAAGTTTAGGTACTGGAATTCCTACAAAGAAACAACCAAATTTAAATCTTAATCAGGATCAAAACAGGAAGAGATTATTTCATACAGGTTCAACGTTTTACTTTAATCTGTCTGTTAATCCATTTACTCTAATTTCTGATAAACTTGATTTTCTAAATGCTGATTTTGAAGGATTCTTGACCTTGACACAGCTAACGACTTCAGATATAAATGTTGATTATCTTTCACAATTTTTTACTTCAAGAAATTATCTTACGCTAATGTTTAAAGCAAATGACGTGTTTATAATAAAAGATTTTGGAAGTTTTAATGGTGGCTTAGGATTGTCAACATATGACCTGTTGCATTTTCTCTATCGCCCTGATGAAAACCAACTGATTGACCTTGAACCAAAAGCAAAAGCAAAATTTAAAAATTCTGTTCTTGGAGAATTTGGTTTTAAACACGAAGGTGCATTGTTATCACATTCGTTAACTGCTCAAATTAATTATAATGTTGAGGAGAGATTAGGTTATGGAGGAATTAAAATTTTTATTATGTTGAGTAAAACTATCGGTCTGGATTTTCGTTATTTCACTGCATTTAAATTCAATATAAAACCTATACCATATTATCGTGAATCAAATTATATAGTTTTTTCACCAATAATCAGGATAAATTATTAACGCATTAACATTCAAAAGTTCTGGTAAAGTTATGAAAAAGTTTTTTATATTATTTAGTTTATTCATCTCACTTGCAACTTCTGCTATTGCACAGACAATAATAGTCACTTCACCAAATGGTGGAGAGAACTGGCAGGTAGGAACAACTAAAACTATTACATGGTCGTATTCAGGAGTTACTACAGCAAGATTAGAATATACTACTGATAATGGTGGAACATGGACTGCTATTGCTGATACTCCTGCAATCTTGCAAACTTATAACTGGACTATTCCTTTAGCGCTTCCATATTCAACACAAGCTAAAATCAGAATATCGGATGCAACAAATCCTCTGGTTTTTGATGAAAGCAACGCAACATTTACATTAACCTCCTTAAGAATCCTTTCTCCGAATGGCGGTGAAAACTGGCAAATAGGTTCCAATAAAATTATTACATGGACTAACAGCAGCAATGTTCTTAATGTAAGACTTCAATATTCATTAAATGATGGAACAACCTGGACAACTATTACTGATACGGTAGCATCCGCTGGAAGTTATAATTGGTATATACCACCTGCTATTACACCAAGTACAGTTGCACGAATAAAAATTATCGATCTTGGTGATGTATCAATAAATGATATTTCTGACAATCAATTTATTTTAAGTTCTTTGAAAGTTACTTCTCCAAATGGTGGAGAGAACTGGCAGGCAGGAACAACCAAAACAATAACTTGGCAGTCAAGCACAAATATTGCTAATGTGAGAATTCAATATTCAACAGATAATGGTGGCTCGTGGAATCTAGTAGCTGATACAACAGCTTCTTTACAGACTTATAATTGGGTCATACCATTTTCAATCAATGCTTCGACAAATGCCAAAATAAAAATTTATGATCTTGCTGAACCAACAATTTTTGATATAAGTGATGCTGTTTTTACAATAAGTAAACTAAGAGTTATTTCACCAAATGGAGGAGAGAACTGGCAGGCAGGAACTGTTAAAGCTATTACATGGCAAAACAGTAATAATATTTCAAATGTTAGATTGGAATATTCTCTGAATAATGGTTTGAATTGGACACAAATTAAAGATACTCTTGCATCAATAGGGACTTACAATTGGAATATTCCTGCAGCGATTACACCTTCAACGATTGCCAAAATCAGGATATCTGATATAAACGATTTAACAATCCTAGATGCTAGCGATAATGTATTCACAATTAGCAGTTTGAAAGTTACTTCTCCTAATGGTGGAGAAAGATGGCAGCTAGGAACAACAAGACAAATTACTTGGCAGAACAGTTCTAATATCACAAATGTTAGAATACAATATTCTACAGACGATGGAACAAATTGGACTTTAATTAAAGATACATTAGCATCTGCAGGAGCGTATAATTGGATAATTCCAAACAGTTTAACTCCAAGTACAACTTCAAAAATAAGAATTTTGGATGTTGCTGATTTATCAATTTTAGATGTAAGTGATAGTGTCTTTACTCTTACAAAACTAGAAATTTCTTCACCTGTCGGTGGAGAAAGATGGCAAGCCGGAAGAGTCAAACCAATCACCTGGATCAATAGCCCGGATATTGTTAACGTTAGATTACAATACACTACAAATAATGGAATAAGTTGGAGCAATATAGCAGATACTTCAGCATTGCTTGGTACATATAGTTGGTTGATTCCACCTAATATTTCTTCAACAAGTGCTAAAATAAAAATTCTAAATCTGAGTGATAATAATGTTAATGATGTAAGCGATAGTGCATTCACGATTAGTATTCTGAAAATTATTTCACCAAATGGTGGTGAAAACTGGCAAGCTGGGACAACAAAAAATATCTCCTGGCAAAATAGCTTAGATATATCTAATATTAGAATTCAATTCTCCACAAATAATGGTTTAAGTTGGAATTTAATTAAAGATACACTTGCTTCAATAACAAATTATAGCTGGCTAATACCAACAGGAATTACACCTTCTGCCTCTTCGAAAATTAGGATATTAAATTTAGCAGATACTTTAATAAGTGACGAAAGTGACACAGTATTTACGATAGCTAATTTGAAGCTAACAAGTC